>NZ_JBDOQS010000009.1:0-340549 GCF_039839285.1 Mucilaginibacter sp. CAU 1740 | reverse complement strand
ACTATAACTGGGAAAGGCCACATCAGGGGATTAATGGTAAAAAGCCCATTGATATGGCTACCCTAAACAACAAAAATAATCCCTAATTCTGTTACCGAATTATCTAACCTTTACAATTGCGAGGTACGAAGCAATCGCGAACTATACAGAGCGGACCGCCTGTGTGCGATTGCTTCGTACCTCGCAATGACGTGGTGGGGTAAAATGTTATACTTACACAACCAATTTCCCCTCAATCGAATCATCAATAGTTTTGCCGATGGCAGCACCGACGAGTTGTTTTACAAAGGCAACCGCGTTACCATGCTTGTTATCCCAATAATACCCTTCGGTAGGTTCAACCTTGATCACACTGATGCGCGGGTCATCAATACCCCCGGTAAACCACACCTTTAATGTTGGTTCCCATAGTTCTTTTATTTTCTCTTTATCCTCGGTAACGGTAGCTATACCATAAATATTCAGGAAATCGGAATATGCTGACCCTTGGAAGAGCAGGTGCACAAAAGGATTGCCTGATACTTCGAGGTTTTTATGGCTATCGTTAGCGCTCAGGAACCAGAAATTACCCTCATCGTCAATTTTCTGCGGCGACATAGGCCTTATCGATGCCGGAACACCGGTTTTGATATCGCTTACAAAAAAGCAGCTTTTGGCGCTTTCGGCTAATTGCTTGATCTTGGCTTTGGCTTCATCGCCGTTCAGATCTTTAATATTATCCTCGGGTTGTTGTTGATTAATGCTATCCATTATCTTTAGTTTTTATTGGTAAATGATATAAGGATAACCCCTCGGGATAGATATTGTGTTGTTTTATTTTAACTTTAAGGATAATTTTTATTTTATAATTGCAACTGCTTAGCAAACTCCGACGGCCTTGTTAAGGTAAGCTGGTAAAAGATATTACTGAACGCCGATAGGTTATTGTAGCCCAAAGTATAAGCTATTTCACTCATTGATTTATCGGTTTGCAGCATCATTTCAATCGCCTTGATCATGCGCAATAATTTAAAATACTGCAAAAACGAGATGTTCATGGTTTGCCGGAACAGGCGGGTTAAGGTCCGCTCGCTGAAGCCGGTTTCTTTACTTACTGAGGTGAGGGTGAGCGGGTCAAAAACATGGTTGCTAATGTATTTGATTACTGGTTGCATCCGCTCGTTTTCGGTAGTTGGTAAAGCTATCGGTAAAGCCTTTCGGCTTATTTCGGGCAGGACGTTTTTGATCCCTGCCAAAAAAGGAAACGCTTTATCGCCCGGTAAAACATCGCCTTCCCATTTAACGGTGTACGAAAGCATTTGCATCAGCAGGGTATTAATTGGATAGATGCCACCTTTGTTAAAAAAAGGGTGGTCGTCATCATCATCAGCATAAAAATACAGCGATATGATAACCACCGAGCGGTGCATCTCGATAAAATGCTTCACTTCCTTCGGGATCCATACGTAATGCCGGGCGGGAATGATGAGCGTTTTTTCAACCAAATGAATGTAGGCCACACCTCCCTCAATATAAATCAATTGCCCTTTATGGTGCGAATGTTGGGGCAGCCTGAACTCGTTTTTTTCGTGCATTACAAAAACAGATTCAGGTATGCGGTCTATCGCTTCAAAAAAATCTGGGGCATTGATCATAATTATGTTTGGCCGGAATGAATAAACTTTTGGCAAGTTACATAAAATTACTTCGCTGCAATAGCGCCAACTTTGCAGCATAAATTTTATGAAACCATATTTTAAATACGTCGCGCTTTCCCTGGCGTTTTCCCAAACCATCGCAACAGGGCACGCGGCGTTAAAGCAAACAGATAGTTTGCACAACATACCTTTAACCTTAAGGCAGGTTTGGGACAGGGCCGCAGCTTACAGCAAAGCGGTACAAATTAAGGAACTGCACCAGCAGGGCAGTATAGAACAAATTAAAGATGCTAAGGCCGAAAGATTGCCCGAGTTAAGCATAGAAGGCGAATATGCCCGCATAACCAATATGCCGGTGTATAATAATGGGATATTTCATTCGCCATCGCAATTTGAGGTGCTGCATAGCACCCACACTGTTGGAGCCGATGCCTACTTTAACCTGTACAACGGCAATAAAACCAACATCGAAATAGCCGAGCGCAAAACCGAAAACAATATCGCGGTCGAGCAAAAGAAGCTCACTGTTGCCGAAGTGAAACTACGTGCAGCGGCTTACTATTTGGATATGCAGCGCAGCATTATTTTTCGTGATCTGTTGCTGAAAGATATCGAAGCGCAGGAAAAACAACTGAAACAAATCAATACCCTCAAAGCAAACGGTGTTGTTTTAAAAAGCGATGTTTTACGTGCGGAGCTTAAACTATCCAAACAGAAACTCTCGCTTGTACAATTGAATAACGATCTGGCGATAGCCAATCAAAAACTCAATATCCTGATCGGTTTGCCTGATGAACAGCGGGTAGAACCCACCAAAAACAGCGAACAGGATTCAATCGCCCTAAAATCAAACAACGACTACCTGGCCGATGCGGGCGTTAATGCCTACCAGCTAAAAATATCCGAACAGGAAACCCTATTGCGGGAGTTACAATTGAAAAACGTGAGGGCAAATGTATCGCCCAAAATAGGACTGTTCGGGATGTATAAGTATAGCTATCCGCAGATTTTCCTGTATCCATACTCGCCATACCTGTATGGTATTGGAATGGGAGGCATAAAGGCTTCTTTTTCCATTTCCTCATTTTATCATAACAGTCATAAAGCTAAAGTGGCCAAGTTGGAATATGAGAGCCAGGAAATTGAGCATTCGCAATCGCAGGATAACGTTCGTCAACAGGTGAATGAGGCTTACAGGCGTTTTAACGAAGCCCTCAACCGGGTTGAGGTGAGCAAGGTAAATATTAAACAAGCTCTCGAAAACAGGCGTATTGTAAGCAACACCTACTTTAACCAAACCTCGCTCATTACCGATCTTTTAGATGCCGATACGCAGTTATTGCAAACGCGTTTCGATCTTGCTGCCGCCCAGATAGCCGCGCAGCTTCAGTACTATCAATTACAATACATTACGGGTAAACTTTAACATGAACAAGCAACATAATACCTATACCACCACAGATAAGCTGATCACTAAGATAACTACATGGATAGCCGGTGTTATAGCTATAGCCCTTTGTATATGGGGCATAATAACCATTTTTAACCTTTTTAAATACGAAGAAACTGACGATGCCCAGGTTGAAGAATATATCAACCCCATAACGGCCAGGGTAAGCGGTTTTATTAAAGAGATAAGGTACGATGAGAACCAGGACGTAAAAAAAGGCGATACGCTTTTAATAATCGATAACCAGGAGTACGCCCTGCAGCAACAGGAAGCCCAGGCAGGTATCCAGATTGGTAAAGATCAGGCAGCCGCCCTGCAAAGCAATGTAGCAACTGCCGATAAAATCGCTAAAGTAAGCAGCGCCCAGATCACTGCGACTAAAGCCAAACTGTTAAGGCAGCAACAGGAATTTGCCCGCTACCAAAAACTATTTGATGCCGAATCAGCAACTAAACAGCAGATGGAAAATGTACAGGCGGCATTAAACGTAGCCCAGTCAGATTATCAGGCCGCGTTGGATAATTACCAGGCCGCTTTATCAAAAGTGAATGATAATAAATCGCAGATCTCGCCTGTACTTTCCGAGATCAAACGCCGTGAGCTGATCCTGAAACGGAATAAGTTGGATGTATCGTACACGGTAATTACTGCCCCGTACGACGGTAAAATGGGCAAGCGCACCATACAGCCTGGTCAGCAGATCCAGCTTGGACAAACTTTGGCTTTTATAGTGGATAAGGAAACCGGCAAATGGGTGGTGGCCAACTTTAAAGAAACCCAGCTCCACAACATGCATATTGGCGAAACGGTAGCTATCACTATCGATGCTTATCCAGACGTGCCTATCAAAGGCAAAATATTATCATTATCGCCTGCTACCGGCTCCCGTTTTTCATTGCTTCCACCGGATAACGCTACCGGTAACTTTGTGAAAATAGCCCAACGTGTACCGGTAAAAATCAAAATTACTGATGATAGCCCCGTGGTAACCCAACTAAGTGCCGGTATGAATGCAAGTGTAAGTGTAAACAAAAATTCTGCAAGCAATGACTGAAATCATGCCCGTTTTTAAAACCTGGGTGCCCGAATGGCTCATTAGGGTCACCCTTTTTATTGTAGTGTTGCCGGGCCTTGTATTGTTTGCCTTATCGGTAAGCAATGGTAACGCCGCAGCCGGGTATTACGGAGTTAGTCCCAATGATGTACAGTACTCGCTTATTATTTTATATGGCGGGATGGCCAGTTTTGTTGTATTGGAAGGGAGATTTTTTAAATACATAGCCGGCAAGGAATATATGCTTACCAGTGTCATTTTATTAGTTACTACCTGTTGGATCTGCTATTTAACCCATTCGTTTTTGCTACTGTTGGCCATGCGGTACATACAGGGTTTACTTACCTGCGCAACCATCAGTATAACTCTTACACTGATGTTCAGTAAGCTACATACCGAACGCTCGCGCGAAATAGGATATTCTGTGGTGTATTGCGTTTTGCTTTGTGTAGTGCAGTTTACCACATTCATCACGGCCAACATCATCGATAATTTTGATTATAACATGATCTACAAATGCGCTGTCTACTCATACATCCCCGGCGCGGCGTTATTGTTTTTGATCATGAATAATGTAAGGCTTAACAAAACTTTACCTTTGTACCGCTTGGATTGGCCGAGTTTTATTATTTATTCTTTAGGATTGGGTTTTATTGGTTACGTGCTGGTATATGGGCAGCAATACAACTGGCTGGATGATAACAGGATCTTGTTTCGGTTAATAGCTATTGTAGTGCTTTTAGGGATCTTTATATTAAGGCAGATCAATCTGAAAAAGCCTTACATCTACTTGGATGCCTTCAAGCAGCCTAAGTTTGTTTTGGGCGTATTGCTGCTGTTTATTTTCTACATTATTCGCGGGGCGTTTGGTATCACTACATCATTTATGGGAGGGGTTTTAGGGTTTGATCCCATACATATGGGCTATTTGCTGCTGTATAATATCGCGGGAATTATTGCTGCGGTGATCATCGCGTCCCGTTTGGTACTGGCCAAAAAACCTACCCGGCTCATTTTTATCGGCGGATTTATTATCCTGCTGGTGTTTCACGTAATAATGACTTTCATTTTCACCACCCAGGCTACGGCTGTTGATCTGATCATGCCTCTGTTTTTGCAGGGGATGGGAGCGGGGATGTTGATGGTGCCTATTATCCTTTTTGTGGTATCTGCAGCCCCGGCCAAATTCGGTAACACAGGTTCGGCAGTTGGGATATTTACAAGGTTTTTAGGGTTTTGCTCAAGTATAGCGCTCATTAATTTCTGTCAGTTGCGGGGGCAGCAGGATCATTATAACCGTTTTCAGGAGCAGTTAACGCAACTTAACCCGATGGCGGTTCAGAAATTAGCAACATTCAAGCAGGGGTTGATGGGGCGAGGCGTAGCGCCTGATCAGGCTGTGAAAATAGCCAACGGTTTGTTAAGCAAAAGTGTTACCGCCCAGGCACAGCTCAAATTTTCCGTCGATTATTATCATTGGATCAGTTGGCTGATTGTGGGGACTATTTTGTTAATGGCTTTGTTTCCATCGGTTGGGCAAACTAAGATCAAGGTGAAGGAAAATGTGCCGGAAGCAGTGGCGTTTTGATAATTCGGTTGAGATAAAATGCAGTGGAATTAATAGCTTTTAGAGTAGGGGGCACCTACGGAGCCTAAAATATTGTTTGAATTTCATCTATAAACACGATACTCCTACGGAGTGTTGAAAAACTGTTATTTTAACTCCGTAGGAGTATCGTGTTTATAGAATGAACTATATCCTGAAGTTGGCTCCGTAGGTGCCTCGTATTCTGAAGTTAGTTTTCTAAAAAAGATTTCTATCCAAACACCACCATCCGCTCCGGATATTTAGAAGCATAAGTAGCAATGATATTCTTAATATAATCATTTCCAGGATAGGGTGTAAGATGACTTTTAAGCTGCTGCACATTATCCGCATAAAAATAATGCGAAACGTAACCCATACCATAAAACTGGCCTTTCTCTACCAAGATACAACTATGTTCATCACCGGTACGCCCTTCATCGCGGATGGCGTAAGTTGGTAAAGCTTGTTTAAGCTGATCGATGGCGTTGTTTACGCGTTTATTATAACTGTCGGCAGGCTCTACACCTTCGCAGGCACAAACACTTCCCAAGTTGCTTGCACATACATCATTATTTTTTTGTACAAAGCAAAGTTTAGGGCAAAGATCAAAAGCCTCAATCAGTTTATTCAATAAATTATAACCATCCAGCAACGAATTGCAGGTATATATAGGGTCGCTGTATTTGCGGTACTTATCAACAGCCAGGCGAATGTAGCCACGCTGATCTTCAAAAGCATATAAACAAAAGGCATTCTCAAACCGCTTTAGCGATCGGTTGTACTTTGGCCACAACCGTTTAATTTCGATAGCCTCCAACACAAATGCTATCAACTCCGTCCCACAAACCTGATGACTGATCTGGTAGATATTTTTCAAAAACTCTTGCCGCTGAAAGCCTGGGTTATTGCCCGTAAAATGGCTGCTCACACGTTTTTTAATGTTTTTGGCTTTACCTACGTAGATGACCTTGCCTTTCTGATCATGAAAGTAATATACGCCCGGTGTGTAGGGCAATTGATCGAGATCTTTTTTGGAAAGATTGGGTGGTAGTACCTGATCTTTTGAACCTTGTTTAAGCGATTGCTTAATGTGGTTCTCTGTATCGCTATTCAATAACAAGGTGAATAACTCGGCAGTAGCTTCTGCATCGCCCATGGCGCGGTGACGTGCCTGGTTATCAATACCCAGATGCTTACACAACCTGCCCAGACTGTACGAAGGCAATCCCGGCATTATTTTACGCCCCAATCTAACCGTGCACAGTTTATTACTTTGCAGATCGTACCCTGCCGCGGCCATGTGATATCGAACAAAAGAAAAATCGAAGTTTACATTGTGGGCAACAAAGATCTTCCCATGGATGAGGTGATAAATATCAGCCGCCACATCCTCAAAAAGAGGCGCGTCTTTAACCATCTCGTTGGTAATGCCGGTTAGAGCGCTGATGTAAATAGGGATGTCGCGTTGAGGATTCACCAAGGTTTCAAAGCGTTTCACTACTTTTTTACCATCGTGTATGCAAATGGCTATCTCAGTAATGCCATTCGCGCTGGCATGACCTCCGGTGGTTTCGATATCGACAATTGCATACATTATTTCAAATGTAATATAATTTTGCTAATTATTTTAGTTGGATTTTGAAAAAAGTCGGGGAGGTCTGAAAGTCAGTAATCAGAAAATTGGAAAACCCATAGATTTTTAAATAGAATTGTTTTGTTAAAGAAAACAAAGAAAAAGCCCCTGAAAACTAAATTCCCAGGGGCTTCAATATCTTTCGGACTTCCGACTTAAGACTTCTTATTCTTAGCCTGCACCTGTTGTTGCTGGCGCATCATTTCTTCCATTTTAGCGCTAAAGCCTGATTTTTTCTTTTTAGCGTCTTCAGGTTTCTTTTTGTTTTCCTGGATCTGGGCATGGATCTTTTTATCATCAACCATAAATTTGATCAGGTATTGCTGTAAAAAGGTGAACATGTTGGCCAGGAAGTAGTAATAGTTCAAACCTGATGGGTAGCTATTAAGTGTGAAAAGGAAAACGATAGGCGTAATGTAACCTATGTATTTCATTTGTCCGGTAGCACCCGAGATCTGGTTGTTGAAATATGTGTAGATGAGCGTTGAAATGGTCATCAATAAACACATCGCGCTGATGTGATCACCAATTAACGGAAGTGATGTTCCGAATTTGATAACCGAATCATAAGTTGAAAGGTCATGCATCCAAAGGAAACTTTCGCCCCTTAGCTCAAATAAGCTTGGGAAAAAGCGGAAGAACGCGATAACTATCGGCATTTGGATAACCAACGGTAAGCACCCGCCCAGTGGGTTTACTCCTGCTTTTTTGTAAAGCTTCAGATATTCCTGTTGTAATAGGGTAGGGTTATCTTCACCAACTTTGGCTTTGATCTCATCCATCTCCGGCTTCAATACACGCATTTTAGCCATTGATAGGTATGATTTGTAGGTAAGTGGTGATAATACCAGCTTCAACAATACCGTTAAAACAAGGATGATCAAGCCGTAGTTCCAGTTAAACTTGTTCAGGAAGTTAAATACCGGCAATACCGCAAAACGGTTGATGTATTTTAATGGTCCCCAACCCAGGTTAACCAGTTTATCAAGGTCATGACCTTGGTCTTTTAAAGTGTTAAAACGGTTAGGGCCAAAGTAAAACTCTAACGGGAAAGTTCCATCCGTACCGCGGGTAAGCGACAGGTCGGCTTTCATTTGTTTTACGTCGGTAGTATCATTTACATCTGTAGCAACTGATAAGTCAGTTTTAGCGATGCTGTTTTTAGCGATAAGCACGTTCGAGAAGAAGTGTTGCTTAAAGGCAACCCAGGCCATTTTTTTATCGCCAATGCTTTTCTGGTCGTCTTTGGTTTCGCTCAGGTAATCAACATCATTATCTGTATTATAGTAATACACTGTTGAATACTGGCGCTCCATTTTCATGTCCTTTTCCTGTTTGTGGAGGCTGGCTGCCCAGTTAAGGTTTAACGCGCCGCTGTTAGCAATTACCGCGTCTAAACCAACAGGTTTAATGGTTAGGCCCAGTTTAAAGCCTTCGCCTTTTAAGGTGTACACATAATCAATGTACTGGGTAGGGCTGTAGCTTAAACGCAGGGTAACTGAACCAGAATCTGCTTTGGCTACATTAAGCTCTTTTACACTTGGTGTAAAAAAGTAATTGTTGGTGTTGATGTTAGCTACACCGGCAGCGAATTTTAAACCAAATTGATTTTTATCGCCATCAAAAAGGATTAAAGGTTTTTTATCAAAGGTTTTGTAGTTTTTTAATTCAACCGATGCTACTTTACCACCTTGAGTGCTTAATTTAACAATTAGTTCCTCGTTTTGGATGGTAACAAACTCTTGCTTGCCAACTGATGCTGCGCCAAAAGGCAGTTTAAGCAGGTTTGAATCAACCTTAGCTGTTTTGCTGGTATCAAAGTTGGCAGTAGCATTTGCTTTATCAGCTTTGGCCAATCCTGCTTTTTTCAGTGAGTCCTGGTGCTGTACTTCGCGCTCTTTTTTCAGGTCGGCCTCCGATGGCTTTAAAAAGTATATCGAGCCGGCAATGATCGCCATGATCAGGAATAATCCTGTAAACGTATTTTTATCCATTATCTAATTATCGTACAATTACTTATTTTTTGCGGGCATAAGCCAGCGAAGCGGCGACAAAGTTAATAAAAAGTGGATGCGGATTAGCAACTGTTGATTTTAATTCGGGGTGAAATTGCGAACCAACAAAAAACGGGTGGTTTTTTAACTCCACAATCTCCACCAGGCCATTATCAGGGTTTATGCCAGATGGGGTAAGGCCAGCAGCCTCGTATTGTTTCAGATAGTCGTTGTTAAACTCGTAACGGTGGCGGTGACGCTCAGAAATACGGTTTTTTCCATAAATAGCGGCCGCTTTAGTACCCTTTTTAATATCGCAAGGATAGGCGCCCAAACGCATGGTGCCACCTTTGTGAGTGATGGTTTTCTGATCTTCCATCATACCGATAACCGGGTGAGGAGTTTCTGCATTCATTTCGGTACTGTTAGCGTTTTCAAGGCCTAAAACATTCCGGCCAAATTCAACCACAGCGCATTGCATACCTAAACAGATCCCGAAGAATGGGATATTATTTTCGCGCACATGGCGAATGGCCTGAATTTTACCTTCAAAACCACGCTCGCCGAAGCCAGGGGCAACCAATACGCCATGTACACCTTTTAGTTTTTCAACAGCATTTTCGGGTGTTAACTGCTCAGATGGGATGTATTCAACCCTTACTTTACACTCTTGTTTAGCACCTGCGTGAATAAATGCCTCGGTGATTGATTTGTAAGCATCCGGCAACTCTACATATTTACCAACTAAAGCGATGCGAACATCGGCAGTAGGGTTTTTAAGGCGACCAAGGAAATCCTTCCAGTTTTCCAGGTCTGGTTCTAATTTATGCGGAAGTTTTAGTTTGGTAAGTACAGTTTTGTCCAACTGTTCTTTCAGCATTAACAATGGCACATCATAAATACTTGGTGCATCTATCGATTCGATAACCGCGTTGATATTTACGTTACAGAACAACGCGATCTTTTTGCGGATATCGTTAGTTAAATGGTGCTCGGTACGGCAAACCAAAATATCCGGTTGGATACCATACTCCAACAACATTTTAACCGAGTGCTGGGTTGGTTTGGTTTTCAATTCGCCTGCTGCTGCAAGGAAAGGAACCAGAGTAAGGTGGATCACCAATGAGTTACCTGAGCCAATTTCCCAACGGAACTGCCTTACAGCCTCAATATATGGTAACGACTCGATATCGCCTACAGTACCACCCAACTCGGTGATCACGATATCATACTCGCCGTTTTCGCCTAAAATGCGGAAGTTTCTTTTTATCTCGTCGGTAATGTGGGGCACTACCTGTACAGTTTTGCCTAAAAACGCGCCTTCACGCTCTTTATTGATCACATTTTGATAAATACGACCGGTAGTTATGTTGTTGGCTTTTGAAGTAGGGGTGTTCAGGAAACGCTCGTAGTGGCCAAGGTCAAGATCGGTTTCGGCACCATCTTCGGTAACGTAGCATTCACCATGCTCGTAAGGGTTCAATGTTCCCGGATCGATATTGATATAGGGATCAAATTTTTGGATGGTTACACGATAACCGCGCGCCTGAAGTAGTTTGGCTAATGAAGCAGAGATAATACCTTTTCCTAACGATGAGGTAACACCGCCCGTAACAAAAATATATTTAGTCATGATTTTTTTGAAAATGACCGGGCTTTTATGCCGCGACCAATTGTTTCTGTACGGGATACAAAAGTACGAAAATTTTTAGGGCTTTGCTATATCTGTTTTTAAAAAAGAGAACGGTTAAGTTTGTGTTGAATGTAATTTTTTGATTGTAAAGGTGTTGTGATGATGGACGGACTTAGGGCGCGTTTTCCACTATGTTGAGTTAGATGTTAAAGATTCTATTGGTTATTTCGAGATAGCAGCTTTCCGAAATCTATTGACTCCAGTGGGTAAGCAGAAATGTGAGATAACTGCACAGGTCGCCAGTTGAAATAAGCCCTATTTATTAAAAGCATTAATTTGTGTTAATTTTAGAGATCAAAATCAATATCTATGCCCGAAAACTCATTTCCCAAATATGTGTCAAACAGAAAAACTGGCGATAATGGGGTATCGTTTGTGAAATCAATAGTAGAAACTGATTTTGATTGGCTCTTTAGACCAGTTCATTTAGAAGATGATTTCGGGCTTGATGGTTATTTTGATGTTTTAGTTGGAGAAAGCGTAACCGGCAAATTTCTTGGAGTCCAGATCAAAACAGGAGATAGCTATTTTGCTTCTGCGACCTCAACGGGATGGACATTTACAGGGGAAAATAAACACTTGAATTACTACCTTAATGCCGGATTTCCGGTACTAATCATTATTGTAAATTTATCTGACCGGAAAGCTTATTGGACTCGATTTGATATTAACAATATTGATAGAACAAAAAATGGTTGGTCCATTAATATACCAAAGGCGAACTTACTCGATAAAGGTTTTAAACAGAAATTTATAGAGTATGCTGGTGGCGTAGTTGATTATATGGATCAGATCGAATATCAATGGGAAATAAATAAAAAATTAAGGGAAAGTGGATTAATCTATTTAGAAGTTAACAAAAGTGAGATTTTAAATAAAGACGTTAGTGGCTTTGTTAAATTATTGGATCGTTTGACAATAAACGACAGAATGATTGAAAAAACCAGAGGTAAGATATCATTTGCTATTGACGGTTACAACCATGACCCTCGAGAGGTTTATGAAATTCCTGCTATAAAGGAATGGGTTCGTGTTGTTTTGCCTGCTTTTAAATACTGGGGATATTTTTTAAACATGGAGGAGTTTATCGAAAATGTGGCGGGGTTGCGTGTATTACATCTTTGTTATGCAAACGCTCACTCCGTGACATTCGATAGAAAGACAAACATTAAGCAAGTTTCCACTGATACAGCCCTAACTTTGGAATTTCTGGAGAAAATTTTCGATTGGTTGAATGAGTTTTCAGAAACTTATAAAATCAGTGAGGATATAAACAAAGAGCAAAGTGATTTAATAGTTGGAATTCTGACCGGTAAAAAATAAAACCTATACCCTTTCCCGCTGTCTGCTATACAAATCAATTTTACGGTGCAGCTCATTAGGATTAAACGGTTTGCTCACATAATCGTTCATCCCTACAGTAAAAGCCATATCCTGTATATCCAACATAGCCGAAGCTGTTAGCGCGATAATAGGCAACGTTTTATATTGTTCGCCGGGAAGTTCACGGATGGCGCGGGTGGTTTGGTAGCCGTCCATTTCGGGCATCTGGAGGTCCATCAATACCATATCGTAATCGCGGGTTTTTACAAGGGTTAGGGCAATCTCGCCGTTTTCGGCTACGTCGCACTCTACATCCCATTGTTTCATAAACTGCTTGGCCAGTATTACGTTGATCTGGTTATCTTCTGCAATGAGCAGGCGGGTGCCTTTTAGGCTTTTTAGCGCGTAAAATTCTTCGTTATCCGCATGCCTGTTCAGTTTTTTATGGCTGGTTTTAAAAGTGAGGCCGAATTTAAATACTGAACCCTTGCCATATTCGCTTTCAACGGTGATATCGCTACCTAACAATTGCAACAAGCGTTTGGTGATGGTTAAGCCTAAGCCGCTGCCGCCATATTTGCGGGTGGTATCCGAACTGGCCTGGGTAAAGCTTTCAAAAATGCTTTCCTGTTTATCGGGAGTGATCCCTATTCCGGTATCGGCTACTTCAAAATCGATAGTTGCTTCACCTTTTTTACTTTCGGCAAGGGTAGCGGTTACGGTTACTTTGCCTTGATGGGTAAATTTAACAGCATTACTCATTAGGTTGGTAAGGATCTGGCCTACACGTACCGGGTCACCAATGATGGCATGGGGCAGGTCCTGGTCCATCATTAGTTTTATCTGGATGTTTTTTTCGTTGGCTTTTTGAAGCAGTGCAAGGCGGATGTTTTTGATTAGATCTGTGAGACTGAAATCTACGTTCTCAAATTCAACCCTGCCGGCTTCTATCTTACTAAAGTCCAAAATATCGTTGATCAGCACTAGCAGGTTCTCGGCCGAAAACTTGAGGAAGTTCAAAAACTCCATTTGGTCGGGCCGTGGTTCCTGGTGGATGAGCAGGTGCGTGAAACCGATTACCGCGTTCATCGGTGTGCGGATCTCGTGGCTCATCACGCTCAAAAACTGCGATTTGGCCATAGCCGCTTTTTCGGCAACATCTTTTGATTGGATCAGCTCAATTTCAAGCTGTTTGGCTTTGGTGATCTGCTCCTGTAAAAAACTGATGATATGGATCAGGTCATCGTCCGAATCGGAGATACTTAATTCTGTATCCGGACTAAGTGCCTTGATGGCTTCTTTTAGTTGCGATATCGAGCGCTGTTTGATCTCATTTTGTTGCCTTAGGTTATCGGTTACGCTTACATACTCGCGTTCGCTTACATTAAAGGCATGATCGGCCAGCTTTATGGATTTATCAAGGTTTTTAAAACTGTTGTTTATGGCACCTAAAAACTGCAAAATAGCGTCATCCTCCAGGTATTGCGCCGGAAGCATCTTTTTTATTTGCTTATCTAACAGGTAATGGTAATCCATAAATTATATTTCGGTAAAGGTTGTGATAGTCATGGTTTGGTTGTGCAGCTCGCAGTTGGATCCTTTGTTTAGAGGGGACAACTCTCCATACGAATAAAAGCCCGCCATGGATGTTTGATCGCCAAAAATACTTTTCGCGGCAGCAAGCTCTTCGTCGGTGCGGTCGGCAAGTACCAGTTTTCGGCCAACGCAACTTACCAGTATGGCCAGATCGGCTTGTTTAGGATCGTTTATTGAATCGGTAGCGGCTGTAGATGAGGCATTGATCAGTTTTTCAAAATTTGCCTTCATCAGGCGCACCTTGCTTCCTTCGGGAAGGTTACCGGCAAAGGTCATCGATTTTTCATCCTCATTAACGCTCAGTATCGTGCGCACCAGTTTTTTGTCGCTGCC
The DNA here is from genome assembly GCF_039839285.1 of Mucilaginibacter sp. CAU 1740. Classification (NCBI taxonomy): domain Bacteria; kingdom Pseudomonadati; phylum Bacteroidota; class Sphingobacteriia; order Sphingobacteriales; family Sphingobacteriaceae; genus Mucilaginibacter; species Mucilaginibacter sp. CAU 1740. The sequence goes on along the minus strand of NZ_JBDOQS010000009.1, from coordinate 326,248 downwards.
CTCAATACTTAACGAGAGGGGGAATAACAAGGCAGAACCAGGCAACTCGGCAGCATACTCTCCTAAATATTCCTTATACAGATCAAGGGCGCTTTTGCCATCAATCTCAAACAACACATTTTTAACTGATCTGGTGATTGTGCGCTGAGGCCCAAACTCTTCCCAACCGCCGCTCGAGCCGTGGTTAATGCGTAGTTCATCACCATAAAAACCAATCGCTATTACATTGCCCTGTGATGGTACCGCGTTTAAGCTGGTGAAAGTACTGTTAAACCTTGCGGCATCGCCTGCCAGGCCACCTGTTACCGGCACTTTGTCCGGATTATCGCGATTAAAACCGTCAACCAGTTCGCTGCCGTTTATAAATGTTCCATCCGAGATGATGAATACGCATTTTAGCCCCCTTTTTTCCAGCTGCGACATCAGGAAGGCCCCGGTTTCGGCACTGTTGGCCTGTTCATTTACATGGGTTGAAGTACAGGTTATGGATGATTTTTCAAGTTCGATGGCGGTAACCACTATCGAATCATCATACACATCACTGCCAATGATCTCGCCCGAAGTTGACGAAAAAACAATATCTGCCGCCGGGTAAGCATTCCTTAAATAGTCATAAATAACAGGATCGCTTATAAGTTCAGGCGCCCCGAAAGCGAGCACTAAACGGCATTTGCCGGCATCAAATCCCGGCTCAGAAAAATAGCTTACCCAACCTTCATTTTTAAAATGGTGCTGCCGTATTCTCATAACAATCAGGTTAATAGCAAGGGGCGTGCTATGTATGAAGTTAATAAATTAAAAAGCAATAATTAGTTAAACACCTAAAGTATCAAACGTTTTGTTGTTTGTGTAAATAAACTTAATTATTAATAGTAGAGCGATGTTTCAATAGTTTAACCCGCTGTTAACCATGTTCTGCAAGCCTAAATATTTATTGGTTTACGAGAGAAAAGGGAAGATAGTTGCAACAGAAATGTTGAACTTTTGCTGCGTTGATAGTGTTGTTTTACAGGCTGACAAGGCAGGAGATTTCAGCTTGTGATTTGTGGTTTTTATTGTACCAAAATATCACAGTCATGTTGAACTTGTTTCAACCTCCCATCCGCTGAGCAACCATGCTATGCAAAGCGGGATACTTGTCCTGTGGGATGCCGATCCGCTAACCAGCGGACGGCACGACGATAGGTAGGAGTGTCAAATATCAAACTTCAACTTATCCAAATCCTCCGGCACATCCACTGCATGCGTTTCCAGTTCAGTTTCTGCAACTTTTATGCGGTAGCCATTATCTATCCAACGCAATTGTTCCAGGCTTTCCGCCTTTTCAAGCGGAGATACTGGCAATTGGGTAACCTCCTGCAATACATCGGCACGATAACCGTAAATGCCTATATGTTTAAAAAAAGGATAAAACTCAAGCCAGTTTTCAGGTTCCTGTCCGCGGATGTGGGGCAGGGTGGAGCGTGAAAAGTAAACAGCCTCGGATAGTTTATTGATCACCACCTTTGGCGAGTTGGTGTTATGCAACTCCTGCTCGGTAAGGATACGTTTTACCAGTGTGGCCAGTTGCGTATCAGCATCATTAAAGCAGGCTGTTAGTTTTGTGATTTGTTCGGGATCGATAAAGGGTTCATCGCCCTGTATGTTGATGATCACATCGTATTCCGGGTGCAGGCGGGCAACTTCGGCACAACGGTCGGTACCGCTTTGGTGGTTTTCGCCGGTCATTACCGCTACGCCGCCAAAACCGGTAACATGGTTAAAAATTCGATCATCGTCGGTAGCAACAATAACCTCACTTAGGCTTTGACATTTTTTTGCCTGCTCGTATACACGCTGGATCATTGTTTTGCCGCCGATATCAACCAGTGGTTTGCCTGGAAAACGTGACGACGCGTAGCGGGCTGGAATGATGCCTAAAATTTTCATCAGCAAAAATTAAAACAACCCGTTAATTTCCCGCTCAATGAGGTTAACAATAGTACCCATATCCTCGGTGTTGTTGGCAAAATCAAGGTTATCTTTATCAAGTACTAACAACTTACCCAATTTGTAGCTATTGATCCACTTATCGTATTTCTCATTCAGTTTTGAAAGATAATCCAAGCGGATCCCTATCTCATACTCACGACCACGGCGTTGAATATTGCTAACCAGGGTAGGTACCGAAGCTTTAAGGTAAACCAATAGATCGGGTGGTTTAATAAACTCGGTTATGTTCTGAAAAATAGATTCGTAGTTTTCGTAATCGCGGGTGGTCATGAGGCCCATATCGTGCAGGTTTTCTGCAAATATGTAGGCATCCTCATAAATGGTACGATCCTGAATAATATTACGGCCACTTTTCTGAATATCGATGATCTGTCGGTAGCGGCTATTTAAAAAGTAGATCTGCAGGTTAAAGCTCCAGCGTTTCATGTCGCTGTAAAAATCCTCTAAATAAGGGTTGTTATCTACAGCTTCATATAATGGTTCCCAACCGTAGTTGCGGGCCAGCATTTCGGTAAGGGTGGTTTTTCCGGCGCCAATATTTCCTACAATAGCTAAGTGCATGCGTTATTATTAAGTTTTGTGTGAACCTGAATTTTTCGAATTTACAGAATTGCTTCAATTTTCGTTAGGCTATCCAACTAATATTTGTCTTTTTATTATCAAAAATAAAGCCCTGAAAAGGGCTCTATCTAATATTCTGAAAATTTCTTAATTCCGGTTCTGAAATTAAAATTTTTTGAAACCGATGATCTCTCTTACTTCTCTTATAGTTCTCGAAGCGCTTTCGCGGGCTTTATCAGCACCCATTTCTGCAACTTTACGCAGGTAATCAGCATCGCCTGCAATGGCATTGATCCTATCGCGGATAGGGGCGGTGGCCAGGATCATATCTTCGGCAAGTTGTTTTTTGAAGTCGCCGTAGCGAATAGCCATTTTATTATATAAACCGTCGAAATGGCCTACGGTATCCGGTGTAGATACCACCTTCATTAAATCGAACAGGTTTTGGATCTCCTGTGGTTTTTCCTGGTTTTCAACAGTCGGGCCGCCATCGGTTACAGCGCGCATTACTTTTTTGCGGATCACTTCCGGAGCATCGCCTAAAAATATAGCGTTTCCTTCACCTTCAGATTTGCCCATTTTTCCTTTACCATCCAGGCCCGGGATTTTCACCAAACTCTCGCCAAAGCTAAACGCGTAAGGCTCGGGGAAATAATCGTTGTTATATAAACGGTTAAAGCGGTTACCAAAGGTGCGGGCCATCTCCAGGTGTTGCTCCTGATCTTTACCTACAGGCACTTTAACGGCTTTATGGATGATGATATCGGCAGCCATTAATACCGGGTAGGTAAGCAGGCCTGCGTTCACGTTTTCGGGATTGGCGCGTACTTTATCTTTAAATGATGTGGCGCGTTCCAGCTCGCCCAAATAAGCGTTCATGTTTAAGTACAGGTACAGTTCGGTTACCTCGGGCACGTCTGATTGTACGTAGATGGTAGCTTTTTCCGGGTCGATACCGGCGGCCAAATATTCTATCAGCACCTGTTTAACGTTGCCATGCAAATCGGCAGGTGTGGGGTGGGTAGTTAACGAGTGGAGGTCGGCAATAAAGAAAAAGCAGTTGTATTCATGCTGCATTTTTATAAAGTTTTGCAACGCCCCGTAGTAATTTCCTAAGTGCAGGTTTCCGGTCGATCGGATGCCACTAACAACAGTCTCCATAGTGTGGCGAAAGTAAGGAATTTTTCTATTTTTGGTGACGATGAAAATGATATTGAAAAAAGTGCACATCTATTTATATGTGGTGAGCGTAGCGCTGGGCTACTTTATTTTATGGCCTTTTTTTTATTTTTTCTCCCGGAAACCACAACGTTACCATACGTTAAACAAGCTCCGCGGGGTTTGGGGGAGAGTGAGTTCGGCCTTTGTGGGCATATTTTATAAGTTTGAATACGAGCAGTCTATTGACTGGAGCAAGCCTTATATCATTTGCCCCAATCATACATCTAATCTTGATATTTCGGCTATGTGCATAATGGTAAAAAATGATTGCTGTTTTATGGGGAAGCAAGAACTTGAGGATGGATTGGTCACCGGCTTGTTTTTTCGTACAGTTGATATCCCGGTAAATCGCGAAAGTAAAATGTCATCATTTAGAGCATTTAAAAAGGCGTCCGAAAAATTACAAGAAGGCATCTCATTGATTATATTCCCGGAAGGGGGGATTTCTGATAATTATCCACCACAGCTTGGACAGTTTAAAAACGGCCCTTTCAGGCTGGCTATCGAACTGAATGTTCCCATTATTCCGGTATCATCTGTAAATACCTGGAAAATACTTTGGGACACCGGTACCAAATACGGCAGCAGACCGGGTATCGCGAAGTTTAAAGTGCACAAGCCTATTGATACTTCAAATTTAACGGTAGATGATGCTGATACCCTGCGCGATGAGGTGTATGAAATTATAAGTGCCAATTTAAATGCCAAGGCAATCGTTTCAGCCCAGGCTTAGCCAATTATAACCCCGGATGGCAACACACCGCTAATTTGTAATATATTTGTACATAAACCACTTCAAAAAGCAGCCGGATGGATTCTGACAGCTGCATTTTGTACAATGAGGTTTATGATGTTAATAAAACCACCAGGCATGACCATTGATAAAGAAACCGTTGAAAAAGTAGCCCAACTGGCCCGTTTAGAACTTACCGAAGCCGAAAAAGAGGAAACCATGCAGGATATGAGCAAAATCCTTGATTTTATGGCCAAGCTTAACGAGGTTGATACTACCGGTGTTGAGCCGCTGGTATACATGACCACCGGTGCCAACGTACTGCGCGAAGATGTGGTTAAATACGAAATTACCCACGAAGAAGCTTTAGAGAACGCGCCAAAGCACGATGCCGATTACTTTTTGGTAGCGAAGGTTATTGAGAAATAAGTTCTAAGTATTAAGTCCGGAGTCGAAAGTCTTTAGTATTTATCGTTCAAAATGACTTTCGACTAAAAACTTCATACTTTCGACTTTCCAACTGTAACATTACCTACCCCTGTGCAGTCAAACCGAAAAATAATTCATGGAGCCAATAAATACTGCCAAGCCGTTAATAACAATTAAAGATATCGGGCGTAAATACGTGATAGGTGCCGAGGTGATCCACGCGCTTAAATCTGTTTCGCTATCTATTAACAAAGGCGAGTTTGTAGCGCTTATGGGGCCTTCCGGTTCAGGAAAATCAACCCTTATGAATATTTTAGGCTGTTTGGATACCCCAACCAAAGGCCAATACGTGCTTAACGGTATCGACGTAAGCCGCATGACCGATAGCCAGCTTGCCGAAGTGCGTAACTCCGAAATTGGTTTCGTATTCCAAACGTTTAACCTGTTGCCCCGCAATACCGCATTAGATAACGTAGCGTTACCGCTTGTATATTCGGGTGTGAATAAGGAAAAGCGAATGGAACGGGCTTCTAATGCGCTTAAAAATGTAGGCCTCGGTAACCGCATGGATCACAAACCGAACGAACTTTCGGGCGGACAAAGGCAGCGTGTGGCTGTAGCCAGGGCCTTGATCAATGATCCATCTATTATTTTGGCCGATGAGCCTACGGGTAACCTCGATACCAAAACATCTATCGAGATCATGGGCCTTATTGAAGATATCCATGCCAAGGGCAATACCATTATCCTGGTAACGCACGAGGAGGACATTGCCATGCACGCGCATCGTATAGTGCGTATGCGCGATGGTTTGATCGAGAAGGATTATTTGAACACCAATATCCAAACGGTGGATAGGAGGGTTGTAGATGAGGCACCGGGCTCGTTAGAAGAAAAATAATTGGTTGTTTAATTTTATTCCCGGTGGATAATGAAACAACTAAAAACAGGCAGCTTTTACGGACAAACCAATCAAACAACCCACCTGCCAGGCATCACCATAACTGATACAGAATACACACTTGATAAGGTAGATTGGCATTATCACGAAAATGCTTATTTCACTTTTATACTCGCCGGCAATGTACTTGAAGGCAATAAAAAGGAAGTTTATAATTGCTCGGCAGGTAGCTTGCTATTCCACAATTGGCAGGATCCCCATTACAACATCAAACCGAAAGGTTTTACCCGAGGTTTTCACATCGAACTGCAAAAGCATTGGTTTGATAGCCTTGAACTAAAGCAGGATAAATTGCAAGGCAGCTTTTCCATTGCCAACCCCGATGTTAAATTTCTTTTATACCGAATTTTTAAGGAATCGAAAATTACCGACGAACTTACCGGGCTTGCCGTAGAGTCGTTGCTGTTGCAAACGCTTCATAAAATGCAATTTGACAATGGCCGCCTGTTACGGGCGGTTCCAGCCTGGGTTGACAGGTTAAAGCAATTATTGCATGATGAGCCTGCCAAAGGCTACACTTTGCACAACATTTCTCAAATATTACAGATCCACCCCGTGCACTTATCGCGTGATTTTTCGAAGCATTTTAATTGTAACCTGGGCGAATATATCCGGAAGCTGCGGGTTGAGAAATCATTTTCGTTGCTTACTGATGATAATCTGTCCTTAACGGATATTGCTTTCAGTTGTGGTTTTGCAGATCAAAGCCATTTTGTGCGGTGCTTTAAGCAATTTGGCGGAAGTAACCCTTCGGCCTATCGCAGGTTTTTATTGCGTGGATGTTAATCTCGTTCTATTTTCAAACTTTTAATAAATGGAGTTTTGTAGTATCTAAATAAAACAAAATGAAACGTTACAGCCTTATCGCTTTTTTTATATTGATAACAGCCGGTGCCCTATACGCTCAAACCAGTAATATCATTGAACCCGAACCAATAACATCAGCTATTCAAAAAGCCAATATTGGTAAAGTGATCTTCGAAGCGGATACCATTCCACTCGAAAAACTTAAGCCAACAGATTTTTTAACAAGTTACTATGCCAAACCTGAAAATAACCTGTATATGCGGTTAGTATTGGGTAATTCGCTAACCAATTATCAGCATGCCCTACAGCCATCATCTACTGTTGACGATTTAAACAAAGGTAATTTTCAATTTACCTTTTATGTAGATGGCCGACAGATATACCAGGAAAATTTGAACAAAGGCGCTAACCTGCCTGTAGTGAAAAATACAAGTACCAGCATATTTGTCCCGCTCATCAATAACCGGGGAGAAGACTCATGGGGCTGTTTTTTGTGGGGCAGATTTATGGCTCGCGGTGGGGAAGACGCACTTACAGCAGGCACACATCAACTTAAAATAGAGGTAAGGCCTTATGTGGCCATACCTGATTTAAAAGTAGGTAATGATATCATCGCACAAGGTGAGCTTCAGTTTTCTATGCCTGCTATCGAATCGAAAGATGTGCCACTTCAACCTATAAAACCGGGCAGCGGTTGGCCGGTATCAACAGAAAGTTTTGATAAAAAGAAACTTATGGCAATGAATGGCCTCATTGCTAATAACATCTTTAAAAAAATTACCAGCGTGGTGGTGATTAAAAATGGGAAATTACTTATTGAGGAATATTTTAATGGAAGCGCCCGCGATTCGCTGCATAACCCACGATCAGTAGGCAAAACATTTGCCTCAACAGTTATGGGAATGGCTATTCGCGATGGCTATATCAAAAGTGTTGATCAAACTTTAAAAGAGTTTTATGATCTGAAAAAGTTTAGCAATTATTCAACTCAAAAAGATAATGTCACTTTAAAAAGCCTGCTCACCATGAGTTCGGTATTTGATGCTGACGATAGTAAAAGCGATTCACCGGGGAACGAGGAAAACATGTACCCAACCGATGATTGGGTTAAATTTACGCTCGATCTAAAAACCGACAGTGCAAAAAACGCATATAAACAATGGAACTATTTTACGGCCGGTGCTGTATTATTGGGTGATATTCTCAACAAAACAGTAGCTGGTGGCCTGGACAAATACTCAAACCTGAAACTATTTAAGCCGCTGGGCATAACTCATTACCAATGGCAATACACACCGCAAAACGTACCCAGTACAGCCGGAGGTTTACAAATGCGCTCATTAGATTACGCGAAATTTGGACAACTATATAAAAACGGTGGGCTTTGGAATGGTAAACAAGTTTTGCCGCAGAGTTGGGTAAAAGAATCGTTCACCAAACATTTAACCTTGCCAAAAGATATGGGAGGCGAGGGTTATTATGGCTACCTGTTCTGGAATAAAACTTACACCGTAAATAATAAAGCTTATGAAACGTATTATTGCTCGGGCAATGGAGGTAACAAGATCTTTGTGTTTACCAATCAGCCGCTGGTCGTGATAGTAACTGCCGAGGCTTATAATACACCTTATGCTCATCCGCAGGTTGATAAAATGATGCAGGAGTATATTTTACCGGCGGTGTTGGGCAAATAGGGAGATTTTATATTCTTTACCGCTTTTCACTATGGATTATAATAACCGATGTTTAAGCATCTTTCGTAAACTGTCAACCTCAATATTCCGATTAAGTATTTTTCCATCGGCAGATATGAGATAATTTGTGGGCACAGATTTAACAACAAAGTTTTTGATGTTTTTTGAATCAAATTGATCAACAATCTCGCCGATGTTCGTCCATGGCATTTTCTCTTGTTCAGATACATTTTTCCACCGGTCATATTTTTCGTCGATAGTAACAGAAACTATGTCAAACCCCTTGTTTTTAAACTCGCTGTAAACTTTTTTTAACTCCGGTATTTCTTCGCGGCAGGGAACACACCACGAAGCCCAGAAATTTACCAGTATTAATTTGTTGTTTTTGAAATTGTTATCAAATTCATGTCCATTAAGATCTTTTCCATATAACTTAGAAGCATGTCCTCCTCGGGATATCTTTTCTACTGATTTGAGTAAATTAAGAGCATCTTCATAGTAAGAAGATTGTTTAACGGATTGACTTTGCTGATCGAGTGTTTTCTTATAAAAAGTATAATCGTCAAACAGGTCACTTGACCGGCTAATTTCGTAGGGGACAATGATGGTATTATTATTGCCCTTTATAAATTGGTTTAGTGCCATTTTTCGTGAGTTTGCAAGTTTTTGATCAAATCCATTTAAGGTATCTATGTAAGCACTATAACGTTTAGGATCGCCCATAAAGCTATCCGCAATTTTTTCGTATTCCTTTTTCTGCTGTTTTAACGAGTCTGCTTTAAATGCTAAGAGTTGTTCAAAGTCGTTCAGTTTACGTTCGGTAAAAGATGTTGAAGTAAGTGAGTATTTTGTGTGTTCTAAATAACGCGTAAGGTCATTAATTTGGATGTGTATAGAGTCGCTGTCGTCAGCATAAAAATTGATATCAGAGATCCATTGTACAGAATCGCCATCAAACATATGGGGTTTTGTACTGTAGAAGCCTACATGGTAAAATCCTTTTTTGGGGATTTGCGGACTGAATATAAATTTGTTGTTTTTTACATAAGTGGAATCGTAGCAGGTTTCACTATTGCCGCTTTTGATCTTAACAAAAACGCCATCGCCATCTTTTATAAAACCTGTGATCTGAATTTTGGGGTTGCTATTGCACGATGCAAAAGAAAAGCCGACGAGAATATAAAATATTCCGATAAATACCTTCATAAGGTTAGGTCTTTTATAAAATTACTGTCGGATCAAACCGAAGCTTAATCGCACGTAGTACACAACCTCGAAACAAACTCGGCCAAATGCAGCGCTTTTTCAGCGCAGCGTGGTTTAGTGTTGCCGATAATAAGCGTGTGCTCAACAATCTCAATCACAAAATCATCCAGACGGATATCCATTACCACGTTGCGGAAATTACGATCGGCACCTGAGGTTGCTTTTTGGCGGTCGCTTACCAGCATATAAAAAGTATCGCTAAAGGCTTTGTCTTCAGCAAAATCAAGTTCAACCGGGTGGATGAGTTCTTTGATCTTGTCCACCAAGGTTTCACGCCTGATGAGTACGCGGCCAAAATCGTGCTTTAAGTAGGCCAGTGCCCAAATGTGCTGTTCAACGGGTAGGGCTTTACCATGATCGGTAAGTTTTGGTTGCGCTTCGGTGAAAAGGATATAGCTATCGTTATTCTTATTTTTCACCGCATGCGAACTTAATAGATGCACATCAGTATAGTTTTTAAGTACGCTGAATTGCCCCAGATTAAAATCAATATGCCCGGTTTGCTCTATCTTGAACTCTTTTTTTAGCGATGCAAGTATGTCGGCTACCTCTGGTATAGATGATGCGATTTGCGCGGTATCAAATAATGATGACACTTTGTTAAAGTTTAGTGTTAAAGATTAACACAATAATAACTTTTTAGCAACAAAAATCAAAAGGTTATCAATAATGATACGGTTTCATGGTAGCGCATGAACAAACGCAATTAGCATCGGCAATACCAAGTTTCTTTAAAAAGAACTGGTAAAAGCCAATCCTGTCGTTCATGTTGTACATGTTTTCGCCTTTATTGCATTCTACCTCGCCGTTTACAATATTGATGGTCATGCCGAAGCCGGGGGTACGGCCTTCTGCTTTATCCTCGGCGTTGGGTTGCCATTTGCCTGTCATTACATCGTGGGCTGATGGTTTGTGGGTTTGAGGTGTCATCCAAAAATAAATGGCGGTTTTAAAAGCCATTACTGGGTCGTTCTCTACCATTTCGGGGTTTTGTAACAAGATCTTATCATCACCCAAAATGCAATCTGATGCGTAACCATAATTGCCGTTATAGCTTAACTGCATAGGGCCGCGGCCATAGTATTTTTTGCCCGCAACAGGAGGGTATTCATCGTTTTCGGCAACGTAGGGGAGGCTGGTATTGCTTTCGTGTATCAGCATTAGCCCGTCGGTGTAGGTGGCGTTAACACCATGACGGGTTTCGTGTGCTATGTGAGCGAAAAAGGCGGCAAGCTCTTTTTTATTTACATCGGCGGCAAATTGGGTGCAGAAATTCCCATAGTCGATGGTGTAGGTGCTATCAGGTTTGGCTTTGGCCCATTCTTCGTTCCAGTCAACATCCTGGCGTACAACGGCGCTTTTGCCTGTTTTTTTATCGGTGCGTATCAATTGGTAAACAGATGTGGCGCGGCGGGTTACCTTTACGCTGATTGTGCTTAGCTCATCGGCAGCCTTAATAAAAGCAGCGTAGGTATAAAACTTATCGCGCTGCGGAAAAAGATCATTAAATTGTTTCTCGCTAAGCAGGCTGGCCATGCTTACCTTAGGAGGAGTTGGTTTATCTGTGGCTGTCTGGCTACTATCGCTACTTGCTTTACTTTTACTGCTGCCGCCGCAACTAAATCCGGTTGAAAACAGTATAATTAATGAGAGGGATAATAATTTAGATGATAATATGATCGATTTCATAGATGGCTGAATAAGTATGTTTCACGATATTATAAATGCAAGTTTAAGCTAACATTTTAAAAATTACACTTCGTTAGCAAAAATTATGCGCAATTGCCGTAAAATGCGGTGTTTAAAATGATAGTGTTGAAATAACAGCGATCTGCGGAAAAAGATTTGATCACTTTGGTTTTAATAGCTTGATAATGAGGTTACGTGTTTTATGTAACCACATTGTTGTAATTTTTTGTTAAATTGACCATGAAGATATATACTAAAACGGGCGATAAAGGGTTAACTTCATTGATAGGAGGTACCCGTGTGCCCAAGCATCATATCCGGATTGAAAGTTACGGTACGGTGGATGAGTTGAACTCATACATCGGCCTTGTCCGCGATCAGGATATAGATGCGCATGATAAGGAGGTATTGAAGCAGATACAGGACAGGTTGTTTACTATTGGAGCCTCGTTGGCGGCCGATCCCGAAAAATCAAAAATGGTTATCCCCGATCTGGAATTGGAGGATGTGGAATTGCTGGAAGCCGAAATGGACGCCATGAACGAAAACCTGCCCGAGTTACTGCATTTTATTTTGCCGGGCGGTAGTAATGCCATCTCATTTTGCCACGTTGCGAGATGTGTTTGCCGCCGGGCCGAAAGGGTTACCGTATTGCTTGCCGAAGAGAGTACAGTTGATGAAAAAGTGAATATTTATCTGAACAGGTTGAGCGATTACCTATTCACATTGGCCCGAAAAATTGCAAATGATGATAAAATAGCTGAGAATCAGTGGGTACCACGTGTTAAAAAAAATGAAAAAAAATATTGATTTTCAAATTGAAAATGTTATACTTTTGCGAAAACGTAAAATTTACCGATAATTATAAATATTAAATAAAAACGATGTATTGGACACTTGAACTGGCATCGCACCTTGAGGATGCACCATGGCCCGCAACAAAAGACGAATTAATTGATTATGCTATCCGTTCAGGCGCTCCTGTTGAGGTTATCGAAAACCTTCAGGCCCTTGAAGACGATGGCGAGCCGTACGAAAACATTGAAGAGATCTGGCCGGATTACCCGACTAAAGACGACTTCTTTTTTAACGAAGACGAGTATTAAAAACAATAATGAAACCCTTAGCAATAAGGGTTTTTTTGTTGATTAGCACTTTTTGGAATGGTTTTGGTATATGTGATTTCACATTTACTTAAAAAACATTTCAACTATGAGAGGCTTATTGTACATCATCGCAGTTATTTTGGTTATAGGATGGCTGTTTGGCGCGTTTATCCACCCGTTTGGCGGTGGTTTGATCCACATTTTATTGGTTATAGCTATTATAGCTGTACTATTAGGCGTGATCAGGAGGGCATAAAACCACCTTGTATTGCAAATAAAAAAGCCACGAGTGTTACACTTGTGGCTTTTTGCTTAAAAGGAGTTCGGCAACGGCTATATCCTCGGGGAAGGTGATCTTGATATTGCTGTGATCGCCTTCGGTTAGTTTGATTTCGGCCCCGTATTGCTCAACTACGCTGGCATCATCTGTGAATTTTGTATCGAAGGGCTGCTCGTAGGCTTTTCTTAACAGGGATGCTTTAAATGTTTGGGGGGTTTGCACCAGGTAAATCTCATCCCGTATCAGGCTAACAGATTTTCCATCCTTTACCTGCCTTATCGAATCGCGGCTTTTAACGGCTACTACGGCGGTTTCGTGCTCGTGAGCGCACTTGTAGGCTTCATCAATAACTGATGAGCTTGTGAGTGGGCGTACGGCGTCCTGTACAGCTACTAAAGCTTCGTTATCTGTAATTAAATCCAATCCGTTCTTTACCGAGTGAAAACGCGTTTCTCCGCCGGTTACCAGCTGGTGGGGGATGGTGAACTCATGTTCATTAACCAGTTGTTGCCAGTATTGGTGATAATCTGAGGGTAAAACAAGTATGACTTTGGGTTTTGCGTCTGTATTGTTAAATGCCTCAATAGTGTGCATTAAAACAGGTTTGCCATTCAATAGCAAAAACTGTTTAGGCACTGCTGATTTCATGCGGCTGCCTGAGCCTCCGGCTACTATAATAACGTAGGTGGGTAGTAATTGGTAGTTCGGGGACATTTAAATCTAATAAAATTGAAATTACTTGTCTGCACGGGGTAGGACTTGCATACGGCTTTTGTGGTTATGGACGGCCGTTTTGCAATTATACAATCATTGGCCGCTCATTTGCCGCGGAGGCTGTTACTTTTGTCTTGACACAAAAGTAACCAAAAAGTCAAGACAGAAAAAAGCTTCATCCCGCAAAACCTGCCCCGAAGCCCATCGGGGGCCATACGCCAGGCCCGCTTTTCTGTCAGGCCACCGCTCGTTTGTTGGAGAGAAAGTTTATTGCCTTGTTGGGTGCACTTTCGAATCCGGGATTTACCGCAAAAAAAATGAGATACAAGAAAAATCCCGTATCTCAAATTTTATATATGCTATTAAAAAACTTTTAGATGATCAGCATCGCGTCGCCGTAGCTGTAGAAACGGTATTTTTCTTTAACTGCTACTTCGTATGCGTTCATTACGTTCTCGTAACCACCAAAGGCAGCGATCATCATCAACAGGGTTGACTCTGGTGTGTGGAAGTTGGTGATCATTGAGTTAGCAATGCTGAAATCGTAAGGCGGGAAAATGAATTTGCTGGTCCAGTCGTTAGCAGCTTTCAGGGTTTTGTTTGCAGATACTGCCGATTCGATGGTACGCATTGAAGTGGTACCTACTGCGCAGATGCGTGATTTACGCTCGATGCCACGGTTTACAATATCAGCTTGTTTTTGCTCAATGATAAACTGCTCCGAATCCATTTTGTGTTTGGTTAAATCCTCAACCTCAACCTGGCGGAAAGTTCCTAAACCAACGTGCAGGGTAACTTCGGCAAAATCAACACCTTTTAGTTCAAGGCGTTTCATTAGCTCGCGGCTAAAGTGTAAACCAGCGGTAGGGGCTGCAACAGCACCTTCGTGTTTAGCGAAAATGGTTTGGTAACGCTCTTTATCTTCGGCGGTAGCTTTACGTTTAATGTATTTTGGAAGTGGTGTTTCGCCCAAAATTTCAACGTTACGGCGAAACTCTTCGTCGGTACCGTCAAACAGGAAGCGGATAGTACGGCCACGTGAAGTGGTGTTATCAACAACCTCGGCAATTAAAAGGTCGTCGTCACCAAAATATAATTTATTACCTACGCGGATTTTACGGGCCGGATCAACCAGCACATCCCAAAGGCGTAATTCTTTATTTAGTTCGCGAAGCAAAAATACTTCGATAGTGGCACCTGTTTTTTCTTTGTTGCCATATAAACGGGCCGGGAAAACTTTGGTGTTGTTCAGGATCATTACATCCTTATCTTCAAAATAATCCAGCACATCTTTAAATATTTTATGCTCAATTTTACCCGAATCTTTGTGTAAAACCATTAAACGTGATTCATCGCGGGTGGCAGATGGAGTATGGGCGACAAGGGATTCAGGTAAGTTAAATTTAAATTGAGATAATTTCATGTTTGTGTTTATGAATTTTCAAGGGCGCAAATGTACGAATTTTTTTGTTAATTTAACAGATTTTTTTAAGAAGCATTTTAATTACACTACTGTTATATTAATTGATAAATGCTGTAACTTAATAAGCCTGTCATCGTCTAAAAAAAATAATGCCCTAAATGGTGTTTGTTGTTTATAAAATCGGGTTATTTAGGTTGTCTCCACGTAAAACGTGCAATAAAATTGATTAACACAAAATATCAAAATTAGTTAGATGCTTTTTTTAAAACTTTTAAAAGAGAGCTTTTTATTTGCCGGCGACGCGCTGAGGCAAAATAAAACGCGCACGTTTTTATCATTGCTTGGGGTAACCATCGGTATCTTCACCATCATCGCCGTACAATCGGCAGTTGATACGCTCCGCAATAACCTGCAACATAGCGTTGATAAGCTGGGTAACAACAGTATTTACGTGCAAAAATGGCCTTGGGTAGGCGGTAGCGACTTCCCCTGGTGGAAATACCTGCAACGCCCCGAATCTGATCTGCGGGATTTTAATGAGCTATCGCGCCGGATGACCACCGCCGAGGCTTTATCTTATGAGATCAATATTGATAATCGTACCATTAAATATAAAAGTAATACGGTTGAAGGAGCACAGGTTGATGCCGGATCGCAGGATCATGATAAAACCTGGAATTTTGATTTTGAAAGCGGACGCTATTTTACCGAGATCGAATCAAAAACGGGCGCACCTATTACCAATATAGGTTATGATATAGCGCAAAACCTTTTCCCGGATGGGGATGCCATCGGTAAACAAATTAAAGTTATGGGTCGCTACGTAACTGTAGTGGGTGTGTTTTCAAAGCAAGGTAAGGACATGTTGGGCATCTCTACAGATAAAGAAGTATTGCTCCCGCTTAACTTTGCCCGCAATTTAATTGATATTCAAAGTTCAAGATATGGCCCTTCAATAATTGTACGTGGCAAAAAAGGCATCCCAACAGATGATGTAGAAAGTGAAATTAAAGGCTTGATGCGTTCTATCCGCAGATTGAGGCCGGGTGCGGAAGATAACTTTTCGCTCAATCGTACCACCATGATCACACAACAGCTTGACGATTTGTTTGGCATCGTAAACAAAGGTGGTTTCATCATCGGTTTATTTTCGGTATTGGTTGGTGGTTTCGGTATCGCCAATATCATGTTTGTATCGGTAAAGGAGCGTACCAATATTATAGGGATCCAAAAATCGCTTGGGGCTAAAAACTATTTCATATTATTGCAGTTTTTAATTGAATCAGTGCTACTTTGTTTATGCGGCGGGCTTATTGGGTTATTCTTCGTATATCTGGGTACTTTTGCAGTTAAGGCTGCCGCTGATATACAAGTAATACTCGATGCCGCCAATGTGATAAGGGGCTTGAGCTATTCAATTATAATAGGAGTGATAGCGGGAATTATTCCGGCCTATTCGGCATCAATGCTTGATCCGGTAGAAGCTATCCGCACAAACTAATTGCCATATGAAAATTGTTAAAACATTATGTTTATTAGCGGCCTGCGCCGCCGTAGCGTGTAACCAATCCGCCAAACAAGAAACAGCTAAAACCGATAGCGTTGCTACCGATTCGGCTAAAACGGCTGCCGCGCCACAGGTAACTGATACCGCGAGCGTTGTTAAAGCTTACATCGCTTTAAAAGATGAGTTTTTAAAATCGAACGTAGCTGGTGTTAAAACCGCTGCTACCGCTTTAGAGGCCCAATTAGCCGGTATTAAAGGTTGTACCGAAACGGCCACAGTAGCGCACCATATTGCCGCTGCCGATGATATTAAAGTTCAGCGTGCATCGTTCCTCGTATTAAGTAAAGATGTGATTGACCTTATTAAAGGTGGTAAATTTAAATCGGCACCTATTTATGTTGATTTTTGCCCAATGGCTGATGATGGTAAAGGTGGATACTGGTTATCAGCAGCAAAACCTATCGAAAACCCTTATTTCCCGGAGCATATGAAAGAGTGCGGATCAGTAAAGCAGCAGATCAACTAAGACCGTTGATCGTTACTGATTACGCAGATTTCGTTGATGATATTAAAGCGGTGAGTGATCCTCATCGCTTTTTTTATTGGTGCGTAGCCCCGTTGGTCTGAGCTTATCAGGTGAGTGCTGAGATCTAAAAAAGAGTTTGTAATCCTGAGGTACGAAGGATCTTCTTCAACAAGCATAGCGGCTATACAGGGCGAAGAAGATGCTTCGTACCTCAGCATGACAAATAGGTGAATTTTACAGCTCCTTTAGATGCTTTGGTTTTTACTTATTCGCAATGACGTTGTTGGGGCTATCAACCTACGCCGGTTGCTGCCTCAAATGCTTTGCCAGCTTAGTATAGAGCACTTCAGGCACAAAAGGCTTGGTCAAATAATCAACCATACCGGCGGCTAAAGCTTTCTCATAAGTCTCGGGCATCGCATCAGCTGTAAGGGCTATTATAGGGATATCAGGGTGCGATTGTTTGATGATGGCGGTTGCCTCAAAGCCGTCCATTACCGGCATTTGGAGGTCCATAATAATGAGGTCGTAGTTATTTGTGTTGAGCTTATCAACGGCTATCTGGCCGTTCAGGGCCTCATCAACCTGCGCGTTCCAGCGTTTTAAAAACTTGGCTGCTATCATCAGGTTCATTTTGTTATCATCAACCACCAAAATATTTACGCCTTGCAGGTTATGGTCGGATATGTTCATTGGCACCACTGTCGGCGGCGGAGCGCCGGGAGCAGGGGCTACTATAAAGTTGATAGTAAAATTAAAGGTAGTGCCTTTGCTCAACTCGCTCGATACAGAAATAGTGCCTTTATGAAGCTCAACAAGGCGTTTGGTGATAGCCAAACCAAGGCCGGTACCGCCATATTCGCTGTTAGTTACTTGTGGATCTTGTGTAAAAGGGTCAAAAACAATATTGAAACTCTCGGGCGCTATCCCTATACCCGTATCCGTAACCGCGAATTTGATGGCTACGGTATCGCCGGTAGCTACATCCTTATCAAGCCTGATTACCACCCGGCCCGCGTGAGTAAATTTAATGGCGTTGCTTACCAGGTTATTTAACACCTGGCTTAACCGCATGGCATCGCCAATTAAATCGGCTGGGATGCTCTCGTCGATGATGGTTTCGAGGGCCAGTTGTTTTTCGGCAGCGCGGCTTACAAATGATTGTTTTATTTTTTGGATGAGCTGAAAAACGTTGAACCTCGATTGGTTTAGCTCCAGTTTACCGGCCTCTATTTTATTATAATCTAAAATATCGTTGATGATAGCCAGCAGGTTTTCGCCCGAAAATTTAAGCGTGTTGAGATATTCCATCTGCTCGGCCCGCGGATTTTCGCTTAGCAGCAGGTTGGTGGTACCTATAACCGCGTTCATAGGCGTGCGGATCTCGTGGCTCATGATCGAAAGGAAATCCGACTTGAATTTGGATGATTTTTCGGCAACCTCCTTGGCCCAGATCAGATCTTGCCGGGCTTTTTCCTGGTCGGTTATGTCCTCGCCCAGCGAGGTGGTTTCTTTGATCTTGCCATTCTCATCATAAAAAACAGTGTTTTGCCAGCTTATAACCCGTTGCTCGCCGTTGCGGCAAATAACTGGGTTAATATAGTGTGGCAAAATATCATTGTTTACAAACCAGCTTTTGATATAATCCTTTTGATCGTCGGGGATAAAATTATCCATCCAGTTCATGCCGATAAGTTCATACCTGCTATAACCTAATAAATTTGCCAGGTATTTATTGCAAAAGGTCACAATTCCTTCTGCGTTAACTGTAATGGCCACCATATTAATGGTTTCAAGCACCTGTTTGTACTGGCTTTCTACACTCCTGAAATCAAGCTCGGCCTGTTTACGTTCGGTAATATCCTGAAGGGTGCCTATAATTTTGCGTATGCTGCCATCTTCATTATATAGGCGCTTACCAGCAATAATACTGATATGTTTAATATGACCATTGGGTGTAAAAACGCGGTATTCGTACGATGAATCGATGTCGCTCACCTGACTCCTGAGCATTTGACGCACAATTGGCCTGTCGTTATGGTGCACATATTTAAGCAACAGTTTTACAAAGCAGCGGCGACATGATGAAGTTCCCTGATCAAGCTCAAAAACGTTGTTCAACTCTTCCGACCATGAAAGATGCTGTGACGCTACATCGTACTTCCAGTTACCTATTTTAGCAATGGCCTGGGCTTCCATCAGCTCCAGCTGACTTAGCTTAACGGCTTTATCTGCCAGGCGGGCTTCGGTTATATCCTGAATAATACCAAAAGTGCGGGTAGAAATATCAACAGCCTGTTTCTTTTCGCCCAGCTGGATCCTGATGTATTTTAAATTGCCTGCTGGAGTAACAAATTTATGCTCGATCTTATTTTGAGAGGCATTACGAATAGTAGTAAGGTATTCAAAAACGTCGGCCTTATCATCCGGGTGCACGAGGCTTATATAATGCTCAAACAGGCTCGATCCTTCGGGAAGCTTATCAATTTCCAGGAGATTGTTAAGGTTGGGCGACCAGAATGTTTCTTTTGTTTCATGATCATACCACCAGTTACCTATTTTGGCAATGTTTTGGGCTTCTAATAGCAGGCCCTCGTTTTCCCGTAGTTTACGCTCGTACTTCTTTTGTTCGGTAATATCCACTACCGATGCTGATATGCGGCCGGTATAACCTGTGGTTTGATCAAGGATCGGTGTAAAATTAGCTGTGAACGAGCGCCCACTGTTGTAATCCGAATCAAATTCGATCGAGATCGGTTTACGGTTTAACATCACATAGTTTAACGCGTTATCATACTTTTCGGCCTTTTCCGGGCCAACCACCTGGTCAAGCTTTTTACCTATCGCTATCCGCGGATCAACCGCGCGCTCGGTCATCTCATTATACCAAACATTAATACAGGTTTTGCTTTCATCAAACTCAAAAATAATATCGTTAAGCGAGTTAATGAGCGAGTTGAGGTGTTCGCGGCTTTCACGCAGTTCGGCATCGTTGGCCAGCAAGCTTTGGTTAAGCTCCATTACATTGTTAACAGCGTTTTTAAGCTGGTATTGGTAAGCCATTACCACTAAAAATGATACGTAAGCTATCAGCGTAAAAACCAAAATAAGTACCACTAATATTGTAGGGGAGATGGCCAGCTTAGGCGCCGTGAAATACGCGGTTACAATGGCCGCAAGGTTTGCCTCGCTAATGATCACAAACTCCCAGCGCTTTTTGCAAAATAGCGTTAAGGCTATAAAAATGGTGATGGCGCTAAACAGGTAAACATGTTCAAAACCATTTTTGCCCAATAAAATGCAATTGTTTATTAATAAAAACGATGCTATAGTGAGATAAACGCTTACCCGGTAATAAGTTTTATTACCCGCAAAAGAAAATACAAGGGCCGCCATGCAAAAAAAGCAATTGATCAACCTGAGCCAAAAAGGATCGTACGAATTGCTGGAGCAAAGGTAATGTAGTGAGGGACTTGCAATTAATAAGCCTGTAAGCAACAGCCGATAAACAGTTGCATCGTTTTGTATTAAAAACAATGCTTTGCCTTTTAACGACATGATGTTGAGTAATTTTTTAATCAATTATTAATAAGAATAAAACGCTAATACAGGGCTTAAATTAATAAATTTGCCGTTAAATTTTTACAAACAGTAAATTATATTAGCGGTTATTAATACGCAGATTTATTTACATTTGTTGCAGATACAAAAATCTCTATGGCTCAAACAGCACAACTAATACTTGATGATAAAACATTCGAACTGCCGGTAATTGAAGGCACTGAAGGTGAAAAAGCAATCGATATTTCTAAGCTTCGCGATCAAACAGGTTATGTTACCCTTGATATTGGGTACAAAAATACAGGCGCTACAAAAAGCGCCATTACTTTTTTAGATGGTGAGCAGGGTATATTAAAATACCGCGGCTACCCGATTGAGCAATTGGCCGAAAAATCATCATTTATTGAAGTAGCTTATTTATTGATCTATGGCGAATTGCCAACTGCCGATCAGTTAAAAGCATTCCAATACGAGTTAAGCCGCCATACGCTGGTGCACGAAGATATGAAGAAATTTTTTGATGGCTTCCCGTCAAAATCGCATCCGATGGGCCAGCTGTCTTCATTGGTATCGGCTTTATCAGCATTTTACCCCGAATCATTAAAACCATCGCAAACTAATGAAGAGCTTAACCAAAGCATCATTAAAATGGTTGCTAAAATGGCTACAGTAGTTTCGTGGATCTATAAAAAATCATTGGGCCACCCGGTTATTTATCCTCAAAATAAATACGATTACGTTACCAACTTCCTGAACATGACCTTTGGCCAGCGTACAGAAGATGTAACTATTGATCCGGTAGTGATCGATGCCATGAACAAGCTGTTAATTTTACATGCCGATCATGAGCAAAACTGTTCGGCTTCTACAGTACGCATTGTAGGTTCGTCCGATTCTAATATCTACGCTTCAGTTTCTGCCGGGATCTCGGCGCTTTGGGGGCCGCTGCATGGTGGCGCTAACCAGGCTGTGATTGAGATGCTGGAAAAAATTAAGGAAGACGGCGGCGATACCGACAAATGGATAGCCAAAGCAAAAGATAAAAATGATCCTTTCCGTTTGATGGGCTTCGGTCACCGGGTGTACAAAAACTTCGACCCACGTGCCAAGATCATCAAAAAAGCTTGCGATGATATCCTTGAGAAATTAGGTATTAACGACGAAGTATTGGAAATAGCCAAACGCCTTGAAGAAGTTGCCCTGAAAGACCCATACTTTGTTGAGCGTAAATTATACCCTAACGTTGATTTTTACTCAGGTATCATCTATCGCGCGTTAGGCTTCCCTACAGATATGTTCACCGTGTTATTCGCCCTTGGTAGGTTACCTGGATGGATCGCCCAGTGGAAAGAGATGAAAGAGAACAAAGAACCTATCGGTCGCCCGCGTCAAATTTATGTAGGTGCAACTGATAAGGATTATGTGGATATAGCGAACAGATAAGTTAGCTTATAAAAGAAATTCATATACTATATAAAGAAAGCGATGGGGATGACCTCATCGCTTTTTTATTTTGAACCGCTGATTGGTTTGATTACGCTGATTGCGTTGATTTCTTTTTGGGGTTTACGGTGATTTTTTACTGATTGAATGTTGTAGGGTGATACTGAAGTTATCTCTCATAAAAAAAGCGATGGGGATTTCCCCATCGCTTTTTTGGCATTATAAGATTACGCTGATCCTTTCATTCTCCACTTGCCATGATCAACGAAATCAGCGTAATCAAATTAATCAACGGTTATAGCTTAGTAATAGTAAACGTTTTGGCGTTGGCGTTAAGCACAATGCGATAGGTACCGTCGGCTGTTATTTTGATGTTATCGCCGCCATTGGTAAGCGCTCCTGGTGTGCCACCAAGGTTTACACCCCAATCGTGGTTAAACCTAAATTTCATTTCTTTACCACCAATTAAGGTTGATGTAACGCTCCATGTTTTGGCATCGGCATCGTAAGCCATATCGGTATCGCCGCCCCATCCATTTGGAGTAGCATCACCAATAATGCTCCAGAATTGCTGTGTAGCGGTAAATGTACCTTTTGATTTATCGTTTTGATCAATTACAACGTGGATAGCATAGTAACCCGGAGATGGCACAGATAGGTTATCGCCTTTGGCTGTCGAAATGTTTCCGCCACCAGCATTACCCCACGAAACGTCCCAGTTTCTTTTAGGATTGAGTTTAAACTCAAGTTTACCTGCCGGGAAACCGATGTTAGCGTCATAAACACCATCGTTATTAGGCGAGATCAGGCTGTCGGCAGTTTTAGGTTCCCAGCCCTGGTAAGCGCCTGGAGCGTAAATATAGCCTGTACCCTGGTATGGTAACACAGTTAGCGCAACAACATTTGAATAGGTTGCCGCAAGGTTTGCCGCAGCCGACGATTTGATACGCACCTCAACCTGCGATGGATCGTTATATGATAACTTCAACGCGATAAGCATATCATTCAATACGCCTACTTTAAGCGTTTGGGTAAGTTTATCGGTACTAACTTCTCTCGCGTTTTTAAAATTGTTTCCTTTTACGTCTAACTGTACAGTGTAAGTAATAGGAGCTTTGTAGCCGGTTACCGAAGTTGCGGCCCAGCTAAAGGTTACTGCATCATTATTGGCATTGGGTTTTGATAACTCCGGAGCTGTTGTAGTTGATGTTAAAGCACCTACCTTGCCAACGTTTGTTACAACCTTTGTTTCATCCTTTTTACATGATGCCAGCATCAGCAGTGCTATGCCGCCTATTGCTAAAATCGTGGTAAATATTTTTTTCATATCCTTTTTAGGTTTTATGGTTTTACGGGAGATGCTTTGCGGGCACCTCCCGGTATGTTATTAATATCCTGTATTTTGTTTCAAATTAGGGTTAGCAGTAACATCGGCCGATGGGATAGGGTAAAGGGTTCTGAAGCTTTCAACACCCTTGCCATCTTTTGATCCTCCTTTAAATGGCCACAGGTAAGTAGCCTCAACAAACTTTTTATAACGGATCAGATCTGTACGGCGGAAGCCTTCCCAGTATAGCTCACGGCCTCTTTCATCTAACAATAAATCGGTAGTTAAAGCGGTTAATTTGCCATTAGTTGCACTTTGGTAAGCGCGGGCCCTCAATGCATTAACATAACCTAAGGCAGCTGTAGCATCGCCGCCACCGCCACGGGTAGTAGCTTCTGCATAAATTAAATACTGCTCGGCCAGGCGGAAGATAGGCATATCTACATCCGCGTAATCCTTGCTCTGCGCTGCGCCGCCATTAATTTTTATATTTTTATACTTGGTGATAGCATAACCATCAGTAAAGGTACTGATGGTATTAATATCGATGTTTTGACCATCTGTATAAAACTGTGCACGTTTATCGGCACTTGAAGCACCATCTGGAAATAAGTTTACCAAAGCTTTAGTAGTACGTAAACCGGCCCAGCCGCCGGCAATGCCAAACGCCGCCGCATCCATGCTGCCGCCAACAGGGGCATGGGTCATGAAAGTCATACCACCGTAGCTTTGAGTGTGCAAGCCATCGTAGTTAATGGTTAAGATGAACTCGTTTTTATTGAGGTTATTATCGGCACGCATCAGTTTAGTGTAATCGCTAACCAAGGTGTAACCGCCTGTTTCGATCACTTTCTTCGAATATGTTACCGCGTTGGCATATTGGGCTGTGCCTGTATAAACTTCGGCGTTAAGGTAAATCCTTGCCAGCAATGCCCATGCGGCAGCTTTATCGGCACGACCATACTCGTTTGATTTTGGCGCAGCTAAAGTACCGTCGATAGCTTTAAGTTCGCTTTCAATATAAGTGAACAGATCTTTACGGCTTATTTGCTTTGGCAGCGGACCACCCAGTGGATCGGCCTCAGTAACAAACGGGGGGTTACCAAACAGATCCATCAAGATAGAGTACTGGTACGCCCTTAAAAAGCGGGCCTCGGCTACATACTGGCGGATCTTATCAGCACCTGCACCGCTGATGCCACGGCTGCTTAGGTTAGCATCAGATGATTGGCGGATGAAATCATTAGCCAAAGTGATCTGGTACATACAACGGTAATATAAACCCGTAAGGAATGTATTGCTTGATGACCAAGTCATGCTGTGAAAATCGGGCAAACCTACGTCGCCCCAACCAACAACAGCTTCATCTGTTGGCAATTCCTGGGCACACCACATCAGCCTGAAAAAATCTGATGTACCTTCGTCAATACCTTGCACGTCGCCATTACCTGCGGGGCCTGAGTTGCCGGTTAACGCGTAAGCGGCGTAAACCTTAGCAAAGGCTTTTTTATAACCTGCGGTATCTTTGTAAACCTGGGCCGAAGTAACATCGTTAGTTGGCAGCAGATCGAGCTTTTTGGTACACGACGAAAGACCGCCGGCAATTAAAGCTGCTACAGTTATATATTTTATTGAATTTCTTTTCATGTTAATTTCTCTTTACTGTTAATAAAGTGTTATAGCGATAAATTAAGACCTAACACATAAGTGCGCGGGCGAGGGTAGAAGTTATTATCAATACCGCTGCTAACCTCTGGGTCAACACCTTTGTATTTGGTGATAATAAATACATTCTGAACGTTAGCGCTTAAACGAAGGTTGCCGGTATTATGGAACAGCTTACCGAAGTTGTAACCTACGTTCACGTTATCCATGCGGATAAACGACGCGTTTTGAACAAAGTAATCAGATAACCTGCCTTTATCCGAAGTGCCAGTGAAGCCTGTTTCCAATAAATTGGTTGAGGCGTTGTTCAGGATACCTATGCCGTTAAAGATGCTTAATTGTGTTGCCGAGCTTGAGAAAACGTTATTGTAAGCATAGTTGCCAACGCTTGCCCTGGCTACAAACCCTGCCGACCATTTATGGTAGTTAACATTGGAGCTTAAGCCAAAGTAACCTTTAGGATCTGAGCTTTTATAACGGTAAAGATCATTTGAGTTTACGATGCCATCACCGTTGCGGTCAACAAACACGCCATCAAGCGGTTTGCCATCGCTGCCGTAAACCTGTTGGTAAACATAAAACGAGTTACGGGCATAACCAACAGAGTTGATTTGAGCAGTGTTACCAGTACCACCTGAGATACCGCCAGTAAATACACCCGGATAGCTTGGATCAGGTGCCAGGGTAAGTTTGGTGATTTTATTGGTTGTGTAAGTAGCATTTAGGTTAACGTTCCAGGTAACATCGCTGTTTCTGATCACATCTGCACTCAGGTTCAATTCTAAACCATTACTTGTTAAATCGCCAATGTTGGCCACAATGTAGTTAGAGAAGTTTGTACCTGCTGGCTGAGGGATCTGGTTAAGCAGTTTTGATGTTTTACGGTGATAATAATCTAAAGTACCGGTAATGCGGTTATCAAAGAAACCGAAATCAACAGCTATGTTGCTTGATGCTGTTTGCTCCCAGGTACGTAATGAATAGTAACCACCCGGACGATATAAGTTATAAAAAGTATCGCCAATTTGGTATTGGGCAGTGTTGTTGCTCAGGTTATAAAACGAGATAACATCATAATTTCCAATGCCATCTTGCTGACCGGTAACACCGTAACCTACACGTAATTTAAGATCAGAAAGAGCAGTGATGCCTTTAAACATCGATTCTTCTTTCATCTTCCAGGCAAAAGCAACTGATGGGAAAGTACCAAACCTTTGATCCGGGTTGAATTTTGACGAACCATCACGACGTACAGTACCCGTAAGGATGTATTTATCCATGAATACGTAGTTTAAACGGCCGTACACTGAGATCAACCTGTTTTCAGGCTTATCGAAAGGATAAACCGGTTGGGTGCCTGGTTGTTCAGTACCATCATGAGCAAAGTTGCCGAAGTTGTAGTTTGTGATCGAGAAGTCCTGGTATGAATAACCTGCAACCGCGTCAATATGGCTGGCTATACTTTTCAGATCTTTAGCGTAGCTCAGGTAACCTTCAAATATGGTATTTGATTGCTTTTGTTTGTACTGATTGTTTAAGCCGCGGTGAGTAACACCTTTAGCATCTAAGAATCCTTTGTAGTTTGAAGCAGCGCTATCAGGTATGATAACGTTCCCGGAACTTTTTGAAATGTCATAACCTAAGTTAACGTTAGCGTGTAACTCGGGCAAAAAGTGGAATTTATAATCTAACTGTAAGTTACCTATGCTGCGGTAAACCTTGCTGCGGTTATCCTGTTGCTCCAATAAACCAAGTGGGTTTAGCGTTGCCAGATCTTTAAGGCCGCCGCCCGGTTGTGCCGGGTTGTTTAACCACTCGTAATAACCACCAAAACGGTTATTACCTGAATATACTGGTTTAGTTGGATCGAAACTAACTGCCGAACCAATAGCGCCTTCGTTGGCAAAGCGTTGTTTTGATTGTGCGCCTTTAACATTCAGCGTTGCTTTCAGGTGATCCTGGAAAAAGGTTGGGCTTAAGTTAATAGCTCCTGTAATACGTTGTAACGAGCTGGTTTTTAAAATACCATCCTGATCAAGGTATCCTGCAGATACACGGTAGGGCAGGTGTTTAGTAGCACCCGATACACTGATATTATTATCGGTAGTGATACCTGTTTGATAAATTTGTTTTTGCCAGTCGGTACTTGCGGTGCCTAATTGTGCAATTTGCGCAGCAGTACCGTTAGCTTTAACATACTCACGGATCTGGTCGCCTGTAAATACAGGTACTTCTTTAGTTAGCTTGCTTGCCGATACCTGCGAACTGAAATCAATAACAGGTTTTCCGCTTTTGCCTTTTTTAGTAGTGATCAAAATTACACCGTTTGATGCCCTGTTACCGTAAATAGCGGCAGCAGAAGCATCTTTTAATACCGAAAATGATTCGATATCATTAGGGTTGACCAAACTTAACGGATTGGCGGCGCCCGAGATAGAGCTGTTGCTGATAGGTACACCATCAATAACAATAAGCGGATCATTGCTGGCGCTTAACGAAACACCTCCACGGATACGGATAGTACTACCCGCACCAGGCGCACCGCTGTTTGATATTACAGATACACCAGCTACTTTACCGGCAATTAACTGCTCGGGAGTAGTGATCACACCTTTTTGGAAATCTTTGGCGGTAACGTTGGTAATAGCACCCGACAGGTCTTTTTTGCGCTGTGTACCGTAACCGATAACTACTACCTCATTAAGGCTTTTGCTTTCGGGTACAAGGCTAAAGTTTAAGGCGGTTGCGCCATTAACAGTTACAGCTTGTTTTAAAGTAACATAGCCGATAAACTTGATGCTAAGGGTATAGCTACCGGCTTTAACATTATTAATAGCGTAGTTACCATTAACATCGGTAGTTGAGCCAATAGTGGTACCATCGATGGTAACCGTTGCACCGGGTAGGGGCTGGTTGGTTTCATCAGATACCTTTCCTTTAATGCTTCCGGTTTGAGCAAATGCCATGACTGACATCATTAGGAAAGCGCAAAGAAGAACATACTTTTTTGAGTAATTTTTTCTCATTTACTTATTGATTTTTATGAATAAAAAAAGGCTTAATTTGTCGGCTATAATTGGTTTATAATAGTGGCCGAAACAGCATGCGACTAATTTACATTTACAAATAATAATTGCAAATTTTATATAAAAGATAATTTTAAAGCGTTTGGTTTATGCTTTTTTAACTAAAAAGAAATATTAAAAAGTGTTAAAAAAGAGGGTAAAAAATATTGTTTTTATGCGAAATTTGGATTTAAACCTACATTTATTAAAAACATAAGTGTCAACAATACACAATAGGTGATTTTACTTTTACGTAATCAATTTCCGGGAACGTTCCCGGAAACGTTCCCGGTTTTTACTATTTTACGATGATGAAAAAAATAATTTTCTGCGCGTTTTGGCTTTTGGGTCAAAATTTTTTGCTTTTTGCACAGGTGAATTTCACAGTTTTTACCGGCAAAATTCCAGCCCTGAAAAGTGCCTCCGAACACCTGTTTTTAGCAGGCGATTTTAACGGTTGGAACCCCGCCGATAAGGCCTGGGAACTGCTCAAAACCAATGATGAAAAGTATGCCTTAAAAAAAGATCTTCCGGCAGGTATCTATCACTTTAAAATAACCCGTGGCAGCTGGAACACAGTTGAATGTGATGCCGCCGGGAAACAAATTGATAACCGCCTTTTAAAGCTTAGCGCCGATACCTCGGTTACGCTCGATATAGCCGGCTGGCAGGATAATTTTGCCGCTTCAGAGAAAAAACATACCGCCACAGCACAGGTACACATCATCAGCGAGAAATTTGATATGCCGCAGCTTGGCCGTCAGCGCCGGGTTTGGGTCTATCTGCCCAAAGATTACGAATCGGGCAAAAAGAAATACCCGGTTATTTATATGCACGATGGGCAAAACCTGTTTGATGAATACACCGCGGGCTATGGCGAGTGGGGTGTAGATGAACTGATGGATCGGGTTTCGGTTAAAAATCAATGTATTATAGTAGGCATTGACCACGGTGGCGATAACCGCATTACCGAATACGATCCTTATGATTCCAAATACGGCACGGGAAGGGGTGATGATTATGTGCGGTTTCTGATCGAAACGCTTAAACCATATATAGATACCCATTACCGTACTATTAAAGATGCCAGGCATACCACAATTGCAGGCAGTTCGATGGGAGGCTTGATATCGATGTACGCGGCTGTCAAATATCCTAATGTATTTGGGAATGCGGGCGTGTTTTCGCCCGCGTTTTGGATAGCGCCGGATATTTATAAGCTGGTGCAGGATACCTCGTTTGGCAAAAGCAGCCGGTTTTACTTGGTTTGTGGCGACGCGGAGAGTGATACCATGGTTGCAGATATGCAGAAAATGGCTGATATAGTTAAAGCAAAGGGCGTTAAGTTGCAAAATGCTCCGGTTGTGATTATCAAAGGTGCATCGCACAATGAAAAACAATGGAACGGGGATTGGACGGGGTTTTATAAATGGTTGTCAGAACCGGGATTTTAAGATATCACCGACTAATAGATTGAAAGTTTTAGGCCTCTCCGCGCACGTCATCGAGATACGAAGCAATCGCGAACTATGCTTAACGGCTCTGTAAGTAGGGGATTGCTTCGTGCCTCGCAATGACGTGAAGGTGATTTCCCAGGCAACATCGACCCATATCTCACTTAAAATTGATAGTTTTGAGGTCAGGCACTACTTCATGACCATAGAGGAAATATTAAAACAATACTGGAACCACGATAGCTTCAGGCCTATGCAGGCCGAGATCATCCATTCTGTTTTAACCGGGCATGATACTTTGGCTTTGCTGCCTACCGGCGGTGGTAAATCTGTTTGTTTCCAGGTGCCGGCTTTGGCTAAGGAAGGTGTTTGCATCGTAGTATCACCCTTGATCGCCCTGATGAAAGACCAGGTTGAAACCCTGCGGGATAAGGGGATCAATGCCATCTCGATAGTATCGGGCATGGGTAGGCGCGAGATAGATCTTGCCCTTGATAACTGCATTTATGGCTCAGTAAAGTTCCTATACCTCTCGCCCGAGCGCCTGCTGAGCGAACTGGTTCGCGAACGGATTAAATACATGAAGGTGAACCTCTTCGCGATAGATGAAGCGCATTGTATCTCACAATGGGGATATGATTTTAGGCCGCCTTATTTGCACATTGCCGATCTGCGCGAGCTGCACCCTGATGTACCTGTTTTAGCCCTTACTGCTACTGCTACTGCCGAGGTTAAGCAGGATATCCAGAATAAACTCCAATTTAAAAACGGTATAGTATTTCAGCAAAGCTTTGAACGGAGTAACCTGAGCTATGTGGTGCAATACGAGGAAGACAAGTTCAGGAAATTGCTGGATGTGGCCCGTGGTGTAAAAGGCACCGGGATTGTTTATGTGCGCAGCCGTAAGGAAACTTTCGAAATAGCTAAGTTTTATGCCGATAACGGCATCAGGGCCGATTATTACCACGCAGGTCTCACTACCGATCAGCGTTCCGAAAAACAGGAAGCCTGGAAAAATAACCGTGTACAGGTAATTGTAGCTACCAATGCCTTTGGCATGGGGATAGATAAGCCGGATGTACGCTTCGTGATCCACAAAGATATGCCTGAAAGCCTGGAGGCCTATTACCAGGAAGCCGGCAGGGGAGGCCGTGATGGCAAAAAAGCCTATGGTGTTTTACTTTATACTGCTTCTGATAAATTAAGGCAGGAAAAAATGTACGAGCTTAGTTTCCCATCGATAGATGAAATTAAGCAGGTTTATCATTACCTGGCCAATTACTACCAACTGGCCTATGAGGCCGGCGAAGGTCTTAGTTTTGATCTTGACATAGGCGAGTTTTGCGCCCGTTTTAAACTCGACCCGATAAAAACCCTCAACTCGCTTAAGTTTTTGGAACGCGACGAATACCTGGCATTTAACGAAAGCGTGTTTTTGCCTTCGAGGTTTCAGTTTGAGGTAGTTAACGAACAGCTTTATAATTTTCAAATTCAAAACGCCGGTTGGGATCCGTTTGTTAAAACCTTGCTCCGCTCTTACGGGGGGGCCTTTGAAGGCTATGTAAAGATCAAGGAGTTTGATATTGCCCGGCGTACCGGCCTCAGCGTTCAGCAGGTTATTGATGGTATGCTGAAGTTACAGCAGTTTGGCCTCATTAGCTACATGCAACAAACTGATAAGCCGCAGGTTACCTACCTTAAGCCAAGGGTTCAGGCCAGTCACCTGATCATCGACAGGAAATATATCGAAGAGCGTAAAGAAGTTTATCGCAAAAAAATGGAAGCGGTATTTGCCTATGCCGCCCGAAAAAAATGCCGCAGCCAGATGCTGCTCGATTACTTCGACGAAGCCAACCCGCCAAAATGCGGTGTTTGTGATGTTTGTATCGAAGAAAAGCGGCTGGTTAATGAAGAAGAGATCTTTGATAATATCACCACCGAAATAGTGCAGTTGCTGCAGGTATCCTCTCCGGATATCGGCACATTAATAACCGGGATTAACATCGGCACCGAAAAAGAAAAACTGGAAACAGTGAGGATGCTGTTAGATGCCGGGAAAATCAAAACCGATGGTGAGGTTTATTATCTAAGCTAATATTAAGCTAAAACATAACACTATTGCCAAATTCCAGTCGAACATCAGCTGCACAAAAAAGCTTTGCATCTTAACGAGCAATACACTCACCGGCAACGATTTCATCCGCACATCGGATATTTTCACCGGGAAAAATCACGCCTTTACCGATAAAAACCTGTCCTCCATCTATTTAACCCAATACTGCTGTAACGTTTTAAAAATGGGGGCGTCTTACCAGTGTATTTAATGAAATAAAATAATAATCAACTCACAATCAAAATATTAAAGCCATGAAAACTACATTATTTGCCATCGCTGCCGTATTGTTTATGGTACCTGGATTCGCCAAAAATGCTAATGCAAGCACTCCTAAAGATAACGCCGCCGTTGTTTTGAACGACGTAAGTAATATCAACAAAATAGAAGTTTACGGTAACGTTGAACTTTATGTATCAAGCGGCCCTGCCGACCAGGTAAAGGTGTACAATAAATATTATGCCGAAAACGCCCTGGTACAAAGCAAAAAAGGAGTGCTGCGCATTTCATCATATAAAAACGAAAAACTGGTGGTTTGGGTAACCGCCAACCAGTTAAGTGCCATCACAGCTTATGATAACGACGAGATCAAATCATTTGGTTGCCTTAACGGTGTTGAACTTAATGTGAAGCTGAACAATAATGCTTCTGCAACATTAAACCTCGATACTTATGCAGCCAGCATCAGCCTAAGCGGTAACGCCAAAGCCGAGCTAAGTGGTACCACCAGCGAGTATAGCCTTACCCGCACCCCGGTATCAAACGTGAACAGCAACGGGTTAACTTATGCCCACGCCACCGAAACATTAAACCGCGAAACCAAACCGGTAGTAGCTGAATACGCTACTTTGTAAAAGCCATTTTTTTAGAGTCAATTATATAAGTGTAAAGCCGTTTTCTGTAAAGAGGCGGCTTTTTTGTTTTTTAGCACGCAAAGGCACTAAGACGCAAAGCTTTTGCAGTTGATTTGAGCGTTTTAAGTGCGCAATGACATAAGTTTTTCGTCAATCGTTGTAAAAGAAAGATTGTGGTGGTAAACTTATAAAGCTATTCACTTAAAAATCTTTGCGTCTTAGCGCCTTTGCGTGCTTAAACTTCTACAACACGGATATCTAACAGGCCTCAAAAGTTTTGCGAGAATTGTATAGCACGTTTAATCCCCGATCTTCACCCAATTGTCATCAAATAAAATACTATTTCTATTTTAAGACTTTTTAGTCTATTTTTGATTCGTCAAACAAAAATAACAATGGGCAAAGCAGAAAGAACCAGGCAATTTATCATCGAACAAGCAGCACCCCTGTTTAATGAAAAAGGTATTGCCGGTACTACCATTGATGATATTTTGGCAACCACTAAAATGGCCAAAGGTGGCCTTTACGGTCACTTTGAAAGTAAGGATGAGATTGCCCGCGTGATGGTTGATTACCTGCTTGGTAAGCTGAGCGACAAAATTGCATCGGCTATGGCACATGAAAAAACTGCGGTTAAAAAGATCTTCGCTTTTATTGATGTGTATAAAGACCCGATAAAATCATACATAGATGGTGGCTGCCCGGTTTTGAATTTCGGGGTAGAGGCTGATGATAATAACCCTGAATTGAAAGCCAAACTTAAAATGATCATAGAAGGAGGGCAGGAAGTTATTAAAACCACCATTAATGATGGGGTAACCAATGGAGAGTTGTCGCCCGAAATTGATGCCGCCGGATATGCCATTAAAATGTTTGCTTCGCTGGAGGGCGGGATGCTGGTATCGAGGGTTACCGGTGATAGCAAATACATGCACAGCCTGATAAAAATGCTGAAGGACGAATTAAAAAGCTATCAGCTAAAATAATTTTTTTTGCTTTAAAATAGACTTTTTAGTCTTTTTTAAAAAAGAGAACGAACAGATATAGAAACTAATGCCGGAAACGGCTTTTTTAAAAGATAAAAATAGACTAAAAAGTCTAAAAAATAAACATAAAAACAGAACAACAATGAAAACTCAAAAAGTAATATTAGTAACCGGGGCCTCAAAAGGTTTTGGTTTAGAGATAGCTAAAGCAGCACTTGCTGTGGGCGATAAAGTAATAGCAACCGTACGCAGCAAAGCCGATGAACTTGCCGCTGCGTTAGATAATAACCCAAACCTGTTGGTGGTAACCATGGATGTAACCAACGAAGCCCAGGTAAAAACCGCTGTTGAAGAAGGGGTATCCTATTTTGGCAATATCGATGTGTTGATCAATAATGCTGGTTACGGTATAGTAACCGCAATTGAAGAAGCTACCGACGCCGAAACTAAAGCTCAATACGCCACTAATGTGTTCGGTCTGCTGAATGTAACACGTGCGGTATTGCCTCATTTGCGTGCTCAAAAGTCCGGGCATATCATCAATATTTCATCCCTGTTTGGATATGATGCTTACCCGGGTTGGGCATTGTACGGATCGACCAAATTTGCGGTTGAGGGTATTTCAAAAGGCCTGGCTTTGGAGCTGGCTCCGCTTGGTATTAAGGTAACCTCGGCTGCACCTGGTTTGTTCAGCACCGAATTTTTAAGCGCCGAATCATACACGGCAGGTAAAAACATTATTGAAGATTATGCCACAACCGTTGGCCCAATGAGGGCAGGTGCCGATCAGCTACACGGCAACCAACCTGGCGACCCTAAAAAACTGGCCCAGGTACTTGTCGATTTGGCCCATAACGAAAATCCTCCGCTGCATTTACCTATCGGTAAAGATGCCGTTGGGATGTTCAAAGCCAATAGCGAAAAAGTAAATAAAGAAGTTGATCAATGGCTGGCTGTATCAACAAGCACCGATCATGATCATGTTGCCGCAAATTAATTAATCATCATATACTCTACTCTTAAATAATAAAACATCATGTCGAACAATAAAAAAGTTGCCTTAATAACAGGTGCAAACCGTGGTATAGGTTATGAAACAGCCAAACAGCTTGGCGAAAAAGGTGTGGCCGTAATTGTTGCCGCCCGCAGTATCAACGCTGCTGAAGAAACAGCCGCCAAATTAGCTGAGCAAGGTATCGAGGCTTACGGCATCCAACTGGATGTTACCAATGCAGGTGAACGCAAATCCGCCGCAGCTTACATCGAACAAAAATTTGGTAAGCTGGATATATTGGTAAATAATGCAGGTGTAGGTCCTAAAGATGAAGACCTTTTTGTTAAGAAAACCGTGGCTACCACCGCTGATGAATTTGAATATATTTTCAATACAAACCTTTTCAGTGTAGTATATCTTACCAACGATGTGTTGCCGCTATTGAAAAAAAGCGATGCAGGCCGTATTGTTAACCTGTCAAGCATTTTAGGGTCGCTTACCCTGCATGCCGATCCTGAAAGTCCGATTGCACCGTTTAAACGTTTATCGTACGCGGCATCAAAAACTGCTTTAAATACTTTCACCGTGCTTCTGGCCGATGAGCTGAAAGGAACCAATATCAAAGTAAACTCGGCACATCCGGGTTGGGTACAAACAGAACTGGGCAGTGTTGAACATGCCCCAATGAGCGTACCTGACGGCGCTAAAACCAGCGTTGAACTGGCAATGATAGGTGAAGATGGCCCTAACGGCAGGTTTATTCACCTGGGCGAAGAACTGCCCTGGTAAGCTAACCTTGTATTTTATATATGTTTGTTTTGGGCAGGGCGTTGGTAACAACGCCCTGTTTTTGTCAGGATATCCCTTGTAATGTTAACAAAAGAATAACTGGCTATTAAGTGTTTGCATCTGCTGTTTACCTTTCGTTTAAACGC
The DNA here is from genome assembly GCF_039839285.1 of Mucilaginibacter sp. CAU 1740. Classification (NCBI taxonomy): domain Bacteria; kingdom Pseudomonadati; phylum Bacteroidota; class Sphingobacteriia; order Sphingobacteriales; family Sphingobacteriaceae; genus Mucilaginibacter; species Mucilaginibacter sp. CAU 1740. Next base: position 290,942 of record NZ_JBDOQS010000009.1, on the reverse strand, counting down.
TATATTATTGTATATGCGTTTATTACTCCTGCCCCTGATATTGTTTGTAGCCCTATCGTTAATTAATTTTAAAACTTCAGCACAGCAAGCCCCGGTATATCCCCGTATAGTGGGGTACTTTAGTTTAACCAACCCCATCGGCAACTGGAACAAAGATGGCTTTAAAAGTAATTTTGATGGCGAGGTTTATACCATCGCTTTTCCCTTTGGGATGAACATCATCAAAAGCGACCACTTTGGGGTGAGTTTTGAGGTATCGCCATCTATCCGTACCGAGAAGCATATATCCAAAGTAAATACAGTGGTGTTTCATCCCGGTGCTATGTTCAGGTTTGCACACGGTTTTACTTTTATTGGCAGGGTTGCTTTTGAAACCAATGGCCGTTTCGGGGTGACGCCGGTATTTAACCAGGTGGTTATCCGCGGAAAGAACGCTAACTTTTTTGCCTCTATACCTGTACCGGTTAGGTTTGGGAATGATCAGCCAACATCAATTGGTACGGGATTGCAGTTGGGGGTATCGTTTTAGATATCTGTACTTTTACTCTTGAAGATTTTACCAATATCAAGAAACGCTGACCGTAGACTCCTGTGTACGAACTAATATGCCTGTAGTTTGTAACTACAAGCCTGAAAGTAGTTTTGACACAGTAGTTCGCGAGTTTCAAACTCGGAACATAATAGTCCGAAGTTGAAAACTTCGGACAGCGGTCATTAGTCGCACAATTTCATCTGCACATCTGAAATTCGCATATCTGCACATCAGGGCATCAAATTTCTTCCTCTTTTCACCGATGATTTTCTGCTCTTCGCCGACTAAAACCTGCTGTACATCTAATTGAGCCAAAACGGCTGTAACGTTTTAAAAGTGGGGGCGTCTTATCTGTGTATTAAATGAAATATAAACGCAAATAATTGACAATCAAAATATTAATCATCATGAAAACTACAATATTAACAATCGCAACCTCTTTAGTTTTAGCACTTGGCGTATCAACCGCAGCTAACGCAAATACCAAAATTGACAACAATGCCGCCGTGGTATTAAACAATGTAAAAGGCATCAACAAAATAGAAGTTCGTGGTAATGTCGAAGTCTACGTATCTGCCGGCAACGCCGACCAGGTAAAGGTTTACAATAAATACTACGCCGAAAACGCCCTGGTTCAAAACAACAACGGTACTTTGCGTATCACCTCATACAAAAACGAGAAACTGGTGGTTTGGGTAACCGCTGCCGATTTAAAAGCTATCAACGCTTATGATAACGCCGAAGTAAAATCATTCGGTAAATTATCAATGATCGATTTAAACGTTAACCTGTACAACAATGCTTCAGCTAACTTAAAACTGGATACCTACGCTACTACCATCAATGTAAATGATAGCGCTAAAGTTGAATTGAACGGCACTGCTGATGTGTACACTTTGAACCATACCCGCGAATCGTTTGTAAACAACAACGCTTTTGCTGCCAATCAGTACAATGATAAAGTTACCAACGCGCCTGCTAAACACACTGTAGAGAACGAACTGGCAGGCCTTTAATAATCACTTTTGCAAAAGTCTATCATATATTCCAGAAGCTACCGCCCAAAATGTGGTAGCTTTTTTTAATTTTGATGTAACACTAAACTGCCTCCGGGCGTCATACACCACAACCATGAAAAAGCATATCCTTACCATCACTATTATAAGCGCGTTTATTATAACCGGCATTTTATCATCTTGTCGCCTCAAATGCGTACACGGATCGGGCAATCAAACTACCGAAAAGCGCAAGGCCGACGAGTTTAAAAAAGTAGATATCTCTGGCGCTTTCAAAGTACATTTAAAACAGGATAGTACTTTAGGTATCTCTATCACTGCTGATGATAACCTGATCAAATACATTTCTACCTCGGTAGAGGGCGGTGTCCTGCATATCAAATCAAAAAAGAACTTTTGTGATCCCGGCGATATGGTGATCAATATCGGCGTAAAAGATCTTGAGGAAGTTAAAGCCGCAGGCGCTGTTGAGGTATTCAGTGATGGTAAGATCAATGCTAAAGATTTTAACCTCGATCTGTCGGGCGCTACCAAAGTAACTTTAGATTTAAATGCCGCCAATGTATCAACTGATGGCAGTGGCGCTACCGAAGTTAATTTAACCGGCCAGGCTTCATCACACAAGATCGATATGAGCGGTGCCAGTAAAATTAATGCGTTTGATTTTGTTGTGGGCGATTACGAGATCGAAACTTCGGGTATTGCTCATTGCGATATCAACGTGCTAAAAACGCTTAACGTGCATACCAGCGGTGCTTCCGAAATTAAATACAAAGGTTCGCCATCTACAGTAAATAATGATAAATCGGGCGCATCGTCCATCAAAAAGGTTGACTGATCATCTATCATAAAATCACAGCGAAAAAGCTGAGGACGTGATATTCCCCGGCTTTTTTAATTTATTCGCCACCTATCACTAATTAAAAATTTCAATGAAAAAGTTTTTAAAATGGACAGCCTATGCCGTAATCGCGCTGGTGCTGATCATTGTTGCAGGCATTTCGTACATAACGCTTGCACTACCCAATGTGGGTAAACCAGAAGCCATTAAAATAGATGCCACGCCGCAGCGCATTGCCCGCGGCAAGTACCTGGCCAATCACGTAACGCTTTGTATGGACTGCCACTCGGCCCGCAGTTGGGATAAGTTTGCCGGTCCGTCGGATTCTACAACCCTTGGCGGTGGCGGCGAAAAGTTTGATGCCGCGGTTGGCTTTCCGGGTACGGTTTATTCGCCCAATATTACGCCGCTTAATTTAGCCAGCTGGAGCGATGGCGAATTATTTCGGGCTATTACTGCGGGTGTTAAAAAAGATGGTTCGGCTATATTCCCGATTATGCCATGGCCTTATTACGCTAAAATGGATAGGGAAGATGTTTATGATATTATAGCCTATATGCGCACATTAAAACCTCTGGGCAAAAACTACCCGGCGCATCAGCTGGATTTTCCGTTAAGTGTTATTGTGCATACTATGCCTAAAAAGGCAGAACTGGGTACGGTGCCAAATCCGTCGGATACTATTAAATATGGTGCTTATTTGTTAAACGCAGCGGCTTGTAAAGAATGTCATACCCAATCGGATAAAGGTACATTAAAAGAGGAACTGGCTTTTGCAGGCGGACAAGGCTACCAATTGCCGGGAGGAGGGAAGGTATATTTAGCCAATATCACTCCTGATAAAACAACGGGTATAGGCAGCTGGACAAAAGAACAGTTTGTAAGTCGCTTTACTCAATATGCCGATGGCAAAGTGCAGCCAACGCCAGTAAGACCCGGCGAGTTTCAAACCATTATGCCCTGGTGGAAATATGCGGGCATGAAAACATCTGATCTGGAAGCGATATACGCTTATCTGAAAACTATTAAGCCGATTAAAAATCAGGTGGTAAAGTTTATTAGGTAGAGATTTTGTCTGAATCAGAATTTACAGAATTTTAAGATTTTCAAAATTGAACATTGAATAGTTTTTCATTTTGTTAATTCTAAAATTCTGTAAATTCTGATTCAGACATTTTCCTTTAAAACAATATAAAATCAAACCGTAATTAAAAATAAATTTATACTTTTGCGCCTCGAATTTTGTATAGCCTGCATTAGGTTCGTGGCTATATTTCAAACGATTAAATTAAATTACCCGGTAAAAGATGAATATTACACAGGAAAAAATTAGTGACCTGAACGCGATTGTTAAAATTAACATCAACCCTGAAGATTATCAGCCACGTGTTGAAAAGGCGATAAAAGAAAACGCTAAAAAAGCGAAACTTCCTGGTTTCCGCGCGGGTATGGTGCCGGCATCGCACATCAAAAAAATGTACGGTAAAAGCATTTTGGTTGATGAGATCAACAACTTGCTACAAGATACTTTAAACAATTACATCGACGAGCAAAAACTGGCCGTATTAGGTCAGCCGTTGCCTGCTGTTGATGATAACAAAGAATACAACTGGGATTTTGCCGATAACTTTGAGTTTAGCTACGAATTAGGTTTAGCGCCTGAGTTTGCTATCGAGTTTTCATCAAAAGATTCCTTAACCCAATATGTTATCAAAATTGATGACGAAACGCTTGCTTCACGTATCAAAAATATTCGTCGTAGCTATGGCAAAATGACAAATCCTGACGTATCGGCAGATGATGACGTTCTTTACAGCGATTTGGCTCAGCTTTCGGCTGATGGTAGTGTTTTTGAGGGGGGCATTAGCAACACCGCGTCGGTTCGTTTAGATCAAATTAAAGATGAGGCTATCAAAGCTTCATTGATCGGTTTGAAAAAAGGCGACGTTTTGAATTTCGATATCCGTAAAGCTTTTGATGGCGATGCAGCTAAAATTGCAGGTTTATTGAAAATTGAAGAGGATGACGCGGCCGACCTGAGAGGCGAGTTCCAGTTAACCGTTAAAAACGTTAACCGTTTAGAGGAAAGCGACCTGAACCAGGAGTTCTTTGACAAATTATTTGGTGAAGGTACAGTAACTACCGAAGAGGAGTTCAGGGCTAAAATTACCGAAGAGCTTGAAAGCATGATGGTACAGGATTCGGACCGTAAATTACAGGACGATATCTACAAACTGGCCATTGCTAAAGTTGATTTCGCGTTACCTGATGAATTCCTGAAACGTTGGTTAAAAGCTACTAACGAGAAACTGACTGAAGAAGAATTAGAAGGTGGTTACAACGATTTTGCTCAAAACCTGAAATGGACTTTGATCGAAAACAAGATCATTGTTGATAACACGATCGAAATTAAATACGAAGACGTGTTTGAACTGGCTAAAATTCGTTTAGACCAACAATTCAGGATGTACAGCCCAACTGCTATCCCTGAAGATCAGTTAGGTCAGTACACCGTTCAGTACCTGCAAAACAAAGACAACGCTAACAAAATATTTGAAGAGGTAAAAGCCCTTAAAGTATTTGATTACATTAAAAACGTTATCACTTTAGATAAACAAGAGATCCTTTACACTGATTTCAGTGCATTGGTTTCTGCAGCGCAGTAATTTTAATTTTCTCCCTCGGGAGATTTGTATATTCACCAAAAGCAACTCATCGGGTTGCTTTTGGTGTTTTGGGCCTTCTTAATCATAAAGCCGTCATTGCGAGGTACGAAGCAATCCCCGATTAGCAGAGTAGCCATGCAAGCGGCCCTGTATAGTTGGGGATTGCTTCGTACCTCGCAATGACGTGGTGGTGATGTTAGCTCAATTCCAGCGACCAAAATAACCACTCAATGTAAACCTAAAGTAACATTGTGATGTTATCCGCTTTTAAACCGGCCAACTCAACTGTCCGTCACCAAAAAAATTACTTATTTAAAACTATCTTTTAAAAATAGTATTCAACTAAAAACTATATTTAACGCGGGTAAGACGCCCGCAAACCTGATAAGAACAATTAACAAAAACCATGAACAGTAACATCGATAAAAACGAATTCAGAAAATACGCTGTTAAACACCACCGTATTAACAGTTTATACGTAGATAAATACATTGCTGGCGTTGAACGTAGCAATATGCCAACCGGTATCGCTACCGTACCAACCGGCATGACTCCTTATATCATTGAAGAGCGCCAGTTAAATGTGGCCCAGATGGACGTGTTCTCGCGTTTGATGATGGACCGTATTATTTTCCTGGGCGATGCTATTTATGATAATATCGCAAACATTATTCAAGCTCAATTGCTTTTCTTACAGTCCGCTGATGCTAAGCGTGATATCCAGATCTATATCAACTCGCCAGGTGGTTCGGTTTATGCTGGTTTAGGTATTTATGATACCATGCAGTTTATCTCGAATGATGTGGCTACTATCTGTACAGGTATGGCGGCATCTATGGCAGCGGTATTATTGGTTGCCGGTACCGAAGGTAAAAGGGCAGCGTTGCCACATGCAAGGGTAATGATCCACCAGCCATCGGGTGGTGCGCAAGGCCAGCAATCAGACATTGAGATCTCTTACCATGAGATCACTAAACTGAAAAAAGAGTTGTACCAGATCATTGCTGATCATAGCGGTGCAGATTATCAAAAAGTTTGGGATGCTTCGGATCGTGATTATTGGATGATTGCCGAAGAAGCCAAAGAATTTGGTATGGTTGATGAGATTTTAAGAGGAAATAAAGGCAAATAATTTAAGCCTTGAGCAATAAGTATTAAGTCTGAAGTATTAAGTCGGAGTTACAATTTAATATTGGTGCTTTCGGCTTAGTACTTAAGGCTATACACTTTGTTTTTTGATAGCAATTAATTAACTTTGAGTAAGAAAACCAATCAGATGAATAAAAACAGCAAGGAAATCAGGTGTTCGTTCTGTGGCGCCGGGAAACAAGATTCCCTGATGTTAATAGCGGGGCTTGATGCACATATTTGTGATAAGTGTGTTAACCAGGCTAACGAAATTTTGGCTGAGGAGTTGAAGGTGCGTAAGGTAAAATCGTCGCCTTTAGCACCGGCCTTACTTAAACCATCAGAAATGAAGGCCCACCTTGATCAGTATGTAATTGGTCAGGATGATGCCAAAAAAATATTATCTGTAGCGGTTTACAACCACTACAAACGTTTAAACCAACGTGTTGACAAGGACGAGGTAGAGATCGAGAAATCGAACATCATTATGGTAGGTGAAACCGGTACCGGTAAAACCCTGCTGGCTAAAACCCTTGCTAAAGTATTGAACGTTCCGTTTTGCATTTGTGATGCTACGGTATTAACCGAAGCCGGTTATGTAGGGGAGGACGTTGAAAGTATCCTGACCCGCTTACTACAATCTGCCGATTATGATGTAACCCTTGCCGAAAAAGGTATTGTTTATATTGATGAGGTTGATAAAATAGCCCGTAAAAGCGATAACGCCTCTATCACCCGCGACGTATCCGGTGAAGGTGTACAACAGGCCTTGTTAAAAATATTGGAAGGCACCATGGTTAACGTACCACCACAAGGTGGCCGTAAACACCCTGATCAAAAAATGATCACGGTAAATACCAGTAACATCCTGTTTATTTGCGGTGGAGCATTTGATGGTATCGACCGTAAAATTGCAAGCCGTTTGCGCACCCAAACCGTAGGTTACAAGCTGAAAGGTAATGATCACGAAGTAGATGTTAAAAACATGTACAAGTACATTACTCCTCAGGATTTGAAATCGTTCGGTTTGATACCCGAGTTGATCGGTAGGTTGCCTGTGCTTACTTATCTTAATCCGTTGGATAGGGATGCATTGCATAACATACTAACCGAGCCTAAAAACTCGTTATTGAAACAGTACAAAAAGCTATTTGAATACGAAGGTGTAAAACTTGATTTTGATACCGAAGTGCTTGATTTTATTGTTGATAAAGCAATGGAGTTTAAGCTTGGCGCAAGGGGCTTGCGCTCGATATGCGAGGCTATCATGATCGATGCCATGTTCGAGTTTCCATCTAAAAAAGATGTGAAACGCCTGAATGTGACTTTGGATTATGCGCACGAGAAGTTTGAAAAATCTGATCTGAAAAAGTTAAAAGTAGCTTAACAAAAAAGATATAAGTAAATCCTTATATTTATTTAGACAATACTGCGGCCCTGGTTATCATACCGGGGTTTGCTGTATAAAAAGGAATTATATTATGAACGAAGAATTAAATATTAAAAAAGATGCAGACAACATCCCTGTAGTAAAAGAAGTTCAATCGCCTGTAAAATCGGGCTTGAAAACTAAGGAAGCAATTGTGGCCAACTGGTTGCCACGTTACACCGGCCGCCCGCTGGAAGCCTTTGGCGATTACATCATCCTTACCAACTTTTCAAAGTACATCCAACTGTTTTCGCAATGGAATGATGATGCGCCAATAATGGGTATTGATAAGCCGATGCAAAGCGTAACCGCCAACGGCATCACCATTATTAACTTTGGTATGGGGAGTTCGGTAGCTGCTACCGTAATGGACCTGCTTACCGCTATCCATCCTAAAGCTGTGATATTTTTAGGTAAATGCGGAGGCCTGAAAAAGAAGAACGCAGTAGGTGATCTGATCCTGCCAATTGCCGCTATCCGTGGCGAAGGCACATCAAACGATTACTTACCTCCCGAAGTGCCTGCACTGCCATCATTCGCGCTGCAAAAGGCAATTTCAACCACCATTCGTGATTATTCGCGCGATTACTGGACAGGTACCTGCTACACCACCAACCGCCGTGTTTGGGAACATGATAAAACCTTTAAGAAATACCTGAAAGACCTGCGTGCCATGGCCGTTGATATGGAAACCGCTACCATCTTCACCACTGGTTTCGCCAATAAGATCCCAACAGGGGCATTGCTATTGGTATCCGATCAGCCAATGATCCCCGAAGGTGTAAAAACCGCCGAAAGTGATTCGTCAGTAACCGAAAAGTTTGTGGAAACGCACCTGCACATCGGTATCGAATCGTTAAAGCAATTGATCAATAACGGGTTAACGGTTAAGCACTTGAAGTTTTAGTGAGTGGTTGATTTAGTGAATGGTCATAGTCTGGTGAATGGTTTATTAGGTTGATTAGGTGAATGGTTAGGAAAACCACTCACTCAATCAACTATTCACCACTCACCCAAAATGACTTAATGCCCCAATGCTCCAATGACCACAGTCTTCATCCCCTCCCTGCCGTAAAATACCGGGAAATACATCATTTCGGCTTTGGCTGGGTTTAGGGTGTATTTGCCGTCATAACGGGGGGTGAGGTTTACGGTGAATGTATATTTGCCCTGTTTAAGCTTGCGGCAAAATATACTCACCTTCTCTTTAAAATATTCGCGGTGTACCTCGTTGTTGGCCCAGGATTGTTCCTTGCCCTCGTACGAACATCCGGCCGGGATAGGGATCTCTATCATAACAAAATCGGCATCTCCGCGGGCTGTTACCTCTGCTTTTAATTGCACCTGCTCGCCGCCTTTAAGGGTGGTTATTGTTTTCTCTTTACGCTCAAACCAAGTGTTTACTGTAAAATCTTTACTTACCTTTTCGGGCTTGCTGTTCCAGAATTGTTGGTAACCGGTAATGTAAACGGGCAATCCACCGGTTTTGCTAACGCTGATCTGCTTATCAGTTAACGTAGCCGAGTAGGGGAACTGGTTGATGGTTTTTGTTTCGGCCCCGGCGATGGTGATCTGCGATGGTTTTGCCTGTTTGTTTTCGGCGAGCATATCCGGCAGGATAGTTTCGAGTATTAAGGCAGATTCGTAGGTGTTACGCCATTCGTTAAAGCGGCGTTGCTCAAGGAAATATCCGCGGATTTTGTTTAGCAGTTCGGGATATTGGCCATTGTTTTTTATGATGCGATACGCCAGTACACTCAACTGTATGGAGTTATCGAAAAATCTGTAACCACTTTCGCCCCAATACATATTGCCAAACATGGTGTGCTTCGCTGCGGCAAACAAGCTATCCATATTGATTTTTAAACCCGCTTCCTGGCGTAATAGTATGGTTCTTAATTTATCATAACCGGATGGGGGATTGTTAAATAGGCGTTTGTCTTTGGCTTGTTCTTTTTCGATAATACCTACGTAGCGTTGATAATCTGCCTTTGCATTTAGTTGATTAAGCAATTCCAGGCACATCACTTTATCCTGGCCATGGTAGCCTTCCATTTGATAAACTAAATAATCGGTAAGCTTTTGTTTATCCAGATCTATCTGGTAGCCTTCTTTTTGTGCAATTAAAAGAGCTTCAACGGCGTGCAGGCTTATCCAAAGCTCATCATCGCTATCTTTCCACCAGCCCCACAATCCATTGGCCTTGCGATTTTCTTTTAGCTTTTTAATTATCTCCTGCACGTTTTTTCCGTATTTAAAATCCTCGCCCAAAAACTTCTTGATATGGCGCTCCATGATCAAACCTTTCAGTTTTGATGCCAACTGCTCATTGCACAAATATTTGTATTCACGCAGTTTACGGGCTTCTTCAGCCAATACAGGTAAGGCAGAGGCTTCGGCGTGGAAAGTAACCGGCCCCAGGGATGGGTCGAATTTCAAAGTAACTGTGGTGTCCCGGTCAAGCGCTTCAAATAGCCCTTTGGTTTCTTTAGTCCCCTGCGGCATTAAAGGTATTTTGCGTTGTTCACCATCAAAATAGCCGTTATCCCGTTTGATGGTGTACTCGAATGTAAGGCTATCCGTTGAAGTGATAGTGGCTGTAGCAAGGCTGGTGGCAGTTATTTTAAGCGTGTCTATTTTCGAGCTTTTAACTTCAAACTCGTCTTGTTTAAGTTGCCGGCCGTTGTATTTAAATGTACGGGTAAGCTTTGCCGGGTTGCTATTATAGTTCATTACTTTGCCTATCAGGTTCATTTCATCACCCGCTACAGCAAATTGCGGGGCAATGAAATTGGCGCTTAACGGTTTGTATGATTTTATACTGCTTTCGTTAAAACCGGTTTGTTTATTACCATTTATACCAATAATGAATGTACGCCAATTGGTGATATCATCCGGATAGGTAACCATAAAACTCGCCTTGCCCTGTGCATCCGTTGTAAGTTTGGGTTGCCAGTACGCGTAATCCGAAAAGTTTTTGCGCATGGTTTGCGTTCCCGCTACCTGTGTGCTATCAGCTTTTGCACCTGCTTCACCGGGTTTAGCCTTTCTGCGTATAACAATAACCCCGTTGGCCGCGCGCGACCCGTATATGGCTGTAGCTGCAGCGGGTTTCAAAACGTTTATTTCGGCTATCTCGTCGTTGTTTACATCAGATAGTTTATCTACAATTTCGCCGTCAACTACAATAAGCGGCTGTGCCCCTGTGGTATAACCGGCTGCTCCACGTAGCCGTATAATAGTCGATGCGCCAAGACTTCCATCAGCGACATTTATACCTGCTACCCGCCCTGCTAAAACTGTACTAACAGCTCCTGTCATTTCCATTTTTCTTTGTACCCCGTATCCAACAACTACAACCTCTTGTAACGATTTGTAACTCTCCTTCAAAGCCACTTTTACATTTGATCCCGGATTAATATTAAGCTCTTGTGTTTCAAAGCCAATAAAGGCAATGATCAACTTGCCGCTTTTAGGCACCTTAAGGCTAAAATGCCCACGGATGTCTGTGGTGATGCCAATCGTTGTTCCTTTTACTCTTATGGATACACCTGGTATAGGAAGTTTATCGCCAACAGCGGTGATAGTGCCGCTCATACCATCCATAAATACTTCCGTGTCGAGGTATTTTTCGTTAAACGCTTCCTTTATTTTGAGGGCATCGTTCACAATTTCCTTGTCGTTATTGTTGTAGGCAGATTGGCGGTTGTCTATAATATCGCCTATCTTGATACTTACCGAATCTTTGGCATGGGTTGGCGATACTTCAAAATTATAGTAGTTGGCACCGCCGGTTTTAATCGCCACGTTTTCTTTTATATCATATTTGTCGCCCTTCAGCAAAAACAAAAGCCTGTACTTACCTGCCTGTAGCTTATCGATGTAGAAGGTGTTGCCGGGATATACAAGCATAAAATCCGGATCATTGTATTTGTAAACAATAACATTTTTAATAAGCAACACTTTATCTTTTGGCTGTTTGATACTCATCTGTAAGCGGCCTGTTTCACCTTTTATTTCAGGGTTATTAAAAAGCGGCTGACTGTATCTGCGTAAATCAAGATATTGCTGCCATATATTTTCGGCTTCGGGCTGTGTGAGTACCTGCTGGGTATAATCGTCATATGGCCCCTGGTATGAGGATAGCACCGGGTTAAAAGCCTTCGGAATACTCTTCTGTTTCAGCAAGCCTGGTGCAAACAGGTATGAATATCCGGGTTCGTTTTCAAAGTAGCGTGGCTTTTCGCCCTGCACTTCTAAACCTGAAAAGCTGCCTGCCAATGGCCCTACCAGCACGTCATTATTCCGGTATCCATAATTAGGGTTAGGGTTGATCATGTATAAAGTGCTGCCCTGGTTTAACAAAGTCATTTTCCAACCAAAGTTGTTTACCACGGTGATAAGATAGCGGTTAATCAGATCGATCTCATAATTGGTTAAGGTATCCGAAACTTTTGTTGATTGAGCGTTATCGGCATTAAGACTAAAGATCAGCTTTTTTGATTTTTCGACCATAACACTATCTACCCATATATTTTGATGACTGGTACGAAACCTGAACGCGTGCTTACCCGGCGTTACCGCGAAGCTGTAGCGTTTTAACTGTTGGGTTTGATCAAAATAAACCGGCCTGCCGTCAATATAAAGGATATGTACAGGTAAAATATCTCCATTTTTAACTACAAAAGGCGCTACCTGTGTAGTGGTATCCTGTTTAGGGTCTTCCTGCACCCGGTACATTTTATCGGGATGGGTAAAACGGTAATAGCTGATGCTATCCAGCCCCATTTCGGTGCTCCATCGCTTCCAGTTTAAGTCCAGCAAACCGTCGCTGCTTATTTCCTGGATTTTAAAGGGCTGTTTTTGTTTGCGATAGCGGAAACCTTCGCCTAAATAGGGCACGTATGGGATTTGATAATTGGTGAATTTGCTGGTCATGCTCCAGGCCGTTAGGTCGGTGTTAGGTACGGGCTTTCCATCCCTATCGGTAACCACAATATCTGTTTTAGCCTGCTGGCCGGGGTAAACGGTTATAGGCTGCCTTACATTAATGGTAAGCAGCTTATCGCGGTAAATAACATCTGCTGCTTCGGTTTTACTTTCGCCTGCCCAAATGTAATGCAACTGGAAATTTACGGCGTTTTGCTCACGGTAAGCCCTCCTGTAAATCAGGCTGTCGGCCTGTCCGGCATCTATTAGCTTATCACCACCAAATACCGAATACCAGAAATGCAGGTGCTGCGGATTGTTAACGGTTACAAACAGCGAATCGGCAGTGCGGTAGCCCGAAAGCGATACATCTGGTGTGTTTTCCTTCAGGTCGATATCGGCATAAGCGCTGTCGGCTTCTACATCATAACTAACCGCGTATGGGTTTATCATGATTTTAGCAGGCAGGATCACTTTTGTTGTAGATAGGGTATCGTCGTGGGCATCAAGTGCGCTGATAGTTGCCGCGGTCTTTGCATCTTTCCCATTCACGTAATAATTGGCAATAAGCGTATCGGCATTTAGTTTGGCAGTAAGCCTGAAAGGGCTGTAAGTGTAACTCATATCATCCTGATTGGACGATTGGCTTTCATTGTTGCTGTTCAGAAATTCGGCGTTAATGGCATATTTAATATCGGCTTTCGGGAAAATAGAATCGGGAATGATCAATTTAGTTTCACCAACCGGATCAAGCTGCATATCATGTTTCCAGAGCAGGTCGGGAACAAAGGTATATTTTTGTTTATGGGTGCCGGTGCTTGTTGTGTTGAGTGTAACGCTAACCCTTCCATCGGTAACAGGTAGGTTGTTTTCATCAACAGCTTTTAAATACAGGGTTGCCTGGTTGCCTGGCGAGTGTTCCTTTCTATCAACCCGTGTTGTAAAGGTTATTGATTTTAGTTCGTATTCTTCATATTTAAATTGGCCGCTCAGGTAAACCTTCCGTTTGGCTAAAAAGCTACGCTCATCATCGCCATCATAATCATCGAGTTTATATTTTTCGGCAGACGGATCTTCGAGTGTGATGGTATAATCTTCATCCAGCGAAAGGTCGAGGCTGTCAACCAGCGGGATGCTGTACTCAAAGGCTCCGTCACGGTAGCTGTTTACCCGGCCAATGATCTTGCCGTCGTCATCACTGCGCTCTTTTAACCTCACCAGCAGCTGCGATGCTTTTATGGGCTGTTTGGATTTTTTATCAAGAATAAAAGCTTTGAATTTCACGGTATCATGAGGCTTATAAATAGCCTTGTTAAATACCATAAATCCTTCGTATTTGCCGGGCGGCTGATAATAGCGGTTCCGTTTTCTGAACAGGTTTTTAAAACGCCGCCAGAGGGCCTTAACAAAACTCATGTTACGGTAAGGGTTGTAACCGTAGTATCGTTGCTGTTGTTTAATAAGATGATAGTTTGTTACGCCGTTATAATCAACTTTGAGTATGGTGTCTTTTTTTGATGGATGCGCAACGTATAGTCCATTTTTGGTATCGTAGGGGATAAGGGTATTATTAATTTGAACGGTTGCGCCGCTAATAGCTTTACCCTGTTTATCGGTGAGTATAAACCGCAGATCGTAATTATTGGCAAGGATCTTTAAATAGGCCGACCGGTTTTCAATAAGCTGATAATCAAGTTTGTTTTGCTTAGCTGCAACCTTCATGTAATTTCCCGGTGGAAGTGTGTTTTCCCACCACTTAGTGTCGGTCTTAAATGAATCGACAGGGTTGTGCAGTATTTTTTCGTCGGGCTTTTTATTGGGATGCTGGTAAAACTTTAAAACGTCGTCGGCGGTTATTTTATAAATGTAGGTATAATAGCTGCTTTGCCTGCTGGGCGTTAACGGTTTTTGTGCATATGCAAATCCGCTATAAATTAAAACAATAAATGTTAGCAGTGTTTTTGTAAGTTTAGATAGCATAAGTAGCGCGTGGTATTGTAATATAATCTGTTTAGTTTTAAGTCGCAAGTCTCAAGTTCGAAGTCAAAATATCATATCCAACTTAAAACTTAAGACTCGCGACTTATATAAGATGCAGATGTATTTACTATTCCATAAAAGAAATATCATTTAAGAAACTTATTTTTGAGCCGTAACCCTGCTATGCATACCGGGTTAGTAGAGATTTAAATTATGTGGTACGATAATATACTCCAAACCATTGGCAACACGCCCCTGGTAAAGCTTAATAAAATAGCGAAAGATATCCCGGCAACAGTTTTAGCCAAAATTGAAACAACCAACCCCGGCAACTCTATTAAGGATCGTATGGCCCTTAAAATGATTGAGGACGCCGAAAAAAGCGGCAAACTTAAACCCGGAGGAACCATCATTGAAGGCACATCCGGCAATACCGGTATGGGCCTGGCTATCGCGGCAGTGATAAAAGGCTATAAATGTATTTTCACCAGTACAGATAAGCAATCGAAAGAAAAATTTGACGCCCTGCGCGCCTTTGGTGCCGAGGTAATTGTGTGCCCAACTAACGTTGAGCCGGAAGATCCACGTTCATACTACTCGGTATCATCACGCCTGGAAAGGGAAGTGCCAAATTCATGGAAGCCCAACCAGTACGATAACCTGAGCAATTCGCAGGCGCATTATGAATCAACCGGGCCGGAGATTTGGGAGCAAACCGAAGGTAAGGTTACCCACCTTGTTGCAGGTGTGGGTACAGGCGGTACCATATCAGGCATTGCCCGCTATCTGAAAGAAAAGAACCCGGCTATCCAGGTGTTAGGTATTGATACCTACGGCTCGGTGTTTAAAAAATACAAGGAAACTGGCATTTTCGATAAAAACGAGATTTATCCATACATCACCGAAGGCATAGGCGAAGATTTCCTTCCTGCCAACGTTGATTTTAACCTGATAGATCACTTTGAAAAAGTAACCGATAAAGATGCAGCGTTAATGACCCGAGAGATTGCCCGTAAAGAGGGGATTTTCTCAGGAAACTCAACCGGCTCGGCGGTGGCTGGTTTGCTGCAAATGAAGGATAAGTTTAAAGAAGGCGATGTGGTTGTGGTTATTTTCCCGGATCATGGCACCCGTTACCTTGGCAAAATGTACAACGATGATTGGTTGCGCGACCGCGGTTTCCTGAAAGATGGAAAACTTACTGCGCACGACATCATCGCCAAAAAAGATGTTCAGGAAATTGTTACTATAGATTGTGAGAAGAGCGTGCTGGAAGCTATCAATACCATCAAATCGCTTAACATATCACAGATCCCGGTTACGCAAAAAGGTATGGTAATAGGCAAGATCACCGAGAGTGATATTCTCGATTCGCTCATCGAAAATCCATCCATCAAATCACAACCGATAAAAAATATTACCACCGCACCGTTCCCATTTGTTGATCTGAATACATCGATAGACAGGATCTCGGCCATGATCAATAAAGATAACATCGCCGTGCTGGTTGAGGACGAGCAAGGCAAAATCGAGATCATTACGCAGTATGATATTATAAATGCTATCTCGGCTTAAGGTTTAAAGCTGGAGGCGGAACGCTTTAAAGGTGTTATGCGGTGAGCATAGCACCTTTTTGTTTTAGAGTTTAATGGTTTTGGAGCTTTTTCCAATTCCAGTTTTGGGCGTTTACATCATAAAAGTTAAAGCCGAGATCGATGGTCGTGTTTTTTCCTTTTTTTATGATCTTGAAGAAACGGCCATCAGTATCAATACTATCCCCTGAGGCTCGAAATGAGTATATATGAAGTGTGAACCGGGAGGCGAAATCTTTTGGACCAACCCGTGCACCTTTATTGAGCAATTCAGAAAGATAAACTGCATCCGAAAGGTTGAGGGAAAGTAATGAGTCTCCCTTAGTAAAATAGGCGGCGGATATTATTGAGGAGTTGGCTCGTATAGCAGTTTTGGCGATCTTTTTTAAATGAATACCTTGGTACAGGTAACGTAAATAGTTAGAAGCCCAAACAAGAGTAGGATAATTAAAATCCTCAGAGTTTTCAATAGTTTTAAATATCTTGCCGTTTTTTATATAAGTAGTGCTTACATGTTGTGCGTCGGTCGCAAGTGCCCCTTTGGGGGTGATATTATCAAAGTCAATTAATTCGAAATTCCGGCAAACCTGCTCGTATTTATCTTCGGGTACTACTCCCGTAAATTCCCCGGTGAAATCTCCGGTAGACATTTTTCCGTTAACCTTTAATGTTCTATCTGCATTCAAAATCATATCCATTACGGAACATTCTCCTAAACAGCCTGATGTGGATAAAATGATCTTATCGAATTTGTTTTCAGGAAAGATTTGAGGCTTAAAACGTTGAAATGTATATAAACCTTTTCCCGTATCAAATTGGAGTGTGTCTGCGGAAAGTTTAACTATTGGATAGCTTTCCCATTGTCGCCGAACCAGATCAAAAAGCATCAGGCTATCCTTGGTTATTCTGTATTTTGAACGGGTGCCAAGATAGGTATGTTCATGGTCGTTATAATTTATAAAGCCGCTCTTATCATCAAATGATTGATTTTTATAAAAAGCCAACCCGTTTTTATAAGGAGGAGCAATAACAAGAGGTATTCCTGCACGATTTGTTTTCATGGTTCTTACCCTGATCCAATCGCCTAAAATATATTTTTCGTTATCCTGTAGTTTATTTTTGCAGGATGAGAGGAATATAAACAGCAGTACAGATAAAATATATTTCACTGATGATAAGGCTTTGACGAAAAACGTTCGTTAGTACATTTTAGTATGAAACTCCATTTGACTCAAAAGTCTCTCCTTCATGCGGAATTTAAAGGACTTTCTATTCCAACCTCTTCTTCGCTAACTCCGGTGCATACCGCTCATTCAACAGTTGGTTAGGAGTTATAATAAATACGGCAGTCCCTTTTTCACGCGCAAGAGGATTGGTTACTTCACCAATTTTGGTAAAGCTGCTGATCATCTTTCCGGCTACAAATTCCTTGATGTTTTTGCCACCGCCATCATCTACATAAATCATGTATTTGCATTTCAGGCTATCAGGTGCCCAAAGGGTAAAGCTGCTGTTTAGGGAGATCACTTCGGGATAGCCGTATTGCTTGCGATAGTGGTGTAAGGCACCGGCTTCGCCGTAGTTATCGGCATAAACTACGGTTTGTTTTTGATCGGCGGGACTGAGACTTCGGTAAGCTTTATCAACCAGGGCGGCCATATCGTCCCAGCCAAGCATGTCGGCATAATCCTGCGTAGTGGCGTGTTTTTTGCCATCTTCCCAGGTAATCATGAAGCGTGCGGGCGGCAGATTTTTATCGGCGAAGCGGAAAAAGGCCAGTGTTTGATCCATCGATAAAATAGGGAGTAAAATGGGGAGTAGCAAGATGTTTGGTGTCGTGAATAACAATATTACTGCAATGCGAAGTGGATATCCGCTGGTTTTTAGCAGCCGCTCAAAGCCAAATCCTCCGGCTGCAAAAAGCATTGGGTAAGCGCCAAACAGGTAATAGCTTTTGCCATCCATCATCAATAAAAAAAGAAAAATAAGCCCGTAAGCCAACGCTAAAAACTGAAAGTTTCGCAGCCTGAACGAGAAGATGAGGAACACTAACCCATTAAGCCAAACAAACAGCGCTACGCCATTAACCAATATTTGTTGCTTGATAAAATCGGCAGGGGTAATGTAGTCCAGCTGCTGCTCGCGCAAGGCCTTCATGTGGGTAAATACCGGCATGTGGTGCGTTAGTTGCCAGATGAGATTAGGCAGTATAATAACTATTGCAAGCGCTGCAGCGCCCAAGATATGCCTATTGAACAGCAACCGGCGTTGTTTGCTGATAAGAATGCCGATGATCAACGCCACGCTGAAAAACAGCATGGTATATTTGGTAAGTACCCCTAAGCCAACAGCGGCCCCCAGCCAATAAAGATAACGAACATCGGTTGTATTAAGGTATTTGATCAATAACCACACAGTTAATACCCACCAAAACTGATCAAATACTACGGGCTGAAAAAGGTATTCGCTGGCCGCAAAGGCAGGGGCGAATATGATGGATAAGCAGGCTATCGTAATGCCGAACTTTTTTCCGCCAAATTCAATAACAGTAAGTCCGGTTAGCCAAACTATAAGGCCGCCAAAAATGGTGGGGAATATCCGCGCTGCGAAAACAGAATCGCCAAAACAGGTAATGGATATTTTAGCCAGTAAGGCTATAAATGGAGGCACTTCTTTATAACCCCAATCCAAATGATCGGCCAGTACAAGGTGCAAAAACTCATCGCGATGAAAGCCAAAGTGCGATATGGCAAACAGGTTTAAAACAACTTTAATAAATACAAAAATCAGTACGAAATAAACGTAAGTGGGCTTCCGGTTTTTGTAGGGCATTGTTTATAAAAGGTTTTTTAAAGGTAGTATTTTTTTAGGTGAAAGGTAAAAGGCCAAACGCAAAAGGTTTTTTGAAGAAGCTACAAAAACGAAGACAAAGCGTGCTAAAACAGCAAAAGGTTAAAAGTACCTGCAAACTGCAGCTACCTTTAACCTTTTGCCTTTATCCTTTAACCTAAATTAAATCCGGGTTATATCAGCACCCAAAGCTTTAAGCCTGGTATCGATGTGCTGGTAGCCGCGTTCAATTTGCTCAATGTTGTAAATGGTTGATTGGCCTTGCGCCGATAGGGCGGCGATCAATAATGATACGCCTGCGCGGATATCAGGCGAGGTCATCGAGATACCACGCAATTTAACCTGGTTATCTAAGCCGATAACGGTAGCACGGTGTGGATCGCAAAGGATGATCTGCGCGCCCATATCCAATAGTTTATCCACAAAGAACAAACGGCTCTCGAACATTTTTTGGTGGATCAGTACCGAACCTTTGGCCTGGATAGCTACAACCAATACAATGCTCAATAAATCGGGAGTAAAGCCTGGCCATGGAGCATCGGCAATGGTCATGATCGAGCCGTCAATAAAAGTTTCAATTTCGTAGTGCTCTTGAGCAGGGATAAAGATATCATCGCCCCTTAGTTCTAATTTGATACCCAAACGTTTAAATACATCCGGGATCATGCCCAGTTCTTTGTATTGAACGTCTTTAATGGTGATCTCAGAGCCGGTCATGGCAGCAAGGCCGATGAACGAGCCGATCTCGATCATATCCGGAAGCAAACGGTGTTCTGTACCGCCTAATTTCTCAACGCCTTCGATGGTAAGCAGGTTTGAACCAATACCGCTGATCTTTGCACCCATACGGCTCAGCATTTTGCAAAGCTGTTGCAGGTAAGGTTCGCAGGCAGCATTGTAAATGGTAGTAATGCCTTTAGCTAACACTGCCGCCATTACTACGTTGGCAGTACCGGTTACCGAAGCTTCATCCAACAAAATATAAGTACCCTGCAGGTTAGAAGCATCTACGTTAAAGAAACCATCCTCGGGGTTATAATTAAATTGAGCGCCAAGTTTCTCAAAGCCCAAAAAGTGGGTATCTAACCTACGACGACCAATTTTATCACCACCTGGTTTAGGGATAGATGCCTTACCAAAACGCGCCAACAACGGGCCTACGATCATGATCGACCCGCGTAAACCACCGCCTTTGGCTTTGAAAGTTTCTGAAGCGAAAAAGTCCTGGTTAATATCCTTAGCCTCGAAGGTGTGTGTGTGCTCGTTTATGCGTTCAACAATAACGCCCATATCGCCAAGCAGCTCAATGAGTTTGTTAACATCTTTAATGTCGGGAATATTGCTGATGGTTACCTTCTCTGCGGTTAGCAATACGGCTGATATAACCTGTAAAGCTTCGTTTTTTGCACCCTGTGGGGTTATTTCACCTTTTAGCGGTTTGCCACCGTTTATTACAAATGCGTTAGTCATGCGGAATTTCAAATAATTGATAAGATCACCATCAATAAACTAACAAAACCATTATCGGTTTTGCTAAATAATTTTTACGGGGCAAAGATTAGAAAATTAATGCAGATAAAATAAAAGGAGGGGGGAATTATCATTAATGATATGATACAAAAAAGGCGTCATTTTGAGGTTCCTCGAAATAACGCCTTTTAAATAAACCGCTGAAGAGGGTTTAATATTTTTTAGGACCGCCGTTATTACGGTTGCGGTTATTTTGATTGTTGTTATTGCGGTTGTTTTGGTTATTGTTTTGCCTGCCACCGTTGCTGCCGCCGCGGTTTTGGTTGTTTTGATTATTGTTGCGACCGCGGTTATTATTGTTGCTGGCGTTTTGCTGGAAGTTGTTAGGACGGAAATCAACACGGTTAAGGTTGATGTTCTCTTCCAGTTTTAAAGTGCCGCCAGATAAAGCGTAAAGATCCGAAAGAATACTTTCATCGCTTACCGAATCTTTGTTCCACTGTACGTAAGCCATTTTCATAAAGTTGGCTATTGATTGTACCATGTGGCGTTTGCGCTCAGGCTCTTCAATGGCTTTTGCCTTCTCGATCATCAGCTCGATGGTTTTGCCGTAGTGCTTGTATTTAATGCGCTGATGCGGATAGTTTAGGGGTGCGGGCTTAACGTGTGCAGCCTCTGGTAGTGGCTTCGGATAAGGCGAATCAACATCAATTTTATAATCAGAAATGATGTGCAGGTGATCCCACAGTTTGTGTTTAAAGTCAGCCACATCGCGCAGGTGGGGGTTTAAAAAGCCCATCAGGTCAATTACTACCTGTGCGTAGCGGTTACGTTCTTCTTTGGTTGGCAGTGCAACAATGTACTTAACCATGTTTTGTACGTTGCGGCCATATTCAGACAGGATCAGTTTATTCCTGGTTGAGTTGTAATCAAAATTTATAGGCGTTTTATCTAATGCCATGTTAGTTGTATTTTTTTTAAGAAAGTTTGAAAGTTAGCCAGACAATTTCCCGGAAGGGCAAATGAGGCTAAAATTGAATTGTTACTTGTATTGAAGTAACGCAAATATAACGTAATACTTATAATGTGCAAATTACATGAACTAAATGTTACAATTATTTGTTTTACTTTAGTTAAAAACAGCTACAAATTGGAAAATCAGCATATAACTATCACCCATATAGATATCTACCGCTTCAGCATCCCCATGGAGCCTTTTACCATTGCCACCGGCACTATGGATCATGCCCAAAACGTTTTTATCCGCGTACATACCAATGCCGGCTTTTACGGCCTAGGCGAATGCTCGGCCTTCCCGATGATAGTTGGCGAAACCCAGGATACCTGCTTGATCATGGCCCGCGAATTTGCCCGCTTATGGAAGGGGAAGGATGCCCTTGATATTGAAGCCCGGCTGCAAGAGTTGCACAGCTTTACCGCTGGTAACACCACTATAAAAAGCGCATTTGATATTGCGCTATTTGATATAGCTGCGAAAAACGCGGGTTTGCCTTTATACCAGTTTTTAGGGGGAGAAAAACGCGTTGTGGAATCGGATATTACTGTAGGTATAGCCGGGCATCACACCATGGCCCTGAAAGCTCTTGACTTCCAGGCATCGGGCGCTAATATATTAAAGGTGAAACTGGGTAAAGACGCGGTTGAGGATGTTGAACGGATCCGGCAGATTCGCGAGGCTGTTGGCCCGGCTATGCGCATTCGTGTTGATGCCAACCAGGGCTGGAGTTTTAATGAAGCAGTTTTTGCCCTGCAAGCTATAGGGCCATATGATATTGAGTTTTGTGAACAACCCATGCGCACCTGGTATGACGACCGCCTGCCCGAACTAATGCAGCTTTCGCCGGTGAAGATAATGGGCGATGAAAGCGTTTATAACCATCACGATGCGCGCAAGCATATCAACAGCGGTTCGTGCCATTATATCAATATCAAAATGTCTAAATCGGGGGGCATTTATGAAGCCAAGAAAATTCATGATGTGGCGGCATCAAAAGGGATAGCCTGTATGATGGGTGGGATGTTGGAGAGCCGGATTGCCCTCAGCGCTAAATTGCATTTTGTGTACGCCAGTCCTAATATCAGTTTTTATGATATGGACACCTGTAAACTTGGTCATTTGGTTGATCCCTGTGTTGGTGGTGCTCGCTATAATGGTTTTCATTTAGATATAGATGATGCGCCAGGAATAGGTGCTGATGCCGATGAATCATTTTTGGCCGGATGCGAACGTTTTACTATTTAATATATGCCGATGATCATCAGAAAAGCCACTATTGAGGATCTGCCCGTATTGCTGCAGTTTGAGCAAGGCATTATCAATGCCGAACGCCCCTTTGATAGCACGCTACAGCCCGACCCAATAAGTTATTACAATTTAAAAGCTTTTATCACAGCGCCCGATGTTGAGCTTTTGGTAGCCGAAATTGACGGCATCATAGCCGGTAGCGGTTATGCCCGCATTAAAGAAAACTCGAAAACATATTATGATTTTGAAAAATACGCTTACCTCGGGTTTATGTATGTATTGCCCGGATTTAGAGGGCAAGGTGTAAACCAAGCCATTATTGAAGAGTTAAAACGCTGGTCCCTGGGGCAGGGCTTAACTGAAATTAAGCTTGAAGTTTATAATGATAATATAGGTGCTATTAAAGCCTACGAGAAAGTTGGATTTGAGAAACGGATGATAGAGATGCGGATAAGGCTAAAATAAAACAAGCCGGCAGTTTTGCTGCCGACTTGCGTGTATCTTCAAATATTTTATAAAAGGGGTTTTCGCTTAGCCCGGTTGGCATTTAAAGTTTTAGCGGCACCGGTTTTTTCCTGTTTTGATGATTTTAGATCGCGCAACTGTTTTGATGCATCGGTCTTTTCTTTTTCCATTTCTTTAGTTGCCATAGCGGTAGATTTTGTTTTAATAGATAATATCTTAAAGATATTATTTGTTTTATGCAAAACGAAAAATAACCACTGTTAGCCGAAAATTTCAAAGCTTATGACACTATTCAGATAACTCGGCGAAATATTTGTGAAATAGCGGAATAGTTTCTATCCCTTTATAATAATTGTAAATATCATATTTTTCATTCGGCGAATGCAGGGCATCGCTATCAAGGCCAAAGCCCATCAATACAGTTTTTAAGCCAAGTTCGGCCTCAAACAAAGCTACGATAGGGATGCTGCCACCGCCACGGGTTGGAATTGGCTCTTTACCAAATGATTCGGCAATAGCTTTTTGAGCTGCTTTGTAAGCTACGCTATCAGTTGGGGTAACAGCAGGTTCACCGCCGTGGTGCGGGGTTACTTTTACCTTAACGTAAGGAGGGGCGATGCTTAAAAAATGATCGGTAAACAATTTGGTAATAGCTTCTGATGTTTGATTAGGTACTAACCGCATTGAGATTTTAGCGTTGGCTTTTGATGGTAATACGGTTTTGGCACCTTCGCCAATGTAGCCGCCCCAAATACCGTTTAGCTCAAGAGTAGGGCGGGTACCGGTACGCTCAAAAGTGCTGTAGCCTTTTTCGCCCCAGAGTTGGGCAACGTCAAGGTCTTTTTTATATTCGGCTTCATCGTATGGCGCACTGTTTAACGCTGTCCGTTCGGCTTCGGTAAGTGGTATTACATCGTTATAAAAGCCCGGTATGGTAATGTGGTTGTTTTCATCGTGCAGGCTGGCTATCATTTGCGCCAGTATGGTGATAGGGTTGGCTACCGCGCCACCGTAAACGCCCGAATGCAGATCGCGGTTAGGGCCGGTAACTTCAACCTCAAGGTAGGAGAGGCCGCGTAATCCGGTTTCTAAAGATGGGTGTTCCATACTGATCATCGAGGTATCAGAGATCAATACCACATCTGCTTTCAGTTTTTCTTTATTGGCTTTAACAAAAATACCCAGGTTAGATGATCCTACTTCTTCCTCGCCCTCAATCATAAATTTGATATTGCAGGGTAAGGTATTGGTTTGCATCATTAGCTCAAAAGCTTTCACATGCATGTAAAACTGGCCTTTATCATCGCAGGCGCCGCGGGCGTAAATTTTGCCGCCACGTACGGTAGGTTCGAAGGGAGGGGTGTGCCAAAGTTCCAGCGGATCTGGGGGTTGTACATCGTAGTGGCCATAAACCAGTACTGTTGGTTTTGATGGATCGATGATCTTTTCGCCGTACACAATGGGGTATCCGGCGGTTTGGCAAATTTCAACATTATCAGCCCCGGCATTGCGCAGGCTTGCTGCCACATAATCGGCAGTTTTTAATACTTCGGGTTTGTATTTTGGATCGGCGCTAACCGATGCTAAACGTAACAGATCGAATAACTCATCCAGTAAACGTTGTTTGTTTTGCTCAACATATTGCTTTATGTGCTGCATAATATTATGGTTTGCAGCAAATATAGTTAGTTATGTTGGTTCACTGGTTCAATAGTTCATTAGTGAACAATTTTTCGATCAGATCAATCAGTAATTCGATAACTGATCAATCTGCCGAGCCAAGGTCTGATTTCGGGCCATTGGGCATTCTAACAAAATCAGCTTTTTCTATTTGAGGTTTAGCCTCGGTTTTAGTTTCTTTATGAGTTAAAGATACCGCGGTAAGGCCGGTGGCTACTAATATGGCGGCTGCTACGATAAATTTTTTCATGGTGCTTTTATTTAAATTGTTGACTGGGTTTGAGAGATTATGCAGTGAAATCAGCAGAACCTAAATCTCTTTTCGGGCCAGCTTTAGTTACATCAAAATCAGCAGAACCAAGATCTCTTTTTGGACCAGGACCACTTACAGCGAAATCAGCAGAACCTAAATCTCTTTTCGGACCAGCTTTAGTTACATCAAAATCAGCAGAACCAAGATCTCTTTTTGGACCAGGACCACTTACAGCGAAATCAGCAGAACCTAAATCTCTTTTCGGACCAGCTTTAGTTACATCGAAATCAGCAGAACCAAGATCTCTTTTTGGACCAGGACCACTTACAGCGAAATCGGCAGAACCTAAATCTCTTTTCGGACCAGCTTTAGTTACATCAAAATCAGCAGAACCAAGATCTCTTTTTGGACCAGCATGAGTTACAGCGAAATCGGCAGAACCTAAATCTCTTTTCGGGCCAGCTTTAGTTACATCAAAATCAGCAGAACCAAGATCTCTTTTTGGGCCAGCATGGGTTACAGCATAATCAGCAGAACCTAAATCTCTTTTTGGACCAGCTTTAGTTACATCAAAATCAGCAGAACCAAGATCTCTTTTTGGGCCAGCATGGGTTACAGCGTAATCAGCAGAGCCTAAATCTCTTTTTGGACCAGCTTTAGTTACATCAAAATCAGCAGAACCAAGGTCCCTTTTTGGGCCAGCATGAGTTACAGCGAAATCAGCAGAACCTAAATCTCTTTTCGGACCAGCTTTAGTTACATCAAAATCAGCAGAACCAAGATCTCTTTTTGGGCCAGCATGAGTTACAGCGTAATCAGCAGAACCTAAATCTCTTTTCGGACCAGCTTTAGTTACATCAAAATCAGCAGAACCAAGGTCTCTTTTTGGGCCAGCATGAGTTACAGCGTAATCAGCAGAACCTAAATCTCTTTTCGGACCAGCTTTAGTTACATCAAAATCAGCAGAACCAAGGTCTCTTTTTGGGCCAGCTTTAGTCACGGCAAAATCAGCAGAACCTAAATCTCTTTTCGGACCAGCTTTAGTTACATCAAAATCAGCAGAACCAAGGTCTCTTTTTGGGCCAGCTTTAGTCACAGCAAAATCAGCAGAACCAAGATCACGTTTTGGACCAGCGTGAGTAAAATCAGCAGAGCCTAAATCTCTTTTTGGGCCAGCATGAGTAAAATCAGCAGAGCCAAGATCGCGTTTTGGGCCTGGGCCAGATTTGGCGGAACCATTTTTAGGGTTAACGATAGTGGCGTTTGCGATAGTTGCAGATGATAATATGGTGCTTAATGCTAAAGTTGCTAAAAGAGTTAAATTTTTCATGATGTTTTTTAGAATGTGGGGTGTGGGGTAAATATTTTATTTAATGTTGTTGATTATCGTTGTTGTGTTTCTATCAGTCGGCGCTGCCTAAATCTCTTTTAAAGCCGCTTGATAATGAGTTTACCTGTGCAATTTCAGGTTGCTCTTTGTTTTCTTTTTTGTTGGTAGCTGATGTTAATGCACCTGCACTAAGGGCTACTGCTGCTATGATGATGAATTTTTTCATGTTGTTTTTAATGTTAATTGATCGTGAATAATCAGTCGGCACTTCCTAGGTCTCGTTTGTAGCCGGTAGTAAATGAATGGATATCGGCCAGGTCATTTTTTACAGTTTCTTTTTTGCAGGAAGAAATAGCGCCGGTAAAGATTACTGCCAAAGTGATGGTGATTATTTTTTTCATGATCGTATATATGTTTATATGATATTGTCTGTGTTAATTATTCAGGGTAATTTTTTAAAGTGTTAATCGGCGCTGCCCAGATCGCGCTTAAAACCTGCCGGCGTCTTGGTGAAATTCACCGCGGTTGGCTGCTCATCCTTTTTTCCCGACGAGGATAAAACGGATGATGATGTGAGTACTCCGGTTGCCACAACCAGTAGCACAAAAACTACTGTTTTTTTCATAATGATTAATTAATATATTTAATATTCTATATTTTAAATTAGAACGATAGTTTATATTTGCTATAATACATATCGACTATTTTTAGTTGATCATATTATTTAAAGAAAGTGATTTTTTTATCTCTTTTTCTTACTTATAAACCCGTTAAAATTTTAAAATAATGTTATTTGTCTCTTATATTTATCTACTTTATAAATCAATTTAAATTACTAATTTTAAACTTAATAAGTTTTTTTTAGCTGTTCAGATAGTGTACAATTTGGTGTGAAATTTTTCTCACTTATTATTAAGCACTATCTGTGTTTTTACTATGCTTTGCCGCTTGCGGCGAAACAGGAATTTATTGTGTTAAAAAAAGTATTTAATATGTAAATTGATGAATTTAATTAATTGTAATTCAGTGTATTAACGTGGCAAATATATATATGTTTTTTAATTGAAGCGAAAAAAAATAAAAAATATTTTTCCACAACGTTTTTTATCTTTAACATTAAGTATAATTCAGTAATATTTCATAACTTTCCACCCAACAGACCGTAGAAGTGTTTTAATGAAAAAAGTCTACTCACTTATATTATTCTTTTTATTATCGCTAACAGCGTATGCGAATGATATAACCGGTGTAGCCGTTACTGATACTAACGAAGTAAATACGCTTAACACCAACGCATACGCAAACAGGTTAACGAATCCCGAGCAAACGGTTGAGGACGCAAAACGAGCGCTTTCTTTGTCAACTAAGCTTAACTATATCAATGGTATAGCCGAAGCTTACCGTGTTATTGGTATTGGAAAATACTATCTTGATCAGCCTGAAAAAGCTATTGAAAATTACCTCAATTCGCTTGCTTATTTTACACGCGGAAAAAACCTGCGTGGCGAAGCAAAGGTTTATAATAATATAGGTATTTTGTTTCGCGATCATGATTATGAGCGTTCGCTCGGCTATCTTAAAAAAGGATTAGAAATAGCGCAGCAGTTAAATGACATGAAGCTTATGGGGTCGTTATACCTTAACATAGGTAGCACTTATACCCGTAAAAATAATTTGTTCATGGCGCTTACCTACTATGACAAAAGCTTCCCTATATTTCAAAAGCTGCAGGATTCGGTAAACCTGATCCAGTGCCTTCAAAACAGGGGCGTTATTTATTTTAAGCTTAAAAATTATGATAAAGCGCTGGAACTGTTGCTGCAGGCCAACGCGGGTGCCAAGGCACGCGACCTTAACGAATCTGTAGCCAGTATAGATCTTACCCTGGCAGCTTTGTATGTTGCCAAGTTAGATTATAACAACGCCGAGAAAATTGTAGAGGAAGGATCAGCTTATACGCAGTTGGTTAAAGACCCGAAGCTTGATTATGACTATCGTTACACCACCTACGAACTGGAGCTTAAGCGTAAAAATTACGGCCGGGCCTTAACCCTTTTGCGTGGAATATATAGCCAGGATAGCACCACCTACAAAACCAATGCATCAGCACAGATGAATTTGGTAGAGGCTAAGCGCAGGCAGGAAGAACAGGTGAAAGAGAATGAAAGGATTGCCGAACGCCAGGCTTACGATAGGTCGAAATTTTGGGCGGTAACGGTAGTTGCAGGATTATTATTGGTGGTGATAGGCTTGCTCATCAATAACGTAAAACGTAAGGCTAAAACAAACGCGCAGCTCACACTGCTTAATGGTGAGGTATCACGACAGAAGGATAACCTTGACAGGATAAATCATCACCTGGAAGAGATCATTGATGAACGTACCAAAGATCTTCAGTTAAAAAACAAAAAGCTTTCAGAGCATTCTTCATACCTTTCGCACCAGATACGCGGGCCTATCGCCACTCTACGCGGGCTAATTAACCTTGAAAAGGAAGGCCTGGTTGACCAGGCCGAATGTTTGGATATGATGGATAAATGCGTATCAGAAATTGATGAAAAGATCATCGAGATGAGCGATATGCTTCACAACCCTCCGAGCGTTTAATCAATTTTTATAGTACAGGTTTAATAGCTGAAATGCACTGGCAAGGTTGAATGGATCTGTGCCTCTATCAAGCCGAGGTATATGCAATAGTACGATATCATTTGCAGGATCAACAATTGCCTGTGCTTATTATAGCCTTGTGTTTCAAAAGCCAGCGTTTCTTCGCCCGCGGTTACAAAAAACCTCATTTCGCCTTTGCTGGGTTTAAACCGTTTCTTGATCAGGTCGAAAGCTTTGACTTTTAACTTGCTCGAAGGATCGTGGATAACCCCATCATTTAAGGTTTCGTTTTTGGATATTGAGATAAGATAATTTGACATATACATCATCTTTTATTATGATGTATATGCCACAATTTTTAAACCAACTTCCTAAAAATCAACAGTAAGCAAAAAAAATAGCCAATTTGTTTAATTATTATTGGCTGAATTTCTCTCGATTAAATATTGTTAATTTTTATTTAATATTAATAAGAAAAAGGCAATTCTGCTATTCTGAACAATGTACACTATGCCGGAATTATAAGGGTTAATAAGCTACACTTATACAGCTACGCTGGTTTGGTTACGCAGTTCTTCGTACAATAATATAACCTTACGTTGTAAGCTGGCAATTTCCGATTCGCGGTCAACCAGTTTTTTCTGGGCCACGCTCAGGCTTGATGGTTTTAAATCGGTTTGTTCGGCATCCAGCGCCAAAAGGTTTACAACATTTACATCAAAAATGTTGGCAATCTGCTCAAGACGTGATAAGTTAATATCGGTAACGCCGGTTTCGATCTTCGAAAACGCGGGGATCGAGATACCTAAACGGTTGGCCACGTCTTCCTGGCTCCATCCATGTTGATGACGTAAAGTTCTGATGTTTTTACCAACCGAGTTGTTTGTTTTCTTTTTTACAATATCGCTCATATCAATACACTATTAATTAGGAAAAGGGATATGCAACGAATCCAAACGGCATGCCATCATTAAATTACCTTTAAATTAGTGTTATAACGGCAATTTAATGATGGAGGGATATTTAATATGGGGAATCAATTCCCCAAAATAGGAATTTAATTCTTGGTTAATATTATTGAATGATATAAAGCTTGGCAAATTTCAGCAGCAATTGCTTTTGGCCAATCTCTTTAAAAAATATGGTAGCCTTTATATCAGGCTTGTTACCCTCAAGCGAGATCACTTTACCGAAGCCAAAACGCTCGTGCTCAACCTCCATACCAACTTGTAATCCGGATGTATCAGAAGGCTTGAAATTGGCCGATGGCACGTGTGCCTTGGCCAGTATCGATGTGGTTTTTACCGGGGCCTGGCTGGCTGGTTTCGGCTTGCTAAAAGTATCTGGTTGCTTATCGCGGCTCCAGGCTTTGCGGTCGTCATCAAAGGCGGCGCTGCCACCCGAAGTTGGGCGTGCTGTATAGTCAAGTTCTAAAAATTTAGGGTCGATCTCATCTAAAAAGCGACTCGGTTCACAGCTTATCAGCGTACCAAATTTAAAGCGCGACGTAGCATAGCTAATGTGCAATTTACTTTCGGCACGGGTAACGGCTACGTAAAACAGGCGGCGTTCTTCCTCCAGGTCGCTACGCGAATTTAGCGACATTTGCGAAGGGAAAAGGTTCTCTTCCAAACCTACCACATACACCTGCGGAAACTCCAGACCTTTTGATGAGTGGATGGTCATGAGTGATACCGTATCGGCATCTTTGTTTTTATCCTTATCATCGTTGGTTAAAAGGGCCACATCCTGCATAAAAATATCAAGGCCTTTTTCCTCAATATCCTCCCGTTCCGAAAACTCCTTGATACCGTTTAACAACTCTTGTATATTTTCGTAACGGTTAAGGCCCTCTACCGATTTATCTTCGTACAGATCCTTCAATAAGCCCGAATGTTGGGCAATATAAAGGGCAGATTCATAGGCCGATTTGGTTTTGGCCAACACCTGGAAACTCTGGATCATGGTAGCGAATGTGGCCACTGCTCCTGATATTTTACCTTCAAGATATTTGCCCGGTTCGGCAATAACTTCCCATGGGGTAATGCCATGCTGATCGGCGGCTACAATGATCTTATCTACCGAGGTATCGCCAATGCCGCGTTTTGGATAATTAATAACGCGTTTAAGTGCTTCCTCATCGTTAGGGTTAAAGGTAAGCCTGAAGTATGATATCAGGTCCTTGATCTCCTTACGTTGATAAAACGACAGACCGCCGTATATTTTATAGGGTACGCCCAGCTTACGCAAAGCCTCCTCCATAGATCGTGATTGCGCGTTGGTACGATACAGGATAGCAAAGGCGGCCCATTTCATACCGTTCGAGCTGCGATCTTGCATAATGGCCTCGGCAACTATTTTACCTTCCTCGTTATCGCTGAAGGCGCGCATTACCTTGATCTTATCGCCCGATTCTTTTTCAGAGAAAACGTTCTTTTTAAGCTGATCTTTATTATTGCGGATAATGCTGTTGGCAACATTTACAATATTTTGGGTTGAGCGGTAGTTTTGCTCCAGCTTAAATACTTTCAAATCCGGGTAATCCTTTTCAAAGTTCAGGATGTTTTGAATATTGGCACCACGGAAGGCGTAGATACTTTGCGCGTCGTCGCCCACAACGCAAAGGTTTTCGTTTACGGCAGCCAGTTTTTTTACTATCAGATACTGCGAAAAGTTGGTATCCTGATACTCATCCACCATCAGGTATTTAAACTTGTGCTGGTATTTGTTCAGTACATCGGGGTGCAGTTTAAGCAGTTCGTTGGTTTTGTAAAGCAAATCGTCAAAATCCATGGCTCCGGCGCGGTAGCAGCGGGTAGCATACATTTCGTAAATTTTGCCCAATTGCCCACGTCCGCTCGAAAAATCGTCGGCCTGGATCTGCTCGTTCTTGTTATATTCCTGCCACGATATCAGGTTATTTTTTGATGCCGAGATGCGGTTCAGTACAAAGTTTACATTGTACAGTTTATCATCAAGGTTCATCTCTTTTAAAATGGCCCTGAGTACGCTTTTGCTATCGTCGGTATCGTAAATGGTAAAGTTGCTTGGATAGCCAATTTTTTCGGCCTCAACCCGTAAAATTTTGGCAAACACCGAGTGGAAGGTACCCATCCAAATGTTTTTGGCCTCGGTACCAACTACGTGGGTAATACGCTCGCGCATTTCGCGGGCGGCTTTGTTGGTAAAGGTTAGTACCAATATGTTAAATGAATCAACACCCTTGCGTACTAAATGCGCCACGCGATAGGTAATAACACGTGTTTTGCCCGATCCGGCACCGGCAATGATCATTACCGGCCCTTCAGTTTGTTCAACCGCTGCCCTTTGTTCGGGGTTTAATCCCTGTAAGTAATCCAAAATCTTTTCCTCTTTGCTGTGAGGCAGCGAAATTAAGGTTTTGATGCGAAAGGGGAAAGTGGATTTGTTGATTTTGGATGGCGGATTTTAGATTTAGGATTTGGCTTGAAGAAACAATAGCATGTTGTGATATTTAATTTATTGATTAAAATTGTATCAATATTTTAAAAATGACCGAAACCTTTGATACTTATACCCGCCGCACCCTTACCTACAAAATTATGCAGGTGCCATTAGTGCTGATGGTAATTGCTTGTGTAATGGCCCCTTTTAATAAAAGCTTAAGCGAACCTTTAATAATGTTAATGGCTTCTTGTTTCATTTTGGGTTTTATTGGTTTTTTTGTGAGTTTGTTTTGGTTGAGTGCACCAAGTTATATAAAAGACGGCGAGTTACTTTTTGAAGACGATAAGGTAGTTTTAAACAGCATTACATTTCTTTTAACCGATTTAAAAAAGATAGAGATAGACTGCCATAATTACGCGGGCAAGCCAGGACGATCAAAAAACGATGGCACCTATAACAAAATTATTATTACGAAGCCAGAAGGAGAGGTTATCGAGCACCGCTTTGTTATCTCATCTGAAAGAAAATGGCGCAAACTGGAGTTGCTCATGAAGCAATGGAAACAGGATGGCTTTAAAATAATCTCAAACGGGATCGATCTGGTTGGATAACCCAGATTTGATCGATCCTTCAATTTGCATTCGTCAATCTACTTATAAATTTAAACAAATGTTACAGCATTACGATAAACAATGGCTTGCTAATGAGCTTGAACAGGAGCAATCGGTTAAATATATTTTCTTTTGGGGACACACGCCAAAGGATGGTGAGTTGGTAGGGAAATTTTGCTTTAGCCAATGGTATGAATTGCCTTTTACTGTTGATGGAATAACCTACCGCACGGCCGAACACTGGATGATGGCCAAAAAAGCCCTGCTTTTTAATGATCAGGAAATACATGATAAAATTATCGAAGCTTTTAAACCGGGCGAAGCTAAAGAGCTTGGCCGCGAAGTGAAAAACTTTGATGATGGCATATGGAAAGCCCAACGATTTGAAATAGTAAAGCAAGGCAACATCCATAAATTTAGCCAAAACCAACCCTTTGCCGATTATTTGCTCACAACCGGCGACCGTGTTTTAGTAGAAGCAAGCCCAAGGGATACTATCTGGGGAATTGGACTGGGAGGGGAGAACCCCAAAGCACAGCACCCTGATACATGGAGAGGACTGAATTTATTAGGATTTGTGTTGATGGAAGTTAGGGATGTTTTAAGAGAAACTAAATAACACTCGCTTTGCGCTCATTTTTGATGAGCGCTTGGTAGCCTTTTGCACTTATAACGAGCGGGTAAACGGAAGGCTAATTAATTCAAAAACCTATTAATAGTTTTCACCAGCTTATTTACATCAAAAGGCTTGGGTACAAAAGCATCGTAGCCAAAATTAACCAGCGCTATGGCCTGCTCGTGATAGGCCGAGATCAGGATAACCGGGATATGCTTGGTTTCTTCGTTTGTTTTAATTAGCTGACAGATGCGACCGCCGTTAAGGCCGGGGAGCATGTAATCGGTAAGTACCAGATCTGGTTTATGATTTTTTACCGCGGCTATGATATCGTCGGTTTGGCTAAGGCCTGTAACTTCAAAATTATTAAAAGTTAGTACTGTTTCAAGTACGCTTAAAATTTCGGCATCATCTTCAATAATGAGTATATTTTTTGGCATATGGTAGTAGGCAATTGCAATATAAACCCTTGTAGATTAATACTGCAAATAAACAAAATGTTTTAATTAAAAATATTTCCCGGTATTTAATTGGCTGTTGAGGCTATAGCTAATTTACAACTATTTTGTTTATTATCAAAAGTGTATTATAATGTTTATTGAATATATTTATTCGTAATATAACTGATTAACAGTTGTTTGTTTTGGTTTTTGTTATAGAATTAACTATTGGATTTTGATGGTGCGGCATTTTATTTTTATTTAATGCAACGTTTGTAAAAAATTGGATGTCTGTTAAGCAGTATGCTAAAACTATTTGCAAATGAAAAGCTTCCCGAACCTAAAACTAACCTTTTTCTTATCTGCAGGATTAATGCTTGTTTCTTGTTTGGGCATGGCCCAGGCGGTTGATAAAAACCAAACCGATGATGCGATAACGCCGGCTGTGAACCTTACCGATACACTTGGCAATGCGCAGCCATTTGATCCATCACCCAACGATGAGTTTTTGAAAAGCATCAGCTTGATACAAATTGATGCCGATATGCAAAGGCAAATTGATTTGGGCGAAGTGCGGCTTGCCAGCAAAAGGTACAGCAAAACATACACTGCCGGTAAAATGGATGAGCTGGCTATTGATAACCGTTTTGGCGAAGTAAAGATCAATACATGGGATAAGCCCGAATTTAAGGTTGAAGTACAGGTAAATATTTATGCCGATAAACAAAGCGATGCCCAAAGCTTTTTGCCCCTGGTAAATGTTTTCGATACTAAAAAAGATGCCCTGGTTGCTTTTAAAACCATAATAGGAGATACCCGCGGTAGCGACCGGCTTTTATGGACAGCCAATGGCCAACCGCATTTAAAAAAAATCGAGATCAATTACGTGGTATATATGCCGGCAAAAAACTCGCTGAACATTAGCAATAGTTATGGTAACGTTATTTTGCCCGATTTTAATGGGCGGCTGCTGCTTAAAAGTACCTACAGTTCACTAAAAGCTCAGCGGTTAAATAACCCGCTTAACCAGGTTAAGGTATCATTTGGCAACGCGAGCATTGAAAGCTTCAGTGGCAGCAAACTTGAAATTAGCTATGGTAGCCTTGATTTAATGGAGGGTGATGATTTGAACGCGACCATTAGTTATGGCCAGGCACGCATAGGTAAACTGTATTCATCGGCCAATATCAGTGTTAGATTTGGTAAGGAATTGAATATTGGTGGCCTGGATAAAAAATTGAAAAGCCTCAATATTACTTCAGATTATACAGCGGTAAAATTGGGTAATGTTACCCAAATGAATGCCAGTTACGATGTAACAACCAATTATGGCATATTAAAAACCGACGACCCCAGCCTGAAAATTTTGGCTAAACTTGCCGATAATAGCAGTGATTTAAACTCGGCGAAAAATTATAAAGGGCAGCTTGGTAAAGGTAATGCGAGCTGCAATATCGTGATCACATCAAAATTTGGTTTTGTGAGCTTTAACAAACCAATAAAAAATGGCGATGAGCCTAAACACCCATCGCCAATTAAAATTTCCTCTAATCTCTAATCTTTTACTCTGCGTTGTAAACGTTATTACGAAGATCAACATCCGGTAGCTGATGTTCAGGATCAATTTCCATGGCTTTTATGGCCGAGGTTGATGGATATTTAAATTTCCATACGCCATCGCGCTGCCAAATGTTTACCGGCAGGTGAATGGTTTCAACTTTGCCGTTGGCCTGGGTGATTTTCAGGTCGACAGGCATGGCCATTTTTTCGTTGTTGGTTAGGGTGATGATAGCGCCTTCAGTAGGTTTATCATTTACGTAGCTAACCGAAGTAATGGCCTGGTCCAGTTTCCAGGTAGTGAAAAACCATGGTTTCCAAAACCAGTTAAGGTCTTCGCCGCTGGCATCGTTTATGGCACGGAACAGATCATATGGTAGGGGATGCTTGAATGCCCAGTTTTTAATGTATTCGCGCAGGGCGTAATCAAAACGCTCAGGGCCAAGTACCACGTTGCGTAAAATATTGAGGCCTAATGCTGTTTTAACATAATACTGACCGTAATCGTTAAGGCCAATGGCTTCAGGAGCCGTCATCAGCGGATCTTTACTATTGCGGTATCCGGCAAGGATGTTTTGTGCCGAGTTGCTTTTATCAACATACTCGCCGTTGTTAAACTGCTCTGTAGCGTATTCATTAATGAAAGTGTTGAAACCCTCGTCCATCCACATGTACTTGCGCTCGTTCGATCCTACTATCATCGGGAACCAGCTGTGCCCAATCTCGTGGGTAACATCACCCCAAAGCTGTCCTTTTTTAAAGTTGCTAAGGCAGAAGATAGCGCCCGGATATTCCATCCCCAAAGCCACGCCAGATACGTTTACGGCCGAGTTCCATGGATATTCAAAGTAAGCTTTTGAGTAGATCTCCATGCTGTTTTTCAGGTACTCGGTAGATCGACCCCAGCCATCATTGCCCGAACTTTCAACCGGATAGGCCGACATAGCGATACCTTTACGACCCGATGGAAAATTAACCCTCGCCGCATCCCAGATAAAAGCATCCGAAGCACCCCAGGCAATATCGCGGGTGTTCAGCATTTTGTAATGCCAGGTAAGCGTGCCTTTAAACGGACGGGTGGCGGTTTTGCCAACTTCGCCCTGGCTAATAATGGTTACGGTTTTATCGCTGTTGCGGGCTTCTTCCAAACGTTTTAACTGCGCCGGACTAAGCACTTCTTCTGGGTTTTGCAGGTCGCCCGAGCCTACTACAATTTTATTGGCCGGTGCGGTGATGTAATAATCAAAATCGCCGTATTCGCAGTAAAACTCGCCTAAGCCCATGTAGGGTAGGGTGTTCCAACCTTCTACATCGTCATAAACGCACATGCGCGGGTACCATTGGGCAATTTCGTAAACGTAACCCTGTTTAAATTTTTTGCGACCCATGCGGTCGGCACCATAGTAGGGGATAGCAAAATCATAGTTAACTTTTACCTGGATCTTTTCGCCTTTGCCATCCATAGGGGCATTAAGGCGCAATTGCATACGGGCATCGCTTATCACTGGCTCAACTTTATAAGTTTCGCCTTTGTAAGTAACGTCAACCGATGCTATATGGTAACCACCGCGACTAAAACCACGCACATCAAACCTATCGCCGGTGTAAGGCGTAACCGCCGCCCCGCGCGAATCTGGTTTAAAAAGGTTTTGATCCAATTGCAGCCATAAGTAGTCTAACTTATCAGGACTGTTGTTGGTATAGGTGATGGTTACCTCGCCGGTAATGGTGGTATCTTTCCCCTCGTTAAGGGCTGCCCTGATCTGGTAATCGGCGCGGTTTTGCCAGTAGGTTGGCGATGGTTTACCCGCGGCAGAGCGTGTGCCGCCGCTGGTAACCGGCCAGGTTATGGGGCCAAAAAGGTCCTGGTGATTGTATTTAGCTGTATCGTTGCTTTGTGCCGATGCCTTTTGCGTTAGGGGCATCAGCGCTACGGCGCATAATAAATAATTCAGTTTTAAACAGTTCATCTTAAATTTTTAGCAATAAAGGCGCAAATAAAGGCAAATAATTTGTGAGTTTGATAATTTGAGATGATTGTATCAGGGAAATTGCTTAACAGATGGATAATATTAAGCATAAGGTAATTAAGGGATTTTACACTAAGTTTTACCAATAGAAGAATTAGATCAGGGAAAATATTTTAAACGCGCGTTTGAATAGAAAACGGATTAATGAAAAATTTCCTACACGGATTTTTGCGAATTATCGAATTACACAAATTAATATTGATCAGTATTTGAGATTTGTGTAATTCGAATAATTGTGGGCGGTTCGAAATTCAATTCGTGTGAAAATTTCTCAGGTTTCGCTAACGTTAATTGCATAACCATAATTTCATAAATAGTTAACAGAAATACCAACAGTTTTGCCCTGTTCCAATATTCTGTTTTACAGATTCTACACTAAACTCCGGCATCCCGGATACTATTAACTATGAAAAAACAACTATCAATTGCACTGCTTGCTTTGTTTATAACAACGGGGCAACTCATGGCGCAAACTGCCAAACACGTTATCTTTATTACTATCGACGGTTTTCGCCCCGATTTTTACCTTGAGAGCGAATGGCAAACGCCCAATTTGCGCGCGCTGATGAAGGATGGCGCTTATGCCAAAGGCGTAAACAGCGTATTCCCATCGATGACTTATCCATCGCATACCACCATTGTTACCGGTGTACAGCCGGCTAAACACGGCGTATTTTATAACAATATGTTCCCCCGGATGGCGAGCCGCAGCAACCTTACTGGCAGGATAGTTCGATCCATGCGCCCACCATCTGGAAGGCGGCTAAAGATAAAGGCATGACCGTTGCATCGCTTTACTGGCCGGTATCTGCCAATGCACCTGTTGATTATAATATCCCCGATATTGGTGGCCTGGGCGATGGCGTGCGTGAGCAATACTCGCTACCTCAAGGTTTTTATGCCGAAGTTAAAAAAGAAGTTTTCGGTGGTGTTGATAAAATTGATGCCGGTAAAAATCAAAACATAGGCAAGATAGCCGCCTATGTGATCAAAAAAAGCAAACCCGAACTGATGACCATTCACGTGTTTTCGGTAGACGGTGCCGAGCATGCTGTAGGCCGTTCAGGAACCCGCGTACAGGAAGCTGTGGCCGACGCGGATGCCGCAGTAGGCATTATAGTTGATGCGCTGAAAGATGCAGGCATATGGGATAGCACGGTATTACTTGTTGGTGGCGACCATGGTTTTTACGATGTAAAGAAAACCATTTCGCCGAACGTATGGCTTAAAGAAGCTGGCCTGATCACTGATCTGAAAACCGGCGATTGGAAAGCGCAATTCAATACCGTAGGCGGCTCGGCGTACCTCTACTTAAAAGATCCATCAGACAAAACTACTGCCGATAAAGTAAAAGCATTATTAGCCGCACAACCCGATAGCGTGAAGCAATACTATCGTATAATTACTAAAGAGCAACTTACCAAAGGCGGTTATAACCCCAATGTGGCCTTTGCGCTTACCGGCGAACATGATGCAGCATTTAGCGGGGCAATTATCGGCGATGCCGTGAAACCGGGCAAAGGCGGTACTCACGGGCATTTTCCTGATACAAAAAACATCCGTACAGGGCTAATAGCTCATGGTCCCGGTATTCGTAAGGGCGCGGTTATCGAAGAAATGAACCTGCGCGATATGACGCCTATTATGGTGAAGTTGCTTGGCATCCCGTTCGGAAAGGTGGATGGGAAGATACCAGCTGAGCTGTTGCAATAAATTGGCTTCCAATTGTGGTGTAACACTTTTTGTGTTTAGTATATGAGTGATAGCTATTGAAGAAATGTATTCTTATTTTTCAGGATACATTTCTTTAATAGTTATTTTTGATTTTACCCGGGGGCATACTAAATTCATAAAGCAACACCATTATGCATCAACCTAAACTTGCAAAACTTCTGCTTTTTTCTTTGCTATTGCTATTAACACACATTGCTTCTGCTAATGCTATCGACGATTTGAAAAATGACGGAGATGTAAAACGGTTTATGGTAGTATGGCTTGAAAAGACCTATAAGATCAAAGAAAAAGATATAGCCATTTTGCCTGCCGATTCGTTATTTGTAAACAGTGGTTGTTATGAGGAAGCGCGTAAAATGGATTGCAAAACCTGGGAAAAAGCTGATTTTAACAATGATGGAAAAACTGATCTGTTAGTAAATGTTGCAGGCAATGGTTTCAACAGGAATTTGATGGCTGTAATTGATAATGGTAATAACTCCTTTAAACTCCTTAATATTGTACGGAAGAATTACGGACTTTTGCCCGATTTGCCATTGGCAAAACCAATATTGATTAACGGCGTGCAAGTGCTGCTTTATCACACATGCCCGGGGCGTCATTTTTCGGCCAATAAAAAGAGTAGTCCTGAAAAAACGGATACGCTCATTTTTAAGTTCGGTAATTTTGTTGAATATAACCCCAAGCCGGCAACCGTAGCGATTACAAACATCCATGTTGAAACTACCATGTGTTTTGGAAAATGCCCGGTATTTAAGTTGGATATAGCTGCCGATGGCGCAGCTACTTACAGCGCAGAAAAATTTAATCCCGAAACCGGGGTTTTTAAGGGAACTATTGAGAAGGAAAAGCTTACGCAGATAAATTCCTTAATTAACTATATCGACATAAAAAACCTAAACACTAATTATGATGTAAACTGGACCGACGATCAAACTATAAAGCTTAGTGTTCAATTTGCCGACGGTTCCAGTAAACAAATCACCGATTATGGCATGCAGGGTACCTACGGGTTGCGTTACCTGTATCAGATATTTTTCGGGTTGAGAGCCGGACAAACGTGGTATGAATAAACTATCCTCTCCGTAAAACTTTTCTAAATAAATACCATTTATCCTACAGGTACAATTATATCTGCACCTTTGCAGCAAATACATTTTACTATATGAATCGTCTGGCCAATTCAACATCGCCATATTTACTACAACACGCTAATAACCCGGTTAACTGGTACCCATGGGGAAAAGAAGCCC
Source organism: Mucilaginibacter sp. CAU 1740 (assembly GCF_039839285.1). NCBI lineage: Bacteria > Pseudomonadati > Bacteroidota > Sphingobacteriia > Sphingobacteriales > Sphingobacteriaceae > Mucilaginibacter > Mucilaginibacter sp. CAU 1740. Next base: position 250,241 of record NZ_JBDOQS010000009.1, on the reverse strand, counting down.
TTGATAAGGCCAAAGCCGAAAATAAACTCATTTTGGTGAGCATTGGTTACTCGGCCTGCCACTGGTGCCATGTAATGGAGCATGAAAGTTTTGAAGATAAGGACGTGGCCGCGGTAATGAACGAGTATTTTGTTTGTATTAAGGTAGATAGGGAAGAACGCCCGGATGTAGACCAGATCTATATGAGTGCCGTGCAGTTGATGAGCGGCAGAGGCGGATGGCCTTTAAACTGTATCTGCCTGCCCGATCAGCGGCCTATTTATGGTGGCACCTATTTCCGTAAAAACGACTGGACCTCGCTGCTGTTTAACCTGGCCGATTTCTACAAACAAAAACCCGAAGAAGCCGAAGATTACGCCGTTCGTTTAACCGAAGGCATCCAAAACTACGAATCGATAGAGTTTGTGGAGGCGCAGGCCCAATATGCTAAAACAGATCTCGAAACCATTGTAAACAACTGGAAACGTTATTTTGATAAACGGGAGGGAGGTAGTGGTAATGCTCCAAAATTTCCAATGCCTAATAACTGGCAGGCTTTAATGCGCTACGCTTATTTAATAAAGGATGAAGAAGTTGCAGCGCAGGTAAAACTTACGTTGCATAAAATGGCTTTCGGTGGTATTTATGATCATGCTGGCGGCGGCTTCGCCCGTTACTCTGTTGATGGGCTTTGGCATGTACCTCATTTTGAAAAAATGCTGTATGATAATGCCCAGCTTATCAGTTTATATGCCGAGGCTTATACCTGGCAGCCTGATGAATTATACAGGCAGATTGTTGATGAGATCATCACGTTCAGCACCCGCGAACTGATGTCGACCGATCATGGCTTCTATTCTGCTCTGGATGCTGATAGCGAAGGTAAGGAGGGGAAGTTTTACATTTTCACTAAACCCGAGATAGAAGAGATTTTAGGCGATGATGCAGGCCTGTTCAGTATCTACTACAATATAACTGAAGATGGCAATTGGGAAGAGGAAGAATCGAACGTTTTATTCCGCAAGGATAGCGATGAAGAACTGGCTCAAAAGTTAGGGCTTTCGGTTGAAGAATTGCTCTCTAAAGTGCATGTTTCAAAGCAAAACGTATTCGAAGCCCGTGCTTCACGCGTTAGGCCGGGATTGGATAACAAGATCCTTGCTTCGTGGAACGGATTGATGCTGAAAGGCCTTGCCGATGCGTACCGCACTTTTAATAAAATCGAATATCTCGACCTCGCATTAAACAACGCCAGCTTTATATTAGAAAAGTTGCTTGGCCAAAATGGCAGGCTATCACGGGTTTACAGTGCCACATCGTCGCAAGAAAAACCGGTTGCCTTTTTAGATGATTATGCTAACATCATCGATGGCTTGATCGCTTTATATGAAGTTACCTTTAATGAGCAATGGCTACAGGAAGCCCGTAAATTGGCTAATACCGCTTTAATCCATTATTACGACGAAACCAAAGGCATTTTCTTTTTCACGGCCGATGATGATGAGCAACTGATTGCCCGCAAATCGGAAATTATGGATGGGGTGATCCCGGCATCTAATTCGGTTATGGCAAGGGTGCTTAAAAAGTTAGGCTTGCTTTTTGATAACGAAGAGTACACAGAGGTTTCGGCGCAGCTGTTACGCAATGTAATGCCGCAATTACCAAAATACGGTTCGGCTTATTCAAATTGGGTAATGCTGCTACTGGATGAGGTATTTGGCGTAAATGAAATTGCCATCACTGGTAGTAATGCCGAAGCTTTTAGAAGGGAAATGGAAAATAATTACATCCCCAACAAAATTATGTTGGGCGGTAATACAGGAAGTTTACCTTTGCTGCAGGATAAGTTTGGTGCATCAACACAAATTTTCATTTGTAAGGATAAAACCTGCGGATTACCTGCGAATAACCCGGCCGACGCCCTTAAAGAGGTTGAGGCCAGATTTAAAATTAAAAATAATTTACAATGAAGATTGAACCACAACACGTAGTATCGTTAACCTACGATTTGTATGTTGACCGCGAAAACACAGGTACTGAAGATTTAGTAGAAAGTGCCACTCAAGAGCAACCGCTAACATTTTTATTTGGCGCCGGCCAGATGTTGCCTAAATTTGAAGAAAACCTGAGCACACTTTCAACCGGTGATAGCTACGAGTTTCGCCTGGCACCCGAAGATGCCTACGGCGTATATGATGAAGAAGCAGTAGCCAACCTGCCAAAAGAAATGTTCCAGGGAACTGAATTGCCTGAAATTGGCAGCGTATTGCCTTTGCAGGATAACCAGGGTCACCGTTTCCAGGCCGTAGTAGTATCAATTGCTGAAGATGCTGTTATTGTTGACCTGAACCACCCAATGGCTGGCCAGGCATTGCATTTTAAAGGCGAGATTGTTAACGTTCGCCCTGCTACTCCAGAAGAATTATCTCACGGCCATGCACATGGTCCGGATGGTCATCACGCTCACTAATAAAAGCCCCAGTGCTATATAAACCACGTCATTGCGAGGTACGAAGCAATCCCCGATAAGCGGATCCGCCCTGTATAATTCGCGATTGTTTTGTACCTCGTAATGACGTTTCTGCTTAAATAAGGGTATTCTACCTCCTAATTAAACGCCAGCCCTCCATCATTCCTGAATACGCATCTTATCGCTACTCTGCAGCTTACTGCCTCTCCATTTGCAGTTGCCGGTACAAATATTTTATCTGCCTCATCCGGCACATCAATGCTCATGTTAAAAACTTTATGATAAGCCGGGCCGCTGTAAACGTGAACCTTAAATGAAGCCAGTCTCCCCAGCGGGCTGATCAACAACTCCACCATTCCCCATGATACCTTTGGGTTGATGTTCATCAGATCCGGCGGTAGCTTAAACAGGTTAAGGTAAGGCAGGTAACCAAAATAACGGCCACCAACTTTAAGTGGTTTGGTGATCTTAACGCTATCGTTCAATTGCCCGTCAACTGCATATTGCACATTGGATGTACTGTCTTCAGGGGCTTCGTAAGTTATCAGGTTAGTGTTGTAATCAAAATTTTGAATCAGGTTTCCGCGGGTATCAAAAAAATGCCAGGTACCGGTTTTTTTGCCATTGGTATAATAGCCGCTGGCCAGTGCATAATTCTTTTGGTAGATAACTTGGTATAACCCCTGCCTGGTATATTTATCACTTTTAAGCACGCTGTAACGCTCAAAAAGTGAATCGGTTAGGCGATGTTTTTGAATAACAGTTTCCGGTTGGGAATCGGCAGGTGTAGATGGTTTGTTTTGAGCAAATGATGTTCCCCAACAAAAAAATGATAGCAGGATAATTACAAGAGTTCTCAATGCAGGTATTTTGATTTTTGTAAATATAAAGCAGGTTTGCACATCTTCAAGCATCTGCAGTAAATTAGCTGTAGTGGGCTTGTTTTTCTCCGTTTTGCTATTTGGCCTCTATCTAACATGCTTCTAACAAGTAGAATTTAGCTACAGTTTCACTTTATATGATACTAATATTGTAGTAATTGTATCTTAGTACAGCAAACTGAAGATCTCACAAAACATATGACCTCTATCTCCGATACTTCCGACTATAAAACCGTAGGGTTTTCTCAAACCACTATCACCGAACTCATGATCCCATCGTACTCCAATTTTGGCGGCAAAATACACGGGGGCATTTTACTTTCATTAATGGATAAGGTAGCCTACGTTTGCGCGGCCAAGCATGCCAATAATTATTGTGTAACGGCATCTATAGATACAGTCGATTTTTTACATCCGGTTGAGGTGGGCGAACTGGTATCATTACTGGCCTCGGTAAATTACGTAGGTAATACATCATTGGTAGTGGGTATAAGGGTAGTATCTGAAAATATTAAAAACAACTCGGTAAAGCATACCAACACAAGCTACTTTACTATGGTAGCTAAAGATGAGGATGGCAAGCCCGCCAAAGTGCCTGGGCTGATACTGGAAAACCGTGAACAAGTAAGGCGCTTTATTGAAGCCAGGAGACGTAAAGAGATCAAACAGAGTTACATGAAAGAGGTTGAGCAAATCCAGATGCCGGATAATTATGAGCATTGCATTGAACTTCTGCACGGCGAACGCTGCCTTGTTGCAGGATAGATGTTGTTGATATTAACATTTTTGTTACATTGCGGGTGCTTAAGAAAGGTTAACTGATGAGGTGGTATGTTGGATTGATATTGCTGTTATTGATGCATAGTGCTGCGCATGCCCAAATAAAAGGTGCAGAACAGCGGCAAACCGCGCGTGATACCATAAAAATTATTGATAGCCTTAACAACGTTGTCGAAAAAACATACGTGGCAGCTCCCTTCGAGGCCAGGGCTATGGCCGAACGTGCCCTTTTACTTGCCGAAAAGATCAAATACAGGCAAGGTACAGGCTGTTCGTTCCTTAATTTAGGGCATGTGTATTGGTCGCAGTCTTATTATCCTATCAGTTTATTTTACTTTAACTCGGCTTTAACTTATCTATCTAAAAACAAACCGCTAACACTGGCGCTTTGCTACAGTTCGATAGGGAGGGCCTATACCGATCTTCAAAATTATACCCCCGCGTTGCAAAATCTTGACGTAGCTATGCGCTATGCCGGTACCGACAAGGAGATGCAGGCCGAGGTTTACAACGAACAATCATTTGTTTACCTTAAATTGAAGCAATTTGATAAGGGTATTGCCTATGCCCGGCTGGCTATGCAGCTTAGTCGCGCTATAAATGATAAGCCATCGTTATGCATATTATATAGCAGGCTTACAAATGCTTACAGGTTAAAAGCCCAATACACACAGGCTATAGCTTATTCGGATACAGCGCTGAACATGAGCTACGCGGTTAATAACAAACGCTTAAGGGCGATATCATTTATTGAGCGTGCCAAAATTTTTAACGAGCTTAACCGGTATGATGAGGCTATTGTTTTGGCGAAAAAAGGCGCGGCCTTGTCTGATAGCATTGGCGTAATGGACGGCATATCTTCGGCCTACAGTGCTATGGCTCATAGCTTTGAGCAAAAAAATGATCTGAAGCAATCTCTTGTTTATCAAAAACGATATACGCAGGCGCTTGATAGTGTTAATGCTACCAATAAGCGAAATAATACCCGGCTGATACAAAGTTACTTTGAGCTTAATAACCGATTGAATGATATAGCGGTTATGGAACAAAAAACTAACACCTACCGCGAAGAGTTGCATTTTCAAAAAGCCATCATTATTACGCTCATCGCGTCGTTGCTTTTTGTAGTGGGAGCCTTGTCGTTTACGTATTATCATTATAAGGCAAAAAGGATGCTGGTTAACCGGATGCGTAAACAGCACAAGGCCTTACTTATTCAAAAGGAATTGATTGAAGAGCAATCGGCAAATTTAACAAACGTTAATAATTTAAAAGATAAGCTGTTGGCGGTAATAGGGCATGACCTGCGCACGCCGCTGGCCAATTTACATTCCATACTGCATCTTTATAATACTGCCGATTCGTTAACCCCATCCGAGATCCAGGATTTGATGCGGATGATGGAACCTGTGGTACATGGTGCCGAACTTACCCTTTCAAACCTGTTGGAATGGGCCGGCAGCCAGATCAAAGGCATCAACCTCGAACCCTCGGCGGTTAACATCAGCTCCACCGGCGATGAAATGATCCGGACGTTTAATTATCAATTGCAGCAAAAAAATATCAGGTTTGAAAATACAGCCGAGCCTCATTTTTTTGTGAGGGCTGATGAAAAACATATTAAAGTAGTGCTGAGTAACCTGGTAAGCAATGCGATAAAGTTTACCAATAATAGCGGCACTATTACGCTATCGAGCCTGGTAGATGGCCGCAGCCTTGTGGTGAGTGTAACCGATACAGGAAGCGGGATCCCCAATGATAGGTTGAACCATCTGTTTAAACTTGATAACGGAAGGTACATTTCAACCGGTACTTCGGGCGAAAAAGGGACTGGTATCGGCTTGTTTTTATGTCGTGAACTGGTTGAATTTAACGGGGGCAAATTATGGGCAAGTTCTGAAGTGGATAAGGGCAGCACTTTTAGTTTTAGTTTGCCGCTGGTGGATGGTGAACTGATAGGGTAGGGTTTTGCCTCAGTAGCAGTAAAGCATTGTATTATATAGTGATATACCCGTTTGCATTTAACCATGATGTCATTAAAAGATAAATATCAAATTGATTTTATAAAAGATGAACGCAAGGTAAAGCCGAATATTTGTGTTCAGAAAAATCCTGGTCATTACGAAAATTCTCATTTACACTTCCTGGATTTGTTAGACGCGAATGAGTGTAGAGGATTTATTTATGATTTAGATAGCTGTATAGATGGGCAAAGTAATGTAGACGAAGGTTTCCGTTCTGACTCGGTGGATAACCAGGACATTAGATACTGTTATCCAAATGTTGTAATCAATGATATTTTAACTATCCCCATGGTTGACATGCGGGGGCTTTTGCAAGAGTGGCTTGATTTTATTAATTATTAGTGCCCTGTAAAGCTTTACCTCTATATCATTCATTTTATTATATCAAAATACTGCGAAATTGCCGCTTTAATCAGTTAATTCTGCCTGTCATCAAAAATTATTCCTATCTAAAATTAACCTGTTTAGCTTATTTAAATTCGTTCTAATTTATATTTCTGATTTTTTGTCAGCCGTGATTAATTATAAAGTAATTTAATTATTTTGAAAAAGTTTTAATCATATGTTGAGTAATTTAAATCTATTTGTTCCGTTAGTACGTATAAGCAATTAGAACTTTTTACTATATTGTGACAAAATAAACGGAAATATTCCACCCTTAAACTAATCTCCGCATAATTAATGGCTTTTTTAAACACAGTGCTCGAACCACCTGCGTATGGTTGGACTGATGAACTTGGTAACTTATCAAAACCCACCAACAAACAAATTGTATCTGAATTTTTTAAACGACTTAACGTATTCAAAGACAAGAAAAACTGGTTATCGTTCCTTAGCTGGATGCTGGTGCTGGCTTTAGTTCCATTTTTAGCGCTGTTTATTTTTAAATATTTCAGCATCACCGGGCTTATAGTAGCATTTGTGTATAGTATGATCATTATGGGTACCCACGGTACTATCTGGCACCACAGGTATTGTACGCATGGCGCTTATACCTTTAAAAATAATTTCTGGCGTTTTTTCACCCAGAACCTCACCCTTAAAATTATTCCTGAAGAGATTTACGCGGTATCGCACCATGTACACCACGCCTTATCTGATCAACCCGGCGATCCATACAATGCCCAGGGCGGTTTTATGTATTGCTTTTTGGCCGATGTTAACCATCAGCCAATAGCCCGTAACATGAGCGAAGCCTGTTACGCCAAATGTGTCAATTTGATGAAACACACAGGCGTAAAAGTGAATACCTATAAAGAGTACCAAAAATGGGGAACCCTTGCTAATCCAACCCGTACCATAATAGGTATTTTATTAAACTGGGGTTTTTGGTTCGCTGCATTTTATTTGCTGGGTGGCCCGGCATTGGCTTGTGCTGTTTTCGGTTCGGCAGGTATTTGGGCTGTGGGTGTGCGTACATTTAATTACGAAGGCCATGGCAAAGGAAAAGATATGCGTCGTGAGGGTATTGACCATAACCGCGAGGATATGTCGATTAATCAACTATGGCCAGGTTACGTGGCCGGCGAATGGCATAACAACCACCACCTGTATCCTAAAAGTGCCCGTTCTGGTTTTAAGCCGTATCAGTTTGATTTGGCCTGGTGCTATATTAAAATGATGAGCATGCTTGGCGCGGTTAGTTCATATAAAGATTCGAAAGCCGAATTTTTGAAAGTGTACTGTACTCCGGTACCGGCTGTTGTACCGGTGGCTGTACCTGTTACGAAAATATTGGTGGCTGCGGAATAAACAGCGCTTAAAATATATTGAAAAGCCATAGCGAGATAATCGCTGTGGCTTTTTTGTTGGCTATTGAAAAGGCGTTAATCTCTTTTTATTAGAATAAAAGAGCCCGGCAGGTGTTAAAATTAAACTGTGTAAAAATCTGGCTATACGAAAAAAATGTGGAGAAATGTTAAAATAGTACTATCTTAATTGCAAATTGATTATATACCTTAGTGAACCAATTATAGTGTACACTAAACACCAAAAACCAATGCGCACCAAACTATTTAGTATTGTTTTATGCATGGCTTGCCTTGTTTTGTCGGTTTCAAAAGCAAGTGCACAGGGTATAGGGATTTTTGATGGGCAAACCGATGTTGGTACCGTTAAACATGCGGGCAGCGGAAGTTTCGACGCTAAAACACAGCAGTACAATTTGAGCGGCTCCGGCCAAAACATCTGGGCTACGCACGATGATTTTCATTTTGTGTGGAAGAAAATGAAAGGTGATTTCATCCTGCGCACAAATGCTGCGTTTATTGGAAAAGGCGTAGAGTTGCACCGCAAGGTGGGCTTAATGGTACGCTCCACGCTCGATTCTAATTCAAAACATATTAATGCCGTTGTACATGGCGATGGCCTCACGTCGCTGCAATACCGTAAAACTGTAAGCGGCATCACCGAAGAAAAAAAATCGTCCATAACCGCTGCCGATGTTATCCAATTAGAGCGTAAAGGCAACACCTACACCATGTCGGTAGCGCGCAAAGGCGATCTGTTTGTAAGTGAAGAAGTTACCGATCTTGATCTGGGTGATGATGTTTATGTAGGTATCTTCATCTGTTCGCACAATGCGGATGTTACTGAGAAAGCAGTGTTCAATAATGTAAGGATAGTTACTCCGGCTCCAACAACGCTGGTACCTTATAAACAATACTTAGGTAGTGCTATCGAACTGCTTGATCTGGAAAGCCAGAATGCTACGGTTATCTACCAATCGCCAAAATCATTACAGGCACCCAACTGGATGCTCGATGGCAAATCGCTTATTTACAACAGCGAAGGTTCATTGTATAAATTCGACCTAAAATCACATACGCCAACTGTACTCAATACCGGTATCGCCAAAAACAACAATAATGACCACGTGCTATCATTCGATGGCAAAATGCTGACTATCAGCAGCGGAGATGGCGGGCCTTCAATAGGGTACACCGTTTCATCGGTAGGAGGGGAAGCAACTAAGGTTACCCAAACCGGAAAGGGCGCAAGTTATATGCACGGGTGGTCGCCGGATGGAAAATTCCTTGTTTTTTGTGGAGAGCGAAATAAAGAGTATGATGTTTATAGGATCCCTTCAAATGGTGGCCCCGAAGAAAGGTTGACCACAACACCTGGTTTAGATGACGGCCCGGAATATTCGCCCGATGGTAAGTATATCTACTTCAATTCGGTACGCAGCGGCCTGATGCAGATCTGGCGGATGAAGGCCGACGGCACTGAGCAAACACAGCTCACTACCGATGATTATAATAACTGGTTCCCACATATTTCGCCAGATGGTAAATGGATAGTTTATATCACGTTCCTGAAAAGCGAAGTCTCTCCGGGCGATCATCCTTTTTATAAACACGTATATTTACGGGTAATGCCTGTTGGCGGCGGTCCGTCAAAAGTAGTAGCCTACCTATACGGTGGTCAGGGTACTATCAATACCCCATCATGGGCACCGGATAGCAAACATCTGGCCTTTGTAAGTAATTCTGATTTATTGTTCCCTGTATTCCCAATAGCAAAATAACCTTAAACATATAACCATGTACACATCACGCAGATCATTTTTAAAAACCGGTGCTATGGCCATAGCCGGCGCAGCCTTGCTTCCTGATAGTTTATTTGCCGCTACGGATAATAAGCTGAAGCGGGTAGGGGTGCAGTTGTACAGCGTACGCGATGCCATGAAGGCCGATCCGCTGGCTACCCTTAAAAAAATCGCTGATGCGGGTTATGCACATGTTGAACATGCCAATTATGTAGACAGGAAGTTTTATGGCCATCCCGCTAAGGAGTTTAAGAAGATATTGGATGATCTGAACCTGAAAATGCCAAGTGGTCACACCGTAATGACAGCCCAGCATTGGGATGCTTCAAAAAACGATTTTACCGATGCCTGGAAATACACGGTTGAAGATGCCGCCACCATGGGCCAGAAATATGTGATCAGCCCCTGGCTGGATGAAAAAGTACGTACCGACAGAGATGCCCTGAAACGTGCAATGGAGCAGTTTAACAAAAGTGGCGAGCTGTGCAAACAATCAAACATGATGTTTGGCTACCATAACCACAACTTCGAGATCAGTACCAAAGTAGGGGATATCACCCTGTACGATTATATTATTCAGAACACCGATGCCTCGTTGGTTGCGCAGCAGATAGATATTGGCAATATGTACAGTACCGGTGGTATGGCTCTGGATTTTATCAATAAATACCCGGGTCGTTTTCTATCTATGCACGTGAAGGACGAGATCAAAGTACCGCCTCATGATGGTGATGACACCGAAAGTACCATTTTAGGAAAAGGCATTTTACCAGTGAGGGATATTGTAAAAGCTGCCGCCAAAAAAGGGGGCACAACGCTGTTTATCATCGAGCAGGAATCTTACCAGGGAATGGATCCGGTTGATTGTGTAAAAATTGATTTACAAATCATGAAAAAGTGGGGCTATTAATAGCTTAAAGCTATCTTACACCATCGTGAAGATTTAATTTTCCAGGCCTTGTATTTTAACTTGTAATGTTTAAGTTTGGAAATACGTTATAAATCATAATAAGTCTCCCCCGCTATTTGTCCAATCCGCTAAAAATGAAAGGGCAGATAATATAGGCTTCGCTAAAACAATTTAGTTTAATAAATGGACAGGCGTACTGTTATAAAAAATCTGGCTTTGATTATTGGTGGAGCAGCATTGCTCCCGGCCTGTTCGCAGGATAAAGCGAAATCAAAAGTCGCACTTAAAAATATCGATATCAGTGCCGATCAGGAACAACTGATAGGCGATGTATCTGAAACTTTTATCCCAAAAACCACTACGCCGGGGGCGAAGGATCTGCAGTTGCATTTATTTGTACTGAAGATGGTTGACGATTGCTATAAAAAAGAAGATCAGCAAGCGTTTGTAACCGGCATGGGGCACTTTGCCGACCATGCTGAAAAACAATATGGTAAAACCTTTAATCAACTCGATACTAAAACCCGCGAAGCATTTTTGCTGGATATAGAAAAAGAAGGCAAAGCTGAAGAAGCAGCGGCTAATCAAAATGCAGATAAAAAAGATACGGCATCGGTTACTCCACCTGCCGGAAAATACTCGCCCGAACTGAAGAAGTTTTACAGCATGGTAAAAAGGCAAACCATCAACGGGTACACCAATTCAAAATATTTTATGACCAACATAGTGGTTTACGAACTTGTGCCGGGCAGGTACAACGCGCGTTTCCCTTATAAATTAAAGCAGGCAGTTTAAGCGATGGCTAATTTGAATATCGACAGCGTTAAGGATCGCACTTTTGATGCCATTGTAATAGGATCGGGCATGAGCGGGGGATGGGCTGCCAAGGAGTTTACCGATAAAGGATTAAAAACACTGATATTGGAGCGTGGCCGCGATGTAAAACACATTAAGGATTACCCCACCACCAATATGTACCCCTGGGAGTTTGAGCACCGCGGCGAACTGCCAATGGCCGTCCAGGAGGCTAACCCTATTGTAAACCGTTGCTATGCATTTGGGGAAAGCGCAGCGCACTTTTTTGTAAAAGATGCCGAGCATCCATACGTGCAGGATAAACCTTTCGATTGGATCCGTGGCTACCAGGTAGGCGGTAAATCGCTGCTTTGGGCGCGCCAAACCCAACGCTGGAGCAATTTTGATTTTGAAGGCCCGGCCCGCGATGGTTTCGCGGTTGATTGGCCGATTCGTTATAAGGATATCGCGCCATGGTATAGCTATGTAGAGAAATTCGCTGGCATCTCGGGCAACCGTGATGGCATTGCTGAATTGCCGGATGGTGAGTTTCTGCCAGCATTCCCTTTAAATACGGTTGAAGAATATTTCAGCAAGCACGTAAAAAATACCTATAAAAACCGCTACGTAATTAGTGCACGTTGCGCACATTTATCAACCCCTAACCAGATTCACCTGGATCAGGGCAGGGTGCAATGCCAGCGCCGTACCATCTGCGAGCGCGGTTGCCCGTTTGGCGGTTATTTCAGCGCTAATGCGAGTACTATCCCGTGGGCATTAAAATCTGGTCACGCTACATTGAGGCCGTTCTCGGTTGTTGAATCTATTATTTATGATGATAAATTAGGTAAAGCAACCGGCGTGCGCGTTATCGATACCAATACTAAAGAAGCCATTGAATACCACGCTAAGGTGATCTTCGTGAACGCGGCCGCATTAAATACAAACCTCATTTTGCTAAACTCCAAATCGCACCGTTTTCCTAATGGTTTGGGTAACGATAGCGGTGTATTGGGTAAATACGTTGCCTTCCATAACTATTCGGCACATATAGGTGCCGAGCATCATGGCGATACAGAATGGACAACCGATGGCCGCAACCCGGCAGGTGGTGGTTATATCCCAAGGTTTAGGAACGTGTACAAACAGGAAACCGACTTCCTGCGTGGTTATGCGTCCGGCTTTAGCGCATACCGTTATCCGGAACGCAGTTGGGATGGCGTTGGCAGCAGCCTTAAGGATAATCTGGCTAATAAAGAACTTGGCCCATGGCACGTAGGTTCGCATATGATGGGCGAAACCATCCCGAAGGAAAGCAATTTTGTAAGTCTGGATGATAAGCAAAAAGATGCCTGGGGCGTACCGTTGCTAAAAATGAACATCGATTATGATGATAACGATGAAAAGATGAAGAAGGATTACATCGAGCAGTTAACTGAGATGTTCACCAGTGCAGGTTTTACCAATATCAAGGCCAGCACGGATAAACGTGCCCCTGGATTGGATATCCACGAAATGGGCGGCGCGCGCATGGGTAACGACCCTAAAACATCGATATTAAATAAATGGAACCAGGTGCACAGCGTTAAAAACGTATTTGTTACTGATGGAGCAAGCATGACATCAACCTCATGCCAAAACCCATCGCTAACCTATATGGCCTTTACCGCAAGGGCAGCTGATTACGCGATGAGCGAGATGAAAAAGGGAAATATTTAGTTTTCAGTGGGCAGTTTGCAGTTCACAGTTTGCAGTTAAAAAATGTGAACTGAAAAATCGGAATAAAAAAAAATAACTGCCAACCGCAAACCGAAAACTGCCAACTGATAAAAAAGCTTTGTGTGTAAAAAACACAATGAAATATTTGGAAAATGAATTTTATTCATACATTTAACGAGACAACCAAGTACTAAACAAAAATAATTTAACCGTAATATTCGTATGTCTGCAAACACTTATGACGCAATAGTCATTGGCTCAGGAATTTCAGGCGGGTGGGCTGCCAAAGAACTAACACAAAAGGGTTTGAAAACCATCATGCTTGAGCGTGGTCGCAATATCGAGCACATTAAAGATTATGTGAACGCTACCAAAGATCCTTGGGAGTTTCCGCACAGAGGAGGCCGTACCCAAAAGATGATTGATGATTACCCTGTTCTGAAACGCGATTATCCGCTAAACGAAACCAACCTTGATTATTGGGCAAGTGATAAGGAAAGCCCATACACCGAAATTAAACGTTTCGATTGGTTCCGTGGTTACCACGTGGGCGGTCGTTCATTGATGTGGGGCCGTCAATCATACCGTTGGGCTGATGTTGATTTCGAAGCTAACTTAAAAGACGGTATCGCTGTCGACTGGCCTATCCGTTATAAAGATATCGCGCCATGGTATAGCTATGCCGAAAAGTTTGCCGGTATTTCTGGTAACAGGGATGGTTTGCCAATTCTTCCGGATGGTGACTTTATGCCGCCTATGGAGATGAACGTGGTTGAAAAAGATGTTTCAAAACGCTTAAAAGAATACTATAAAGAAGCGCGTCATATGATCATTGGCCGTACAGCCAATATCACGGTGCCGCATTATGACCGTACCAATTGTCAGTATCGTAACAAATGCTGGTTAGGTTGCCCGTTCGGTGCTTACTTCAGCACGCAATCAGCTACTTTGCCGGCGGCTATGGCTACAGGTAATTTAACCGTTCGCCCATGGTCTATCGTTACCAAAATCATTTACGATAAAGACACTAAGAAAGCTAAAGGTGTTGAGGTGTTGGATGCCGAAACAAACAAAACTTACGAGTATTTTGCTAAGATCGTATTCGTAAACGCTTCAACCATTAACTCGGCCTGGATCCTGATGAACTCTGCTACAGATGTTTGGGAAGGCGGCTTAGGCAGCAGCAGCGGCGAGTTGGGCCACAACCTAATGGACCACCACCTGAACGTAAGCGCTTCGGGCAGGTTTGAAGGTTATGAAGATAAATATTATTTCGGTCGCCGTGCAAACGGTTTCTATATCCCTCGTTACCGCAACCTTGGCGGCGAAAAACGCGATTATATCCGCGGTTTCGGTTACCAGGGCTCGGCAAGCCGCGAAGGCTGGAGCCGTGACATTGCCGAACTGAACATTGGCGGCGCGTTTAAAGACGCCCTGACCGAACCAGGTTCATGGCATGTAGGTATGGGCGCTTTCGGCGAAACATTGCCTTACCACGATAACAAAGTTACTATCGATAAAACCAAGAAAGATAAATGGGGCTTACCTGTTGTTGCTATTGATGCCGAACTGAAAGAGAACGAGCTGAAAATGCGTATCGACATGGAAAAAGATGGTAAAGAAATGCTGGAAGCAATTGGCTGTAAAGATGTACAAACTTCAAGCACCAATCCATATCTTGGTCGTGGTATTCACGAAATGGGTACCGCACGTATGGGCCGCGATCCAAAAACTTCTGTATTGAACGAGTGGAACCAGGTTTGGGATGCCAAAAACGTATTTGTTACCGATGGCTCATGCATGACCTCGGCAGCATGCCAAAACCCATCATTAACTTATATGGCTTTAACTGCACGTGCAGCTAACCACGCGGTTGAAATACTTAAAAAAGGAGAAATTTAATCAGTATCACATACAAAAACCTATAACAAAAATACCCATGACTGAAGAAAAGGACCAAACCCCTAATCCGTCGAGAAGGCAGTTTCTTAAAACCGGCGCTGTAGCGGCGGCTGGCTTTATGATCGTTCCGCGCCATGTATTGGGCGGTAAAGGCTTCATCGCCCCAAGCGATAAATTGTTAATTGCCGGCGTTGGTGCAGGTGGTAAAGGCGAAAGCGATATCGCAAACTTTTACAAAAGCGGTAAAGCCGAGATCGCCTTTTTATGCGACGTGGACGACAGAAGAGCGGCCAAATCACGTAATAGTTTCCCTAAAGCCAAATATTATAAAGATTGGCGCGAAATGTTTGATAAAGAACACAAGCATTTCGATGCCGTATCGGTTTCAACCCCCGATCATAACCATGCTATCATCACTTATAACGCGATGCAACTGAACAAACACGTGTATGTTCAAAAGCCGTTAACGCATGATATCTGGGAAGCCCGTTTATTAACCGAAGCTGCTAAAAAATATAAAGTGGTTACGCAAATGGGTAACCAGGGTTCATCAAACGATGGCACACGCTTAATGTCAGAATGGTATGATGCCGACCTGATAGGTGATGTGCACACTGTTTACTGCTGGACAAACCGCCCGGTTTGGCCTCAGGGTATTGCATGGCCGCAACCACAGCAAAACATCCCTAAAGAGTTGGATTGGGACCTGTGGTTAGGTACTGCGCCTAAAAAAGATTACGTTGATAAACTGGTACCATTTAACTGGCGCGGCTGGTGGGATTACGGTACCGGCGCATTGGGTGATATGGGCTGCCACCTTGTTGAAGCACCTTTCCGCGTGTTGGGTATCCAGTATGCAAAAGATGTTCAGGCCAGCGTTGGTAGTGTTTATGTAGATGAGTTTAAAGAAGGCCACTTCCCTGAAAGCTGCCCTCCGTCAAGCCACATCACTTTAACATTCCCTAAAACTAATAAAACCAAAGGTGATGTTACCCTGCACTGGATGGACGGTGGTATCCAACCTGAAAGGCCTACCGAGCTGTTAGCAAGCGAAGACTTTGGCGGCGAAGAAGGTAACGGTACTTTATTTATCGGTACAAAAGGTAAAATGTATGCCAGCACGTATTCTGATGCGGCTACATTATTGCCAAAATCGCTTACCCAAAGTGCAAAAGCCCCGCAAAAATGGGCGCGTGTACCGGGTGGTGCAAATGGCCACTACGCGCAGTGGGTTGAAGGCTGTATTGCCGGTTACGGTAAAACAGAGCTAAGCTCATCGTTTGATAAGGCTGGTCCGCTTACCGAGGCGTTATTGATGGCAAACCTTGCGGTTCGCGGTCATGAGTTAAAAGGTGGCAGGGTGAAACTGGAGTGGGATAACAAAGCCATGAAGGTTACCAACTTTGATGCCGTTAACCAATACATTAAACGCGATTACCGCGATGGTTTCGTGTTAAAAGCATAAGCTGATGCTAATTAGTGAGTTAGTGAATTAGCGAATTAGTGAATAAAAATCATTAATTCACTAATTCGCTAATTCATCATTAATTTAAATCACTAATTCATTAAATCAATAATTAAATTATGAATAGAAGAGAAGCGATAGGCAGGGTGGGCCTGATCCTGGGCGGTACTATTATTGGTGCCGAGTTTTTCATCTCGGGATGTAAACCATCTTCGCCAAAAGTAAACGACCTGTTTACGCAGGATGATCTTGCCTTATTAGATGAAATTGGTGAAACCATTTTGCCTAAAACATCAACTCCGGGCGCTAAGGATGCCCAGGTTGGCAAGTTTATGACCGTAATGGTACAGGATTGCTACACACCGGATGATCAGAAGATCTTTACCAAAGGTTTGAACGATTTGAACGATGCCAGCGATAAAAAATTCGGTAAAAAATTCCTGGAGGCTACCCCTCAGCAACGTACCGAATTGTTAACCGATCTGGATAAAGAGCAAAAGGAATACACTAAAACTAAAAAGCCCGAAGATCCTAACCATTACTTCAGGATGCTGAAAGAATTAACCTTGCTGGGTTTCTTCACTTCAAAACCGGGTGCTACACAGGCTTTGCGTTATATTGCCGTTCCGGGCAAATATGATGGCAACTTGCCATACAAAAAAGGCGACAAAGCCTGGGCAACCTAAAAAATTGCAATATCAATTGATATACCTTTGGTTTCCAATCCAAAAGAAATTATTATCAAAAACAGCATTATATTATAATGCTGTTTTTGATGTTTACAATCGATTGAGTAAAATCTAACCCCAAAAAACAATCCCAACAAATGAAATTACGATTAGGAATGATAGGCGGCGGACAAGGTGCCTTTATTGGTGCCGTACACCGCATAGCTGCCCGTATTGATGGTGTGTATGAATTGGTTTGCGGCGCTTTTAGCTCCAATGCCGAAAAATCACAAGCCAGCGGCCTTTTGCTTGGTTTACCGGCCAGCCGCTCATACAGCTCATACCAGGAACTGATTGAAAAAGAAAAACAACTGCCCGAAGACGAACGCGTGCAGGTGATCAGCATAGTAACCCCTAACCACGTACATTTTGCCCCAACCAAAATGGCATTGGAAAACGGTTTCCACGTAGTGTTGGATAAGCCGATGACCTTCTCGTTGGATGAGGCTAAAGAACTGGATAAAGTAGTAAAAGCATCAGGTAAACTGTTTTGCTTAACACACACCTACACCGGCTACCCAATGATCAAGGAAGCTAAGCAACTGATCAAAGCAGGGAAAATCGGTACAGTGAAAAAAGTGTATGTTGAATATCCGCAAGGATGGTTAAGTACATTTTTAGAAGGAGAAGATAACAAACAAGCCTCATGGCGTACCGATCCGGGTAAAAGCGGTATAGCGGGTGCTATGGGCGATATAGGTACCCACGCCTTTAACCTGGCCGAGTATGTTACCGGTTTGCAGGTTACTAAAATTTGTGCCGATATCAATATTGTGGTTGAAGGCCGCAAACTGGATGATGACGGTGCTGCTCTATTAAAATTTAACAATGGCGCAAGCGGCGTACTTACTGCAACTCAAATTGCAGCAGGTGAAGAAAATAATGTAAAGATCAGGGTGTATGGTGAAAAAGGTGGTTTGGAATGGCACCAGAGCGATGCCAATTCATTAACTGTGATGTACACCGATAAACCTGCCGAAACCTGGCGTACAGGTGGTGGCTACACCAGCTCGTTCGCTCAGCATAATACCCGCACACCTGCAGGTCACCCGGAAGGTTACCTGGAGGCATTTGCTAACCTGTACCGCAACTTTGCTTTAACTGTTAAAGCCGGTTTGGAAGGTAAGGAAGCCACTCCCGAAGAACTGGATTTTCCGGGTATCGAAGAAGGTATCCGTGGGATGGCCTTTATCGAAAATGTGATCGCCTCAGGTAAATCAGACGTTAAATGGACTGATTTCACTATTTAATTCACCATCTATCTAAAAACAAAAAACATGAACACTATAAAAGGCCCTGCAATATTTATAGCACAGTTTATAGGCGATACAGCACCATTTAACAGCCTCGAATCTATCTGCCAGTGGGCAGCAGGTTTGGGTTATAAAGGCGTACAATTGCCAACCCTTGATCCCCGCTTTATTGATCTGCAAAAAGCTGCCGAAAGCAAAACTTATGCTGATGAGATCAAAGGCATTGTTAACGCTGCCGGTTTGGAAATTACCGAGTTATCAACCCATTTGCAAGGTCAGTTGGTTGCGGTAAACCCGGTGTATGATACCTTGTTTGATGGTTTTGCACCAGAGCATTTGCGCGGTAACCCTGCCGAAAGGCAAAAATGGGCTGTTCAGCAACTAAAATATGCTGCACAAGCTTCAAAAAATTTAGGATTAGCGGCTTCGGTTACTTTTAGCGGTGCGCTGCTTTGGCCAATGGTTTACCCATGGCCTCAACGCCCTGCAGGTATAGTAGGCACAGCCTTTGAAGAATTGGCTAAACGCTGGACGCCGATTTTGGATGTTTACGAAGATAACGGCATCGATCTTTGCTACGAGATCCACCCGGGCGAAGACCTGCACGATGGTATCACTTACGAGATGTTCCTGGATCATGTAAAAGGCCACAAACGCGCCAATTTACTATACGATCCGTCGCACTTCGTACTGCAATGCCTGGATTATTTAGAGTACATCGACCTTTACCATGAGCGTATCAAAATGTTCCATGTTAAGGATGCCGAGTTCAATCCAACCGGCAGGCAGGGTGTTTACGGCGGCTACCAAAACTGGGTTGACCGCGCAGGCCGTTTCCGCTCACTGGGCGACGGACAGGTTGATTTTAAATCGATATTCAGCAAGTTAACACAATATGATTTTAAAGGATGGGCCGTGCTTGAATGGGAATGCGCGCTCAAACATCCGGAAGACGGCGCCAGAGAAGGCGCCCGATTCATCAAAGATCACATCATTCGTGTAACCGAACGCGCTTTCGACGATTTCGCAGCATCAGGCAGTGATGACGCGTTTAACAGGAAAACGTTAGGGATATAATTTTGATTTCGGAAGTCGGACTTTCGATTTCGGAGTTAAACTATAAAAACGTCATCCCGAATTTATTTCGGGATCCCACATGCAGAGCGGCCATGCAAGCGGCTTTGCATGTGGGGTGCTGAAACAAGTTCAGCATGACAATTGGGAGATTTAGACTTACGAAGTTTTCAAAACTTCGTAAGTCTTGATTTCTCTGATAACAAAGCTTAAAATGGGTGTCATGCTGAGCCTGTCGAAGCATGGTGGGTAGGGCCTTTACGCGCGACCCTTCGACAAGCTCAGGGTGACGGGCCAACGTTCGTTATTTAATTTATCACTCCCGCCCACGTGTAGATGGGACTCACAAAGCGGGAAAATCGCTGAAATAAACCTCAGCGAAATGCATTTTGATACAGCCAATTAACCAATTATCAAATAACCTAATTAACAAAAAATGCAAACTATTAACCGTGCCCAGCTATTCAGGGCAAGCTGCCTGTCGTTGCTGGTAACATCATTATCATTTGGTATCCGTGCCGGGATTTTGAGCGATCAGGGCGTGCGCTTTCACTTAAACGCTTCACAACTGGGCATTATCGCGGCAACCGCTTTTTGGGGTTTTCCGCTGGCCATTATTGTAGGGGGCTTTATCGTTGATGTCATCGGCATGAAAAAGCTGCTGGTATCGGCTTTCGTATTTCACCTCGTGGGCATCCTGCTTACCATTTTTGCCAATGGCTATTGGACTTTGTTCCTGTCAACCTTGATGATAGGTATCGCCAATGGTACAGTGGAGGCTTCTTGCAATCCGCTGGTAGCTTCATTATACACCGATAATAAAACCACCAAACTCAATCACTTTCACCTTTGGTTTCCGGCAGGCATAGTGATCGGTACGTTAATAGTATTCGGTTTGGATACCGCTTTGGCGCACGGTGTATCACCTAAACCATACTGGATCTCGCAGGTGGAGATCGCCTTGATGCTTATCCCTACCATAGCTTACGGGTTCTTGTTCTCGAAACTGGATTTCCCGGTTACGGAGCGTGTATCAGCAGGTGTTAGTACCGAAGATATGTACAAAGCCTTGATGAACCCGTTGTTTTTGTTCATGATCATCTGCATGTTTGGCACAGCCATCACCGAGTTATTCACCAACCAGTGGACAGACGTATTATTCAAAACAGTAACCGATAACGCCATACTTATCTTAACCTTCGTAGCTTCGGTACAAGTATTAGGCCGCGCGTTTGCAAGCCCGATAGTACATCGTTTAGCACCACAGGGGGTATTGCTCATCTCAGCTATTTTATCTGCATTGGGCATTTACCTGATGGTGCACCTGCATGGCGATGCAATTTATTTCGCGGCTGTAGTATTTGGTTTAGGCGTAGCTTTCTTTTGGCCTTGTATGATAGGTTTTGTTGCCGAAAACCTGCCCCGCACCGGTGCTGTAGGTTTAAACCTGATGGGCGGCGCGGGTATGTTCGGTGTATCTATTTACATGATGTTTATGGGTGGTTTTTACGATAATATCATGGTGTCAAAACTACCAACCGGGGCAAGTTTGGATGCTTACCGATCGGCACCGGCGGGTTCGGAAATGGCTAAGGCTTTTGACGCGGCACGTTCTGCGGCAGGGCCGGAGGTGTTGAATACAACGCTCATTATTCCGGTTGTATTAATCGTTGCTTTTATCGGGCTTGTAATTTACATGCGCTCACGTAAAAAAACTGCTTCATTAGGTGCTATATCGGTTTAATGAGGTACTATTTATGATAAAAAGTTGTATTTTTCGCCTGATTAACCAACCCAATTAAAATTAAATGATGATAACCTATAAGAGCTTTATTAATAAGCAGATTTTCTGTTAGGTTATTATCGAAAACCACAATTAAACTTTTATGAAAAAAGTATTCATTATTCTTGGTATCAGTGCAGTATTTGCTGCATGCGGCGGAAATTCATCAAACACCGGCGGTAGCGATAGTACCAAATCGGTAAACGAAAGCGCAAAAGCAGCTAACTCTGATGCTGATACCGTTGTTCAAAAAACAGGTACCGAATCGGCTGGTGGTTCTGCAGGCTCTTCAACCGGCGAAAAACTGATCGCAACTTTAGATTGCAGCACTTGCCATAAAGTTGATACCAAAGTTATCGGCCCTGCATTCCAGGAAATTGCGGCTAAATACGATGCTTCAGATGCTAATATCGAAATGTTAGCTAAAAAGATCATCAGTGGTGGCAGCGGTAACTGGGGTAACATTGCCATGACTCCGCACCCTTCATTGCCTGAGGCTGATGCTAAGGAAATTGTTAAATACATTTTATCAACAAAAAAATAATCAAATAAAATTTTCATGACCATAGGGATAAGATCAAAACTATCGTTCATGATGTTCCTGGAGTTTTTTATCTGGGGCGCATGGTTCGTAACTTTAGGTACTTTTTTAGATAAATCGCTGCATGCCACCGGCGCGCAATCAGGCGAAGTATTTTCTACTCAATCATGGGGCGCTATTATCGCTCCATTTATTATCGGCTTAATTGCCGATAAATATTTCAATGCCGAGAAAATATTAGGTG
The DNA here is from genome assembly GCF_039839285.1 of Mucilaginibacter sp. CAU 1740. NCBI lineage: Bacteria > Pseudomonadati > Bacteroidota > Sphingobacteriia > Sphingobacteriales > Sphingobacteriaceae > Mucilaginibacter > Mucilaginibacter sp. CAU 1740. The sequence goes on along the minus strand of NZ_JBDOQS010000009.1, from coordinate 228,143 downwards.
TGCTGCACCTTATTGGCGCGGTGTTGATGTATCAAATGTACTCGGCTACTGATGTTTCTGTATTTTATCCCTATGTGTTAGGTTACATGGTGTTGTACATGCCAACATTGGCATTGGTAAACTCGGTATCTTTTAACCAGATGAATGATCCTGAAACGGAGTTTTCATCAATAAGGGTTTTTGGTACAGCTGGCTGGATCATTGCCGGTTTGGCTATCAGTTTTCTTTTCCACTGGGATTCTCCGGATGGAATAGGTAAAGGTATGTTGAAAAACACCTTCCTTATGGCAGGTATTGCTTCGGCTGTATTAGGTGTTTTCAGCTTCACTTTGCCTGCAACACCACCAAAGGTTGCTAAAGGCGAAAAAGTAACCATCAGCCAGGTACTTGGCTTGGATGCCTTAAAATTACTTAAGGATCCTAACTACGCTATCTTTTTTGTTGCTTCGATCCTGATCTGTATTCCGCTGGCATTTTACTATCAAAATGCAAACAGCTTCCTTACCGATATTAAGATGGATAACCCAACCGGTAAGATGACCATTGGCCAAATCTCTGAGTTATTGTTCCTGCTTTGTTTGCCTATCTTCTTTAAAAAAGCAGGCTTCAAGTGGACAATATTGGTTGGTATGTTGGCCTGGGCTGTGCGTTACGTTTTATTCGCTTACGGTAACGCGGGCGATCTAAGCTTTATGCTGCTTATCGGCCTGGCATTACACGGTGTTTGTTACGACTTTTTCTTTGTATCCGGTCAAATCTATACCGATGCAAGGGCTGGCGCACAATACAAAAGTGCTGCACAGGGTATGATCACCCTGGCTACTTATGGCGTTGGTATGCTGATAGGCTTTTATGTGGCAGGTAAAATATCTGATAGCTACAACGGTCCATCAGGTCACGATTGGAAAATGATCTGGCTGATCCCGGCATCTATAGCAGGAGCGGTATTCCTGTTGTTCTTCCTGTCGTTTAAAGAAAAAAGGGATAAGTCTGCATAATTTACCAGTATAAACTGAATTAACCATGTCATCAAACCAAAACAGGCGTTCGGCTATTAAAAGCATGATCGCGGGCACGGCCGCAATTGGCGCGTCGGGCGTATTATCATCATTTACAACCACCGAAACCGAAAAACAAGATATGCAGGTTGCTGATAAACTAAAAGGCAATATTAACCACGCGGTATGCCGCTGGTGCTATGATAGTATTTCTGTAGAGCAGCTTTGCGCAGCCGCCAAAGATATCGGCATTAAAGGTATCGACCTGGTTGGCCCTTCAGATTGGCCTACCTTAAAAAAATATGGCCTGTTCTCATCCATGTGTAACGGTGCCGAAATTAATTTGACCGATGGTTTTGGCGATAAACAGTTTCATGCCAAGCTGCATGAAAACTACGCCAAAATGATCCCGCTGGTAGCCGAAGCCGGTTATAAAAACCTGATCTGCTTTAGCGGTAGCCGTCGCGGTAAAACCGACGAGGAAGGCTGGAACAATTGCGTTGAGGGCTTGAAACCCATGGTTGCCCTTGCCGAAAAACACAACGTAGTACTGGTAATGGAATTGCTGAACAGCAAAATTGACCATAAAGATTACCAGTGCGACAGGGTAGAGTGGGGCGCGGAACTATGCCGCCGCTTAGGCTCTGAAAATTTTAAACTGTTGTATGATATTTATCATATGCAGATAGATGAAGGCGATGTGATCCGCAATATCCGCGCTAATCATCAGTACATAGCGCACTACCATACCGGTGGTGTTCCCGGTCGTAACGAGATCGACGAAACACAGGAACTTTACTACCCGGCCATTATGCGTGCCATTGTTGAGGTAGGGCATAAGGGTTTTGTAGCGCAGGAGTTTATCCCAAAACAAAAAGACAAATTAGCTTCGCTTAAAAAAGCGGTACATATTTGTGATGTTTAAACCTTACATCACCTTATCACTCTAAAAAGCTAAACTAACTAAAACAAATACATGACAACCAGAAGAACATTTTTAGCACAAGCCGGATTAATGGCAGCAGGCGCAATGCTTGCACCGAAGTTGGTTTCGGCCAAAGCTTCAAATAAAGTGGGCCTGCAATTGTATAGCCTGCGCGATCAGTTACCAAAAGATGTAAAAGGCGTTATTGGCCAGGTAGCCAAAGCCGGTTACAATGAAGTTGAAACTTTCGGTTTTAACAAGGAAACAGGCTATTGGGGCTTAAAAGGCAAAGAGTTTAGTCAGTTGTTGAAAGATAACGGCTTAACTACTGCAAGCGGTCACTATGGTTTGGATGAGTATTTAGGCTCAGGCAAAACCGACGATCTAAATGCTTATATCGAGGTGGCTAACACCATCGGTCAATCGCACATCATTATCCCGGCTTTAAATCACAACTTTATCAAAACTGTTGATGATTGCAAAGGCGTGGCCGATAAGATGAACAAGATTGCCGAGATCCTGAAAAAATCGGGCTTGAAATTAGGTTACCATAACCACAACTTTGAGTGGGCTCCGGTAGGCGATACTACTTTTTACGATGTGGTATTGAACAACACTGATCCTAAGCTGGTAGCTATGGAAATGGATATTTACTGGGTAGTACGTGCAGGTAAAGACCCGGTTGAAATTTTCAGCAAACACCCTGGTCGCTTTGAATTTGTACACATTAAAGACCGTGATAAAACCAACGATGAACTAAACACAGAGATTGGTAACGGTAATATCGACTTTAAAACCATATTAGGTAAAGCCAAACTTGCAGGCATTAAACACTTTATTGTTGAGCAGGAGAATTTTACCAACATCGATCCTTATGTAAGCATCGCTAAAAGTGCTACTTACCTGAAAGATACACTTCACGTTTAAACCAATTAAATCAAACAGAGATGAAATATCCTTTGATACTAACCGCCCTTTTAGCAGGAAGCTGCTTTATGGCAAACGCGCAAAACGCGAAACCCGAAGATACCGAGATCTGGGAGCCGATCCCTAAAGTTGTTACCCCTGGTAAAAACTTAGGCGATGCACCATCAGATGCTATTGTATTATTCAACGGCAAAGGTCTTGATGAGTGGGTTTCTGTTGAAGATAAAACCCCGGCTAAATGGCTGGTTAAAGGTGATGTACTTACCGTAAATAAATCAACCGGTAACATCGAAACTAAAAAAGCTTTCACCAACTACCAGTTACACATTGAGTGGAAAGTACCTGCAAGCATTACCGGCAGTGGCCAGGCCCGCGGTAACAGCGGCGTGTTCTTAGCCTCAATAGGTAAAGGCGATGATGGTTACGAGTTACAGGTTTTGGATTCGTACGAGAACAAAACTTATGTTAACGGTATGGCAGGCAGCTTGTACAAACAAGCTATCCCATTGGCAAACCCAGGCCGCAAACCAGGCGAATGGAACATCTATGACGTGATCTGGACTGCTCCGGTTTACAACGAAGACGGCTCATTAAAATCGGCAGCGCGTGCTACTGTGTTTTTTAACGGTGTAATTGTTGAAAACAACTTCGAATTGTTGGGTCCAACTCAATACATTGGCAAACCATCTTACGAAGGTAAAAAACACGGTCCATCGCCAATTAAATTACAAGCTCATGGCGATAAAAGCGAGCCGCTTAGCTTCCGTAATATTTGGGTAAGGGAGTTGTAAGCTCTTATTTATAATTAAAATATTTTCAAGCCCTCCGGCATTTACCGGGGGGCTTTTTTTATGATACTTTTTTATCATTTCGGCAATAAAATAAGGCCTTAGCTTGATTGTAGCTAATTTATTACATATCTTAAACTTATAAATACCACAGCCGTATAAACCTAATTATAAACCATACTCCGGCCTTAGCGGAGAAATAATTTTTCATTGTTGTTAAAGATCGATACCGGCCGCATAGTGCGCAGTTTTAGATATTTATTTGCCGCGTTCGCCATTTTTTTGAGTGGGAACGCGTTTGCGCAGGAGCGGAACCTGAAGTTTGAACACATAGGTACCCGTGAAGGCTTATCGCAAATAAATGTGAGCGTTATTAAGCAGGATAGCAAGGGTTTTATGTGGATCGGTACCCGCGATGGTCTTAACCGCTATGATGGTTACAGCTTTGCGATATACAAACACAGTATCCAGGATGATAATTCGTTAAGCAGTAACCTGGTATCGGATATTGCCGAGGATAAGGATGGCAATATCTGGCTGGCAACGCTTTTCGGCCTTAATAAGCTTGATCGTAAAACTGGGCGCTTTTCGCACTATTTTCACGATAATGCTAATCCCAACAGTATCTCCAGCAATTTTGTTAACAAGCTGATATTTGATCATGATGGTTTTTTATGGATAGGTAGCCAAAAGGGCGGGTTGGACAAGTTTGATATTCAACATAATAAATTCACCCACTACAAGCACAATGAGGCCGATCTGAAGTCCTTAAGCGATGATGATGTAACTGCCATAACTGAAGATTCGCAGCAACGCCTATGGGTTGGCACTTTGAGCGCGGGCCTTAACCTTTTTAACCGAAGTAATGGTACTTTTAAAAGGTATCATAATGTTCCCGGCGATAATACCAGCCTTTCGGGCAGCTATGTAAGTGTGATCTATGAAGATAACGCGCACCGAATTTGGGTAGGTACCGAAGATGGCGGGCTAAGTTTATTTGACCAGGCTAAAGGTAACTTTAAATGGTATCGGCACGATGATAAAGATCCCAACACCATATCGGGCAATACCGTTTTGGCGCTCGGGATGGATCTGAACAATAACCTGTGGATAGGAGCGGAGAATAGCGGCTTTAATATTCTAAATCCCGAAACAGGAAAAATTACCAGCCATAAACATGATGATATTGACCGGAGCAGTATTAACGGTAATACCCTTTACAGCATTTGCCGCGATAGGATGGGGAATATGTGGCTGGGCGCTTTTAGCGGTGGTATCAACCTTTACAAACGCAGTACCGAAAGCTTTCCGCATTACAGGCATAATTCATCGCCAAACAGCCTGGCCAATAATTTTGTGCTTTGTTTTCACGAAGATCAGAACGGTAGTATCTGGGTAGGCACTGATGGTGGGGGCGTTAATGTGTTTAATAAAGATGGAACGGTTAAACATTTCATACAGCAACCCGGCAATGCAAATAGCCTGGTGGGTAATTACGTTTTAAACATTATTCAGGATTATAAAAACAACTATTGGATAGGTACCTGGGCCGATGGTTTAGGTAGATTTAATACCACTACCGGCAAGTTCACCAACTTTAAACACGACGCTACAAAGCCAGGCAGCCTGAGCAATAACAATATCTACGCCCTCACCCAAACCCGCGATAACAGGATCTGGGTAGGTACTTACAACGGAGGTTTGGATCTGTACGATGAAAAATCGAATACGTTCTCCGCTTTCAAATATGATCCTAACGATCCTAAAAGTATCAGCAGTGATAGGGTTTATGCTTTACTCGAGGACAAAGCTGATAACCTGTGGGTGGGTACTTTTGATGCCGGACTAAACCTGATGGACCGCAAAACCGGAACGTTCACCCGCTTTCAACATGATGAAAAACGAAATAGTATCAGCAATAACAGCATCCCCGATTTGTTTGAGGATAGCAAGGGCCGCATCTGGATCAGTACTTTATCAGGCTTGAACCTGTTTAACCCGATCACTAAACATTTTACGGTTTTTACTACTAAAGATGGTTTGCCAAGTGATGTGATCTATGCCGTGCGCGAGGATAAACTGGGAACCATCTGGGTAAGTACTAACAACGGTTTATCAAATTATGATCCGGTTAAACATACTTTTAAAAATTATACTATTGAAGATGGGATCCAGAACGAGGAGTTTAAATCGCACTCGGCACTGCAAACACGGGATAGCAGGATCTTTTTTGGTGGGATAAACGGATTTAATTTAGTCGATCCGCAAAATATCCTGAAACCTTCGGGCTTTATGCCGCTGGTGATAACCAACTTTCAACTGTTTAATAAAATGGTGAAAATTGCCCGTGATGCCCGTGATCCATCGCCTTTAAAAGAGGATATTTCTTCGGCCACATCCGTTAATCTTTCCTATAAGCAATCGGTGGTTACTTTGCAGTTCGCGGCGCTTGATTACTCATCGCCTGATAAAAAGAATTACAGTTACATCCTTGAAAATTTTGATAGAGAGTGGAACAATGTAGGTAGCCGTAACACGGCGTCGTACACCAATTTGCCTCCCGGTGATTATGTTTTTAAGTTAAGGTATCAAAACTCGGCAGGCTTATGGTCGCCGGTTACCGAGGGTTTGAAAATTACTATTGTGCCTCCGTTTTGGTTAACATGGTGGTTTAAATTGATAGCTGCCATTGCGATAATAGGGCTGGTTGTTTTTGTTTTCAGGTACCGCGTGAAATACCTTAAAGCGCAGAAAACGGTACTGGAACGTCAGGTAAAAGAACGTACCGAAAGCCTGGTACAAATGACAGCCAACGAACGCCTTGCCCGTAAAGCCAGTGAAAAGGCCCGTGAAGAAGCCGAAAACGCCAACAAAGCCAAGAGCATTTTCCTTGCCACTATGAGCCACGAGATCCGTACACCGATGAATGGTGTTATTGGTATGGCTACGCTGCTGGCCAGCACAAAGCTTAATCCCGAACAAGAAGAATACACCGAAACCATAAAAAATTGCGGCGACGCGCTGCTAACGGTAATTAATGATATCCTCGATTTCTCCAAAATAGAATCGGGCAATATGGAGCTGGATGAGGAGGATTTTGATCTGCGCGATTGCATTGAAGGCGTACTGGATGTGTTTGCCGAAAAGGCTTCACGACTAAACCTCGATCTGGTTTACCAGGTGGAGCATAATGTACCGGTACAGGTAATATCAGATTCATTGCGCCTGCGGCAGGTGCTCATTAACCTGGTGGGCAATGCCGTTAAGTTCACCACACAGGGCGAAGTTTTTATCGGAGTTGGGGTGAAAGAGCAGGAGGGGGATGATCTGGAATTGGAGTTCAAGATCAGGGATACCGGAATAGGCATTCCTGACGATAAACTCGAACGGCTGTTTAAACCTTTCTCTCAAGTTGACTCGGGAACTACACGTAAGTATGGCGGTACCGGGTTAGGGTTAGCCATTAGCGAAAAGCTCATTAAATTGATGGGCGGTGAGATTGCTGTGAAAAGCGAAGTAGGCAGGGGAACGGTGTTTTCGTTCACCATTAAATCAAAAGTGGGGCAGCGGGTAAAACGTAACTATGTTTACCTCAACCTTACCGAATTGGAGAACAAGCGCATCTTATTTGTAGATGATAACGCCACCAATCGCGATATCATTGATACGCAATTAAAGCAATGGAAGTACGATCCGATAGTTGTAGCCACCGGCCGGGAAGCGCTTAAGGTGCTTGATAAAAAGGACCACCCCGTAGACATGCTGATAACCGATATGAGCATGCCCGAGATGGATGGCCTGGAATTGGCCATTGAGGTACGAAAGAAATTTCCTGAGATGCCTATTTTATTGCTAAGCTCGATAGGGAGTGAGCAAAGCAAACGAGAAGATAAGGTGTTTAATGCCGTGCTAACCAAGCCAACCAAACATAATCTGCTGCACAAGCATATTGTTGAACAACTAAAGGCTGGTAGCGGTATCAAAACTGAATACCAACCGGTACAAACAGCCTTTACTACCGAGTTTGCTAAAAATTATCCTATGCAGATCCTTATTGCTGAGGATAACCTGATCAACCAGAAATTAGCTGTGCATATGTTAACCAAGATGGGGTACCATCCTGATATAGCCGAGAACGGACATGTCGCCTTAAACGCCATGACAAACAAGCATTACAACCTGATACTAATGGATGTGCAAATGCCCGAAATGGACGGGCTGGAGACAACCAGCTTTATCCGCGGTAACATGCACGAGCAGCCGGTTATTATAGCTATGACGGCCAATGCCATGCCCGAAGACCGCCAGGCCTGCCTTGATGCCGGAATGAACGATTACCTGAGCAAACCCATGAAGCTATCCGACCTGATGGAAATGCTTGAAAAATGGGGCAAATACATCAACGGACAAAATACAAGTTTGCTTAATTGAGCCTATATTTACGGGTAAATAACAGCCATTATGAACCCTCATGTAAAGTATTTTGTAGCTTCTGTAGCTTTCTTTTTTGTTGTATCATCATCTTTAGCGGCGGCTCCTCCGCGTAATTATTATCAGCTTAAAATATATCATTATAAAACCCAGGCGCAGGAAGATAAAATTGAACATTATCTTCAGCAAGCCTACGTTCCGGCGGCGCATAGGGCAGGTATAAAAAATGTGGGCGTTTTTAAGCCTGTTAAGCAAGTTGATACCGCCAGGCTTATTTATGTGTTTACACCTTTTACATCATGGGATAAGCTGATGGGGATAGATCAAAAGCTACAGGCAGATGCCGCATACGCTGCCGATGGCAAGGATTACATTGATGCTGCTTATAACGAACAACCATACACCCGTATAGAAACCATTATTCTTCAGGCTTTCCCCGGTATGCCATCAACAGATGTACCTAATTTAACTGCCAACAAAACCGATCGCGTTTACGAGTTGAGAAGCTACGAAAGTCCGACCGAAAAATATAACGTAAACAAAGTAACCATGTTTAACGTAGGCGATGAGATAGGCCTTTTTAAACGTTTGGGCTTTAACGCTGTATTTTATTCGGAGGTGATAGCCGGCAGCCATATGCCCAACCTGATGTACATGACCACCTTTAACAACATGGAAGACAGGGATAAACATTGGACTGCTTTTAACAACGATGCCTACTGGAAAACTTTATCGGCCAAGGCTGAGTACCAGCATAATGTATCGCATGCGGATATCATTTTTCTGCGCCCGGCAAACTATTCCGACTTTTAATTAACAGGGGTATTATTAAGCTTGTTTAATTAAAAGTAAATTTTAAGAATAGATGTTTATCAAACTTGATTTGTGAATAATTACCCCGAGCTGTTTCTTAATAGGAATAAATAATAAAAAATATTGTAACATACAGGTGCAAATACACGTATCGTGTTACAAATATTAATTATTAACTATATAATCCTTAAATTAAGATGAAGATCAGGAAACCTGCCCTGTTATTAGCTTTTATAGCCTGCACGTTTGTATTAAGTTCATGTGATAAAGAAACGAATGATCCGGCCGTTACCGGAACCTTATCTGCAACAGTAGATGGTACCACTATTAATTATGCCAATGTTGTGGCCGTACATGCCGTTGTTGATGGCAAAACTTTTACCAATATTGAAGGTACAAATGGCAAAGATACCTTGTCAATCACTTTGGCCGGCAACATTACAACCGGTAAAACCTACACCTCAACAGCTGTCAGCGATGATGATAAGCCGATTTTGCTGATCTCGACAAAAGACGACGATTATTTTAATGACGATGAAGTTGCTGATCCTGCCAAAATAGTTACGGTTAGCATTACCTCGGCCTCCGTTAACACTTACCAGGGAACATTTAAAGGCAACCTGACCAATACTGTTGGCGACGATATGGGAACAGCCAAACATAAAGCCGTTACCAATGGAAAGTTTAGCGTTAAGGTTAACTAAGCTAAAGTATAATGATTGAAAGCGCTGTGTACACAGCGCTTTTTTTTTTGCCTTTTTTTAGGGCTATCGGCAGGATACGGCTACGGTTCGGAAACGAAATATTTGTCCGATATCGACCACTTTTTTAAAATTTAATTTGTTTAATTTGTTGATATTTAGTGTTTTAATATTGGTATAGCTCTTGCAAACTCTTATCCAAAATTATCACAATGGATAAGGAGATCGCGCTCGAAGTTACCTCGGCCAAACGCAAAAAAACGGCGTTGGTTGTCGTCATAGTTATTGCAGTACTTGTATTTGCCATATGGCTTTTACGTGGATACATCAAATCATCTATCAACCGCTCTGAAATTACTGTTGCCACGGTTGAAGTAGGCAATATCGAAAATACCCTCAACGCCAGCGGTGAAGTTTTACCTGAGTTTGAAGAGATCATTACCAGCCCCATCAACGCGTCGATAAAAAGTGCGTTGGCGGATGCCGGGAACAAAGTAAAACCCGGTCAGTCGTTATTGACGCTGGATAAATCGGCCACCCAAACCGATTTTGAAAAACAGAAATTTCAGCTCGAAACCAAGCGGGCAGAGATAGCTAAATCCAAACTCGATCTGGATAAAAGTTTCTACGATATTAAATCCAATAACGATATCAAACAACTACGCATCAGCAACCTTGCCGATGCCGTTGAAAACGCCAAGCGATTGTATAAAGCAGGCGGCGGCACCCGCGAAGGTATTGAACAAGCCGAACTAAACCTGAAAGTAGCCCAACTGGAAAAAAAGCAGTTGGAAAACGAGATCAAAAGCAAGCAGCAAACCATGCAGATCGAGATCAGGGAAGCGCAGATAGCTGCCGATATCCAGCAAAATGACCTGAACGCACTGCAACGTAAACTTGACCTTGCCAATGTAATTGCTACCCGTGCCGGGGTGGTAACTTACGTAAACAAAAACATAGGCGCCACCATTCATGAGGGCGAAACGCTTGCCCGTATTGCCGATCTGGGTAGTTTTAAGATTCAGGGAAGTATCTCGGATAACTCTGCCGATCAGGTGCATAGTGGCCTTCCTGTTATCGTCCGCATTAACGATGCGCAGCTTAGAGGGCATGTAAGTAACGTATCCCCATCGGTACAAAACAGTATTATCTCGTTCGAGGTGCAACTGGATGATCGCGCCAGCAAACTACTACGCCCCAATATGAAAGTGGACGTGTTTTTAGTGACGGCCATGCACAGCAAAATTATGCGTGTAGCTAATGGTCCGGCATTTAAAGGGCCGACAGTGCAAGACATTTTTGTGCTGAACAACGGCAAAGCAGAAAGGCGGACAGTACACATCGGTCTTACCAATTTTGATTTTGTGGAGATAGAAAGCGGGGTGAAACCCGGCGATGTAGTGATCACATCAGATATGAGTGAGTATAAAAACTCGAAGGAAGTGACGGTGAAAAATTAAAAATTTTGTACTCCGCCGCTGTTGGTGTTCCGCCGCTGTTGGTGTTGTCACCAACAGCTATACGCCACGCACAGGAACGCGGGTTATCGTGAGGAGACAATCATCGGGCTTCGAAAAGTTGTTGGTGACAACACCAACAACGGCGGGCGCCAACAATAGCGAGGTTTAAAAAAAGACATTAACAATGAAATATTTATACATCATATTACTATCAACCTTAACCACAACTGCGTTAGCCCGCAGTGGTAGCGATACCCTGCGGCTAACCTTGCAGCAGGTGGTTGAGCTGGCCAAGGCCAATTCCATAGCGGCCAAACAGGCGGCCACCGTGCGCGAAACCAAGTATTGGGAATACCGCACCTATAAATCAAACTATCAACCCCAACTGGCCTTAAGTGGTATTTTACCCGGTTATACCAAAACATTTACCCAGGTGCAGCAGCCGGATGGTACTATACTGTTCCAACCGGTGCATAACGATAACTCATCGCTGGCGCTTAATTTTAGCCAGAGTATTACGGCTACGGGTGGTACTATTTATGGCACAACCCAGTTGCAACGCTTTGACGATTTCGATAGGCATAATGTATTGTACAATGGTATACCATATGGTATCGGCTATTCGCAGCCGCTGTTTCAGTTTAACAGTCTGAAGTGGGACAAAAAGATAGAGCCTTTAAAATTTAACGAAAGCAAACAAGCCTACATCGAGGCGCAGGAGAAGATTGCCATTGATGTGGAAGGCTACTTTTTCGATCTGTTGCTGGCCCAGGTAAATCTTAAAATTGCCGAAACCAACCTAATAAATACCGAAAAGATTCTGAAAGTTGCCAACCTGAAATATGAATTGGGCAAGGTATCTAAAAACGAAATATTGCAATTGCAACTGGAGCAGATCAACGCGCAAAAAGCGGTGGGCACAGCTCGACGAGATATGGAGATAGCAACCCTTAACCTGCGCAGTTTTACCGGGCAAGAGGGCGACGATAAAATTGTATTGGAAGTGCCGAAAAACATAAGCAGTATGATCGTATCATCAGAAAAGGTACTGGCCGAAGCTTATGCCAACCGCTCGGATGCTATCGCTTTTTCGCGCAGGCTGGCCGAAGCAAAGCGCGATGTAGCCAAAGCTAAGGGGCAAAATGGTTTAACGGCTACACTGACTGCTAATCTTGGTTTCTCGAATACGGCCACCAACATCCCGGATGTGTACAAGAACCCGCAAAATCAGCAGTTGCTGCAAGTACAGTTATCAGTGCCGATATTGGATTGGGGCAGATCAAAGTCGCGGGCTAAAACGGCTTTGGCCAATCAGCAATTTACTGAGTACTCGGTGGAGCAGGATAAGCAAACTTTTAAGCAGCAGATAGTAACACAGGTATCGCTATTTAATGTAATGAAAGAGCAACTGGTTTATACCGCCAAAGCCGATAGCATAGCAGGTGAAAAATACCAGATAGCCCGCGAACGCTATGTTTTAGGAGACTTAAGCATTACCGACCTCGGCATTGCCTTCCGAGAAAACGACCAGGCCCAGCGCGATTACGTGTCTGCCCTCCGCGATTTTTGGGGAGCCTATTACCAATTGCGCTACCTTTCGCTCTACGACTTTGAAACAAACAAAAAAATCACCTATAACTAACAAACCACAATTCACTCAATCACTAATTCAAAAATCGACATTTATATTATGATCCGTTTACAAAACATTGAAAAGGTTTACCGCACCGATACCATCGAAACCCTGGCCCTCAACAGTGTGAGCCTTGATATAGCCAAAGGTGAGTTTTTATCCATCATGGGCCCCTCTGGCTGTGGCAAAAGTACCCTGCTTAACATTATGGGCCTGCTGGATGCGCCATCAAAAGGCGAGATCAGGATTGACGACCAGAAAACCGAAGGCATGAACGATAAGCAACTGGCGGCGTTCCGAAACAAAAAGCTGGGATTCATTTTTCAAAGCTATCACCTCATTAACGATCTGCAGGTATTGGACAACGTGGAGTTGCCACTGCTTTACCGCGACACAACAGCCAAACAACGCCGCGAACTGGCTGCCGAAGCTTTGGAGAAAGTGGGATTGGCTAATCGGCTAAAACATTTCCCAACACAATTATCCGGCGGTCAAAGACAGCGCGTGGCCATAGCAAGGGCCATTGTAGGCAGACCGGAAATTATCCTGGCCGATGAGCCTACCGGTAACCTGGATAGCGCCATGGGTAATGAGATTATGGATATTCTCATCAACCTAAACCGTAACGATGGCACCACCATAGTAATGGTTACTCACGATGAAAATATGGCCCATAAAACCCACCGTTTGGTGCGCCTTTTTGATGGTGCCCAGGTTTTGTAATTCACCGCGTTAAACAAACTATTATGCTTAAAAATTATTTTAAAATAGCCATAGCGGTATTTAAACGGAATAAGTTTTTCACGTTTATAAGCCTGTTCGGTATCAGCTTTACACTAACTATCTTATTGGTATTAACCGCTTTTGTTGATAAAGTTTTAAACGATAATTATCCCGATAAAAAACGCGACCGTCTGCTTTACATCAATAGGTTGGAGCAGCGGAGTAAGGATGGGATGATGTCGGGCACTATGTCGTACTATTATCTGAGCCATTTTACAGGTAAAATGAAAACGCCGGTTAAGGTGGCCATATCATCCATGTTTAATGGTACCAACACCTATGTAAACAACAAGAAAATAGCGTTAAACTATAAATATACTAATGCCGAATATTGGGATGTACTCGATTTTGATTTTGTTGAAGGCAAAGGCTTTAACAAGCAACAGGTAGACCATGCCGATAGGGTGGCTATCATATCTGAAGATATCAAAAAACAATATTTTGGTGATGTTGGCCCGGTGGTTGGCAAATACATCGAAGCCGATAACGTAAACTATCGTGTGCTTGGGGTAGTCAAAAGCGTGCCTGTTACCGATTACATGTTTTATAGTGATATTTATTTACCCTATACAATATCAAAAGGGGGCGACTATAAAAGCAAAGGATATTCTGGCGGTTATATGGGCGTGTTGCTGGCAAACTCTGCAAGTGATGTGCCTAAAATGCACGAAGAGTACGAGGCCCTCGTAAAACGGATTCCTCCAGAGCGTAAAGATTATACCCAGATCCATAGCCATGCCAACACATTTCTGTATGCCTTCCTGGATACCGGTAACGATGGTAAATCGGGCGTAATGATTGTGGTTACGGCCATCAGTATATTCGTTTTCATATTTACACTGTTGCCAACGCTTAACCTGGTCAATATTAATATCACCCGGATTATGGAGCGTTCGTCGGAAATTGGGGTGCGTAAAGCTTTCGGGGCCTCGTCAAAAACGTTGGTTTATCAATTTATTGTCGAGAACCTCATTCTCACAATTTTAGGGGGCATCCTTGGTACGGTGTTGGCCGGTATAGTTTTGTATGCAATTAACCATGCTGATCTGATCGCCAACCTCGAGCTTACTATCAACTTTACGGTGCTGTTTATCGGCGTGTTGCTGTGCGTGGTTTTTGGTTTTGTATCGGGCGTTTACCCGGCCTGGCGCATGTCTAAATTAAATGTGGTTACAGCGCTTAAAGCTCAATAATTATTCATCACTTATTAAAATATTATGTTTAAGCATTTATTTAAACTCATCTGGAACAAAAAGAAACAAAACTTTTTGCTCATCACCGAGATGCTGGTATCCTTCCTGGTACTGTTCGCGGTATTTACCCTGATGATGTTCTATTACGAAAATTACAAAAAGCCAATGGGGCTTGATTATAACAATGTATGGGTTGTTAACTACGAAAGCAACGCGGATATCAAAAACGCCGATTCGTTAAAGTTATATTACGAAGCCTTGCGACAAAACATTAAATCATTGCCCCAGGTAAAGGAGATAAGTTACACCAGTGGTAACATCCCTTTTTCACAGCAAACTAACCAAGGGGCTTTTACATTTAGAGGCAAACGTACAAACGGTATTAACAATTTTACGGTTGAGGATGGCTACAATGATGTGTTGAAGCTTACCCTGCTTGAGGGGCGCTGGTTTAACAAAACTGATATAGCCGGTAAAAATAAGCCGATCATTATTGATGCCGATCTTAAAGCGGCAACTTTTGGTAATGAATCGGCCGTTGGAAAATTGATTGGAAACGACGATGATAAAGAGAAAATGAGGGTGGTAGGCGTAATCCAAACTATAAAAAAGGATGGCGACTATTCGAAGGCCGGTCCGGGTATGTATTACAGAGCCGATACCGGCTCGTACAGGTGGATGAACCGGATTTTGGTACGTGTAGCTCCCGGTTCGGATGCTGCATTTGAGGGTAAGCTTTACAAAACCATCGCCAATTACAACAAAAATTCGAGCGTTGAGATTGAGCATCTGAACAATAAATTACGCAGCACCAATTACTTCGCGCTTATCCCGATGATCATTTTGGGTATTGTAAGCTCATTTTTGGTGATCAATGTGGCTTTGGGGCTTTTCGGTGTGCTTTGGTATAATATCAATAAGCGCAGGGGCGAAATTGGTTTGCGCAGGGCTATTGGTGCTACAGGAGGCTCGGTATCGGCCCAGTTGGTTACCGAGGCTATGTTGCTGGCAACTTTAGCTTTAATAGTGGGCGTTTTCTTCGCGGTGCAGTTTCCGTTGCTCAACGTGTTCGATCTGGCAACTAATATTTATATCGAAGGGATCTTGTTATCGGCGTTGTTTATTTACCTGCTGGTGTTTATTTGCTCACTTTATCCCGGTAAGCAGGCCGCGGCCATTTACCCCGCTGTTGCTTTACACGAAGAATAATTACGATATTACCTGCCTGTTATGATACTGGTTATTGATGATGATATTGCCGTACGCACCTCGCTTATCCTGCTGTTAAAAAGCGAGGGGTATGATGCCGCAGCTACTGCCGAGCCAACCGAAGCCCTGAAAATTATCAAGAAGAAAGCCCCCGAGTTGATCATTCTTGATCTTAATTTTTCGATAGATACTTCGGGCAGTGAGGGGATGGATTTGCTTGGCAAGATCAAGTCCATCAACAGCGCCATCCCGGTTATCCTCATCACTGGTTGGGGCAGCATTGAATTGGCTGTAAAAGGTATGAAGCTTGGTGCCAACGATTTTATTAATAAACCCTGGACCAACGAGCACCTCATCCAATCAATAAAAACCCTGCTTGATCTGCAGGATAAAAAGACGGAACACCGCACACGCAAGCAACTGGATAAAACTTACAATTTTGAAAACATTGTAGGCGAAGATGCCCGGATGCTGGATATTTTGGAAACCATTGGTCGTGTAGCCTCAACCGATGCATCGGTATTGATTATGGGCGAGAGCGGTACCGGCAAGGAACTCATTGCGGAGGCTATCCACCAGAACAGCCTCCGCAGAAATAAACCTTTTATCAAGGTGAATTTGGGTGGCATTTCAACCTCGCTGTTTGAAAGCGAAATGTTCGGCCATATCCGTGGGGCTTTTACCGATGCCCGGTTTGATAGGGTGGGCCGCTTTGAAATGGCCAACAAAGGCACCATTTTTTTAGATGAGATTGGCGATCTGGATGCCGGAAGCCAGGTGAAACTGCTCCGTGTTTTGCAGGATCGTACCTACGAAGTATTAGGCAGCAGCCGCACCAAAACCGTTGATACCCGCGTGGTTTGCGCTACCAATAAAAACCTGAACGAGATGGTATCTCGCGGTACTTTCCGCGAGGATTTGTTGTACCGAATTAACCTCATTACCGTTTACCTGCCCGCCCTGCGCGAGCGGCCTAAGGATATCCCTTTGCTGGTTAGCTTTTTTATTAATAATTTAAAGCAAATCTATAACCGGCCAAACCTATCCGTTGCGCCATCGGCCATGAAGTGGCTGCAGCAGCTACCTTTACCGGGAAATATCAGGCAGTTGAAAAATTTGGTAGAGCGCTCAATTTTGGTGAGCAGGAGGGATGAGTTGAGTGTGGACGATTTCCGCTCGCAGTTGGAATTATCGCCGGTAAAAAAGGGTAATATCCAGTTGCCGGGTGTAGGTACTTTAACTTTAGAGGAGGTAGAGGTTGAAATGATAAAACGGGCCTTAGATCATCATAAAAACAAAATAAGCAAAGCCGCCGCGGCATTAGGCCTTACCCGCAGTGCCCTTTACCGGCGACTGGAAAAGTACCAGATACCTTACGATGAAGCTGAGGACTAAATACATTTTATTTGTGGTAATGCTGCACCTGCTTACCCTGGTGCTGGCATGGTTTATTTTTATCAATAACAAGATCTACTTTATCATAGCCGAGGCTTTTGTATTGATCTCGGCGGCCATAGCTATCCAGCTTTACCGTCAGCTTGTTTTACCCGTAAAAATGCTGATGCAGGGGGTGGAAGCCATAAAAGACAAGGATTTTAACGTTAAATTTTTAACAACCGGCAAGCTGGAGGTTGATGTACTGATCAATGTATATAACCAAATGATGGACGAACTACGAACCGAACGCACCCGGCAGGAACAACAACATTTCTTTTTAGAAAAACTGATCTATACCTCGCCAACGGGCATCATTATCCTTGATTTTGACGACCGTATACAGCAGGTAAACCCTAAAGCCTTGCAATCACTCGGAATGGAGGAAAAAGCTTTGGTTGGCGAGTTAATAAGCGAGCTGGACCATCCCATATTTTCTCATATCAAAGCGCTTAAATCCGGCGAAACGATAGTGGTGAAACTTGATGGTATTAACTCTTTTAAGCTCCAAAAATCACATTTTATAGATAGGGGCTTTTCGTGCCATTTTATTATGATGGAGGATCTCACTGCCGAGATCCTTGCTGCCGAGAAGAAGGTTTATGGTAAGGTGATCAGGATGATGGCGCACGAAGTTAACAACACCATCGGCCCGGTAAACTCCATCATGCAATCGGCCATGAAAACCGATCAGCTTTGGCAGGGTCATGATTTCGATTTGATTAAAGATGCTTTGCAGGTGGCTATGGACAGGAACCAAAACCTCAACCTGTTTATGCGCAACTTTGCTGATCTGGTGAAATTGCCGCCAGCTAATAAACAGCCAGTCGTATTGCAAAAGTTGATCAATTCGGTTGTAAAACTAATGGCTATCCGCGCCGGAGAAAAAGGTGTTGAATTACTTTCAGATCTGCCCGAAGCGCCGATAACTATTTTAGCTGATGAACAGCAATTGGAACAGGCTTTTATAAATATCACTAAAAATGCTATTGAGGCGATTGAGGGTAAGGGTTCCGTAACGTTTGCTATTGATATCAGGGCAAAAAAGCTGGTCATTACGGATACAGGTAAGGGTATTAGTCCAGAGCAGCAGACTAACCTTTTTACGCCTTTTTTTAGCACAAAAAAGGATGGGCAAGGGATAGGCTTAACACTGGTGCGCGAAATAATGCTGAACCATGGGTTTGAGTTTTCGTTGAAAACAGTTGCTGAGCGGCAAACGGAGTTTGCCGTTTGGTGGGGGTAAAAATATAAAAGTATAAAAAAACAAAACAGCCGCTTGGTTCCAGCCGAGTGGCAACTACCCCACGGCCTCTGGCCGACCACTCAAATAAACCGATTGAAATTCAGCTATAGATTACTTTCGGCCTATAATCTGTAATTCGGTCAGGCGCGGCGGCCAGAGGCCGCTTCAGTAGTTGCCACTCGGCTGGAGCCGAGCGGCTGATTTCTTATTTTATTAGATATCCCCAAAACAAAAAAGCCGCCCCGAAAAAATCGGGACAGCCATCCTTTAAATTAAAACTATACAGGGGTATTAATAGCCGGTATTTTGCTTAAGCTTCGAGTTCAGGATCAGCTCGGCAGATGGTATTGGAAACAGGCGTTTATTAACGTCGTTATCCGTTTTATAGCCCCAGGCTTCTTCGTATTTACCAAAGCGGATCAGGTCGTTTCTTCTCCAGGTTTCCCAGTTAAGTTCGCGTGCGCGTTCCTGTAGCAGGTTAGGCAAATCAACGGTAGTCCAGGTAGCGGCTTTACGTTTTGCTCTGAGTTGATTAACTAACGATAAGGCGGTTTCGCCGTTAGTTGGAGTAGCGCCGCGTAAAATAGCTTCTGCTTTCATCAGCAAGATATCGGCATAACGGAAAACCGGAACGTCGTTACTTTGGTTACGGTCGGTAGCGGTAACATCCGGGTAATATTTGTTGTTGCGGATGCCTTTGGCTTTGCCCAGCTCATCGCCGCCAACTTCGAAGGTGGGTACGTCAACCAAAGTCAAGTCAGGCGTAAAAGTTAACTGAAAATCAACCGGGGCGGTAGGGTCGGGGCCATTGTATGACGCATCCAAGCCTTTTTTGGTGGTTTTGATAATGATGGGGTTACCAGCAAAATCATACTGTTTGCCAATAAGCCACAGGCTTGTACGGATATCATTAGGATCATTAAACTGCGCATAGTACGATGGGATGGTACTGCATGGGTTACTTAAGCGGTATAGCAAACCATATTTAGCCTGTAATGCCGGGTGCAGCGAATACCAGCTAAACTGCTCGCCCTGAGCTAATGCGTGATCATAAGGAATAGCGAAAATAAACTCTTTTATTTTAGGCCCGTTATCCGGGTAAAACATTTTTAGGTAGTCATCCTCTAAAGCAAATTTGCCAGATTGCGTAATGTTATCACACATTTTAACGGCATCATCATAACGGCTGGTGCCGGTGTAAACCTGCGCGTTCAGGTACATTTTAGCAAGGATAGCGTAAGCTGTAAACTGGGTTGGGCGGCCGTATGTAGTTTGATCAACCACCGCACTTAGGCTAGGAATTACCTCGTTCAGCTCTTTTTCAATAAAGTTAAAAACATCTTTACGGGCCATAGTAGCTGGTTTATCAGCCGAGCCGAATGTGGTTACTACCGGGATATTGCCGTATAGGTCCATCATGAAAAAGAACATCATGGCGCGGGTTGCCCTTAACTCGGCGATGGTAGTGGCTTTGGCTGCGTTATCGGGGGCAGTAGCGAAAGTGGCTATGATGCGGTTACAGGTACTGATAGTACCGAAACCCCATGTCCAGGTGTCTTGCACTTGCGGTAAATCGGCGTTCCAGTTGTGATAGTGTAATTGCTGGTAACGACCGCCGTCACGCCAGCCGCCTGCTCTGGCGGGCATAATTGCTTCGTCGGTACTGAGGGTTTGCATTTGCCAGTACGATTGGGCGAATGAGCCGCGTAGCTGCGCATAAGCAGCACCCGAAGCAAGGATAAACTGTTGCGTGGTTGTAGGGAAGTTGGATGGCGTTAGTTCGGTCTCTACCGGCACATCAACCTTGGTGCATGATGATATGGTGATTGCGGCAAAAAATATGGCGCAGTATTTATGAATGGAAGTTTTCATGTTGATTTGTTAATGGTGGATGATTTAAAACGATGCACTTAAACCGAACAGGAAAGCCCTGGTACGCGGGTAAAAATTCTTGTTATCGATGCCCGGCGTTAACCCGCCTAACGAAATTTCGGGGTCGATGCCTTTGTAACCTGTTATTACCGCGAGGTTGTTACCCGCTACATATAGGCGCAGGTTACGGATGCTCGGGGTGAATTTTGGGAAGGTGTAACCAAGGGTAGCATTATCCAGGCGCAGGTATGAGCCGCTTTCGATGTAACGATCAGAGTACAGGTAAGCGTTCACATCCTTAGGCGATTCGTTGGCTGATGATACAGGCAGGTTGTAGCTTCGTACATCGCTGGTACGGTTCAGATCGGCCAGGGTAGCGTTTAAGATCTTGCCGCCAAATGATCCTCTCACAAAAACATTCAGATCAAAATTGCCGTAAGTAAAGCTGTTATTAAAGCCGAATACCAGCTTAGGCTGCGCGTTACCGGCGTAGAAATAATCTTTAGAAGTTGGCGTAGTAGTTACACCGCCGCTATGGCTGTAAAACTGTGATACGCCGTTGGAATCCTTTCCTGCATATTTATACAACAGAAACTGGCCAACAGGATAACCTGTTTTCAGGATCTGTACTTTGTAACCGGTTTCACCCTGGCCACCCGGTTCTGCCTGCGGGATTGAATCTAACTTAAAACTGCTGTTTGACAGCGATACCAGTTTGTTTTTGTTGTGGGCGATGTTTACCGATGTATTCCATTTAAAGCTGCCTGATACAATTGGCGTAGCGTTGATGGTAACCTCGTAGCCTTTGTTAGAGATCGAACCTACGTTGGCGGTTAAAGTGCCCACAAAATATTGCGTGGTTGATACCGGGTAAAAGTAGATCAGGTCGTTGGTTTTTTTGTCGTAAGCCTCAATCGTACCGCTTAACCTACCGTTGAACATCGAAAAATCCAGACCTAAATTGTACATGGTGGTTTTTTCCCATTTCAAATCGGCATTGGCATTTTGCGATGGACCGATAGAGTTGGTAAACACGCCATTATAATAAAATGCACCTGCCGAACCGTATTTGATCTGCGAAATCAAAGGATCAAAACCCAGCGAGTTACCGGTGATACCATAGCTTCCACGCAGTTTTAAATCATTAAATAAATGCTGGTTTTGCATAAATGATTCTTCGGTAATTCTCCAGCCTAATGATGCCGATGGGAAAGTACCCCATTTATTGTTGGCACCAAAAGCCGATGAACCATCGCGCCTTAATGATAATTGTAGTAGGTATTTGTTATCGTAGCTGTATTTAGCGCGACTGTAGTAAGAGATCAAACGCAATTTTTGATACAGGTTTGGCCTCCAATCAGTCCTGAAATCACCGGCAGGCGAGCCAAGGCCGATGTTCAGGTAGCCGATATCATCGGTAGGGAAGTTACGGTTGTTGGCCTGGAAGCCGTCGCCGTTCACATCTTGTTGTAAGCTGTAGCCTGCTAAAACATTGATATCATGTTTGCCGGTGGTTTTGGCATAGGTAAGGAACGTTTCGCCCACTTTGCGGGTGTTTTCAAATGCCGAGCGGTAAGCTTCTCCATGCACACCCTGATCCAACGTGTATTGGCTGTTGTAGTATGAGCCGCCGTTAACCTGCTCGTTTTGAGTTGAGAGGCTGATGTTATAAGTGAAACCTAAAGGCAGTTTTAACTCGGCGGTAGCGTTAATTAAGCTGAGTTTGCTTTTGGTTTTCTGATAGGCATCTGCCAATAAAGCCACCGGGTTATAGTACTGGATGCGTTGCAGGTTTTCGGTATAGGCACCATTTTGCATAACCGGTACGGTTGGTAGGTAACGCAACATGTTATACAACACAATGTTTTGGTTTGGGATGATATCCGAATTACTGGTAGAGTTATTTACCGATAAACCCAGTTTCAATCGATCGTTAAAAGCCTTTTGCTCAACTGCCATTTTGCTGGTGAAACGGTTAAGGGCACTACCTTTTAAAATACCTTTATCATCAAAATAATTTACCGAAGCGCTGTACGTGGTTTGGTTAACACCACCTGCAAGAGATACGTTGTGGTTTTGCGAGTAGGCGGTGCGGCTCACTTCTTTTTGCCAGTCAGTATTTGCGCCTTTCTGATCTGATGGATCAAGAGCCAGGTTATTTTTGCTCATGTAGTCGGCCAATTGCGTTGCGTTCATCATTTTAATGCTGTTGGCAATTTTTTCAACACCTGCATAGGCATTGTAAGCAACCGAAGTTTGGCCGCTTTTACCTTTTTTTGTGGTGATGATGATTACACCGTTAGCAGCGCGGGTACCGTAGATGGCGGTTGCCGAAGCATCTTTCAATACATCGATAGTTTCGATATCATCAGGTGTTACCAGCCTGAAATCGGCACCTGCTACACCGTCAATTACATAAAATGGTTCCTGTGCCTGGCCGGTACGGAGGGTTGATGGGCCGCGAAGGCTGATAGAAGGGCTTTCATTAGGATCGCCCGAGCGGGTGATATTTAAACCAGCCACTTTGCCTTGAAGCAGTTGCGCAGGGTTATTGAACGCGCCGCGGTTAAAATCTTTATTCTGAACGGTTACGATAGAGCTGGTCAATAACTTACGCGATTGCTTGCCATAACCCACAACCACAACTTCTTTCAAAGCTGCCTGGTTCGAATGTAAAGTGATGTTAAGGTTACTGCCCGAAACGGCGGCTTCCTGCGGTTGGTAACCGATGAACGAAAAAACAAGTACAGCATTTTCTGCAGCTTCGATATGATAATTGCCGCTTGCATCGGTAATGGTACCATCAACGCTTTCTTTAATTTTTACCGAAACGCCGGGCAAGGCTTCGCCGGTTTGGGCGTCGGTTACTTTGCCGGTTACGCGCAAAAGCCTGGCGGCGGTTTGTACGTAAATTACCTGGTCTTCACGTTTAAAAGAAAGACCCGATTGTTTGGCTATCTTTTTCAATACATCATCAATAGGTTGGTTATTGGCATTCAGGCTGATCTTTTTGCTCAGCTGTGCTTCGGTGGCATTATGTATAAAGTGCAAACCGGTTTGTTTTTCGATTAAGGAAAACACTTCTTTTATTGATTTTCCTGATACCTGTACGGTGCAAACCGGATCGGAAGTTTGATTTATTTTGGCTGCGTTAGCCGGTAATACAGCGCACAGTAAATAAATCGCGCTTAAAAGCGAGAATATATATTTTTTCATATTTTTGAGATTGCTAATACTAATTTGAATTGGGCCCTTTGGCGAGGACCTGATCACGGAACGGGCGGTATGATCTGATCATGCTGCCTGTTGTTGTTTTATGCTTTTCTTTATTTCATTCAATGTTTATTTAGTTACATTTTCCGGATATGATCATGGTATTGCCCTGCATTTTCCATGAGATATCCGAAACCATTTTGATTTGCCCCAGCACTTTTGTAAGCGGGATATTTTGGAACGTGCCTTTCAGCTTACAACGCAGCAGGGTGCTATCCTGCAGTTGTACCGGGATGCCGTACCAACGGCTTAGCTTTTTGGCGGCGTCTGTCCAGCTATCATAGTTAAATACCAGTTTGTTTTCTTTCCAGCCGGTAATGTCTTCGGTAGTAAAATCGGTAACGTGAGCTTGTGCGTCGGTTTTTGAATAGGTCATTTGTTTGCCCGGTTCGAGAATGATACGTTTAGATAGATCATTATTCATATCAACCTGCACTTTTCCCTGTACCAGGGAAACAGTGATATTGGCATCATTGGCATAGGCCGAAACGTTGAAATGGGTACCCAATACCTGTGTGGCTACTTTGCCGGTATGTACAATGAATGGTTTTTCGGGATTGCGCTTTACATCAAAAAAAGCCTCTCCATCTAAATAAACTTCACGTTTTTCATCACCAAAATTGCCGGTTACGCGTAGGTTACTTGAAGCGTTAAGGGTAACTGTAGTACCATCCGGCAGGTTGATCTTTTTCTTTTGGCCCGGTGAAGTGTGATTTTCTGTAAACGCTAAAGCACTGCCAGATCGGTTACTCAACCGCGCATTATAAAACCAAAACGCGCCGATCAATACAAGCACCGAGGCAGCGATGGCTATCCATGGCCTGAGTTTTATAATAGTAGTTTGCTGAGAGGGATTAACCGGTTGATTTGAAACGGCTTCCAGTTCATCTATCTTTTTGTTAACACGGTTCAGCGCATCATTAGCCCTAAGATTATTATGGGGAACTGTTTTCCTGGCCGACCAGATCTCGGCGATATCCTCAAACGCGTCAGAAAATTCTTTATCCGTCTGAACTTTTTGTAACAAATACTGCGTTTCCTCTTCGGTTATCTTCCCCTCCAGGTAGCCTATGATCAATAGGTAATGATGTTCATCCATGTAAGCCATTTTGAGGTAGGTATTCAAAACGGCACAATCCGATTACATGATTTTACGATTTAATGTAATGTTAATATTACTGCGGATTATTTAACAATAGCAAGCGCTTGCGGCAGTAATTAATGGCCCGGTAAATATGGGTTTTTACCGTATTGGGCGAGATATTTAAAATTTCGGCAATTTCCTGGTGTTCCAGCTGGTGTTGCCAGTGCATCATGAAAATGAGTTTTCCCTGCTCGGGCAGTTCATCAACAAAACGTTGGATCATCACACGGCGCTCTTTCCTGAACAGGATCTCATCGGGATGGAGCTGATCGCTGATAGGTTGTTCGGAAGCATATTCCTCGGGCAGGAGCTGCATTTTTTGATTTTTGCCGTTTAATGTGTAGATGCGGTTTTTTACAGCGCCGTACAGGTATGATTTGATGGAAGTGTGAATTTGTAACCGTTGACGTTTCAGCCACAGATCTAAAAAGACATCGGCAATGGCATCCTCGCCATCATCAGTACCTGCACCTAAAAAACGGTAGAAATCAGCTAATAATGGATAGTATTTCAGAAATAAAGAATTAAAAGCGTCCCTGTCATCCGCCTTAACTTTCGACAGTAATTCGATATCCTCCATTATCATGTTGTCAGTTCGGCAATAATATCACTAAGCTGTTACAATGGTCGGTGTTGTGTATTAAGTTATTGTTAAACTTTTGGGAAAGATGCATCAGTGGTCATAGTCAACAATCATGTCATTGCGAGGCACGAAGCAATCGCGAACTCTACAGAGCAGACCTGCCTGCGTGCGATTGCTTCGTGCCTCGCAATGACATGGTTAAGATTATCTCATAGCATACAAATTAATATAATTGTATTAGTTTTTGCTTAATCCTTTTAGTAATGTTGTAAACCAATTTAAATGTACCTTTAACAGATAATACTGCAATTACCTTAACCATGCAAAGACGGCATTTTCTTAAACTTTCTGCAACAACATCGGCAGCATTGCTTTTTAGCAGACTTACTCACGCGGCCTCAAACGGAACTTCAATGATCAATGCGCCCGACGAGGTTTGGGCACAATCGGGCACCGAATGGGTGAAACTTGCGGCTACCAACGGATCGCACTACACTTTTAAAGAAATATCAGTAACCTTAAAAACCAATGGCAACGCGCTTGGCGTTTATGCTTCATCACCTAAGCAGGAACTGAATGCTGTCCGCTTAAAATGGAAACATAACACCCCTACATCCGCCAAATTTTTAGGCGACCATTGGGAACGTTCATACGGCGACCTGAAATGGAAAACTATAGCTGCGGGCATTAAAAATCCATGGTATGTAATTATCCATGATGATAAGCAAACCGCCTGTTTCGGCGTAAAAACCGGAGCCAACAGTATTTGCTGGTGGGGAGTTAGTGATAATAGCATTGAACTTACTTTAGATACAACATCTGGTGGGGTAGGCGTACTTTTAGGTGACAGGCAGCTACACGCCGCGGATATCATTACCACCAACGGTAAAACGGGTGAAGATACTTTTGCCGCAACACACCGCTTTTGCAAAATGATGTGTGATAAACCGAGGATCCCCAAACAACCTGTGTATGGTATTAACGATTGGTATTTCGCCTACGGCAATAATTCGGCCGATCTGATCAGGAAAACCACCGCCATGATGGCCGAACTGGTAACCGATCACAGCAACAAACCATTCTCGGTTATTGATGCTGGTTGGGCCACTTATTCACCGTTATTACCTGGCGATGGCGGTTGGAACGATGATTTTTCAAAGCCTAACGATAAGTTTAAGGATATGCATATCCTGGGCGATGACATCAAGAAGATGGGTATGCGTCCCGGTTTGTGGATGCGCCCGCTTTGCGCGAAGCATGATGAAAAAGCCAGCTTGTTGGCGCCGAAGATTCCCGGCAGGGACGACCCCAAAAACCCGACACTGGATCCTACCATTCCGGAGAATATAGCCCGCATTAAACACAATTTTGATGTGTACAAACAATGGGGCTACGAAATGGTGAAGCACGATTTTTCTACCTATGATATAGCAGGCCGTTGGGGTTTTGATATGAAGAATAGCTTTACTTCACCAGGCTGGCATTTTAATGATAGGTCGAAAACGAATGCCGAGATCATCTTAGGTTTATACCGCGCCATCCGCCAGGCTGCAGGCGAAAATATTTATGTGATAGGTTGTAATACTATGAGCCACCTCTCGGCGGGTATATTTGAACTTTGCCGCATAGGCGATGATACCAGCGGCCACGAGTGGGCGCGCACCCGTAAAATGGGTGTAAATACGCTGGCTTTCCGTTTGCCGCAGCATAATGCTTTTTACGCGGTTGACGGCGATTGTGTAGGTCTTACTAAAGATATTGAGTGGAAACGTAACAAACAATGGCTGCAATTATTAGCCGAAAGTGGTGCGCCGTTATTTATCTCCGGTCAACCCGAAGCCATGGGCGAAGAGCAAAAGAAAGCGGTAAAAACTGCCTTTGCACAAGCTGCTAAAGTACAGCCAATTGGCCAGCCTTTGGATTGGATAGAGACCTTAACACCATCTAAATGGAAACTGAATGGCAAAGTTGTGGATTTTGATTGGGCGTAGAGTATATTTTTCGCAAAGGCGCTAAGCCGCAAAGGTTTTGTGGAAGAGTAGATGGCGTAGAATTAAGTACGCAAAGATGCTAAGTCGCAAAGGTTTTGTGAATAGTTACAGAATAGTGCTGCGTCGCAAAGGGGGCTTAGCGTCTTAGCGCCTTTGCGTGCTTATATAATCAATATGCAAGGCAACTCCGGGCTTAGCGTTCCCGTAATTACCAATAAAGCCAGAATAAACCTGGCTTTATTGGTTAATATTCCTTGAAACAGATCATCAAAAGCATTGGCCTGGTATTAAATCACCAGGAAAAATCGAAACTCATAAGGCTTATTGTTGCCGATGTGGTTATCGCCCTGCTTGATGTTGCTTTTTTAGGGGCTTTGTTACTCATCGTTAATTTTTATACGCAGAATACTGCTGTTCACGTCACAACTTTTTTGCCTGCTAAGTTGGCTGATAATCATTCATTATGGCTTATCGGTATTTTTCTGCTGCTTTTTGCCTTCAAAAATTGTATTGGTTTTTTTGCTCAAAACTCGCAACACCATTTTTATTATGATGTAGCTTCGCGATTATCTGAAAGGAATATTCGCAGATACCTTGATGCTACTTACAGCGAATACATCCACGTTGATTCGTCGGTACAGATCAGGCGGATCAGCCAGCAGCCTATCGAGTTTAGCCATTATATCCTTACCAATTTTCAGCAAATTATATCGCAGGGGGTACAGATCGTTTTTACCATAGGCGCTATCACCCTGTATCATCCAACCTTATTTGTATTGCTGTTTGTATTGTTGCTGCCGCCGGTGGCGGCTTTGGGCTGGTTTATTAAAACGCGGTTGAAGGCTATACGGGGGCAAATCAAAACGGTGAGTGAAAAAATGCTTCAGCACTTAAATGAATCGTTATCGGGATATGTGGAAAGTAATATCTACCATAAAAATGAATTTTTTAGTCGCCGTTTTTTCAATTATCAGCAACAGTTAAATCAAAATATTGCTTCGCAGCAAACCTGGCAAAATTTGCCATCGAGATTGATGGAGGTATTCGCGGTTTTGGGTTTTTTTATCCTGATCGCTGTAAATAAACTTACCGGTGATGCTCCGGCTGTAAGTATCATAACCATAGGCATTTTTGTTGCTGCGGCTTATAAGATCATCCCCGGAATAGTAAAAATATTGAACAGTAGCGGGCAAATGAAAACCTACGAGTTTATCCTGACCGATTTGGTTGTTGAAGATAATACAGGATCTATTGCTGCGGATATTATCGATGAGAGCATCAAATCAATCAAATTTGAAAATATCAGTTTTGAATATCCAGATAAACCTGTTTTAAATGCTCTTAGTTTCAATATAGTATCTGGTGATATTATAGGGATTTCCGGAGACTCGGGTAGGGGGAAAACCACCCTCATCAATCTATTGATGGGTTTTTTACCGCCTACAGATGGAGTAATTTATATTAATGATAAGATCACCAGGGCCGAGGACCGTCAGGAGTATCGCAAACACTTGTCGCTGGTGAAACAGCAGCCGTTTTTTATTTACGATAGTATCCTTAAAAATATAACCCTTGACGATACTGTTGCCGATGAACAAAAGCTTACTGGAGTGCTTGAGTTTTGCGGTTTAAATAAATTGATAGCGGGATATCCTGAAGGCATCAATAAGATCATTACCGAAAACGGGAAAAACATAAGCGGCGGCCAACGCCAAAGGATGATGCTGGCGAGGGCGCTTTATCACGATCATGACCTTTTGATATTAGACGAACCATTCAGCGAAATGGATGCCAATACCGAAAACGAGCTATTAAACAAGCTGCAAACCCTGGCGCTGCAGGGCAAAATGATCATCCTCATTACACACAATAAGACCAGTTTGGCTATCTGCAATAAAATTATATCCCCCAAATGAATAAACGTACAAAAACATTGATCATTCTTAGTCCCGGTTTCCCGAAAAACGAGGAGGATACCACCTGTTTGCCCCCTCAACAGATTTTTGTACGATCATTAAGGGCCGAACACCCCGATCTCAGTATCATCGTGCTCAGTTTTCAGTATCCTTTTGCTGCCACCGAGTACGACTGGCATGGCGTAAAGGTAATAGCATTTGGCGGCGAGGGCAGAGATGGCTTTGTACGGCGTAAATTATGGTTCAGTGTTTGGCGAAAGCTGTTGCAACTTAACCGTAAATATGAACTAATTGGTTTATTGAGTTTTTGGCTGGACGAATGCGCGTTTGTTGCCCATTGCTTTTCGAAGTATAAAAATATCAAACATCGTTGCTGGATGCTTGGCCAGGATGCAAAAGCGGGCAACAGATATGTAAAATGGATAAAACCTGATGAAGGTGAACTGATAGCCCTCTCGGATTTTATGGTTGGCGAGTTTAACCGCAATTACGGATTGAAGCCTAAAGCGGTGGTTCCGGTTGGGATTGACACGCAGATGTTTAATGTGGCCCCGGTTGGAAAGGATATTGATATTATTGGTGCCGGGTCATTGATCCCCTTAAAAAGATTTGATTTGTTTATTGAGGTTGTTGATTTATTGAAGAAAGCCTACCCCAATATTAAAACGGTAATTTGCGGTAGCGGCCCCGAACGGGAAAGGTTGCGGGCTTTGATCATCTCGAAGAAACTTGAAAATAATATCCGCTTGCTAAGCGAATTGCCGCATAAGGACTTGCTTGAAATGATGCAGCGCTCAAAGATCCTTTTTCACCCATCGGAATATGAGGGTTTTGGTGCAGTTTCCTTAGAGGCGCTCTACGCCGGGGCAAGGGTAGTGAGTTTTGTTAAACCGATGAATGATGAAATAGCTAACTGGCATATTGTAAATACACTTCAGGAAGCAGAGTTTGTGATTGATAAGCTATTAGGAGATGAGGGTTTGAAATTTGAAGCGGTATTGCCTTTTGATATTAGGGATAATGTGAATAGGATGATGGAGCTGTTTGAGTAACCAAGAACGTGTACTTGCGCTCGTTTCCAAACGAGTGCTTAACGTGGGTTTACGTTTGTAACGTAAACCCAAGACACGCGATACAATCGCTAAACCATATTAAGCGCTCGTTTGGAAACGAGCGCAAGTTGTCAGGAAGCCAGACCGTTTTTAAACCAGCGCAGGTTTTTTGTTAAATACTTGCCGCGATTTCTTCAATCTGCCCGGCAATAGCCTCAAACGATAATATCTTCCGATAATATGCTAAAGATAACCTCCGCTTTTCTTCAATATCCATTTTTCCGGTTTGCATAAGCACATCAAATAGAGCCTGCTCATTGCCCGGTTCATAAAGTACTCCGCATTCGCCATTATTGGTGATCATCCTGAACGATTGGATATCGGTAACCAGCGGTACACATCCGCAGGACATGGCTTCGCAAACCGCGGTACCGCTGCCTTCATAATGCGAGCCGGATAAAATAAAATCGGCGCTGTTAAACCAATAAAGCAGATCGGAATGTGGCACCTTGCCAATGAGTTGGATGGCTTCCCGATTGGGATGAGTTTCGAGCAGCGATTGAATTTCGCCGAGTAATTCGCCGGTATGATAGATCATGTATAACTTTACGCCAGGCTGTTCGGTTGCAAACCTCAAAAAAGCCCTGATCACATTAAGTGGGTCTTTGTTATCATTAAGCCTGCCTACCCATAAAAATACCGGGTTCCCTGTTACCCTGGTATTGGCCAGTGCCTGCTCCCGGTTGATGGGGTAAAATACCGACGAAACCTCCATTACCTCGAAAATTTTATGAGCTGAGGATATATCACCCGCCGTAACCCACTCCAACCCCATATCGCGCGAAGCGAAAAGATAAGTATCAATGTATCTATCGGCTAATTTTTGAGCAATTTTTTTCAAACCGGAGAATGGTTTTTCGGCATGATTTTGCACCATGATCTTCACTTTTGGGCCGAGCACTAACCGCAACTGGATAACCTGTAACGGGAAGTGCAGGCTTTGAATAAATACCACGTTAGGCTTAAGGCTTTTAATATAGCTGTTCAACTTCCAAGGCAAATACCTAAACAGGCTTGTGGTGAAGCGTTTAAAATGATAATCGATACCATTGTTTTTAATCCGGCCTTCGTAATCGATATGTTCAACGCTGATCACTTCGTTGTTATGGGCCAGCGCTTCCAGTATCCCGGCATAAGCCCGGGTACGTTCAAACCAGGCTTCGGGCTGGTTAAATTCTGGGATTTGCACGTAGCTGTTAAAAACGTATCTCATTTAAAAAATATCAATATCGGCAAAAGTGAAGGCCATTTTATTAAGAGGAAGATCAACCCCAAGGTTTTTTATAATTATGGGGAACGATGGGATAGGCAGCGCGTGGTTTTTAAGCAGCATATGTAGCACCGTCCGTTTATCGGCCTGGAATATTATTTTTTTTAATCCGAGTTTACGGGCAATTTTTTGCAGATGGGGGATGATCGTATCCAGATCGTTCAAGGCGAGATCGATATCGCCAATAAACATCCCATCATTAATTTTGAACCATACCATTGTAGTATCAACTTTAATGGTAAAGCTACTGTCGTAGGCTGTTTTATAATTTAAGTAGTCCTTATCGCGCTGTACGCCGCTATAGCCCTCATCAATTACAGAGTTTCGGATGCCGTTTCGGGGCAATAAACAGGGTTTTAATTGATGTTTCACAAAGCTATGGTAAAGGCTTTTTAGAAACGGGAGTTTATTTGCCAGCCTTTCTAACGGCAATACCTTAACCGGGATAATAAAGCATTCCATATTACCGCCGATTTGCCAATCCAGTTTGTTTACAAAGCCAGGTAACGAATTTTGATTTGGAAAACCAAACAACACGCGGACGCCTTCGGTTCGGCAAAGCTGGTAAGTGAGTTCGGCCAATTCGGTAAACAAACCTTTGCCCCGGTGATCGGGGTGGGTCATGGTATCTGCAGATTGAGCAGCTAATACACTTTTTCCCTTACAATTGATAAAGCAGGGTATCACCCCATAAAAAGCCGCGGGCTGGTTTCCATGATAGGCTAAAAAGCCAATGTACATTACATTAGTAAAAGCGGTATTGTATTTCCGCTTAAAAAAATCGGGCGCTATAGATTTTTGATATACAGCTTGATGCAGGTTGGTCAGATCGGCCAGTCGCTCTTCGGTTAAGCGTTCTATCCTATACCCAGTGCTATGCATAATGCCCCCTTATTATGGCGTTCATTTGATTTGCTGTGGATATGAACGGGTTTATAGTAAAGCGTTCGCGCATGCTTTGGTCAGTTCCATCCTGCGGATTCAAGTAATCAGTTGCCAGCAGCTGGTTGTATCCGGCGGCTTTTGCTGCGGCTAAAACATCAGCATTGTATGAACCATAAGGAAAAGCAATGCTGGTTACGGCCTTGCCGGTTATGTTTTCAAGATAGGTTTTGCAGCTCTGCATTTCTTCAAAAGCATCTGCCAAGGGGATTCCCGCCAGATCGTTATGATAATATCCATGAGCGCCTATGGTTACCAGTGGCGAGGAGGCTAAGGCCCTGATCTGATCGCTTGTTGTTTGTAGCCAGTAGTCATCATCCTGTCCGTTGGTTTTAAAATCAACCATTGGTTCAAGATAGTTCATCAGCTCAGCTTTTTCATCAAAACCGGTTTCTCTGAGTATATCTGCAAGTAATTGACCTGTTTGGGTAACGTACTTATTGTTGCGGTTTTTATGGCAGATATAGTTGTTGTAGCTTAATTTTTCCGGTCCGTATTTCCCGGCTATGCTAAGGAAATCGTTCCATAAAATATCTGAACCTGTATTGCGGATGCCGGTGATAAAAAATGTGGCAGGCACCTGGTATTTGTTAAGTAGGGGCAACACATAATTATAATTGTTGGCCAGCCCGTCATCAAAGGTGAGGCAGATATTATATTTATTCTTGCTGAAATTACCCGCATAATAATCTGCTAACGATACTACATTAAAGTTTTTTTTATAAAACTGCAGATGCTCCTCAAACTGTTCAATAGTTATAAAAAGCGTATTGAATTTATGCGGGTCGGTTTTGCAAACGTTATGATAAAGGATGATTTTGTTGCCGCGGGCATTGTTATAAAAAGCTGTGTCAATACCCAAAGCATGGCGCGCGTTACCATTTAAATAGGTAGCCCTACGTTTTGATCGTTGCCATATTTTTTGAAGGATACTCATGCGGCCGGTTGTGCAGGTTGAGGTACCGGAAAGTTGGCGTTGGCTTTATAGCTTTTTATCTCGTCCATCAACCTGTGGATATCGCCCTGTACATATTTAAAATGGCCACCGGTAAATATTTTACTGTACCGGGCTGTTAAGGTGTTGTTGAGTTGATGATAAAGTGATTCATCAAACAGGCGGATCTCGCCGTCTTGTATCACCATTAAAATATCATCGGGAGTAATATCATAAAACGCCGTTAAGCCGGTTTTGTGTTTGGCTTTCGCTACCACAATATCAGCGTCAAAACCAGCACTAATTTGCCCTTTATTCAGTTTCCAGGTTTTGGCAGCAGCATTGGTTAATGCTTGATATAGTTCATCGCCGCTAAGCAACGCGGTTTTGCGGGCCAGCCTGATGTGCTGCCACATATCCCAATGCCCGGTAAGGGTGCTATCGGCACCAAACAAAATAATGGTTTGCTTTTTCAGCTCGTCTATTGGGGCGGTTTTATTGAGCAGGTAGTAGTTTGATTCGGGGCACCAAACCAGCGCTCTAAAATGTTTAGCCTGCTTAACATCCATCGCCACCCCGTGGATGCCGATCAATTTACGGCCAAGCATGTTCCATTTAATCAGTTCGCTGATCTCGTTATGAGCTATATCATCAGTGCCTTCACCAACATGGATCACTGCCGGTCGCCCAATTTTCATCGGGTTGTTCAATCGTTTTTTCCAGTTCTTTTCAAACTGTACCGAGTGGATGCTCTGGTAACGATCAATAATATTGATCAGCGCGTTATCAATAACCGGTTTTTCGCCATGGTTTACAACTGTTGTAACACCGCAAAGCAGGTTTTTGTAAACTCCCCATTGTTCGCGTAGGGCTACAGGTATTTTCAGTACGGAGGCTATCTCATCAGCATAAACCTCATGGATATAATTACCCCATTGGGTGTAGTTTTGATATGTCTTATTGCCAAGTTGTGGGAAGAGGTTAAAATCCAGGTGATCATGCGAATTTATCAGGCCCGGAAATGCCAGCGCATCCACAAAAGTGATTTGCTCCACGTCGTACATCGGCGTGGGCGCAACGGTTTCAATAAGGCCGTTACTCAGCCCGATGTTTACCGCTCCTTCGGTTCCGGGTATCAAAACATTATTCAGTACCATTGCCGCGCTTTAAATGTAGTCCGTAAATAATAGGGTATCCTTTATATTTTTCATATACATGAAGCGCGTTTTTATCGGCATAATAATGCTTCATGCTTTCGTCTATTTTTATTTCCTCCTCGGCAACTAAAGTAAAACCCTTATCAAGCAGCAGGTTTTTGATAAGACTAACCGGGTGCACAAAGTTTTCAACCGCTATAAAATCGCGGCCATGTTTAAAGGTACGCTTGCCGCCGTTGGCCAGTGTTTGCGGGTGAAAATCTGTTATCACGATATCTCCGCCGGTTTTCAGGATTCTCATCCAGGCTTGTAAAGCTGTTTTTATGTCAGGGATGTGCGCCACGGTAAGTGTGGATACGATGGTATCAAAACTACCATCAGCAATGCCTGTAAATGTATCCTCGGTGATTTGGTAAGTATCCGCCTCCGGAAATTTTTGCTGCAAACGTGCAAGCATCCCGCCCGAGGTATCAAAACCTGTTAAACGCGCCGGGTTTAATGCAAAAAGTTTGTTCCAGTGCCTGCCTGTGCCACAGCCTATATCAGCGACTTGTTTCCCGGTGATAATGGCGCTGTTTACCAATCGCGGAAAAAGAACCTCGTCCAGGTCAAGCATCAGGTTGCCGGGTTGCTCATCATAGTTTTCGGCCCAGATGTCATAGGCTTCAACCGAATTTTTCTCCAATATGGCAGTGGGGAATAAACGTTGTTTGATATAGTTTTTAACGGTATGGATCACGGTAACGAGTTTTATTATTTAAGATCATAATGCATAGATAATGGGTAAATTATCGCTCGCCTATTTACTCACCCCGACATCGCTTCGCTTGTCACCCCTCTCTACGCTGCGCGTAAAGAGGGGGCTTTTTGTTTTTTTATTTTTTCTACCCTCTTTGCGGCTTGCCGTAGAGAGGGTGTCCAGCGTAGCGTAGACCGGGTGAGTAAATTATCCGGTATGCTTTATACCTCAATTACGTGCAATAAATGCCAATGGTTGCCAGCCAATTTATTTATAACAGCAGGCAACCCACCACAAAATAGGGGCGTATTTATTGTGTGAAAGCGATATGTGTGGTTTGAAACTCTATTGTTGTATGGGCAGTCCCCCGCATTTGTGATTGGGTATGGCAATGGGGCTTATTTTGAAAGCGAAAACACTCCTTTAGTGAGATGGGGAGTAAAGCCAATAAAAGTAACGGGATGGGTATTCAGGGTACCATATACATCCCGGTAAACAGGTGTTGAGTTTTCTGGTAAACCCATTGCCGGGGGACTGATTTTGTTAGTTCAAAGTCATTAGTCATAAGTAGAAAGTCCGTTAATGGGGCTTTGACTTATAACTTGAGACTACGGACTTCAGACTTTATTAAAAATAACAGATGAACAAAATACTATTATTCAACCCGCGGAGCGCCAATAACAAATACCGGATCCCTAATTCGATATTGAACATTGCGGCTTCTGTAGAGGGCAAATACGATTGGGTAATTATTGACGGAAATTGTGAGGCCGATCCGATGGTGAAGATAGATAGCTATTTGAGCACCGGCGAGTTTAAGTATTTCGGGTTTACAGTAATGCCTGGTCCGCAGTTAAGGCAGGCCATCATCGCTGCTAAAAAGATCAAGGAATTATATCCTCATACCAAAATGATCTGGGGCGGATATTTTCCATCCAATCAGCCCGAATCTGTATTGTATTCAGGCTATGTTGATTTTATTATCAATGGGCCTGGCGACCATGCTTTTCCGCTGCTGATTGATGCTTTGGAAAACGGCACACCTTATGAATTTATCCGCAACCTGATCTACAAAGCCGAAGACGGGAAGATCATCAAAACTGCCAAAGAAGACCTGATAGAACAGGACACCTTGCCAGCGTTGCCATATGATAAGCTGAACACATTTTATCCTATTACCAAGTTTTTAGGTAAAACTTATTTGGGTGAAAAAACAATGGCTTATCACTCCAGTATCGGCTGCCCTTTCACCTGTTCGTTTTGCGCGGTAGTGCCTATTTATGAGGCACGATGGAAGGCTAAATCGGCACAAAACGTTTATAATGATGTAAAATACATTAAAGATAAATGGGGCGCGGATGCCATTGAGTTTCATGATAATAACTTTTTTGTATCGGAAAAACGGGCGGTTGAATTTGCGAGATTAATCAAACCTGAAAATATGACATGGTGGGGCATGGCCCGCATCGATACTATGTCGAAGTTTAAAGATTCATCCCTGGCTGCCATTCGTGAGTCGGGATGTAAGATCATATTTTTCGGGGCAGAGAGTGGCAACAATGCCATTTTAGAACAGATGGATAAAGGTGGCACCCAAACCGGCGACCAGATCATTGAGTTTGCCGAACGCCTTAAAAAGTTTGATATCATTCCCGAATACTCTTTTGTATTAGGCACGCCCGCGCCAACACAGGAGCAGGTACAATCGCAAATTGATTTCGAAATAGATTTTATCAAGAAAGTAAAAGCGGTTAATCCCAAAACCGAGATCGTGATATATACCTACAGCCCCGTACCAACCGAAGGCTCGGAGCTATACAAGCAGGTGATAAAAAGCGGCTTCCGTTTCCCCGAAACGCTGGAAGACTGGATCAGCCCGGCCTGGGAAAATTTCGATCTCCGTAAAAATCCGCTCACGCCATGGCTCACGCCAGAGATGATTGACAAGATCAGAAATTTTGAAACCGTGCTGAATGGCGTTTATCCAACCGTTACAGATATTCGCCTCAATATGATCAAACGTGCGGCCATTAAACTGATTGCCACTATGCGCTACAAGGCCAGCGTATATCAATATCCTTATGAAATAAAACTGCTGCAAAAAGTGTGGCGCTACAGGCAGCCCGAAATACAGGGATTTTAAGCTATGCAGATAACAACGCAATCCATATCGCACACATTTAAGCGTTTCCGTACGCTGCAAACGCACAAAATAGCGGCGCTGCCAATAGTTATTTTGATGCCACACAGCGCCTGTAACTGCCGTTGTGTAATGTGCGATATCTGGAAAGATAATAAAAACCTTAAACAGCTTACCGAAGCCGATGTGACCGACCTGCTTGGCGCGTTAAGGAAATTCGGTACTAAACAGGTGCTCATGTCGGGCGGGGAAGCTTTGTTGAATACCAACTTTTTCAGGCTTTGTGAAATATTAAGGTCCGAAAAGATCAAGGTTACTTTGCTATCAACCGGCCTTTCCATCAAAAAAAACGCGCTCAATATCCTGAAGTGGGTTGATGATCTGATTGTTTCCATAGATGGCGACGAGGCCCTGCACGATGCTATCCGTAATGTGCCCGGCGCTTTTAGTAAGTTACGGGAAGGAGTAGAGTCCATCAAATCCATCGATCCCAAGTATAGCGTCACAGCCCGCACGGTAATCCACCGGCTTAACTTCAGG
Organism: Mucilaginibacter sp. CAU 1740; assembly: GCF_039839285.1. Taxonomy (NCBI): domain Bacteria; kingdom Pseudomonadati; phylum Bacteroidota; class Sphingobacteriia; order Sphingobacteriales; family Sphingobacteriaceae; genus Mucilaginibacter; species Mucilaginibacter sp. CAU 1740. The sequence continues at coordinate 189,989 of NZ_JBDOQS010000009.1, read as the reverse complement.
AATTGGCCAAATATTATTGAAGCGGCAAAGCAGATGGGTATCGACCAGGTAAGTTTTTTACCTGCCGATGTTAGCAGCCACGCCTTTAACCGCCAAACCGCTTGGGCCGAACCTAAGCAACACGAGATATTGCCGGGAGAGCGCGAGCTGGAAGAGTTTCAGCAGGTTGTTACCGGTGTAATGAGCAACCAGGATGATTTTACTAATCGCTTTATTGCCGAATCGCAGGCAAAGATTTTGGATATCTATCATTATTACGCTGCCTTTTACGGGCATAACGCGTTCCCGTTTAAAAAATGTAACGCCCCATGGGTATCGGCAGTAATTGAAGCCGATGGCGAGGTGAGGCCTTGCTTTTTTCATGAGGGAATAGGCAATATCAGGGATAATAAACTGGATGAGATCCTGAACAGTGAAAAAGCGATCAACTTTCGTAAAACATTGGATATGGGAAATGATCCAACCTGTATAAAGTGTGTATGCTCGTTGAATTTATCGCCGCTGGCGAGGTTGGATTGAGATTGCTGTAGAGACGCATGTGATGCGTCTCTACATTTAAAAAAAATATAAAAAGCAGGGGACTGCGCGATTCCTTCCCTCGGGAGGGTGTAGGGAGGGGTTTCTAAGCCACGCTAAACGACGAGTAAGCCAAGCGGCGAAACCCCTCCCTGCCGCCGCACAACCCCACGCACCCCTCCCGAGGGAGGGAATGTTAATAGCTGATATGAACAATATACTGTTTTCACATTCGTACTTTTTACGTTTCGACCCTAAGCAATGGTCGATAGGGCAACCTTATGCACCGCTGGGTACCATATATGCGGCCGCGTTGATGCGTGAGCATGGTTATAAAGTAAGTTTGTTTGATACCATGTTTGTAAAAAGTCCGGATGAGGTGATCCCGGCTTTGGATAAGCATAAGCCCGACTTTTTTGTGATCTATGATGATGGGTTCAATTACCTCACCAAAATGTGCCTCACCAACATGCGCGAGGCAGCCTTTAAAATGGCCAAGCTGGCCAAAGCACGGGGCTGCAAGGTAATCGTCTCCAGTTCTGACTCAACCGATCGTTACGCGGCATACCTTGCTGAAGGTGTCGACTTTGTGATCCTCGGCGAAGCGGAACAAACTTTACTTGAGTTAACCACGCTTATCAAAAAAGGAGGAGATGATTACTTTGACATCAAAGGCCTTGCTTATATGAATGGCCGGGAGATCATCAAAACACCTCAGCGGCCGGTTGCAAAAGAGCTTGACAATCTGCCTATGCCCGCCTGGGACCTGGTAGATATGAACGGCTACCGCGGAATGTGGCTTAAGCATGCCGGATATTTTTCGCTTAATGTGGTTACCACGCGTGGTTGTCCTTTTAAGTGTAACTGGTGCGCCAAGCCTATTTATGGCAATCGGTATAATTCGCACAGCGCGCAATATATTGTAGATGAGATCAAAATGCTGAAAGCGCGTTACGGGATGGACCATATCTGGTTTTGCGACGATATTTTTGGCTTGAAACCAGGCTGGGTACAGGAGTTTTCAAAATTGTTAAAACAAGAAGGCATTAGTATCCGGTTCAAGATCCAATCTCGAGCAGACTTATTGGTAGATGATGAAGCTGTTGAGGCACTTGCCTCCGCTGGTTGTGAAAATGTGTGGATCGGTGCCGAAAGCGGTTCGCAAAAGGTGCTGGATGCCATGGATAAAGGGATTACTATTGATCAGATCCATACTTCCACCCATCTGATGAAAAAGCATGGTATCAAGCCATCCTTCTTCATCCAGTTTGGTTATCCTGAGGAAACAAGGGAAGATATTACCTCCACCATCGATATGATCAACGAGCTGCTGCCTTTTGAAATAGGTATCTCTGTATCATACCCATTACCCGGAACCGGCTTTTATGAACGTGTAAAAAACGAACTAAAAAAGAAAACTAACTGGACGGATTCGGACGAGATGGCCTTGATGTTCAAGAACACCTATCCTGCATATTTTTATAAGCAGCTGCACAAATATGTGCACCGTAACTACCATAAACATCTTGCTAAAAATAGCATGCGTAAGCTGCTCAATAACCCTTTCGGCAGTTCGGCCAATAATGTAAAAAAAGCGCTTTCGGTATTTTACTATACCCCGCTTACCTATATCGAGAAGCTGAAGCTGGATAAATTTGAAAAAGCGATATGACCGAGGCAGCACCACAAATTAACGAGCAATTGGCCGAAGCGGCGTTTAGCAACCAGTCGGTAGTTTTTGATGAGCTTTATTCGGCTGATACTATAATTGCCTACAAGCGTAGGCGGGTGCGTGAGCATATCCTGCAGCACGTTAAACCGGAAGGACAGATCCTGGAATTGAACAGCGGTACCGGCGAAGACGCTTTATATTTTGCTCAATGGGGCTTTAAGGTGCATGCTACCGATATATCTACAGGTATGCAGCAGCAATTACGCGAAAAGGTACTGAAGCATGGCATGCAGCAAGTGGTAAGTAACGAGATATGTTCCTATACACAATTAGAGCAATTAAAAAATAAAGGCCCTTACGATCTCATCTTCTCCAACTTTGCCGGTCTTAACTGTACTGGTGAGCTGGATAAAGTGCTTAGCTCGTTTGCTGATCTGTTAAATCCCGGTGGCATGGTAACCCTGGTGGTATTGCCTAAGTTTTGCCTTTGGGAAACGTTGTTGGTTTTTAAAGGAAAATTTAAAACCGCTTTCCGCCGCTTTTTTAGCAGCAAGGGCAGGAGGGCGCATGTAGAGGGTGTTTACTTTGATTGCTTTTATTACGCCCCATCCTATATTAAAAAACGGTTGAGCAAAGATTTTGATCTGTTAGGTTTGGAGGGTTTATGCACCATCGTTCCGCCATCATACATTGAAGGGTTTGCCGAAAAACATCCCCGTGCTTATCGCTTTTTAACCCGCTGGGAAGATAGGCTTAAAACATCCTGGCCATGGAAGTACGTGGGGGATTATTATATTATTTCGTTGAGGAAAAAATAAACCAGGACACCAAATCTAATACTGGTCAACGGACACTGGTCGAAGTTTAGCGATAGCGTAACTTCGTCCTAAACTGTGTTAAGCTTTCAGCTTAACTTTATAACTATTTAAATCATTTTTTTCTGAACCGGCATCGGATGTCCGGTCACGGAAGCAGAATGCTTCCAACAGTTTAGGACGAAGTTACGCTATCGCTAAACTTCGACCAGTATCGAGTAGTTGCCACTCGGCTGGAGTCAAGCGGCTGCGGTAATAGGTTACTGCGCAACCCTATCTTCTGATTGTTCCAATAAACCCGATACTTTCAACCTATATCGCTCAATCAATTTATGCTGAAAATTCTCGGGCGAGGGCTTGGCGAAATGTTTGTTTGCCGCCATGCTCATTACCGTTCCACGCATGTTAAGTTTCTTTTGTTCGGTTTTTTTATTCCAACGACCGGCAGTTATGCCCATTAACGTATTATCGAGCCAGCTGCCAAAACTATTGTTAAATAGTACTTCAATAAAGCTTTTGTACCAATGCTTTTTTAATGGATTGGCTGTAGCCAGGCGCATGCATTTATTAGGTAAAAAATCACTGTTCCAGGCATTGGCTTTATAAAAATTCTCGAATGTAGCGTCGCCCTCAACCGGGATAATGGTTGCCACTTCAATTGCGGTATAAATATTTTTTTCTACTATCTGAAGGCTGGCTTCGTCAATGTAGTAGTTCATGCAATAGTTATGCTGCTTACCTACCAAAAAGGTGAGCTTTTTAAACATGTGCATAAAGGTGCGGGCCAACCAAAGTCGGTTGCCTGCGGTGATGATGAAAAAATCGATATCCGAATTATCGTAGGCACAGTTTTTTGATAATGAACCGGAAATGGCTATGCCGCGTACAAATGGAAATTTTACCAGGAACGCGCCGATCTCTTTTGCTTTGACAATTAATTCGGCAGCTTTTTTATTCGCTTTATTGCGTTTTACTGCCACCATGTAATCATTTTTTAGCGAATAAAATTTATCGAAATAAAATATCTGCTTACTGTTTAACAGATGATCTAACGCTTCGTCAAAATCATTTTGTCCGTATTTATTTTCCAGGTACAAAAATATTTCAGCCCTGGTGAGGGGATAATCCCACATATCAAAATATGCAAGGGTTGCTAAAATGTTGTTTCTGGTAATTAACAATTGCCTGGTGTTTTGTCGGGATATCGTCGCTATACTTTTCACGTCCTGTTATATATAATGATGACGGGTATAAGCGGGGCGGGGTTGCCTGTAACAAAACAATTTACACAATATTTTAGCGCTGTTTTTCAGGGTTTTGCCCCAAACTGGAGAACATGAGCAATGAAAAGAAAACACCATAAAAAAAGATGCCTTTATCCACATCCAAAAAGTTTTCGGAAAAGGAAACACAGGTAACAATTACCATAAAACCCATCAGTAAAAGGTCGCGGTTGCCGATAGCTGTTCTCAATCCAAAATACAATACAAATAAGTAAACCAGCACACCAACAATGCCCGATTTGATAAAAAAGCTGATGAACTGGTTGTGGGCGTTAAGCCCTACCAGGTACGAACGATAAAACTTATGTTCAAAAAACGGATCCTGCAACAAGCCTATTTCCGTGCCTGCCCCATGACCAATAAGCGGCGATTGCGAGGCTACATTGATAGCCACTCCCCAACGGGCCAATCTTGGATCGGTCAATTCAGCATCGGTAGATTCACTGAGGTCTTTTTTAAATTCGGTAACAAAGCGGTCTTTAAAAGCGCTCAGGGTTACAACTCCGCCTATTAAAAGTACCGTGAGCGAGGAAGCGATGATGAAAAACTTTTTACGGGTAGTTCCTTGTAATAAAAGCAGGGGAACTGCAATATTGATCACCAACACCAAGGCTATACAAACTGATTTGGCGCTAAGCTGTACCATGCCCGCCGCAAGCAACAGGCAGCATAAAAAATAAAGTGTTTTCAGTTTACCCGATGGCTGTTTGATAAAGCGATAAATAAGATAGATGAGTCCGATACCTATCTGCATTGAGAAAAAGGTAGCATGAATATCCAGCGGCTCCGAAAAATTGTGGTTGGTAAATGCTGATGTAAACAATGCCCGCAAGGGGAGGTGATAAAACCTGATGGTATAAAGCGCCTGCAAAAATAGGTAAGCTATAGTGATCACGCACCCCGCCGAAAATATAAGCAACAGGTTATGCCGGTATTTTTTAAGATCGATGGCGTTAAAACAAAATATCAGCGGAATAAGTAAAATAGTAACCTGTCTCCCTAATTCTGTAAATCCCTGTGGTTTGTTGTTGGTGTAAATTATGCTGAGCAGCGTTACAAAAAATACTGCCGTTAAAGCAAAGGTTGCTTTGGTAAAAACGGGTTTAATATCGCCTTTACGGATCTGCACAATGGTATGCATTGCCAGGCCAATCAAAAACAGGTGACTGTAAAACAGGTTATACGGCAGGCTAAGCAGTAACAAAGCCATTAAATAATAAGTTATCCGGTTGGATAGCGTATCGTTAGGCTTTAATAGCTTTTCCATCGTTTTGCTTGCGGTAGCATTCAATTATAAAATCTTCGTAGTCATTTATTACCACATCCCAGTTAAACTGGTATTGTATTTTGTGCAGGTTGTTTTTCACCATGGCGCGTTCGTTATCATGGCGCTGTACATTCTCAACCAAATGGCGTACTTCGGCAGAGTTATCAAAGTAAAACGCATCTGAATTCAATACCGATTTATTAAAAGGGTTATTATGCGCGGCAATTAAAGCCTCGCTGGCCATGGCTTCTAATAAGGATGGGTTGGTACCCCCAACACTATGCCCATGAAAATACAGGTAGCTATTGTTTTGCAATGCCCGCACTACCGAGTTATCAAAGTTTGAACCTTTAAACTGGATGCGGTCGTCGTTTTTAAATTTGTGGGTAATGAATTTGCCGAAGCGGTTGCTGGTATCGCCCAAAACCATAAAGCTTTTTCGGGATGAGCTGTTGTTGAAACCTTCTAAAATGGTTTCGATATTGTTTTCGGGTTCCATGCGGGCCATCAGCAAAAAGTAATCTTCTTTTAGTACCTCGCTTTTATCAAACTGCTCACGTTCCTGCTCAGAAAAAAGATCTGCACCGTAAGGAATATAGCGGCTCTCAACATCGTATTTATCTTGTAGATATGAACGGATCACCCGCGAATCAGAGATGTAATATTGGCTATGCTTTACCGCAAGCTTTTCGGCATACTTTAAAAATTTCTGAACCGGTTTGGAGTATTTGGTGCGCTTCCACTCCAGACCGTCCATATTGGTAATGATGGTACTGCCAGATGGGTACAGATGCCCCCAAACCGAACTGCTGGTATAACCCATCAACAAAACCACATCAAATTTGCGTTTGCGGGCATCCATAATACAGTTAAAATCATAGGCAAACTGGCCGGCAGTACCAATCAGGTATTCCGGATCATAACAGTGTATGATGTTTACGCCGTTCCAGGTATCGGCAGTGTAGGGGTGGTTATGCGAATTATAAACCGTAACCGAGTGCCCTTTTTTCACCAGCCCGGCCGATACATATTCGGAGATATGCTCAAACCCGCCATAATAATTCGGGATTCCGCGCGTGCCTAATATCGCTATGCTCAGTTTCATGATGCTTGTAGTTTGCTTTTAACAGATTATAAAATATATCGCTGCTGTTTTGCCAGTTGTATTGTTGTTCCACCTGCTCGGTCACCCATGCGGTAAAAGTTGCGCCTGGGGGATACAAAGCCATTTGTAATAATTTTTGTTCAAAAACCGAATCATCGGCCGGGTTAAAGGTGTGCGGGTTAAAAAAGCCAAAGCTTTGCATGGCCGTTGTATGTGAACTAAGCACCGGTGCCCCGCAAATGGCGGCCTCCAAGGGCGGGATGCCAAAGCCCTCGGCTTTGGATGGGTAAACAAACAAACGGCAGGCACGATAAAAGGCTGCCAGGTCTTGTTGCTCGGCCTGCTTTATCCACAGAAAAAACTTTTGTTGCCCGGGAGTAAGGCCCGCTATCAGTTTGCGTAAACCCGGTGTTTTGATAGATTCTTTACCGATGAATACTAATGCTATCCCTTGCTCATACAACTTCAGGTCCAGGAATTTTTTGAGCAGCAAAAGTTGATTTTTACGCGGTTCGATGCGACTGGTGTACAGGATGAAATTCTTGATGCCGAATTTCTGCTCAATCAATTCAACAGCTTCCTGTTTTGATGCCTGAAATTGCAGCAACGAATTGCTTACACCGTTTGATATGATGTGTACTTCGTTTTCAGGGATGCTGTAATAATCGCAAATACGCTCTTTCGAATAATCGGATACGGTAGTTTTGATATCTGCCTTCAATAAACTGCGGCCAAACAAATAATTGCGCGGTATGCTGAAAAGCAAAGGGAAATCTTCGCGGAAATCATTAAACAGCATATCGTGCATGGTAACGATGTACCTGCAACCCGCAACTTTCCGCGGACTGATATATTGAAAATGCGCGAAATCAAATCTGTGTTTTTTGATAAAAGCAGGTATATCAAATACAAAGCGCAGGATGTTCACTCCCCGGTTTTTATACTGAAGGATATTTTGAGCAGGTAGTTTCGAGAATAGCTTACGGATATTCGCTGTATCGCGCGCACCGATATAAATATCCAGCTCGGGATGGTCATTGATCAGGCGGTTATACAACTCCCTTATAAAAGTTTGCGCCCCCTGAAATTCCTTATCAAAGGAGTGTGCATCTACAAATATTTTTATCCTCTTAGCTGCCATAGTTCAACTCCTTTTGTGTTAAAGCGGGTGTAGGGATCTCTGGCTCTTCCAGGCGGAAATTACCTTTGGCAAGCTGGTATAACCTGCTCAGCGTACTTTCGGGCAGAAAGGACATCAGCAGTAAAAAATAATTTTTTATATGCAGCGGACTGATCGATAAGGTTTTTAATAAGTTCTTCCTCGCTTTTTTAGGCTGATAGTTATTCCATAGGTATTTTTTACCTAACAGGGCATAGTAAGCGCCTTTTTTTATGCGGGGGGATAACTGCCTGATGCCTATCTCGGCCAGCTGCCTGCCTTCTTGCTCGGTAATGCTCAGCTTACGAAGAGTGCTGTATTTGATCTGCCTGAACTGGCTGGTACGCCATTTTTCATCAATGGTGATCGATTCGGCATTGAGCCTTACTTTTATCAGCGGCTGGTTAAGGTTAAATGCTTTTTCATGTTTCAGCAAGCCAGCCCATAAAAAATGATCTTCAAAAGTGTAAGCCAGTTCATTGTAACCGCCCGCGTTTAAAACGGCATCTTTTTTATAAAACACGCTCGAGTGGATAAACGGGCAGATCTTATAACTCAGCTGCCTGATCTCGTTATGGCTAAAAGCGTCAGGCTGCCAGGTAAATATCAGGTCGCCCTTAACATCGGTGTAATCCACTCCCGAACCGATGATGGTATAGTAAGGGTGCGACATCATGAAATCATACTGCACCTGTAAGCGGTATGGGTAGCAAACATCATCCGCGTCAAAACGAGCAATGTATGGTGCGTGTGCCTGGTGCAACCCGGTGTTCAAAGCCGCCGCCACGCCTCTGTTTTCCTGACTGATAACTACAATCCGCTCATCGTTAAATGAATGGATCACGTTGAGGGTATCATCCGTAGAGCCATCGTTCACTATCAGCAATTCAAAATCAGTAAATGATTGCTCCAATACCGATCTGATTGCCTCGCCAATGTATTTGCCTGCATTATAAGCGGGCATTAAAACGGTAACTTTAGGGTTAAGCATACACAAGCCCCTCCGCAACTTTGGGTTCTGTTTTCAAGGTAGATGTAGACGTAGTTTCTTTTATATTGAGTAGCAACAGCAGTTCAAAAAATACCATCACCGAGAGTTGCTCAAACCAGTAATCAACAAAAAGTATCCCGACGGTTAATATGAGGATGGGGATACCATAACTCAGTTTTTTATAATGGCGACCAAAATAACCCAGGTAATATATCAGGAAGCCCAGCAATCCTAAAATACCGTATTCGCTCAGCAACTGATCATAAGTAGAACTTGGGCTATTACGCACCGAACGGAAGCTGATGTTTTTACTAAAAAAGCTCAGGTACAGATCGAGGTGGTTAGCCATAAAAGCAGTATGGACGTACACCCGTTTTGGCGAATATTGTCCCCTGATGCCAGCCCCCGCAGCCCTGAAAGCTATTTTTGATGAGAAATTGCCTATCCCCAAACCCACTATACTTTTTTGCGGATGCGCCTTTAAGTAATTGAAGGTTTGGATCATCCCGGTTATTTTTCCCTGTTGATGCGGGATATAATCCTTGATCTGGCATAGCGGTAACTGGGCGTAATGCTGATCAATAAAATCCAGCAATTGCTTCCTGTCTGCAGTAGTATCGTGGCTTATAAAATATTCGGGTTTGAAAGTATCAGGCGGGGGAATATAAACGCGTCCATCCGGAGTTACAGGCAAATGCTTTAACGTTTGATCAAGCGCGGTTACCTTTTCCCGTTTTGCTTCCAGGTTGCTCAGGCTATCGAGGTAATGCTGCGCGAATTTCCGGTGTTGCTCGTCGAGGCTTAAAGCGTTGCCCGTTTGATGCGATTGATTAATGTTTGAATTAGCCGGTGTTGGCTTACCAAACGTTTGCTTCATCATTTCATCGATATAAGTTTCGTTTTGAGGAGATATTTTTACCAACGAAACTGCATATATCAGGATGGTTATGACGATGAGGCTTTTTTGATCGCGGGTGCTTTTAAAAATGAATGTAAAGCCTAAAGCCAGCATAAATAGCACGCTTACAAGGTTGCTATAGGTAAGCGAAAGCGTAGCCACGCAAACTATCAGCATGGCAAGGTTCCTTTTAAAAATAAAATATAAAGCCCCAAAGGCACATAGCACCGCGTTAGTTGATGAGATATCCAAACTTACGCCCGCAATATTATCACCAGTATTGATAAAATACTGCTGGAACATTCCCCTGAAAGTATACGGGTTGATGGTTTTAGTAACCCACATAATGTAACCCAGGTTACTGGCCGAAACCAGGGCGTTGATAATGAAAAAAGCGATCAACGTATGATAGATAGTTTCGGCGCTCAACTTATCTACCATTAATTTAACCTGATGAATGGCTAATAACGCCAATGCCCAACAGGCCATGCCCCAACCAAATACCATCAGGTAATTTAATGTGAACAGACTTTTATCTGTAATAAAAGCTATAACTGCTATGGGGAAAACCAACAAGTAAAAAAGCGGTAGCCTGCTGTTTTTAAGCTTGAAGCCGAACTTGAAATTGGGTTGGGAGATATAAACAAACAGTATAGCTACAGCTTTTACCGGGATCTTTACATTAATAAAAAGCAACAGGAAAATGAGCAGTCGCCAGTCGGCATAGCTTTTCCATTTTTTCATGTCAATCCCCGGCAAACCTGCAATCATTCGTCGCTTTCTATTAATTTAAGTTGTGCTTCAGCCCGATTTCGTCCAATCGGGAAAGCTTTTAGCACAACTCTTATTTTAAAAGGAATTACGGCTCGAAAAATGGAATGGTTGCCTTGCTATTAGCAGGATATTGCGGATATTTAAACCAGTTATAAAAATATTACAGGCAACCAACCCGCAAAAACGGTGGTATAGCCTTATAAAAACAATAACCACACGGCATTGCTCAGGAATAAAGCGTTTGTAAAAATTTTTTCGTCGGGCTTGCAGGCCCTCGCAGTGCAGGTGCTGGGCAGCGTGTTTTTTTACCTCATTTCGGTTTATTTAAGTAAAGATAGTTTTGGGGCCATCAGCTGGATGAATGCTCTATCAATTTTTATCACTACCATTTTAGGTTTTGGTTTGGAGCAGGTTGTGGTACGGCGGATAGCCGCATCGGGCCGGTCGGATTGGGCGGCGGCGGCATTTTTGTTTCATTCGGTTACCGCATTTTTTACAGCATTGCTGGTTTTGCTGTTGTTGAGTACTTGGGGAAATGATAGCGTTTATAAAATACTGCCCTGGTTTTTTGTAGCGCAAGGCCTGTTGTTTATCGGCATCCCATTAAAGCAATATTTAAACGCCAAGGAAAAATTTACGCCTTACGGTATCATAGCTATCATCACCAATAGTGCAAGGATAGCCGCCGCGGTTTGGCTCATGAAAACCAACCGACTTGAAGTAAATACCATAGTTACCGTAATGATCTGTACTGCCGTTGCCGAACTGTTGGCATTGCTTATCTATATCATTTCCAAAACCCAGTTTAGTTTTAAGGTACGTTTTCAGGCTTATAAAAAGTTGCTTAAAGAAGCATCGGCACAATATATTTCGGTAATATTTGATATGAGCCTTTCGCGGATGGATTGGCTGTTACTGGGTTTTATGGCCAGCAAGGCTGTACTGGCTGATTACAGTTTCGCCTATCGGGCTTATGAGCTATCGCGCCTGCCCATGCTCATTATAGCCCCGGTTATTTTACCAAGGCTTGCCAGGTTTATGGCCGGTAAAATGAATGCTGAATTTGAGGAAAGGGTAAACTCATTTAATCGGGTTGAACTTTTTTTGGCGATGCTGATCACACTGATATTAAATATTTTATGGACACCGTTGGTTGGGCTGATAACAGGAGGGAAGTACGGCGCAACAAATGCTACCGAATTTTTAATCCTATCGGCATGTATCCCGCTGCAGTTTTTTATCAACTTGCTGTGGTCGGTGAGTTTCGGGGCAAAAAAATATAAAACTGTATCAACTATTACCGTGAGCTGTGCTATCGCTAACATAGCGTTAAACCTTGTAGCGATACCTTTGCTTGGAGGAGTAGGATCGGCCCTGGCGTTTCTGGCCACAAACCTGTTGCAGGCTATTTTATATTACCGACTGGTAAATAAACGGGTAATGGCTATTGGCTTATCATCCTTTGCTTTTTTTATGCTTACCGCGCTTGCAGCATGGTTTGTAACAGGCTTGCTCAATATTCATTTTATGCTCAGGCTTTTGTTGGCGATAGCTTTTTATATAGTGGTGGCCTTGCTATCCAAACAGATCAACAAAAAACATATTGAACACAGTAAACAATTTTTAGCCCGATGAATATCCTTTACCTCTGCGATGAATATCCTCCCGGCAAGCATGGCGGGATAGGTACCTACGTGCGGTTGATAGCCCGACAGATGGCAAAGCTGGGTCATAAAGTAATAGTGGCCGGAATGTATAGCGAGGGATATAGTGGTGAAGATGAGTTTGTTGATGAGGGAGTAAACGTTTACAGGTACAGGTGGAAGGCAGGCGGCAACTGGGCCGATAGCGGGCAATCATTTTTAAGGAGATTTGCTAACAGAATTTTGCGTGAGACGGGCATCGTAGAAAAAAACATAATCAAGAGCCTTGCATCATACCAGAAAAAGCTGGAGCAAATAATTACCGATGAAAAGATAGATATTATTGAGATGCCGGATTATAATGACTATATCCGCTTTTGCAGATCGTATGTGCCATTTCCGCAGCTATTGGTACCGGTTGTAGTAAAAATGAACGGCACCATTACCTATTTTAATAGCGAAGCCGGATTGCTTACAGCACCACACATTATTAAAATGGAGCAGGCTATATTGAATCAAGCCAGGGCAGTAAGTAGTGCCAGTAGTTACACCGCCGATAAAAGCGCGGCCTATTTACAGTATAATAACCCGATAACGGTTTTATATAACGGTATTAATACGGATTTGAAATTGAGCGCTGCTTCGCGAGATCCTTTGAAGGTAGTTTTTACCGGCAGCCTAATGCAAAAGAAAGGCATTTATCAGTTGGCCAAAGCCTGGAATATTGTCAATCAAAATATTCCCGATGCCCGGTTGTTTGTGTTGGGTAAAGGCCCGCAAAAAAAGGTTGAGGCTTATTTAAATGAGGCAGCGAAAAGTAGTGTAATATTTAAAGGCCATGTTGCGGCCGACGAGCTGTATGCTGATTTAAGCGGTGCGGCCGTTGCTGTTTTTCCTTCTTATTCGGAAGCCTTCGCTTTGGCCCCGCTCGAGGCCATGGCTTGTGGCACAGCGGTAATTAACTCAAACCGTACATCGGGGCCTGAATTAATTGATGATGGAGTAAACGGATTGTTGATAGATCCTGATAATGTTAATGGGTTGGCTGATGCTATTTTATCATTATTAAAAGACCCTGAGCTGTGCTTGAAGCTTGGCAGAGCCGGAAATGAAAAAGTGAAAGCTTTTTTTGATATTGATATTATCGCGAGGCAAACGGTGCAGTTTTATGGAGAGGTTTTGAGCAAGTAATAAAAAAATGTCATTTCGATAGAGCAGAGGTGGGTAGCGCGCTGGGGCGAAAGAGAAATCTTATACGCTATGCAAAGCCGCTAAGCATCGTTTAAAAGCATGTCGTACGAGATTTCTCCCCAAGCCTTCACTCAACCCCCGCGCATGTTTGTCGAAATGACAAAAGTAGAAATCAGACTTGCGCTGGTTAATTATACCTGTTCAACTACCAGGTCGTTCCTGTAAATATTCTCAATCCCCGGTTTGGTTTCAAACTCTTTTAAATATTGGTACTTAAGCTTTGTGTTTTTGTAGATCACCCTGGCAATAGCCAAACCTTCCGCGCCATCTAAAAAACCTAACCTCACCATATAGTTCCGCAAAAAGCCAAACGCTGCCGAAAAATGCAGTTTTACAAATGTTGCCTTTTTGCCGGCCTTGTAATATTTAGCCGCGCTGAGCCGGGCATAGTGAATTGCTTTTGTATTAAAATCGTCAATATCTGTAACCGAATGGTGGTGCAGGTAGCCTCCAATTTTTACTATTTCGGCATTAGCAGGTAACATCAAGGTTTCATGTACCTCAGTTTCGCTCCATTTTGCCAGCGACCGGTTAAACAAACGCAGGTGGTGATCATTGCCCCAGTTACCAAAGCGGATAAGCTTTTTGCCGAAGTATGATCTGAAGCGGATGTCATAAACCTGGTTATGGTTATCTAATTTTAAAGAATGTAATGCATCCACAAGTTCCTGGTCTGGCACTTCATCGGCGTCAATACTGAGTATCCAGTTGTAGCGCGCCTGTGCTATGCCTTTATTTTTGTTGGCTCCATAGCCGCTCCAGCTTTTTTGAAATACCCGGCAGCCTAAACTTGTGGCTATTTGCGGGGTGCCGTCGCTGCTGTCGTTATCAATCACAACAATATCATCTGTAATCAGGCTGGCCATTTTTACACAATCTGTAATAAAAGCGGCTTCGTTTTTAGTAATGATCACAACAGACACAGGTACCATCAGCAACAGTATAAAGTATATAATTATAACACCGGTTTGCGTGCCGGTTTATAAAGTATATCGTTTATCAATTGCCTGAGGTTGCCTCGATAATGTTAAACTTTTAAAAATATTTAGCGGTTTCTTTTATTCCACTCGTTAAAGTTTACAAACTTATCTGCAACTTTATTTTTGCAATTTGGGGTGGGGCAAATGATGATCCAGCGGTCTTTTGCTTGCTCAATAACAGGTCGGGCACCACAAATGCTACAATTATTTATAGGAAAGTTAGGATTGATCTGGATTCTCATAATTGGCTTACAGCCAGCTTAATTTTATAATACCTTACGGTATAAGTTTGTGATAAAGTTGCCTACAATTCCAAAAATATATTTATCCGACTCTTAAACATGGTGTTTATTATGATCGTACAATGTTTTGTATAATAATTCTCAAAAAGTGTGAAATAATTATCTGGTAATCAGTACGATGGGTTGGTTGTAAAAATATTTCACAACCAAGGCAACCTTTTTATAATTATTGCCGTGATGTGCGTATATAAGATTAAATTTATAGGTTTGGTTACGGTTTTATCAACCCCATGGGCGAAGAAGAGTTACATCAACTGATTAATGGCTGCGTAAAGCAGGATAGGAAATGTCAGAAAATGCTCTATAAGGCATTTTATGGCTTTTCTATGGGCATTTGCCTCCGTTATGCAGGCAACAGAGATGAAGCCGCCGAGGTAATGAACCAGGGCTTTATGAAGGTGTTTACCCATATCGACAGGTTTGATACCACACGCCCTTTCAAAGCCTGGCTCGGGCGAATCATGATGAACGTATCTATTGATTATTACCGGGCCAATTTAAAAATGGCTTACACCGACGACCTGGAAAAGGCCGAAGGTATGACCGAAGGTGATTTGACCGACAATAATTTAAATTATGAAGACCTACTGGCCATGATACAGCAACTACCCCAGGCGTATCGTACAGTATTTAACCTTTTCGCTATTGATGGCTACTCGCACGAGGAAATTGGCGAAATGTTGAACATTAGCCCCGGCACTTCAAAATCAAACCTACATAAAGCAAGGCATAAACTGAAACAGATGATATTAAAGGCAGAGGAAACTGCTAATAAAACCAATTACAATAGGGGAATGGATTTTAATCCGATTGTGGCCTATAACGGCATCGATGTACGGAGCACTTTTTTAAATAACGGGATCAGAGGATGAAAAGCGAAGAGGATTTAGATAACTTATTTAAAAAGTCGATGGACGACCCGGCCAATCATCGCGCGTTTAACGAGGATGACTGGGACGCCTTTGAGCAAATGCTGGATGCGGGCAAAAAGCGCCGTGGCATTGTTTATTGGCTGCCACGGGCCAGTGCAATAGCAGCTATGTTGTTATTGGCTTTGGGCTGGTGGTTTTTTATCAAACCTGCCAAAGTTATTGATGACAATAATACACAGGCGGGTGTAAAACCAACTATAACCAAGCCTCAAACAAAACAAGGTGCAAATGATGATGCTACGAAACAGCCTTTAAAAGATACGGTTGCCAACAAACAGTCGGTTGGTGATAATCTGGCTGTAATTCCCGAAAAGGATACCAACTGGAATAAACACTCTGCTAAGAATTTAGCAGCTGCTAAATCGAAAAAGGATACCATTTGGAATACGCAAAAAACTGGAGATAACCTTGCTGCCGATAAAAGGAAACAGAAAAAACAGCTTGTGGGTCAACAACCTTCAGCGCCATTTGCAAGCGGACCAGGCAGTAGCGTTGTGGGGAATGATAACCTTGCAAAAACTAAGCGCGATACAGCGACACTAAATAATGCTGCCAGGATAGCTGGTATTAATAGCATTGACAAGCGCAATGGTAATTTGTCAAATGCACTGGCCAATATGGTTCCATCACTTGATATAACGATGGCCCATACATCGCCAGATTTTAAATCCCAGATAGATATACCCCCAGCGGCCGTAAATACCGATAAGCCTGCAAAAAAAATAACCAAGCAAGGTTTCGGGTACCGCCCGCAACTGGCTATTACAGCACTGGCATCATCGGATGTAAATGGTACAAGTTCATTCCAGGGTAAAATGGGCAGTAATTATGGCGCTTTACTTTCATTAGGGTTAACTAAAAAGCTAACCATAACAAGCGGTGTGGTTTATTCGTCAAAACCTTACAATACCAGCTTTGCCAATTACAATACGGCTTATGTATTTAAACATGAGCCAAGTGATGTAACTGCCGATTGTAAAATGCTGGATATTCCTATCAATATCGGCTACCAGGTTTTTGGCAACTTCCGCAATAAAATTTCTGTTGGTACAGGGTTTTCATCATACATCATGCTGCATGAAAAATACACCTATAACTATGCAGATGGTAACAACCCTGCATGGCCGCAAACTTACACTGTGCCAAACAGCAAAGGCTATTACCTGAGTATATTGAACCTGAATGCTACTTATGAGCGTAAGATCAATTCGAAGTTTGGTTTGAGTGTACAGCCTTACATGAAAGTGCCGCTTTCGGGGGTTGGATACTCTGATCTGAAGCTTCAATCAACCGGTGTGGCTGTGGGGGTTACGTATAACATCAACGCTTTCCGGAAACCGTAATTCGGCGTAAAACAATTGGAATGCTTATCTTGCGGCACATTTACCTGTACCAGATAATTCGTTCATGAAAAAACTACTGTTTTTCGCGCCTCTATTGTTTATACTTTCATGCCGGAATGATCCTGCACAGCAACTCGAAAATAAAAAGCTTAACAACCTCGCTACCGATTACGTGAGGCTTGGTTTAACTATAGGCCAGTACGATGGCGATTTTGTGGATGCCTACTACGGCCCCGATTCGTTAAAGCCGAAAACGGAGCTGTTACCTAAAAACTTCCCAAAGGATAGCCTGCTGGCCAGTGCCAATAGCATCATGAACGATTTGAAGCTGATTGCGCACACATCAAAAATTGATACCAATAAAATAAGGGCTAACTGGATGGCTGATCAATTGATCGCTTTCAGTCGCCGTATCCGGATCTTTTCGGGCGAGGAGCGTCCGTTTGATGAGGAATCGCGCGAGTTGTTTGGTGTAGCGGCACCTGTTTATACCGACGATTTTTTTAAAAGCCAGATAGCCCTATTGGACAGCATTTTGCCAGGCAAAGGCAACGTGAACGATCGTTTTCAAAAACTGGCCAATAAGTTCATTATCCCTAAAGATAAGCTCGACCCGGTTATCAAAGCCGCCATTGCCGAAGCCCGCAAACGTACTTTAACGCATTATAAATTGCCTGCCGGAGAAACCTTTACATTGGAATATGTGACCAACAAACCATGGTCTGGCTATAACTGGTATAAAGGTGGTTACAAAAGCACCGTACAGATCAATACCGATCTGAAGATCTTTATCGATCGTGCTATTGATGTTGGTAGCCATGAAAGTTATCCGGGACACCACGTTTATAATATGTTGCTGGAGAAAAACCTGTACCATGATAAAGGTTGGGTAGAGATCTCGCTTTATCCGTTGTTCAGCCCGCAATCGCTTATTGCCGAGGGGAGTGCCAACTACGGTATCGAGGTGGCTTTTCCGGGAAATGATAAGATCAACTTCGCTAAGAATGTATTGCTGCCGCTGGCTGGTTTAGATACTGCCGGCGCTGCCCTTTATTTCAAAGCCCTCGCCATTAAAGGTACTTTAAACTATGCCCGTAACGAGGCGGCCCGTGGTTTGATAAACAATACCATGAGTCAGGATAAGGCCTTAAGCTACCTGCGCAAATACTGCCTGATGAATGATGAAACAGCACAAAAATCATTAAGCTTCATCAAAAAGTATCGCAGCTATGTAATTAACTACAACTACGGACAAGACCTGGTTAAAAGCTACATTGAAAGCAACGGCGGCACAGCCGCAAATCCAGCTAAACGCTGGGAATTATTCGGCAAGCTGTTGAGCCAGGAGGTTGAACCGGTTAGTTTGGTGAAAAAATAATCTCAATTGGAAACTACCCGCGTATCTAAGATCTGCTGGGTAGTTTTCTCTCCTAAATTTTTTCTTAATAATTCAATATAAGGATCAATATCTATTAAAGGCCAATCCGTTCCGAATACGATATGATCTGCGCCTATGCTTTTTACCCTTTGTTTAAAGGCTCCCAAAAGTTGTTGTGCTGATTTATTTTGGGTCGGTTTTTGATCATTCGAACCAATCGGGAAAACCGCACTGATGTCGAGGAATAAATTACGGTGAGCCTTATTATCCGAATGTAGGTAACTGGCAATAAGCGATAGTGCTTTGCCCGTTTGCCTATCATATCCGCCCCAACCCGCCATATGGGCAATTACTACTTTGGTGTTTTTGGCAAAAGGCATCAGTTGCTTTAACAGGATGTTGGTATTAGCTTCGCCATCCCATTTTTCGGCGCTGCGGAAATGAACCAACAATAACAGCTTATATTTATTGGCTATCGCGAACACTTTCTGTATTTGCTTAACCTGCGCTTTATCAAAAAGATTAACCTTGCTATTGGCAAAATGGAGTTTGATACCTGTAAATTGTTTGGTAACTGCGCAACGTTCAATCTCTTTTATCGCATAAGGTTTTAGCGGATTAATGCTCATAAACGCTTTTAGGCGACCGGGATATCTTGCCGCTTGGGAGGCTATCCAATCGTTTTGGTGTTTTACTTTTTTGTATTCGTTCTGTACAGGTGTTAGGGGGGAGCCAAACCAATAGGCATTTGATATGATCCAGGCCGAATAAAACTTTGCCCGGTTAAGCCGGTTGATGATGGTATCGGCATCAAAGCAAAGTGAATCTGTTCTGGTTGCTTTTTGATGAAAAGCTTTTAACATCCGGAACCCTAATTGTACCGTAGCAGAATCTTGGAGGTGCACATGGTAATCGGTGCAATGGTTTGATTTTACCTGCGCTTTTAAATTACAGGCCAGTATGGTTAAAAATATCAGGGCCGATGCCCGTAACGAATAGCGTTTCATTAAGTTCAAGATAGCAATTTTATACCGCTTCAATTGCCAACTTATCTGTTGGTAGGCCAATGTTGCCGCTATCGGTGTGTGTCGGTTAAAAAATCCTTGTTAACTAATATTTAACTCCCTCTCCACTACAAAGCCACTACAACTATCCGATTTATCATCCGAAAATTGTGTTTTATCATTACTGATGATTATGTTTTCGCTGATTTTCTGAATTTTAAATCCCGTTGTAAATATCTATACATCAATTATTTACGAAAACGTTATAGTAAATAAATTCCGCTGAATGCTATATTTTTTTTCTTTTAGTTAAATAGTTTTGGTTTAGCGATTAGCTTGATTTAAAGCGTTGCTAATTTCCCGTTAGGTCAAATCCCATCGGTTTAACAGGAACACCACCAGTTGCCAATTAACTACATCTTATAAACCAATTATTGCTATTTTTTATGAAAAGAAACAACCTTTCTTATTGGCTGTGCTGTATCCTGCTTGCAGGCGCGGCTATTATTTTTACACAGTGTAAAAAATCATCAGTGGCCGGTTCCGCGGCTGCCGCTAACCAGGAAAAATCTACTCAGCCCCGTTCGGTTACATCCTTTGTGCATCCGGGGGTAATGAATACCGCCGCCAATCTCGATCTGATCCGCAACCAGGTTAATGCCGGGGATGCATCGCGTACGGCATCTTATCAAAAAGTGATAGATTTTATTACCAACAATGCCATGCCTACGCAGTTTTATCCTACAGTGTATGTAGGCTCAAACGGGCATACAAGTCCCTCAAAATCGCAGATCAGGAAGGATGCTATCCTGGCGTACGCGCTGGCCTTGCGTTTTGCCAAAACAGGGGATACCCAATGGTCGGACAAGTGTAAGTTTATCCTGAATGGCTGGGCTTCAACTTTTCAAAACTATGCACCTATTGATGCCTCGGATAACCCGCACCAATCAGATCTGGAAGCATCGTGGACAACCCCAAGCTTTGTTGCGGCTGCCGAGATCATCCGTTACTATCAGCCTGGCGGCGTATCAGCCAATTGGGCACCGTCAGAAATTACCACCTTCACCAATTACCTGAACAACGTAAAGGATAACTATATCAACCACACCTTTGGTGGCTATGGTTACAATTACAACAATAACTGGAACGTATCTGCAGGTTATGCTAAAATGGCTGTTGGCGTGTTTTTAAACAGCGCCAATGTGTTTAATGATGGGGAAGCACAACTCAATATCACCATGCCAACCATGATCCAGGCTGATGGCACCATGCCCGAAGAATGCGACCGCACCGATTGTGTACATTATCAATACTCACTCACCGGGTTTACCTTCGCCGCCGAAATTGCTTTGATGCAGGGCGATAACTCGTTGTACACGGCCTTATCAAACAGGATCAGTTCGGGGTACGATTTCATGTACCGCTCGTTTTTCCAAAACATCAGCTGCGATTATTGTTCAACTTCAAGCGCGGTTTATCCGGGTTTGGAGGTTGCCTATCATCACTACGGTACCTCTAACATGAACGCGTTGCGCACCGTAAACGGAAATGCTACCCCGGTTTACGCGCCCGCAGATAATACTTTCCTTGGCTTTACTACATACACCCATTACAACGTTGGCGGTGGCAATACAACCCCTCCGCCGTCAAACAATAACGCGCCGATAGGCACCGTAATATCACTTAAAGGCTTTAATGGCAAATATGTAAGCGGCGAAAACGGCACTCAAGCCATGACCTGCACCCGCGCCACAGCCGGCGATTGGGAACATTTCACTGTACTTGATGCCGGTGCCGGTAAAATATACCTGCGCAGCATGGGCAAATACGTATCATCAGAAAACGGTACCCAAGCCATTACCTGCAACCGCACCACTCCCGGCGATTGGGAAAAATTTACCTGGAGTGTAAATCCCGATGGTACCGTCACCCTGCAGGGTTTTAACGCCAAATTTGTTTCGAGCGAGAACGGCACCCAAGCCATGACTTGTACGCGTGCTACAGCATCGGGTTGGGAGTCATTTGGGTTGAATCAGTAGCCGTAACTATAATATTTGGCTTGAAATAATCTTACAGACCTATAAACCACGTTATTGCACGAAGCAATCCCCAACTTACAGGGCGGACCTGCTAATCGGCGATTGCTTCGTACCTCGCAATGACGTTTTTGATTGATATCGTGTTTTAAATGAGACATTCCGAAAAAGCTTGATTTAATTTTATAACTTGTTGGCTTATGTTGATTTAACCGAATCGGGTTATTTGGCATTATAAACCAATTTAATACCAATGAAAATCAGGCTGCTCCCTTTATTTTGCATTGCTGCAATTATTTACTCTTCCTGTAAGCATACCTCAAAAAATAATGAAGCCTCCTACACGGGCTGGTCAACTTACGCGGGATCTAAGGATGGGATCCGCTACTCTTCAAATCAAGAAATTAACGCAACTAATGTAGGACAGCTTAAACAGGTTTGGACATACAGCACCCATGATAAAGACACTGCCAACCGTAGCCAAAACCAATGTAACCCCGTTATGGTTGATGGTGTTTTATACGGCACCAGCCCGAAACTGAAATTATTTGCACTGAACGCGGCCACGGGCGAGCAAAAATGGTTGTTTGATCCGGCCAAAGATGATACAACCAACAACGGCGATCCGATGGCTTATTACAAAGTAAGTCGCGGCGTAATTTACTGGCAGAATAATGCTGGGGGAGAGAAACGCATTTTTTACAGCGTAGGTGCTAAAACCTGGGCTATCGATGCCGAAAATGGTAACCCGGTGCGCTCGTTTGGTAACAATGGTTATCTCGATCTGACTAAAGATCTCGGCCGTGATACTAAATCATTTGTAGCCGGCACTACACCGGGTGTTGTTTACAAAGATCTGCTGCTTGTGGGCACCCGTGTTTCAGAATCAGCCGATGCCGCGCCGGGGCATATCCGGGCATATGACACCCGTACAGGCAAATTGCGATGGATTTTCCATACTATCCCGCAACCCGGCGAACCCGGTTATGAAACCTGGCAGGATACCGCCGCCTATAAAAAGTTTGGCGGGGCCAATAGTTGGGCAGGTATGGCACTGGATGAAAAGCGGGGCATAGTTTATATCCCGACAGGTTCAATCGGGGGCGATTTTTATGGAGGTTTCCGTAAAGGAAAAAACCTGTATAGTAACTCGCTACTGGCGCTTGATGCCGCTACCGGTAAACTGAAATGGCATTTCCAGGTAGTGCATCACGACCTGTGGGATCGCGATCTGCCAGCCAACCCAAATCTTGTAACGATAGTTAAAGACGGAAAAAAGATAGATGCTGTAGCGCAGATCACCAAACACGGGCATATTTTTCTGTTCGATAGGACTAACGGTAAACCCATATTCCCGATAGAAGAAAAGCCGGTACCAACCAAAGCCCTGCCGGGCGAAGAAGTGTGGCCAACGCAACCAATTCCAACCTTGCCTCAACCTTTCGCAAGGCAGATGTTCAATCCCGAAGATGTGACCAACCGTACACCAGAAGCCCATGCCGAAATGCTGGCGAAATATAATCAGGTTAAAAACCGCATTATGTTTACGCCGCCAAGTAAGGAAGGCGGCTGGATCTTCCCCGGTTTTGATGGTGGCGGAGAGTGGGGTGGGGCAGCGGTCGACCCGGAGACTAAAATATTGTACGTAAACTGCTCCGAATTGCCTTGGGCGCAGGTAATGATAGATGTGCCTAAAACTAATGTAAACGATAATTCGCCGCAGGCTTTGGGCCATATGGTTTATAATACCAATTGTATAGGCTGCCATGGTGCCGAATTAAAGGGTAACGGCACATCATACCCCTCATTGGTAAACATCGGCAAAAAGTATAGTGCGGATCAGTTGAATGGTATTATCGCCAACGGGCGAAATATGATGCCATCGTTCAAACAAATTTCCCCAACAGATAAAAAGAACCTGCTGGCATTCCTTCTCAAAATTCCGGAGGTAAAAGCCACTAAAGAAATTGCCAAAGAGCCAACAAGCAACCGCGCAACCAGCACTGTGGCCGAAAAGAAAATGGTTGATCAGATCCCTTACGCCATGAACGGCTATAACCGCTTTTTAGATAAAGATGGTTACCCCGGTATAAAACCACCATGGGGGACTTTAAACGCTGTTGATCTTACCTCGGGCAAGTTACTTTGGAAAGTGCCGTTGGGTGAGTATGCCGAGTTGACTAAAAAAGGCATCCCGGTTACCGGTACCGAAAACTATGGAGGCCCGCTGGTTACCAAAGGCGGATTGGTATTTATTGCAGCTACTAAGGATGAAAAGATCCGTGCTTTTGATAAGCGTACAGGTAAAGTAGTTTGGGAAGCGCAGTTGCCGGCGGCTGGTTATGCCACCCCGGCAACTTATACTATTGATGGGAAACAATATATTGTGATAGCTTGCGGTGGCGGAAAAATTGGAAGTAAGTCGGGAGATAGTTATGTTTGTTTTGGATTATAGGATAAAGACTAATTATGGATTTGTTTGAGAGCGTTTTTGAATTGTACGAAAAAGTAAGGCTTAAGGCCGAAGCTGATTTTCAGGATCTGATCAAAACCCAATATACGCAGCAATGCTACAGCGATAACGGCGCGTTTTGCCTGGTGCTGGAGATTGAGGTTTTGAAAAATATTTCGGACGATGACTACGGTATTCAGCTTTCTATCAACGCGCAAACAGAACCGAACCATGGCGGCGATAAAAAAGAAGCCAAAGGGACTTATCTTATTGCCGAACTGCTTAGTGCCGATCATCAAAAATTAAACAGTTTGGATGAATTGTTTTTTGATCCATCTAACGAGGAAGAGGTGCAAAATGCTTTTAAACAGATTGAAGGATTTATTTTACCTTATGTTGATGGGCTTAGCGGTGTTTTGGCTGAACGGTATGATGTGCAGCCGATAGGGGCGTAACTTGCAGCTGAAAAGAATAAAATTGTCCTTATCTTTATATTATGACAACGATGATATTGCAGGTTCCTGAAGCGCTTGAAAGAGAGCATGACCAAACGGTGCGCTTAATTGCTGCTAAGCTTTATGAAGCTGGTAAGCTGTCATTAAAAGAAGCAGCGGAAATGTGTAGTATGAAAAAATGGGATTTCGCAGAGATACTGTCGGGATTTGGAGTGAATTATCTTGATCCAAGTGTGAAAGCTGATTTGGATGGGATCTGAATATTCTGCAGTAATTACTGATGCCAGTTGTTTTATTATATTAGACAAAATTTCGGCATTGCACATTCTTGATAATTTGTTTTCGAAAGTGATTACCACTCCCGAGATTGCCCTTGAATATGGTAAAAAGTTACCTCATTGGGTTAGTGTCCAATCTGTGCAAAACAAGGATTTGCAAAATCAATTTGAAAATATCGTTGATGAAGGGGAGGCAAGTGCGATAGCTTTAGCTGCCGAAGTAAATTGTGATTATTTATTAACAGATGACCGCGCTGCCCGAAGACTTGCCGAGCAAAAGGGCATTATAGTAAAAGGTTCGGCGGGTGTGCTGCTCTTTGCCAAGCAAAAGGGAATTATTTCATTGTTACGCCCATATCTCGAACAAATACAACAAACTAATTTTAGAATATCCCAACAAACTTGAACTTAACTTGAAACGCCTTTTTCACGTGTTTGAAAAGGCAATTTGCAAGCTTTGGTTAAAGATAATTTAAAACGCCCATGAACAACAAAATTTTATTAGCGCTGCTTATAAGCATGACGCTTGGCTGCAGTATTAGTTACAGTCAGAAATCCAAATTAAGCTATGATATTAATAAACTGCTTCATGAAAACAAGCTGATCAAGATCACCCCGCTGCAAAGGGTTGCCGAAATTACCGATGGAAGCAAACAAGGCTTAAGTTTAGATGGCATCTTGTGGCTAAAAGGTCTCGATTTTAAAACCGGCACTATCGATGTTGATTTGCGCGGTAAGGACATTTTTCAGCAAAGCTTTTTGGGGATAGCCTTTCATGGTATTGATACGGCTGTGTATGATGTTATTTACTTCAGGCCGTTTAATTTCCGGGCTACAGATACCCTGCGACACAAACATGCCGTGCAATACATGAGCCTCCCGGGATATGAGTGGGATAAGTTACGACAGGAATACCCTTTGGTTTACGAAAACGAGGTGAACCCCGCTCCACAGGCTACCGCGTGGTTTCACACCCGTATTGTTGTTAATGTCGATGATATCGTGGTGTATGTTGATCATGCTGATAAACCATCCCTCAAAGTAAAAAAACTCAATAACCGGCAAACCGGCCTGTTAGGCCTTTGGTCTACGGGGTTGCCTGGCGATTTTGCAAATCTTGTTATCACCCAATAACCCAATATAAATCATCATGAAAAAACTAATTTTTGCCATGTTGCTTATGGCTGCCATGAAAACCCATGCCCAGCAAAAATACCGGTTGTATAACCTTTCGGAAGTAGATCCCAAACAGTGGATCATCCCTAAAAACGATACTTTGGATTATGAGCTCGGCACATTTAAAGGCAGCAAGGCGCTGATCATTAAACGGAAGATTCTCGATTATAAATCGGCCAGCCTGGCGTACAAGCCGGGACTCAATTTTAAGGATGGCATTATTGAACTGGATATTGCCCGGCCTGATAAAGGCGGCTTTGTTGGTGTGGCTTTCCGTATTAAGGATGAGCATCATTACCAGGTGGTTTATTTCCGGCCGGGATCATCGGGAACTATCAACGCTATCCAGTACATGCCCGAAAAAAAGACCGAATTTAACTGGTGGGATTATGAAGACGTCAAATACCAGGCAACAGCCATTATCCCATCTGATAAGTGGTTCCATGTAAAGGCGATAGTGAAGGGCAACAAGTTGGAAGTTTATGTAGATAATGCAGCCAAACCAGCCGTGGTATATACCGATCTCGACCCGTCCTTACCAAGCGGGGCGGTAGGCTATTGGCATGGTAACTGTCCCTCTGGCGCTTATAAAAACCTTGTTGTAAAAGCGTTTAATTAAAAAAAGGCCTCCCTCAAAAAAGGAGGCCAAACTAAAATATATAGAGTATCGGCAGGTGAGCTTTTACATAGATGGGCTTAATGCGGCCTTACGTTGTTTTTTTAATTTGATTGCCTGGTAAATCATAATAACGGCAAATACGGTTAGTAATGACAATAACCCCGTTTTAACAACAGGCGAATCGGGGCCATCGGCAAAGGGTTGTTCAACCGGGAGGCGTGTGAGTGTTTCTACCACCGCCGGAATCAGGGAGAAGAACAGTGTTGCCGTCATCCCTACGGTTTGCACATAACCGGCTTTGCCACCAAATATGCGTAGGGCAGGGGCGTAGTAAACGATAGGCAGCGATATCAGTATAATGATTGATAAGTTGTGCGCGCTGCTGAGGTGCCCGGTTTTCATCACCAAAAATGATGACAGGCAGGCCAGCACAGTAAACACACCGTATATTTTCCCGTTTTTTGATTTTGGATCGATCTTCCCATCCTGAAACAGGGCCATAAATCCTACTGCTACACCTACGATACTTATCGCGGTATGAATAGCTCCGAATGTTGATAAAGCGTTTGGCATGGTAATGTTAGTTAAGGTTAAAGTATGTTTTTAAGTGATTTGTACTTTTATATGTCTTAAAATGTCCAATACCTATGCCGTTGTTTTAAGTTATTGATAGTGAGTTTTTTGTGCGTTTTTACTATCTGGAGATATTACGATATATCGTAAATGATTAAGTTTTATTTACGGTATATAGCAAGCGTATTAT
This sequence comes from Mucilaginibacter sp. CAU 1740, assembly GCF_039839285.1. Classification (NCBI taxonomy): domain Bacteria; kingdom Pseudomonadati; phylum Bacteroidota; class Sphingobacteriia; order Sphingobacteriales; family Sphingobacteriaceae; genus Mucilaginibacter; species Mucilaginibacter sp. CAU 1740. The sequence continues at coordinate 162,897 of NZ_JBDOQS010000009.1, read as the reverse complement.
TTTACTAAATAATAGAAACAGAGATTTAATACGACTTCAGCCTCCTGTCTTCTTCTTTAATGGGCAGATCATTAATGCTGGCATAGCGTTTTTGCATCAGCCCATTTTCATTAAACTCCCAGTTCTCATTGCCATAAGCGCGAAACCATTCGCCGGCGGCATTTTGATACTCGTATTCAAAACGTACGGCTATGCGGTTATCGGTAAATGCCCAGAGTTCTTTTTTTAGCTTGTAGTTAAACTCCTTTTGCCATTTGCGGGTTAAAAACTCAACTACCTGTTCACGACCGTTCACAAATTCCGATCGGTTGCGCCATTCGGTATCAATAGTGTAGGCTAATGATACACGGGCGGGGTCCTGGCTGTTCCAGGCGTCTTCGGCTAATTGCACTTTTTGGGTTGCTGTTTCAAAATTGAAAGGGGGGAGTGGGAGCTTTTGTTCCATAATGGTAATATTTAAATAGCTATACCAAAATTAGACGATTATAAGGTAACCTAATGGTATTAATTATGGTTCTTGTTGTATTATATTTTGTTAATTTCTGGATGACCAATTGTTATCCTGTAAGCAATGAAGCCTAAAAAATCAGAATACTTTAGCTGATACTCCAAGCGTAGGATAAAAAAGTTGTAGGTTTTATACTACGTATTAGTTGCTTATCCTAAAAGCATTCCACTAATAAATACCAATATCAACTTGTCGAGTTTACTTGGCAAGAGGTCGAATCGTTTTTTAAAGGCCGCAGTAAAATGATGTGCATTTTTATAACCTACAGTTTCCGCTACCTCGCCAACACTTTTGCCCCTTTGTAGCATCTTGTAGGCTGTGTCCATCCTCAATTCGCCCAGGTAACCGAAAACTGTGTTACCAAATAAAGCCTTGAACCCTTTTTTTAGCTTGAAATCATTTAATCCGGTTTTACGCGATAGTTCGATCAATGAATAAGGCATCTTTATATTTTGTTCAACCAGTTTTTTAGCCTCCATGAGGCGTGCTTTATCGGTATTGGTAAAAGCAAAACCCGGATCATCTTTTTGAGTTGCCGGTTTATGTACCTCGGTTATCAGTTCCAATATTTTAGCTTCGAGCAACAGGCGTTTTATATACAGAGGATGAGGTGCATTTAAAATATCTCCTGTGACAGAAATTGGTTTTATATAAGGAACGCGGCTTCGGAAAAGGTCCGGCTGTTGCTGCAGGTTTAAATGGAAGTTTCCGTTACCTGTTATTTTGTCAATAAAATTTTGAGTGAGCAAAAAGGTAATCATGCTACAATTGCCAGCAATTGACACCTGGGTATTAAGATGGGAATGATAGGCTGAATAAGTATCTCCTTCCTGTATTTTAACCTTCGAACTGCTGGTCTTAAACTCCAGCTTACCTTTTGTAATGAAGCTTATATAGCGGCCGGGAATATCGCATTGGATATCGATCTGTATTGATCTTTTTATTTCATATGTGCTTTGAATCATCCCTATCCCTTCAATCCAATTTTCCCTGACCTTAACTGAAGCATCATCAGTAAAGATAAATTTTTGCGATCGCTCGCCAATGCAATCCTTGTCGATGAAACCTTCCGGGTAAGGAAGTGTGATTGATGGTGTTTGCAGGGCAGGAGTAAGGCTGATATACATAAAATCCGTTTGGCGTTGTTTTCAATCCGTTTGGCGTTAACCACACATAGCATTGATGTCACAAATTTGCATTATTATTTTTAATTAGTCTAAATAAATGAAATTTTTCTTTCCTCTTATTTTTATTTCGTCTGTGTCAACTGTAGCATTTGCGCAACAGGACACCACGAGGAAGGATAGCGCTAAGCAATTAAAAGAGGTAGTAGTAACCGGGACGCGTACCGCCAAAAGTTTACAGCAGGTACCGATCCCAATTACCCGCATCACCTCCGAAGAAATAAAAAAACGCGGACTGGTACGCCTGAACGAGGTTTTATCAGAACAAACCGGTATCAATATTTTGGATGACCCGCACGGACAGGGTATCCAGATCCAGGGTTTTGACCCGGCTTATACTTTGATCCTGATTGATGGCTTGCCGTTGATCGGTCGCAGTACCGGTATCCTGGAACTATCGCGCATCACTACCAATAATATCGACAGGATAGAAATAGTAAAAGGCCCTACATCTTCCCTTTACGGCTCGGAGGCAATGGCCGGCGTAGTGAACATCATTACTGCCGAGCCAGCCAAAGGCTTTTCGGGCGGGGTAGCGGGCAGGTATGGCACCAATAAAAATGCCGATTTTTCTTTAAACTCATCTTACAAAACCGATAAGTTTTACATCAGTGGCTTTGGCAACAGGTTCAGCAGTGGTGGTTATACTTTACAGCCTGCATCGGGTATCCCTACGGTATCACCTTTTAGTGGCTATACGCTGAATGGCAAAACGGCTTATCGTTTTGATGATAACAACAGCCTTAAATTATCGGTTAGGTATTACACTAACGATCAGGATAGCCGTTTCGCAGTTGAGGATAACCGTTTCGCATCCGGCAAAGGCACCGAAAAAGATTTTAACATTGCCCCGGTATTTACCCATCGCTTCAGCAAAAAAGATGTATCGGTATTGCAGCTTTACCGTTCGGTTTATAAAACCAATTCGGATATCAGGTACGAGGATAACAACAATGTTTACGATCAAACATTTTTTAACCAAACCTTTAACCGCGGCGAAATTCAAAACGACTACGCGATTCAGGATAACCTGAAACTAACCGCCGGTGCAGGCGCGCAGTACGAAACTGTAGAAGCCACACGTTACACCAAGCAGCAATCCTTTACTTCGGGCTATGGCTATTTCCAAGCGGATTGGCTACCGGTTAAAAAGCTGGATGTTATAGCTGGCGGAAGGTTTGACGCGCATAGCGTTTACAAATCGCAGTTTAGCCCTAAGCTGGCGGCAAGCTATGCACTTAGTGATAAGTTTACCTTATTGGGTTCGGCTGGTAAAGGCTATAAAGCACCAGATTTCAGGCAATTGTACCTCAACTTTACCAATGCCGAAGTTGGTTACAGTGTATTTGGTTACGAAGAAGCTAAAGCCGGCGTTGAAAAGCTTCAGCAATCTGGGCAGATCGAATCTATATTGATCGACCCATCAACCCTCAAAAGCTTAAACGCCGAAAGCTCAACCGCTTTTAACTTCGGTTTTAGGTACAGGCCGGTAAGCAAATTATACTGGACAGCCAACCTGTTCCGCAACAATATCCGCAACCTGATCGAAACAGCCGCCATCGCCATCAAAACCAATGGGCAATCGGTATTTTCATACTTCAACCTTAATAAAGTTTTTACCCAGGGTGTAGAAACGGATGTTACCTACCAGCTTTTTAAACCATTGCAAATTGGCGGCGGTTTCCAATACCTCGAAGCTTATGATCAGGATGTACTCGACCAGATCAAGGCCGGTAAAGTTTTCACCAGAGATCCTGAAACAAACATCACTAAAGTTTTAAAGCGCAGCGATTATGGTGGTTTGCTGAGTCGCTCAAAATATACCTACAACATCAGGCTTAATTATAATGATGATAAAACAGGGATCAATACTTCATTAAGGGCTATTTACCGCGGCCGCTATGGTTATAAAGATACCGACGGCAACGGTATTGTTAACCGCGATGATGAATATACCAATGGCTATATGCTGATCAACGCCTCGGTTTCAAAACTTTTTATGAAGGATGCCCTGAGGTTACAGATCACTGCTCAAAACCTGTTCAATCACAAAGATCCGCAGGTGATCCTGAACCTGCCCGGAAGGCTCATTTACGCAGGTATAGCCTACAATTTTAACAAGCAATAATTCATTTAAACGATCATAAATTTCAAACACATGTACAACTTCAAAACGTTATCCTTAGCACTTGGTGCCGCTGTTCTGCTTTTCGCTTCATCATGCGATAAAAACGATGATACCCCAGAACCGGCGGTAAGCAAACTGACCACTAAAACCGTTAACGATCTCGACAACGTTGCCACTGCAACAACGTATTTTAGCCTGGCTACAGGTACACAGGTAACCGGTGCCGATACCGCTTCTGCTACCAAATGGGACCTTAAATTTAAAGCCACCAGCATTTTTGTAAACAGCGGTACTTCGGGTACAGGTACAGCGCAAGCCCAAATAGTAAGCAGCACATTTGATAGCCTTACCGATGCGCCAACATCTGGCTATAAAGCTGATGCTACTGGTGCCCCTGCAATTTCGGGCTGGTACACTTACACTGCCACTACCGAACCTCAGCATGCTATTTTACCGGTACCGGGCAAAATATTAGTTATTAAAACTGCCGATGGCAAATACGCTAAAGTTGAAATATTAAGCTATTACAAAGGCAATCCAAGTACTACAACCGCTACGTTTGCCGATTTAACTACACGTCCGGCTTCGCGCTACTATACTTTCCGTTACGCTTACCAGGGCGACGGTACTACAAGCTTCAAATAGACAGGTTATCTATTGGTTGGTTAATTAATGTCGGAAGCCTCCCGCAAGGGGGGCTTTTTTGTGTTAAAGATTTTCTTTCACCCCTCTTTGCTGCGCAGCAGTAGAGAGGGGCGACCAGCGGAGCGAAGTCGGGGTGAGTAAATAGGCCGTATGTGTATATCTTTGCTTTATGGAAAATCTATCCGCCGAATATTATATCCAAACGCTAAACCTGCTGCCGCATCCCGAAGGTGGTTATTACAAAGAAACCTTCCGCTCCACCCAACAGGTAAACCGGACAGGCGCGGCAGATGTTAAGCAGGCCTGTACATCAATTTATTACTTATTGGAGAATGATGATTTTTCGGGCTTTCATCGTATTGCTTCGGACGAGATCTGGTATTTCCATAAAGGTGCGCCATTATTGATCCATGTAATTGAGACAGATGGTAATTTGATAAGCCATGAATTATCGGATTTGGATACCGGCGATTTTTCAGTTGTTGTTGAAGCCGGATCATGGTTTGCAGCCGAGATTAAAGCAGGAGAGGGTTTTGCGTTGGTGAGTTGCGCCGTAGCACCTGGTTTTGATTTCAGCGAGTTCGAAATGGCTAAGCGGGATGAATTGGTAGCGCGCTATCCTCAACATAAGGATTTATTAACACGGATGTGTAGAGAATAGATCATTGGCCGCTTGGATATACGCGGCACCTACGGAGCCGGGGAACTTTTTTGCAATCTTTTCTATAACACGATACTCCTACGGAGTTCCGGAAAATTGCATTTTTAACTCCATAGGAGTATTGTGTTTATAGCACTAATTATCTACCTGGGGTTGGCTCCTTAGGCACCTCGTATATCTAAGCAGAAAGATGCTATCATTCCGCCCAATTTATTTAATTTTGCCCTATGAATTTTATTATTGAAGCAGCCGTAAAAGCAGTTAAACATTTATACCAAACTGATATTGAACCGGCTGCTGTTAGCATACAGGAAACCCGTAAGGAGTTTGAAGGCCAGGTAACCATTGTAACCTTTCCGTTTACTAAATTTTCGCGCAAAGGCCCCGAGCAAACCGGTACCGAAATAGGAGAATACCTTAAAAGTGAATTGAAAGAAGTTGCTTCTTTCAATGTAATTAAAGGTTTTTTGAACCTTTCTATCAGCGATGAATACTGGATCAGCCAGTTATATAATACCATCACTGCCGATGATTTCGCGGTAGCAAAACAAAACGGACAGAAGGTAATGGTTGAATACTCATCACCAAACACCAACAAGCCTTTGCACCTTGGCCACATCCGTAACAACCTGTTGGGTTATTCGGTTGCCGAAATTCTGGCTGCCGATGGTTACGAGGTGATCAAAACCAACTTGGTTAATGATCGTGGTATCCACATTTGTAAATCAATGCTGGCCTGGCAAAAGTTTGGTAATGGCGAAACGCCGGAGTCATCAGGCATGAAAGGCGACCACTTGGTAGGCAAATACTATGTACTTTTTGATAAGGAACTAAGAGAGCAACTTAAACCAATATTGGCCGAGGTTTACGAAAGCAATAACCTGACTGCATTTAAGGAAGTTCAAAAGGTAAAAATAGAAGAAGCCTTAGCGACCATTACCAAAGTAAAAGCTAAACAAGCACAAACGCCAGAAGACAACGAAAAGCTTTTAAAAGAACTTGCCGATAAAATAGAGGCCGAAGAGAATAAGATCAAAGAAGTAGCCAAGAATGTTACCCCCATCATGATTGAAACCCAGCAAATGCTGCAAAAATGGGAAGCAGGCGATGAAGAGGTGATGAACCTTTGGCGTACCATGAACGGCTGGGTGTACGCCGGCTTTGCCGAAACCTACAAGCAATTGGGCGTTGATTTTGATAAATACTACTACGAATCGAATACTTACCTGTTAGGTAAAGATATTATTGAAGAAGGCCTTGCAAAAGGAGTGTTCTTTAAAAAAGAGGATAGCTCGGTTTGGATAGATCTGACCTCGGACGGTCTGGATGAAAAACTGGTACTCCGTGGTGATGGTACTTCGGTTTACATTACCCAGGATATGGGTACTGCCCAGTTAAAATATAACGATTATCACATGGATAAATCTATCTATGTGGTAGGGAACGAGCAGGATTATCACTTTAAAGTACTGTTCCTGATACTGCAAAAATTGGGTAAAGCTGGTGCCAATGGATTGTTCCATTTATCATATGGGATGGTCGACCTGCCATCAGGCAAAATGAAATCGCGTGAGGGAACGGTAGTTGATGCCGATGATTTGATGGCGGAAATGAAGGCGACTGCGAAAACCGAAATTGATAAGAACGGAAAAGTTGATGAGTTTGATGAAGATGAAAAGGCGCAGTTATATCACACCGTAGGTATGGGGGCACTTAAATATTTTCTTCTTAAAGTCGATCCTAAAAAGCGATTATTGTTCGATCCTAACGAGTCTATTAATCTACATGGGCATACGGGGCCATACATTCAATATTCACATGCCCGTATCAAATCTGTTTTAAAAAAGGCGGGTTATCAGGTAGATGTTAAAGTAGACATAGCCGAATTAGCTGGTATTGAACTGGACTTGATCGTTTTGTTAAACAGATATCCGGAAATTATAAAAGAGGCTGCTATTGGTTATAGTCCGGCTGTAATCGCCAATTATGCTTATGATGTGGCTAAAACATTTAATAAGTTTTATGATGAAAGCCCGATAATGAAAGCTGAAAACGAAACTTTAAAACAGTTTCGTTTGACACTCTCAGCATCATCAGCCAAAGTTATAAATAACGCAATGAAGTTATTAGGGATAGACGTGCCTGAAAGAATGTAATAAGCAGTTAACAATTTACAGTTTGCAGTTGTCCTTGAATTGCAAACTGTAAACTAATTTCCAACTTGCAGTTAGCTTTTTACTGCCAACTGCAAATTGAAAACTGCCCACTGATATTATCTCCAATAACCTCTCACCCAAACATAACCACGGTTAGTTGGCTGCCAGTGGCCTTGCACATACACCCGGTTGCGTGGCCTTGCATAAAATCCCCTGCGATATACGTAGTGATTGCCGCGCCAAACCCATTCGCCGGGAACCCAAACCGCGTTTGGATACGGTGCTACCGGGCGTTCATAAACAGGTTCAACAGGTTGTTCGGTTACATAAGCCTGACTGGAGCATGAAGCAAATAATGAGCCTGTTAAGACAAGTACTATTCCTAATTTAGCTATGGTTTTCATTTTTAGATGTTTTTTAATTGTCAACTATTAACTATTGACAGCCTGAAACATCAAAAGTTTAACTGCGCTTAAGTGGTAAATTTGTCTGCCACTACCAGGTCTTTACTACCGGCAGTGTATTTGTAAAAACCGCTGCCGGTTTTGGCACCTAAGTGTCCGGCGGTTACCATATTAACCAACAGTGGGCATGGGGCATATTTAGGGTTGCCGAAGCCATCGTGCAATACTTTTAAAATAGCCAGGCAAACATCCAAACCAATAAAATCTGCCAGTTGCAGCGGACCCATTGGGTGGGCCATGCCCAGCTTCATTACCGTATCAATTTCCTGCACGCCAGCCACGCCTTCGTATAGCGTATAAATGGCCTCGTTGATCATGGGCATTAAGATACGGTTGGCCACAAAGCCGGGATAATCATTCACCTCAACGGGATCTTTGCCCAGCTTGCGGGAAAGCTCCATAATAGTTGCGGTAACTTCATCTGTAGTTGCATATCCCCGGATGACCTCTACCAGCTTCATTACCGGCACAGGGTTCATGAAATGCATGCCGATAACATGGCTCGGTTTTTTGGTTACCGAGGCTATTTTGGTGATGGATATAGATGATGTGTTAGATGCGAGGATAGCGTTCTCGGCACAGATCTCGCTCAGTTGCTTAAACAATTTTAACTTGATCTCCTGGTTTTCGGTTGCTGCCTCAATTACGAGGTCGGCATTTTTAGCGCCTTCGGTTAAATCGGTAAATACATTGATACGACTTAAGGTATCGGCTTTGGCCTGCTCGTCAATAGTACCTTTTTTAACCTGCCTGTCTAAATTATTGGCGATGGTTTGCAGGGCTTTGCTCAGGGCATCGTCGCTGATATCAACCAATGCAACTTCAAAACCGTGTTGAGCGAAAGTATGAGCTATGCCGTTGCCCATAGTGCCTGAACCTATAACCGTAATGTTTTTCATAATTGGATACTATGTAGCCGGGAAGCATCTGGTGCTCCCGGTATTACAAGGTAATAAACTTACCGGCCTCTTTAATGGTTTTTTTATCTACAGTTTTATAATCGGGGATCTGGCCAAGGTCGGTCAGTTCCGAATATTCGAGGATATAGCTTTTTGAGTAGATGTCTTTCGGTCCGTTAAAAACAATGCCCATTACCGGGATGCCGTATTTTTTTAGCGCATGGATGGATAGCAGGGTATGGTTAATGCTGCCTAAGTAATGCCTGCTTACCAATACAACCCTGGCGTTCAGTTGTTTTATCAGATCGATGATCAGGAAATTGCTGTTAAGCGGAACCATTAACCCACCTGCACCTTCGATGATCAGCTGGTTATCGGTTTTTGGTAAAACGATGTTTTCCAAATCAATAGTTATCTTATCGAGGGCAGCCGATTTATGCGGCGAAAAAGGTTGGGTAAGCGCGTAGGCTTCGGGGAAAAATTGGGTAACGTTATTTGAAATGAGGCCTTTAACAGTTAAGGTATCGCTGTTATCAAGATCGCCCGACTGGATAGGTTTCCAGTAATCAGCTTTCAGTTTTTCTGTCAAAATAGCCGAAACTACGGTTTTACCAATTCCGGTACCGATTCCGGTAATAAATATAGGCTGTTTATCGGGCATGTAATCGCGTTAAATTTTTAAGGGTATCAGCCAGCAAAGTTAACTCATTTTCTGTATTAAAATTATGCAGGCAAATGCGGATGCGCTCCGTACCGGTCGCAACAGTAGGACTTAAAATTGGGCGGATATCCAAACCGTTTATTTGCAATTGATTAGCTGCCTCGCGTGCCAACTGGTTACTTCCAAAAAGAATACACTGAATAGCGCTATCACTTTCAATTAACGGAAAATCATCGCTCAGCTGCACCAGTTGCTTAAACAACCGGATGTTATTTTTAAGGCTGATGATACTATCATCGGATACGGAAAGTAGCTCGTAAGCCATTTTTATAGCCGCCAGCTGATGAAACGGAGCGGCAGTAGTATAAATAAACGGGCGGGCAAAATTTACAAGATAACTGCGCAGGTTAGCGCTCCCCAAAATAATAGCCCCATGACTGCCAAGCGCCTTACCGAAAGTAACCAACCGGGCAAATATCCGTTGCTGTAAAGCCAGCTCACAAACTATACCCTTAGGGTACAAGCCGACAGCATGGGCTTCATCAACAATAAGGGCGGCGTCGTATTTTTCGGTTAGGTTTAAAATCTCCAAAAGGGGAGGCGTATCACCATCCATCGAATAAACGCTTTCAATAACCACGTAGCAAGTGCCTTTGGCCAGCTTTAACTTGCTTTCAAGACTTTCCAGATCATTATGTTTAAAGCTGTACCGGTTAGCATAGCTTAATCGCGCGCCATCAATTATGGAGGCGTGTACCAGCTCATCTAAAATGATGGTATCTCCCCGCTGTGCAAGGGACGAGAGCAGGCCAAGGTTGGCATCATATCCGGAGTTAAATAGCAGCCCTGCTTCGCTTTGGTGCCAGTCGGCTATCTGTTTTTCAAGCTCTTCGGCATACTGAATATTGCCTGATAGCAATCTCGACCCGGCAGAACCATTCAAACTAAGTGGGTGATTTTCTACTTCGGTAGCTATACTTTGCTTTAAAGCGGGTGAATGGGCAAACCCAAGGTAATCGTTCGAACAAAAATCGGTAAGGCCGCTTTCCGGTTTTAAAGTCCGGTAATTACCTGTTTGTTGCCTGTCGGCAAGTTTCGATCTTAAAAAATCTTCGGCCTGTTTCAATGCTGGTGTTTTTGCAAAAATAAAAAAAGCGGCAAAAGCCGCTTTCCTATTTTATCATGTTTAATATTATTGGCCTCCGCCCTGGCGCATACGGTCCATGCGTTCTTTCATGGCTTTATCAAACGCTGCAGCCTGCTCTGGAGTTAAAATAGCTTTTATCTTAGTTGTAGTAGCCTCCATCATTGGGCGCATTGCCGAACGCATTGCATCTCTGTCGCCGTTGGCTGCGGTACGCACGCTGTCCATTTTTGTAGCTTGCTCTTTATAAACGGCGGTGATCTTGGTAGTTTGATCATCGGTTAGTTTAAGTTGAGTTTGCAAATCCTTAGCTCTTTCTTCAGGACTTTTCCTCATCCCGCCTTGCGCGTGGCTTGCTGCCGAAATTCCTAATACGAAGCAGCACATTAACAATAATTTTTTCATCGCTTTTTAATTTAATTTACGTTTTAATCTTAAGATAAAGATATAGCGCAATGGTTTAAAAAAGCCGATGTAACTTAATTGTTGCCTTGTTGCAGGTTAGATATTGAGCGTTGCATTTGGGCCATCATGCTGGTAAGGCTTTCCATAGTTGGCTCTGGCGATGGCTCTGGCAAATGGGTTGAAATATAGCCTTTTGCCTTCCATAACTCCAATACATCCTCGCCCGATATTTCATACGGCTCGTAAACCGGGTTATCTGAAATCAACTTCAGCTTTTTATTCTCTTTAAATTTGTTACCAATGCGTTTATATACCACTCCATCATTTTTAGAGATCACCACATAGGTTTCGCCGCTTTTTACATCGCCCCAGTTTTCTACATACTCACCTATTATAATAGTACCCGATTGTAAAGGCAGCATCGAATCGCCTTTGATCTCGAAAGCACGGAAAGTACCTTGCTTAAACATAGGCAGATAAAACTTAGGTAACTGCGAAACGTATTCCGGGTCGGCATAGCCATTAAGGTAGCCCGCGCTGGCTTTTACCGGCACCATTTCAATATTTTCATTATCCTCTTTATCAACCGAAATGCTCAGGATCCGGATGTTGGCAGGGTTACCTTTTGGTTTTGGCTGCCATTTTTCGTTGATGGTTTCGTTGATAAAATCATCAATAGTAACGTCAAAATAGGTTGCTAATGTTTTTAGTAGTTCGTATTTCGGATCGGCACGGTCTTCTTCATATGCTCCTACTAATGAACGTTTTATACCTAATTCATCCGCGAATTGCTGCTGGGTAAGCCCCTTTTTCTTGCGGAGAAATTTAATATTTTGTGAAATTATTGACATAAAATTTGGATTTGCTAAATTTATTAGTAATTTTATGCTCATAAAGTTAGTAATAATTATTTGTTCACCAAATTTTTTATCATAAAATGAAACGTTTCGTTTATATCATTACCGACAGAAACCGCAAAAATCTGCACGTAGGCTTATGTTCTGACCTAATGAAGACCATTCAGTTTTACAGCGATATGCCAACCTTGTTTTTTGACAATGCACAACAGCTAAATCGCTTAGTATATTTTGAAGAGATCAATACCGAAGAGCAGGCTATGGAACGTTTTAAAGTAGTGAGCACTTTTACCCGCCCGCAAAAAGAAAAAATCATCCGCTCGGTAAACCCAGATTGGATCGACCTAACCATCGGTTTAAAATATGAAAGCGGTTTACGTGTAAGGCCGCAATTGCGCCCATCGCTAAATGCCAACCGCAGGGTAATGGCTTTTTAATAAAGCGGTATATCTATTATATAGTGTCTTTATTAATCCATCCCGATTGGCGAGGTTAATTGCCGGATAGGTGTTGGGGATGTTATATATTTCTGATGATAGTGTTATGGATTACCCCATAGCTGTTATCATTAATTATTGCTACTTTTTTGGGATGATTGGTTTGAGAGATAACTGAAACCTCATGTATATATAATGTCCCACTGCTTGTTGTTGGGCAATGCTGATCAACGTTCTTTTTAGATCACTCTCTTTTTAGGTATTAATACTTTGTTCACTACATGGATAATACCATTGTTTTGAGTGATATCTGGCTGGCTAATCGAGCTTTCGCCGCCATTGCCATCAATTAAAATAATATTGTTGTTGCTATCAATTTTAGCAGTAAGTAACCCGCCCGATAGTGTGGTGAACGTGGCGGTGCCTTTGTGTTTGTTTATTTGTTTCCTGAGGTTTTTGAGTTTGAACTCGCCAACTATCGCGTGATAGGTAACAAGGTCGGTCAAGTCCCATACATGTGCCGGTTTGGAAAGCGAATCGAGTTTGCCTGTTGGTAAATCGGTGTACCCATCATCAACAGGAACAAAAATAGTGATCGGTCCGCGACTGGTATAGGTACGGGTGAGGTCGGTTTTTTTGATGAATGATGAGAATATGTGTGTATTAGGCGTTAAAGAGATATTTTTTACGATATCATTTGTAGGTAGCATAACCGGGATGATTGGTGCATTACTTTTGCTATCGGCTTGCGCCAGCAAAATTAAACTGTAAAAAGTTGCGAACGTAAGGAGTAGTAACTTTTTCATAGTGTGTAGGTTATAGCTTAAACATACAAAATATAAATAGGTTTTTAAATTTGAGGATGGCTTCTTATCTCACAAGGGGTTTCCTCCTTGTCATGTTGAACGGTAGCGAAACATCTTCTTCTCCCTGTATAGCCACTCGGCCCAGTTTAAGAAGACATTATCCGTGAAATAATAAGAATTAACGTCGTGCTGTCCGCTGGTTAGCGGATCAGAATACCACTCGCTAAGCAACCGTGCTAAGCAAAGTAGCTATCTGTCATGTGGGATGCCGATCCGCTAACCAGGGGACGGCATGATGGTAAGGGGGGCATATACTCCTTCACAAACCTTAGTTTTTATTTACTCAGCATGACACTACGTTTTAATGCGATTGGCAAAACAAAAGCTTCACAATCTTAACAGATAAAACTTCTACCTTTGTTAACCTATGGAGATTTTCCCCACACAATACTCAACCTTATCATCAAGCGCGCTCAATATCAAACTTGCCGAGAGCTATGGCTTAACGGGTACTACCTGTAGATTATTGATCCGTAACGTGAGCGATACCTATGTTATAGAAAATGCCACCGATAAGTACATCTTCAAAATATACCGCGATGCGCACCGCAAATTGGATGAGATCATGGGGGAGATAGAATTACTAACTATCTTATTTGAAAACGGTGCGAAAGTATCAAAGCCAATCCCCGACAAACAGGGCGAAATACTTCAAAATTTCAACGCCGCCGAAGGAACGCGTTATGGCGTGATGTTTTCATGGGCGGAGGGTAAGCCTGTTTATGCGATGAGCGATGAGCAGCTCCAAATTGTTGGAAGGGAAATGGCCGCTATTCATAATATAACCTCATCAATTCAACTTAGCTATCATCGAAAAGATTATTCGGTTGATACAGCGATTATCCTACCACTTGAGATTGTCGCTCCCGCGTTTGCTGAACTTGGAGAAGAATATGAATATTTAATGCGTACCGCAAATGAAGTGATCAAACAGTATGATAACTTCTCATCCGGTTTCAATTATGGCTATTGCCATTTCGATTTTCTGCCTAAAAATTTTCACTTTAGCGATACTGATGATATCACTTTTTTTGATTTTGACTTTGCGGGCAAAGGGTTGTTGGCTTATGATATAACATCGTTTTTCCTTCATTTCTTTTTGGAATTTATACAAGGTAAGAACACAAAAGAGGAGGCGCGCACTGCTTTTCAAACTTTTGTTGCCGCATACCGTAAAGTTAGGCCTTTATCTGAAGAAGAAATTAGCGCCATCCCATACCTGGGTTTCGGATTCTGGATCTTTTATCTGGGCTTTCAGTACGAGAACTTTGATGATTGGTCTAACCTGTTTTGGGGGCCGAAGTTTTTGAAAGATAGGGTAGCGCTGATCAAAAAATGGATGGATACCGCTCATCTGTTATTGCCCGCTTAATAAGCAATTGTTATCCTTAAAGTAAAACAGCCGGAAGATGATATCCTCCGGCTGTTTTTACAATAAGCCAATAATGGCGATGGATAAGTTTATTTCAATCCATAATTGAGGTAACCACCATCGGCTACTAATTCAGTTCCGGTAATAAAACTTGCCGCGTCCGAAGCCAGGAACAATACTGCTTTAGCAATTTCATCCGGATCGCCTAATCTTTGCAATGCGGTAGCAGCAGCTAAATGCGGTTTTGCTTCAGCAGGCACGGCATATTCCAAGCCTGGTGTTTGAACTGGTCCCGGGCTGATGATGTTTACGCGGATCTTTCTTTCGGCGAGTTCATTTGCAGCAATCTGAGCTATTTTATTCAATGCCCCTTTGGTTGCAGAATAAACACTGGTGCCAACATTTGATGCTGTAGCCACGGTTGATGAAGTAAATACAACCGAAGATCCATCCGCTAAATGCGGGATCAACTTTTGCAAGGTGAAGAAATGCCCTTTCACATTGGTATTGAACTGCGCGTCGAAATCGGCTTCGGTGGCGTGTTCAATCGGAGTAAATACCGCTATGCCGGCGTTAAGGAAAAGAACATCCAGTTTGCTGCCACTTTCTGAAAATGCTTTTCCCAATATTTCAATGTCTGCCAGTTTTGAAGTATCTGATACTACAGTTTTCAGATTGGGGCTATTGATCTCGGCACTTGCCTTTTGTAAGTTAGCCTCATTTCGGCCGGTGATCCAAACGGTTGCACCATCGTTAATAAATGCTTTCGCGGTTGCTAATCCAATCCCTGTGGTGCCACCTGTTATAACTACGTTTTTACCTTTAAAATTCATGTTTGTTTTTCTTTTGTATGATGCAAACTTATAACACATAAATT
Source organism: Mucilaginibacter sp. CAU 1740 (assembly GCF_039839285.1). Classification (NCBI taxonomy): domain Bacteria; kingdom Pseudomonadati; phylum Bacteroidota; class Sphingobacteriia; order Sphingobacteriales; family Sphingobacteriaceae; genus Mucilaginibacter; species Mucilaginibacter sp. CAU 1740. The sequence continues at coordinate 147,633 of NZ_JBDOQS010000009.1, read as the reverse complement.
TATTTTAGTTACTTTGTAACCAAAAGTAACAGTAACTTTTGAGTAACAAGGTAACTTATGGCTGACTATACATGCCTGATAGGGCACAAAAGAGAGATCATGGCGGTACATGATGCGATGGATGTACTGAACGGAAAATGGAAGATCTCGATCCTTTCGTCTATTTGCTATTACAATAAGCGACGCTTTTCGGATATTTTAAGCGATGTAAGCGGAATCTCTAACAAAATGCTGAGCAAGGAACTAAAGGAGCTTGAAGTAAATAAACTGATAAAGCGAACGGTTTTGGATACTCAGCCTGTAACGGTTCAATATAATTTAACCGAATACGGTCTCACTTTGCAAACTATCATAAATAACCTGGCCGAGTGGGGGATGAAACACCGGGAGGTGATCATAAACGATCTTGCGTAACACACATATATTTTCGCAGTCTGGTTGCGCTTTTTGCCAAATGGCAAATGTTATCCTGGTAATTAAACTCAGCTTTGTGTTGATCATCAACGTTAAAAATCAAACACATGGCAAAAATAGTTTTAGTTACAGGGGCATCATCGGGTATAGGTAAAGCAACCGCTATTTGCCTGGCGCAGAACGGCTACCAGGTTTATGGTACTGCCCGTCGCGCTGATAAATTGCAGGAGTTAACCGGATACGGCATACAACCAATAACACTTGATGTTACCAGCGACGATAGTATAGTTAATTGCGTAAATACCATTTTAAAAGAGCAAGGCAAAATACATGTGCTCATTAATTCGGCCGGGCTTGGCTCATATGGCGCGTTGGAAGATGTGCCGATGGCCGAAGCCAAAAATCAAATGGAAATTAACCTGTTTGGTGTGGCCAGGCTGATACAAATGGTTTTACCCGGTATGCGTAGCAATAAATACGGTAAAATCGTGAATATATCATCGGTAGGTGGCAAAGTCGGCTTGCCGATGGGAAGCTGGTACCATGCCAGTAAATTCGCGCTTGAAGGTTTAAGCGATAGCTTGCGTAATGAGGTAAGGCAATTCGGGATAGATGTTATAGTGGTAGAACCGGGCGGTACAAAATCCGAAATGATGGGCATCGGTGGTGACGACCTGATGCGGGTCTCGGGTAATACTGTTTACGGGAAGTTGGCTGGGGCGCTAACCAAAATGTATGGCACTATGGAAAAGAACGCTGCCGAGCCGGTTGTAATAGCTAAATTGATCAAGAAAAGCATCGAGGCCAATAGTCCGAAAACACGATACGTTGGCGGCGCTATGGCAAAACCGATGTTGTTTTTCAGAAAAATGTTATCGGATAAGGCGTTTGATAAGTTTATTATGATGCAATTAAAGTAATAGCATGGAGCAATTGATCAATTATTTATTGAGGTTTGGGCAATTGAACCCGCAGCAGATAGATCTGATAAAGAGCAAAGCCCATGTAAAATCGATAAAAAAAGATGAGTATTACCATGAGGCCGGAACGATACCCCGCGAAGTTATATTTTTAACCGAGGGTATTATGCGGGTATGCTACTATGATAACAGCGGCAACGAAATAACCAAGTACTTTTTAGATGAAGGGAATTTTGTAGCCGATATCCATAGCTTTAACCAGGGCATCCCATCTACCGAATATGTACAGGCGGTTACCGATTGCACATACACAGTTTTATCAAAACGCGATCTGGATGAATTATCCATGACCATCATCGGCTGGGACGCCATTATCAGCAAAGTGACGGCCAAGGGCCTTGCTGATAAAGTTAACAGGATAAGTGGTATGATGGCCGACGATGGGAAAGAGCGTTACCTCAGATTTTTATCAAATTTCCCCAACATGGTAAATCGTATCCCGCTATCGTATTTAGCTTCTTATCTCGGTATCACACAATCATCCTTAAGCAGGATCCGAAGAAATATAAAATAGTCTGCAAGCAACAAGGGCCGGAGAATTAAATTTCCGGCCCTTGTTGCTTGTATGTTTTCTATTATTACCAGCCTGGTGTAAAGCCTAAACCAAACAATGGTTTCTTAACATCGGTACGGTTAAACGGAACGGCTAAATAAGGCTCCAGAATAAAAGCGCCAAAAACATTTATCCTTAATGATATACCCGCGCTCAGCGCCGGTACACGGCCGTAAACATTTTGGGTAGTAACATTACCTTCACTATCAACAACCTGTTGCTGGCCAATCACAGGCGGGTTTTTCTGGAAATAAATATGATCGCCCGAGTTCCAGGCTAAGCCTGCATCAAAAAACAAGTTCAAATCTGTAAACAGGAATTTTGATTTAATGGCTGCCAGTTTCTCCGGACCGGTAAATGGTAAACGTGTTTCGAAATTGAATACAGCTAAACGGCTTCCTGATAACTGATCGATAGTGAAACCATTAGTTGCAGTAGCCTGGTTGCGGTTATAAAACGTTTGTCCTTCGTAACCACGGATATAAAATGGATAGCCCACAAAAAGCGGGTAAAGTCCTTTATCATCGCCAAACCTGCCAGTCGCAAAAAATCTCGCGGCGAACGTAACCGGAGCTGTCCTTACATATTTGCGGATATCGATAGTCGGCGAGAAAAATTTATAGGTACCAAAGTTGTAGCCAGCCTCCAACCTATATCTGAAACCATTAAGCGGCGCGGTAACACCGAAAAATGAATTGTCGCCAATTAACGCGGTAGAAAGGGTTAAAATTGAGTACGACTTAATGTTGTAGAAATATGATGTACCATAGTTTTGTCTTAGTACCTCGCTTTCTTCATTATTCGGTATTTTTTTTCTGTCGGATGCGATATAACTGCCGATACTTTTTTGTGGTTGTCCGTTAACCTGCGTTGTATCCAATTGGTAATAATCTGCATATCGATCAACCCGGTAATAGTTATGTGACGCGGCACCACTCACTTCAAAGCGTGTAGTGCGCGATATAGGGTAGGAGGTAAATACCCTGCCTGCATCCTCAAAGTTGCGGATAATGTCGATATTATCTGAATATACAGTTTGGTTTTTACCGCCTACATTCCTAACAGGGTAGGTTGCTGTATTGAAACCAAACTGATAGGGGATATGTGAAATACCAACACCCAGGTTCCACCTGCCGGTTTGATTAACGTAGGTAACGGCTGCTCCCGAATCATAAATTTGCCCGTTTACCGAAGCTGCGGCAAAGATCTGGTTACGGCCCAAGATGTCGCTGAATACACCCTGGATCCCGCTTGAAAGGCTGGTGCCGTAAAAGTTACTTACACCTACGCCAATACCGCTACCGGCCAAATAATCCAGCTTGAATTTCGAACGGTAAGGGATCGACTTTACCGAGTCGGCAGGGATTTTTCGGTAAGCCAAAAAGTTGTTCAGGTTGGAGTTGATCAGGTCAACACCTACCGAGCGATTTGGTGGCAAAGTTCCCGCCGCGAAATTTACATCGCCGGGCTGCACTAAAACCGGGGTAAAATCGGTTGCTTTGGCATTGTATATCGAATATTTTTGAGCGCGGTAGTAGGAGTAAACCACATCATCGTGATTAGAGATACTCAGCGCCGGTGAATATTCGGTAATACCCGAGATGCCGGTGAACAGGTTGGTCATCTGCTCAATTTTTCCGCCATTGATGGTGTACCTGTAAAGGTTGCGGAAACCATCGCGGTTGGATAAAAAGTAGATCTGCTTACCATCTGCCGAGTATTGCGGGTTAAGGTTATTAGCAGTATTGAATATTTTAAGGTCGGTAACTTTTCCGGTTGCAAGGTCAAGTTCGGCCAGGTTGAAGGGGATATCCTGCTCCAGGCTTTGATCATAAGTTGTCCTGTCGCTCGAAAAAATGATCTTTTTACCATCGGGCGAGTAGCTTGGTTGGTAATCGGAATATTTGTCGTTGGTAAGCTGAGTGATTTTTTTAGTGTCGAAGTTGTATGAGTACAAATCGCCTTGACCTTCAACCAATCCCTGAAAGGCGATATCCTTACCATTAGGCGACCATGACAGGTTGCTAAACTGTTCCACCTGCTCCATCGAAATATCATCAATTACATTCCCGCTTTTTAAATCAACAACATCCAGGCGGTTACGGCCTTTGCTGAACACGCTAAAAGCGAATTTTTGTCCGTCCGGCGACCAAGCACCTGCCGATTCGATAAAGTTAAATTCGTCAATATGCGTGTTGGATACTTTGCTGGTAAGCTTTCGCAATATTCGTCCTGTTTTGGCATCGGCCAGGTAAAGATCAATACTGAACAAGCTTTTGGCCGAAAGAAAGGCCACATATTTACCATCCGGGCTAACAGAAGGGGCAACTACCAGATCGCCGCCGTTTTTACTATCAATCAGTTTAATGCCTTTTGGCGTTTGTGTAGTATCTTTTAAATACGGCTTGTAAGTAGCTTCTATCGAGTTTTTCCAAAGGCGGGAAAGTGTACGGTCGTCATAACCAAACGTGCGCCTGATGCCGTACTCCATGCCATAGCGGGCCGCGTTTTTGAAAAACGGAACAATAACTGTATCTCCATAAGTAGAGCCAATGAACGACCAAAATGCCTCGCCATAGCGGTATGGGAAATATTTGCTGCTTTCGGTGAGGTCGCGTACCGACGGGATATCATGGTTCAGATACGCGTCGCGCATCCACATGGCCGTGTAAGTATCTTTTTTACCAAGCGAAAGGTATTCGGCCATACCTTCGATCATCCAAAGGGGGATATTGTTAATATTTTCATACTCGGATGAATCGTGGCCTAACAATAAGCGGTATTGAAAAGCGTGAACCAACTCGTGGCCAATAACGTGGCGGGTGGTTTGGTTGGTTTCCATTACCGGCATTACTACACGATTTTTCAGGCCTTCGGTAACACCGCCGGTGCCCACGCTAATCTCACCATCAATAGCGGTGGTTTGCTGAAAATCGGGGTGGTTGGCGTATAGGATTATCGGATTGGCATGTTTAAACGTATCCCTGAAAACCTGTTGGTGCAGGGTGTACCACAGTTCGCTTTCCTGGGCGAAGCGTTTTACCATGCTATCGTTTTTCAGATAGTAATAAATTTCGAAGTGCGGGGTTTTGTAAACGTTGAACTTAAGGTTTTTGTACCTCACTTTATTCTGGCCAAAATACTGCGCCTTGGCATTGGTACTTAACAGTAAAGTGCCAACAATAGCAATAAATATAATGGTGTACTTTTTAACTCTATTGAAAAGTGAGTAAGCTTTATTCATATATTATTCAAGTAAATAGATATGCTAATTTAACAAAATAAGGCTGTTCTTAATTAAAAAACAACCTTATTCATTTTATCTTCACTAACCGGAAACGTCCCTAAAGCTACCTGTTTTGTGCAGGCGGTGCGCTTTCCGGATTCTCTGGCGCTGGTTCCTGTACAGGTGTTACGCCGGTTGTATCAATAGGGTTGCTTAGGCTATCTGTTGATGTGGTATCTTCTTCAATATGCGGCGATGGGCAGTTGTAAGTTTTGGTGATCTTGCTCCACGGTTTCGGGAACGGACCATAGGTATACCCCAGTGATTTATCAGCATAAACCTTTTCCATAAAGCTGCCGAAAATAGGCAGGGCAGTGTGCGAACCTTCGCCGGTTTCGGAGTTGGTAAAGTGTACCGAACGGTCGTCGGCACCAACCCAAACGCCGGTTACAAGGTCTTTAGTGATACCCATGTACCAGCCGTCCACATAGTCAGACGATGTACCGGTTTTACCGCCAATCTGGTTGTCTTTTTTCCAAAGGCCATTGTATTCCCAAAGTGCCTGCGAAGTACCACCCGGTTCTTCCATACCACCACGGAACATGTACAGCATCAGCCAGGCTGTTTCTTCGCTCAGTACTTTTTCGGTTTTTAGTTTAAATTCCTGTATCACGTTACCCTGTTGGTCGGTGATCTTGGTAACCAACAGCGGATCAATTTTTTCGCCTTTGTTAAGGAAGGTACTGTAAGCCCGAACCATTTCGTACACCGAAACATCGTTAGATCCTAATGATACCGATGGCACAGCCTTAAGCGGACTTTCAATACCGCAACGGTGCGCATATTCAACAATTTTATCCCAGCCGACTTTTTCGGTCAATTGCGCGGTGATAGAGTTTACAGATTTACCCATAGCCCAACGTAATGACATTTCGCGGTACGAAAAATGGAAATCGGCATTGTTTGGTTCCCAAACTTTGTCTTCGCCGTTGTCTTTGTATTTGATGGATACCGGTTTGTCGGTAAATTTATCGCAAGGGGTGTAGCCGTTATCCAATGCGGTTAAGTAGGCGAAAGGTTTGAATGTTGAACCTGCCTGCCTGCGGGCCTGGTTTACGTGATCGTAGTTAAAAAAACGGTGATCGATACCGCCTATCCACACTTTTATTTTCCCGGTAGATGGCTCAAGGGTCATCATGCCGGTGTTAAGGATCTTGGCGTAGTATTTTATCGAATCGATAGTTGAGAAAGTAGTGTCGCGTTCGCCATGCCAGGTGAATACGCGCATCTTTTTCTTGGTTTTAAAGTAGTTTTGGATCTGTACGGTATCTCCTTTATATTTTTTATCCAGCAGCTTATAAATGCCTAAGCGTTGCTCGTTTTTAAGGATGAAATCTTTGATCTCAACACCTTTCGAATCGCGCCATGGCGTTTTATTGCCCCATAGGTTGTAAAAGCGCTTTTGTAGCATTTTCATCTTTTCAGCAACGGCCTCTTCGGCATATTGCTGCATTTTGGAATCGATAGTGGTATAGATCTTCAGGCCGTCTTCGTAAAGGTTATAATCGTTTTCCTTGCACCATTTATCCAGCCATTTCTCAACTGCGCGGCGCAGGTACGAGTCGCCATGCGAATCGTCTTCCACATAACTCAGATCAAGATTGAGCGGCTGGGCTACGCTTTCCTTGTATTGTGCGTTATCAATGAACTTATATTTTGCCATCTGCCCCAAAACAACATTACGCCTTTCGGTAGCGCGTTGAGGGTTACGGATAGGGTTATAGCTTGAGGTAGCTTTTAACATACCAATCAGCAAGGCAGATTCGGCAGGGTTCAAAGCGCTCGGTTGCTTATTGAAGTATTTTAACGATGCCGTTTTAATACCGTAAGAATTATTGCCAAACGGAACCGTATTGAAATACAGCGTTAAGATCTGCTGCTTATTATAAACATGCTCAATTTTAAAAGCGGTAAGCCACTCTTTGCATTTATAAACAATCGTATTTAAAACCGGAATATGTTTAATAACGCCCTGTGATTTCTTTTTACGGGTTTCGAAAAGGTTTTTGGCCAGCTGTTGGGTAATGGTGCTCCCGCCACGCTTATCGCCTTTAGCGGTAGATAGAATACTGGTAAAAAATGAGTAAAAATCTACACCGCCATGACTGTAAAAACGGGCATCTTCGGTAGAAACAAGGGCGTTTATGAGGTTGGGCGAAATTTCTTTAAATTCGATTGGCGAGCGGTTCTCTTTGTAGTACTGGCCTATCAGTTTACCATCGGCAGTGTAAACCTCCGATCCTACAGATAAAACAGGGCTTTTAATATCCTGCATATCAGGAGAGTATCCGAACAGCCCCAGGAAATTAAGCTCTATCGAACAGAAAAAGATAATGACGAAATATATAAAGATGACAAAGTATCGTAGAAATCGGTTGCGTATGCGTTTGAACATTGGGTAAAGATGAAAAATTATGGAACTATATCATAGTCCGTTTAGCAAATATTAACAACGTAAAATACACTGGTAAATTTTAGGTTAGCGTGGCATAATAACTATTTATAGTTTGCAAAGTACATAATAATACCCAAAATTGTTTGCAGGTAAATTTACTGCTGATAACAACATGATAAAACTTTAATGGCTGTTTTATATTATAGTATTTACACATGGAAAATTTAACCAATAAATTAAAGGCCCAAAGCGGCAAAAAGTTTTCTTTAAAGGATCATGACCCCGCCTTTACTGCCGGATATAAAAAGGATGATGCGGCGCTGCTGCTCAACGATCTGATCATTGAAACTACTAAGTTGCAATCGCAACTTTACGCCGCAAACAGCCATTCGTTGCTTATTATATTCCAGGCTATGGATGCCGCCGGGAAAGATAGTGCCATAGCGCACACCATGACGGGCCTGAACCCGCAGGGCTGCCAGGTGTATAGCTTTAAACAACCGAGTACCGAAGATTACGACCATGATTTTTTATGGCGACATTACAAGGCGTTGCCCGAGCGGGGACGGATAGGCATCCATAACCGCTCGCATTACGAAAACGTGCTGATAGCAAAAGTTCACCCCGAGTTTGTGCTTAAGGAGCGGATCCCCGGTATTAATAGTGTTAAAGATATAGGCCCTGAATTTTGGGAACAACGTTATAAAAGCATCCGCAATTTTGAGCAGCATCTTCAACAAAGCGGCACGGTTATCATTAAGTTTTTCCTAAATCTTTCAAAGCAGGAACAAAAGGAACGCTTTTTGAAACGAATTGATGACCCGGATAAAAACTGGAAGTTTCAAACAAGTGATATCCTCGAGCGGCAACGTTGGGGAGATTATATGAAGGCATACGAAACTGCGATAGCTGAAACATCAACCGATGAAAACCCCTGGTATATTATTCCGGCTGATAAAAAATGGTTTACCCGGATCGGGATATCAACCATTGTATTAGATACCCTCAAAAAAATAAAGCCAGAATACCCTGTGCTACCCAAAGAGGAAATGGAGGGATTAACTAATGCGAAAAAGAAATTGGAGAAGGAGTAAATTATCTGCGCTTACAAATAGAGGATTGTAAGCGCAGATGATTAAAATTAGATTCCTGAAAACATATTTTGTGCAGGTTCGCCAATAAGCGGCATCGGTTTTCTTTCGCCATTGATAGCGCCGATGAGGCCGATGATCCAGATGATCAAAAATCCTACCCGGATAACCCATAAGATAGATACGCCAACGAATACACCCGAGGTCATGAATGCCATACCAATAATGATCCCCGCAACCCACGAAACCACAATAGAGGCAAGATGGAACAGTAATGTTTGCCTTAGCTGGTATGATGCCAACGCGGTTTTGTTGTTATTGTACAAAGCGAAGTAAGCGATAAGCCAGCCAATAAGTGTAAAATAGCTGATGATGCCGGCGGTTTTGCCGTCATCTGTTGTTGGTTTGTAGTTTTCCATGTGTGGTAAAGTTTTTGAAAATACAAACCCTACACAGCTTAAAAAGTTTTGTTCATTTGGGTTTGTTTTTAACTAATAATCAACATTGGTGTATTTCTTACAAGCACGTTGTTTGTAGCTTTGTTTAGCTTCTTTATAATTGAAAGATTCTGAAGTTAAACCCCTCTGGGGTTTGGGCGGAAGATGATGCGTATCTACAAACCTTTACCCCCTCTGGGGGATTTTATAATTTGGTAAAATGGGTTGAGCATAAAAATTTGCCGACAAGACGTGCCCCAGAGGGGCAAAAGGTTTGTAGCACATAACGCAACCAATATTCCTTTGCCCCAGAGGGGGCAAAACATTTTACAGCAAGCAAATATCCAGCTATTTCACCATTATCTCATCCGCAAAAATGTACGATTGACTACCTTTGTTATCATGCCAATCGGGAAGCGGTCCGTATTGCTTGGCTATCAGTTTAATGTAACGGGCATTGGTATTTAGCGGCGCCACGAAATTCTGCGTTTGCACATTGGTATCCTTAATATCAACTTTAGTATTAACGGTAATTGCCAGTTTGTAGTTTTTGCCATCGTTAGATGTCCAGAATTGTACATACTTAGGGAACACGATCCAAGCGCGGCTATCTTGCAAGGTATTCAATCCGATCTCTGCTACAGGTTTAACCGATCCCATATCCAGTACTGCTATAAAATCCTTACCCTGGTAACCCTGCCAGTTGCCTAAGCGCCAGTTGGTGGTGCCGTACTGTCCGTCGATAAGGGTTTCATCGCCTTTGGCTGCGTAGCTGGGAAGGTATTTGTTTACAATGCTTAGTTTAATATCATTACGTAGCTTGGTAAAGCTGGCTTCATCAACAAAGCTGCTTTTACCATTTTTTATGGAGATGGCTTTTACAGTGATATTATCAGTTATGTTGATAGGCTGGCTGTATGCTGCAGATGCTGCGGTAGGGGTAGAGCCGTCCAAAGTATAATAAATTTTGGCGTCAGCATCCTGGCTTTTGATCTGGATATTGAACGGCTGTTTAAATGATTTTGCTGGCGCGACGATGTAAGGATTGGCAACAATGAGGCTATCGGTGATTTTAGAAGTAGGTTTTTCCAAGTCCTGCGTAAATATCTTATTGGCCAGTCTGCCTGTAAATACCTCGAAATCGCCGCCTTTGTTGATATCGCCATAGTTGATAAAAAGCTTGCTGTACACCTTTTTATCAAGGTTCATACCTTGCAGGTAGATGTTGGCGCGGGTTATGCCAGCACCGGGATTAAGGATATTGAACTTTTTGCCATTCTCTAAATTAATGACCGCCTTATCAAACTGCGGGATGCCGATCTGGAAATCCTGCTGGCCAGGCGCGATATTGTAAATCCCCAACGAACTCATCACATACCAGGCCGACATCTGCCCGCAATCTTCATTACCCGCCAAACCATCGGGCTTATTGCTGTATTCTTCCCTTAATATCCTGCTTACATAAAACTGCGTTTTATCCGGCGAATCGGTGAAGTTATACAGATAAGCCATGTGATGGCTTGGTTCGTTGCCATGTGCATATTGGCCTATTAAACCGGCAACATCCGGGATATCACTGCCACTTAGTTTTGATTGCGTGCTGAACAACTCATCAAGCTTGGCTTCAAAGGCTTGTTTGCCGCCCATTTTTTCTATCAAAGTTTCTACATCATGTGGCACTAAAAAAGAGTATTGCCATGAGTTGCCCTCGGTGTAATTGCCGTTGATCTCGGTAGGGTCGAACGGTTCAAACCAACCGCCGTTAAAACGGGCTTGCATAAAGCTGTTCTGATTGTTGTAAACGTTTTTCCAGTACTGGGCGCGTTGAATGTATTCGGCGTAATCTTGCGGTTTGTTCAGCATTTTGGCCATTTGGGCAATACACCAATCATCGTAAGCATAATCCAGGGTTTTGGATACCGATGCATCTTCTACATCTGATAACACCGCGCCGTTTTTGCGATAAACATCCAAGCCAAATTGGTTGCGGTTTACGGCGGCTTTCATCGCTGTAAAAGCTTTTTCTGCATCAAAATCACGGATACCTTTGGCGTAAGCATCAACAATAACAGGGATGGAATGGTTCCCTATCATGCAAAAAGTTTCGGTGGTAGCCAGTGGCCATATCGGCAGTAAACCACCCTGATCATACATCGCTAAAAAGCTTTTGATAAAATCAAGCGTGCGTTTGCGATCTATTAAAGTCAACAGCGGATTTTCGGCACGGTAAGTATCCCATAGCGAAAAAACGGTGTAATAATCAAAGCCTTGTGCGGTATGTACTTGCTGATCCATGCCGCGGTATTGGCCATCCACATCGCTGTAAATATTAGGTGCCACCATACTGTGATAAAGCGCCGTATAAAACATGGTTTGCTTTATTTTAGCATAGTCAATTTGCGGTACTTTTTTGGCGGGAGGCGCAAAGCTATATGGCCCTGTACCTGCCGCTGGTTGGCTTTGCGGAACAGGGGCGGGAGAGCCGCCTTCAACCTGAATCTTATTTAACTCATGGTTCCAGGCTATTTTAGCATCTTTCTGTATTTTTTTGAAATCGAAATCAGGCACTTCGGCATCAAGGTTTTTCAAAGCGCCTTCCGTACTTACTGAGGAGATACCTACTTTACTGATCACTTCGCCGGGATTATCGAACTGTAAAAACAGTTTGATGTTTTTACCCTGAATTTTATTTTGCCCGTTCTGCACTTCATTGTTTGAAGCTATGCCATAAGTTTTAAACGGTTTAGAAAACTTGGCGTAAAAGTAAACCTGCTGCTTATCCGCCCATCCTTTCGACATCCGAAAGCCGCGAACCTCATGATCATTCACTACCTCTATCCATGAATCCAGCACTTCATCGCGATGTTGCAGATCAATAATAATATTGGCCTTATCTGTTGATGGGTAGCTGTAACGATGTACACCCACTCGGGTAGTTGCAGTTAATTCAACACCAATGTTATATTTGTCTAATAACGTGTGGTAATAACCCGGCGTTGCGCCTTCATTTTTTTTGCTGAAATGCGAGCGGTATTCAGTGTTTTTAAATTTAGGATCGCCGGTGGTAGGCATAAACAATACATCGCAGTAATCGGGTACGCCTGTACCGCTTAGGTGTGTGTGCGAAAAGCCATAAACCAAACTATCGGTGTAGTGATAACCTGAGCAGCCATCCCAACCTTCAAGCCTTGTATCCGGGCTTAACTGCACCATACCAAAGGGCATTACCGGGCCGGGGTAGGTGTGACCGTGACCGCCGGTACCAATAAATGGGTCAACCAGTTGCGCGTAATCTTTATCCTTTTCTTTTTTCTTTTGTGCCGATGATCGCAATGGCAAACCAATTAGTAAAGCGATGGATAAAGAAAAGCAGAATACGTGTTTTATGATTGACATATTGATTTATGGGCAATTCGATTTGAATGGGTACAAATTACATTAATTACAATGAATATTTGTTAACCCTAACTGTCACTATTTTATTATCTCAACACTAATCAAAAAAATAGCGATGAGTGCTTAACTCATCGCTATTTGTACTAATTAGTGTAATTCGATTTTATTCGAACTTATTACTGTTTTATCCTTTAAGCATGCCAACTTTTTTCAACAGCTTACGGTTTTCACGACGGTGAATTAATCTGTAAACTATTGCGTAGATGATAGGCAATATCAACAAGGTTAATATGGTTGATGTAACCAAACCACCGATAACCACAATGGCCAAAGGTTTCTGAGTTTCAGAACCAATACCGGTTGATATAGCTGCCGGCATCAAACCGATTGCAGCCATTAAAGCAGTCATTACTACCGGGCGCACGCGGGAAATAACACCCTCGCGGATGGCTTCATCCAAATGCATTTTTGCTTCAATATTTTTCTTAAACACCGATATCAAGATAACCCCATTCTGGATACACACACCAAACAAGGCAATGAAGCCGATACCAGCTGAAATACTGAAGTTGGTACCTGTAATATGCAGGGCCAAAATACCACCTATCAGCGCGAATGGTACGTTAAGGATAACCAATACAGCATCTTTCGCGTTACCAAAGGTGATGAACAGTATCAGGAAGATCACCAATAAACAAACAGGCACTACACGGGCCAAAGTATTTGATGCCCTGATCTGGTTTTCAAACTCACCGTTCCATGTGAATGAATAGCCTTGATCCAGCTTCACGGCAGCGCCTACTTTTTCCTGTGCTTCGGCAATGGTACTACCTAAGTCGCGGCCACGTACCGAGAATTTTACGGCGATGTAACGCATATTGTTATCACGGTAAATGAATGCCGGACCGGTAAGCGTAGTGATTTTCGAGATCTCTTTAATAGCGATTTTTGAACCATTAAGCGTAGGTACCATCAAGTTTTCGATCTTGACTTGTGTATCCCTGTAAGGTTTTTGATAACGGATCCGGATATCAAACTTACGCTCACCTTCATATAATTGCGAGGCAGCTTTACCACCTATGGCCATTTCAATAACCGAGTTGGCATCGGCAGTAGATACGCCATACAGCGCCATTTTACGCTGATCAAGTTCGATCCTAAACTCCGGCTGACCAAGATTGCGAAGGATACCCAAATCCTCAACACCCTGGATCTTTTTAAGCACTGCCATCACCGAATCTGCTTTTTGATCGAGCACTTGAAAATCCGGACCGAATATTTTTACTGCCATTGATGCAGGTACACCCGCAACAGCCTCAGCTACGTTGTCAATAATAGGCTGCGAATAGTTGAACACGATACCGGGGAACTGGCTTAGCTTCTTGTCCATATCGGCAATCAGCTGTTCCTGGGTAATTGGGCGTTTCCATTCTTTTTTAGGTAGAAGGTCCACTTGGATCTGTACGTTAAAGAAACCCTTAGGGTCGGTACCATCATTGGTACGGCCAACCTGCGACAGGGTTTGTTTAACCTCGGGGAAGGTTGACAGGATCTGCCTCATTTTATCAGTTACCTTAACCGAACTTTCCAGCGAGGTGCTCATCGGCAACTGCGCGGTTACCCAAAGGGCACCCTCATTAAGCTGCGGCAAAAACTCCGAACCTAAAAACTTAGCAGAAAAGAAAGTAACTGACATAAATGCAACTGCAACAATCAGGCTTAATTTCTGGTTACGATAAGTATAATCAAACATGCGGCGGATACCGTTCTCAAAGAATAACACTACCGGGTTATGTTTCTCCCTTACGTTTTTGTTAAGCAAGATACTTGAAAGCGCAGGAACCAATGTTAGCGTAAAGATCAATGCACCTAACAGCGCGAAGCCTAAAGTATAAGCCAGCGGAGAGAACATTTTACCTTCTACTTTCTGGAAAGCGAAAATCGGGATCAAACAGGTTAGGATGATCAGCTTAGAGAAGAAGATAGCTTTACCCATCTCGGCACCGATGTTTTTAAACAGGCCGAGTTTAGCCAATCCGTTAAACTTCTGCATGCCCACTTCCCTGGCCTTGTGATCGAGTGCCACGAAGATCCCCTCAACCATTACCACCGCGCCATCTATAATGATACCAAAATCCACGGCACCCATCGAGAGTAAGTTTGCACTCATTCCCTTCAATCTTAAACAGATAAAGGCAAACAATAACGCCAGCGGGATAATAATGGCAACGGTAAGCGTAGTGCGCCAATCGGCCATGAAAAGCAATACGATAACGGTTACCAGGATAATACCCTCGCAAAGGTTATGGATAACGGTTTCGGTACAGAAATCCATCAGCGTGGTACGATCATAAAACGTAGAGATCTTCACATCCGATGGAAGTACATGCGCGTTAAGATCTTTTACTTTATCATTAATGCGTTGTAGCACATCGGCAGGGTTTTCGCCCTTACGCATTACCACAATACCTTCAATAACATCGTTCGCCTTATCGCGACCAACCTGGCCTAAGCGAGGCAGTCCACTTTCCCTTACGTCGGCAATATCACGCGCCAGGATAGGTACGTTATTTACATTTTTAATGATAATATTCTGGATCTCATCAATATTGTTGATCAAGCCGATACCGCGTACAACGTACGCTTGGTCGTTTTTCTCAATAATATCACCACCTACGTTAATGTTACTGCGGTTAATGGCATTGTAAACATCCAGCGAGGTAAGGCCATATTTTTGCAGCAAAGAGGGGTTTACACTCAACTCGTAAGTTTTTTCTTCACCACCAAAGCTATTTACGTCGGCTACGCCGGGGATCGATTTAAACTGGCGATCAAGTACCCAATCCTGAATTGCGGTAAGCTCGTGTAATGATTTAGTGCGGCTTTTTAGCGTATAGCGGAAAATCTCGCCTGTTGGACCGTAAGGCGGCTCAACTTCGGGTTTAACACCATCCGGCAAATCGGCATTGCCCAGGCGACTTAATACCTGTTGGCGTGCAAAAGCATCATCAACATCATCATCAAAAATAATGCGGACATACGACAGTCCGAATGATGATGTAGTACGAAGATTAGCCTTTTTCTGCACCGAGTTTAAAACGGTTTCCATGGGTATGGTAACCATTTTTTCCATTTCTTCGGCACTGCGGCCCGGCCATTGGGCTATAATAATGATCTGAGTATTGGTAACATCAGGAAAAGTCTCGATAGGGGTGTTGGAGTAGCTCCAAACACCAAGCACAACCAATACCAGTGTCATAAAAAACACAAAGTAGCGGTGCCTTAGCGAGAAGTATATAATATTTTTGATGAACTTGTTCATTGTAGTATCTCTGTTTAAAAAACGTGAGCGCCCGGTTTTAAGGCCCGGCAATTTTCAGTTTACCGGTGCTTAGTTATTACCTGCAATGGCATCATAAAAAAGCAGCTGATTTTTAGATATGATCTTATCGCCGGCCTGTAAACCCGATGATAGATAGGTTGTATCTTCAACCGTTTTTATCACAGATACCTGGCGCACTTTCAAATCATCCTTGCTGTTATAAACTACTACAAAGTTTTTGCTGTTATCATAAACAACAGCCTTGGCCGGTATAGCTACCGATTGAGCTTTTTCGCTGTTGGCAATTATTACGCTGGTAAACATCTCAGGTTTCAACAGCATGCCATCGTTTGGTAACACGATCTTGATCTTTAAAACCTTGTTATCCGGGTCAAGCACCGAACTTACCGCATCAACTTTACCGGTAAATACTTTATCAGGGTAAGCGATGGTTGTAACCTTTGCAGTATAACCAACTTTAACACGGCTGATGTCTGATTCGAACACGTTGGCCCAGATCCATACATTTTTCATGTTTGAGATAGTGAACAAACTGTTTGCATTATCCGGACGGATGAAACTGCCGGCGGTAATGTTTTTTTCAACCACAAAGCCACTTTCAGGAGCTTTGATCACCAACACACCGCCTGCGCTGGTGTTGCCGCCGCCGTTAATAGCTATTTGCTCTTTTACTTTATTGTAAGCAGCTTCGGCTTTATTGTAGTTTTCTTTTGCTTCAGTATAATCACGCTCGCTCGAGATGCCGTTTTTGTACAGGTAATCGGCCTGTTCTAACTGGCGTTTGTAGATAGCAAGATCTGATTTTGACGAACTCAGATCGGTATAGTTACCTGCTACATCGGCACTGCGCACAATAGCAAGGGTTTGTCCTTTGGCTACTTTATCGCCAAGGGATACTTTCACATCCATCACCTGTCCGCCCGAAAAAGGGAATACTTTAACAACAGTGTTGTCATCATATGAAACTTCGCCCGAAAGCGTAAGTTCGTTTTTTATGGTAGCTATCTTGGCTGTATCGATAGTAATGATCTTAGCCATCGAATCGCTAACAGTTACCTGTTTATTTTCAACAGCGGGAGGGGTCTTGCCTTTGCAAGCGGCAAGCAGTAGCAAAGCTGAGATGCCGGAAAACAGCGTTTCTCTTTTCATCATGTTAGTCTTTAAAAGTTTAGTCAGGATTTTATTACGGTAGTACCAACAGCAAAGTTGAGGTCGGCAATGGCTTTTTGCAGGTTAAACTGCTGTTGCAATATTTTTAACTTGGTATCCTTATAGGTATCGAAGAAATCAACAAATTCTATCAGGCTTATCTGGCGTTGCTGAAAGCTTTTAAGCATGCTGCCAAATAGTTTATCATATTGCTCATTAAAAGCGATCTGTTGGGTTGAAAACAGCTGAATGTTTAATTTGTATTGATTTACAGCCGCTACCACATCGTTTTTAAGCTGAAACTCGTTTTGCTTCAAAGTGCTTTCCTGGCTTTTGATGTTGTATTGTGCCGATTTGATGTTGCCTTGGTTACGGTTAAACAAGGGGATAGGAAAGCCTATCTGTAAACCATAATAATGAGGGGCATAGCTACTGTTTTGGTCGTAAGAGAAACCTACAGTTACATCCGGCACTGCCAAAGCTTTTTGGTAAGCCAGGTTATGTGTGGCCGAACTTAACTGGTACTGGTTCGATAGATAATCCGGCCTATTGGTCAGGGCTTGTGCTATCAGCGATTGCACGTCAAGATCAGTTGTTTCAACCGGTTTGTCGTTTATAACAGGCTGTACAAACGTAGTTTCTTTGGTTTGCAAAAGTGTTTTTAACTCGGTTTGCAAATCGTTGATCTGGCGGTTGTTTTCAACCATATCGTTCTGCAAGCCAAATAACAATGCTTTCAGGCGGATGAGATCTTTCATCGACGTATTGCCTACATCGTATGATTTCTGGATGGCATTAACCAACTCGGTAGCCGATTTGATCTCGTTTTGATAAACCAATTGCTGCGCGTTTAATGATCCCAGTTGACTGAAATCGAGCTGCAGGTTGTAGCGCAGGTTCCGCATCAGGTCACTAAAAGCGGCTTCCTGAACTTTCGAATCATCTTCGGCAACTTTAACCTGTTTACCACGTTTGCCCGCAGTGCTAAACACCTGGCTTAGCTGAACAAATATTTGTCCGCCGCCATTGGCATGGTTAAAAAATTTATTAGTGCTACCGTCATGAATGTTCTGATCAGTGCTTAGGGTAGGGTTATCCCAAAGTTTAGCTTGTTGTATCAATGCCTTCGAGGCATCTACATTGTACTTTTGCGCAAGCAGACTAAGGTTATTTTCAATAAACTGTTTTTCAGCATCCTGAAAATTGATCTTTAGTGTGTCTGTCTGTGCATCAGCCTTTTGTGATAATAAACTAAAAAACAGAGGAGATATAAATAGCAGGGATTTTATAGTTCGCATTTCCTTCATCTAATTCAACAGAACAAAAATTCAAAATAGATATGAATTTTGTATGAAGTGGAGGGAAATTAAGAGTAGTATGAACCGTGATTTGGAGGTATTTGTATGGTGGGCTGGATTTTTCTTGTCTTGCCGTTTGTCTGAACTCGAATTTGGGGGAATTTATGAATTCACAGAATGCTAATTAAATTCAATAAATTCTCATAATTCTCCCAAATTCGAGTTCAGATAATCTTTCGGTTCAGACAATTTTAAACTCATCCGCATCCTTCAAAAACGGCAACGCCCTGCGCACTTTCTGCACCTCATCGCCAATAATGCTGAAGGTGTAAAGGTCTTCTTCATCGCGTTTGTAATAAACCACGTTACCAGCAGGATCAATACAGGTTGAATCGCCGCTGTGGTATACCTCGTTACCATCATGGCCTACACGGTTAACCGCAATCACATATGCTTGGTTTTCAACCGCACGGGCCGGGATAAGTGTACGCCAGTGGGCTGCCCGGCGCTCGGGCCAGTTAGCTACGATAATCATCAGATCATATGGGGTTGCTTCGATATTGCGCAGCCACACCGGGAAACGCAGATCATAGCAGATCATGGGGCAAATTTTCCAGCCGTTCAGTTCAACTATCAGTTTTTCGGTGCCGGCAGTATAGGTTTCATCTTCCTTACCCATGCCAAAAAGATGGCGTTTATCGTAGTGGTTATATGTGCCGTCGGGGCGCATCCAGATGAGGCGGTTGTAGTATTTGCCATTCTCCTGGATGATAATACTTCCGGTAATTACACAATCATACTGTTGGGCCGTTTTTTCCATCCACTGCATGGTTTTGCCATTCATCGGTTCGGCCAGTTGGGCGGCGTTCATGCTGAAGCCCGTAGTAAACATTTCGGGCAATATAATGAGATCTGTTTTTTCGCGGATGCCGCCAGATAGGCGAAGCGTAATATTTTGAAGATTTTTATCGGTATTTTCCCAAAAAAGATAGCCTTGAAAAACAGTAATTTTAAGATTCTCCATAGTTAGTAGTTCATTGTTGGTTCATAGTTTGGATGATGGTTCATAGCCGAATTGACATGCTCTATATCCAAACAAATAAAACTTAGATGACCTGGCTATGATCCATTAACTATGAACCATTAACCAAAAATTAAATTTTTATTAACCTATCAACGGCTTTATCCAAAGTTTCTTGCCTTTTGGCAAAACAAAATCGTAATACATGATGGTCGATCCCTTTACTGTAAAAGGCCGAAACAGGTATAGTTGCTACTCCATATTCTTTTGCTACGCGAATGGCAAAGTCGGAATCCTTTTCGTCGGTAATAGCGCGATAACTGACTGATTGAAAGTATGATCCGGAACAGGGCAGAAGCTCAAAACGGGTTTGCCCAAGGCCTTTACGGAAGTAGTCGCGCTTCTCCCTGAAAAACTCGGCTAAGCCCAAATAAGTTTCTTCATTTTTTAAATGTTCGGCAATAGCATATTGTATAGGCGTATTTACCGCGAACACCAAAAACTGGTGAATTTTCCTGAACTCACTCATGAGGTAAGCAGGGGCCATGCAATATCCAACCTTCCAGCCTGTAGCATGAAAAGGTTTACCAAACGATGCCACAATAAAGCTGCGTTGCTGTAATTCGGGATAGCGGGCCATGCTATGATGGGTTTCTCCATCATAAATCAGGTGCTCGTAAACCTCATCGCTTAAGATCAATATATCCTGATTTTTAACCAGCGCGCTCAACTCGTCGATATCCTCTTTGCGCAAAATAGTAGCGGTAGGGTTATGTGGCGAGTTAAGGATGATCATTTTAGTTTTTTGGTTGATCAACCGCTTCACCATATCCCAGGCAATGCGGTAATCTGGCGGCTCGAGCGCTAAGGATTTTACCACGCCGCCCATCAGTTTAATGGCAGGTGCATAACAATCAAAAGCAGGCTCAAAAATGATCACTTCATCATTGGGATGGATCACCGCGCTTATAGCTGTAAATATGGCTTGTGTGCCACCGGCGGTTATGGTGATCTCGGTTTCGGGATTATAAACCGCGCCGTAAAGTTTCTCTGTTTTTTCGGCAATGCGCTCTCTTAGGGCCATCACACCGGCCATGGGGGCGTACTGATTATGCCCGGCTTTCATGGCCTTGTTTACTAATTCAATTAACTCCGGCGAACAATCATAATCAGGAAAACCTTGCGACAGGTTGATAGCACCAAGCTCGTTGGCCAGGGCCGACATCACGGTGAAAATAGTAGTTCCGGTTTGGGGTAATTTTGAAACAACAGGTATCATCAGTGGCTAAAGTAGGGAAAAAACATCATGAACCTATCCACGTAACCTGGTATTTTTTGTATTTAGAAATATTTTAATTTAAAGGTTTAAACATGTGAGTTGTTATCTGAGCCGGGTATTTGACCGTTGACGATGGATGATCACGTTGATTTCATTGATCTTATTTTTATTTCGATTTTAAGAAATATTTAAAATTCCGACCGGCTTTTTAATCTCTGCCTAACATAATATCTTTTAGGTGTAAAAAATCATCTCTTGATAAAAATTGCTACAAATTCATAAGTATTTGCAACATCCACGAAAGTGCATTCGGGGGATACGGCCTTTATTTGCAAATGAATCCCGCGCCGGTTTTAAACCCGCATGTCTTGCTGAAATAATTCACCTAAACCGATATGGAACTTGCCTGCCTCTTTTTCCTGCATACCGAACAAAAGCATGTGCTACACAAGTGGATTCTCTTTTTTAATTAAGCAAAAACGAACAGGAACCTAACATCTAACATTAATGAAAACACCTCAAAACTACCTTTTATTTAAAACAACATCTGTACAATTGAGCTACAGAAAATTTACGCTTATTACTTTACTTATCTGTAGCTTATTAATTGGCTTATACGGCTGCGGTGGCAAACCGGGCAATAATCCAACTCCGCCGGTTGTTAATGTTGCTGCCTGTGTTATTACGAGTGACATTGAAGAGGCATTGGGCCTCCGTAATTTTGAATATGATGATAAGGGGCTGCTTACAAAAATGACAGGCCCCAATTATTTTTATGGTCCTTTTGTAAGAACCATTACTGCTGCAAAAGTTACCGACGCTTATCCTACAGCATCTGTTGATGGAAATGGCACCCATCACTATGGTACCATCAATATCGATTACACCTATAGCGGAGGAAGCGGCAATATTTACGATGGCAACCCCAAATTTCTGCATGATTTGTTTACCGCTACAAATCCGCCCCAATCAATGAGAAAAGATTCGGTTTATCAATTTTTATATGACGATGTCAAGAAACATCTAACTACGGTTTTAATAAAAGGCGACGGTTCGGAAGATGCCGACGGTTTTGTACTTTTCAGGTATGAGCTTGCCTTTATTTACGATGCCAATGATAATGTAACACAAGCGAAGATCATAAACGATTGGTCGAAAAAGACAATTAATATTCCAACTGGTGAAAGCCATATTGATTACAAGCAAACCTCCGATGAGTCAATTACGATCACCTATGACAATAAGCAATCCCCGTATGCCGCTATTGCTAAATACTGGAAATTTATAGGCGAGGATTTTAATGGCTTTGGCGCGTATAACCTGGATAAACTTAGGTTTTGGGCAGGGCGTTGCGCTATTTTGAGTAAAAACAACCCAATTAAGATAACCGGCAAGCTAAGAAATCCTAATTCGCCAACGGCTACTGATGTAAACGCGACGCTTACTTATCAATACAATGAGAAGGATTTTCCGGTGAGTTTGGCCATTAATGGTACGGCGATAAATACTTTTACTTATAAATGTAAGTAGGCTCAGATTACTTTGACAAGAGAGGGCATCCCGAAAAATTATCCAGGATCTTGGTTGGGTTTATTGCGATAAAGAAAAAGCGGAACTAACATCAATCCTAACAAAAAAGCAGTTATGCCCGAAACTATAACGTTGGCAATGTCGCGGTAATCGGGCATTATCAAAAATCTAACAATCAATATAGTTATTGTAAAAACTGAAATCCAGGCCCAGTATTTTAAGCTGGGCTTGGGTTTTATGCCGGTTTCAGGCATATGATATATATAATAAATGATATACAGCGTGCTTAGCAGTGTAAATGAGTGCTGAAGGATTTTAAATAGAGGGATTGATCCAATAATGGTTTGCGTAAAAAAGCCCGGAGCCTGTTTAACAAAGTAACCACGCATGTGGGTAAAATCATCAAGCAAAAGGTGGGAGCAAGCCCCAACAAAAACGGAAAGTAAAACTACCGGCCAATGCTTTTTGAAATATGCATTCCAGTTGAATAGTTTATAGGTTGATAGCCTTGTGCTTAGCACGGATGGGGGGTTATCATAAAAAGCGTTACGAATGAGGTTATGAAATATAAAAGCGATCAGTACTGCCAACGGAACATCAAACCAAAACAAACCTAAAATAGTATGGCTGTAAATACTGCCAATATGCATTCTGATAAAATATTCAAAATCAGGAACCATGGCACCGGCTATTAATCCGGTTAGTGATAGTCCGTGGCCGTCACGTTTAGTTAAAGGCAATACTACTGCCGGGTGGGCGAAGGTGAAAGGCATAGGTTCAAGGTTTAGGTGTATAGTTTAATTGCTTAATATCGTATCAGTGATCTTAGCAATATCATAGCTTATTTTATTAATAAATCCCAGCTGTTCTTTCAATAAAGCATCTTCCGCGCGTTGTACTGGTTTTTCAGCTTCAGGATCAATAGGTGGCACTTTACCTATATTAAAATCTATGTTTTGCGCCTCGAGCTTTTTACCGGTTTCGTTTAGTACGGTAATGCTTTTTTTGATCAGCTTCATAGCTTCGGGGTGGGCAACGAGGATCTCCTTTTTGCTTTGTGCCGATGCAATGGTGGCTATGTATGATGACAGGATATGGTTAAGCACCACAAACTTATGGATATCTTTTATTTTTCGTTGCTTGCTTTTAGGTTCAGACGTCATCCGCTCGAACGTAGCCGAAAGGTTGGCCGAAGTAACATAAACTTCCTTCCTGGCGAGTTTGTAGGTTGTTACGCTGGTCATTTTACCGGAGATACTTTCCGCGATAGTAACTAAATAATTGATATTGGCCACAAGTACATCCCTGAGTGTCTGTTGAATTTGCTCAAACTCCCAGGTAGGAAAAATTATATAGCTTGCTATCAACGCTATACTTGAACCGATGATGGTATCTAATATCCGTTCTTGTGCAACGTTCAACAATCCCACGCCCAAAAACTTGAAAAGGATGAGTACATAAGGTGTCATGAAAATTACGCTCACCACATAGTTTAACCGCTGAAAGCTGTAAGCGCCCAGCATAAATAACACCAGGAAGATGAATTGAACGGTAACGTTAGGGATAAAAGTAAGGATTGCTATCCCGATAACCCCGCCGCCAATGGTGCCTATTAAACGCTGGTAGTTACGCTGTTTAGATAAGCTGAAGCCTGGCTTTAATATCACTATAATGGTAAGCAGCACCCAATAACTATGATGCCCCAATGAAACCAGTTTGGCGGTAATAAAACCAACCAAACACACCAATGCAACCCGCAAGGCGTGTTTGAATGCGCCCGAGGCCAGCGTAAAGTTATCGAAGAAAATATGCGGCGCGAAATCCTGGTGGGTTACAAATGCCGAGTATTCTACATCGCCTGTAGGTGCGTTTAATGAGTAGGCTGCTTTTGAGCTGTAGTAATTGTATATATTATTAATGCCCTCACTTAATGAGCGCAGGTTGATCAGGATCTTTTTAAGTACCAGGTTACTGGTTTCCTGGTTGGTTTTACCGATAGAGTCGATCTTTACTTTGAGTTTCTCCAATTCGATAGTAAAATCAGTTAGGTGACGGCGACGGGTATTGGATAATACAATATAAGCGATATCATCCAGCTCATCGGCCATATTGTGGATAACGCGGGCTATCTCGGACAGAATGCCTGTATCTTTAAACTGCTCGCGGATGTGGCTGTAATCGTAATGGGTAGCCATGATCTGCTCGTAAATATCCACCAGATCAACAAAGGTTAATACCAATATCCTACTTGGCGCCGTAGATTCACGGGCCATAATGCGGCTTTTAAATAACAACTCGCGCACGGCATCCTGGTGCTGGCTCACCTGGATCTGTTTAGAAACCAGCTTGCGGTAGTTTTCGTCGATATCGGTATCTGATAAATAAAAATCAGCTTTAATACGTAAAAAGCGGGCTATATCCGTCACATTCTCGCCCAGTGCCTGTTGCGCCGCGCGATAGGGGCGGATGCCAAAAAACAGCAGACTGAATATCATGTACCAAACGCCGCCTGCTAAAATGATAGCGCTGTAGCCCAAAACCTCAGGAGCATCTAACGCCTTATCCATCATAAATATCATAATGAGCAGGGAACAGGTGCCTACTGAAGCTGCGCGATTACCATACACCGTAAACATCGAAAACAAAAAGGCGAAGAAGGTGATCTCTATCCCGAGGGTAAATACATTCAACCTTGCAAAACCGGTAATAACTGCTACTAAAAATAAACACAGGTTACCGGCAGCCATGGCGTTGCGTTTGTGCGATACCGGGCCGGGCGTATCAATAACGCAAATACACAATGCACCCAGCGAAAGGGTTAGCCCCAGATCAAACTTGCCAAACTGCATTAACAACAGCGAGGGTAGTAAAATGCCTATGCAAACCCTTATGCCATCCGAAAAATATTGACTGTAGAAGAAACTTTTTACTTCCCTGGTGTTTATAGACATTGTAGTAGGCTTACCTTATAAATACGTAACTATTATAAGAAAATTTGTTTGTCTGCACCCTGTTTTTATTTATATAATTTACGGGGCTTAAATGATGGTGTAAATTTACATAATTTTAATTTATGGCTATTTTTTTGATTAAAATCATATTAATTGCATAATGGTGTTAATAAATATTTACTTTTTAATGAAATTAAATTAAAGATCAGTAAATTCACCCCCCGGAAAAAGTCCTTAGGCTAACCCAATCAATTTTACCTCAATTTAATTTTTTACTATGTCGCTAACGTTAAAACTCAGCCAAAGAGAAGCAACCTTTAATAACGAGGTTGTTACCCGATTTGAGTTATATAACAGTTTGTTTCAAACGCTTCCGTTTTACCAGGTAAAGGATACCGGTATCTTATTGCCGTTCTTTAGTTCACATTGCGAAAAGGGTGCTATCACCCATGGTTCTCCAACCGAGATCATCGAGTCGTTTTTTGAAAAGTACGTACCGGATATCGATCACCGCGAACAGATCAATCGTATGTTCAGGTTTATCCAGTACATTGAACGCCAGGTGGTTTTGTTTGACGCCATTGAAGATTCGTCGTTTAATAAAATAGGTAAGTTTGATGATAGCGGTACCCTGCAAAGCCTTTTACAACATGCTGCTATTAGCGACGAGGCGCGCCAGGACATTAGCGAAAAGTTGAAAGATTTTTCATTACGCCTGGTACTTACCGCGCACCCAACCCAGTTTTATCCTGGTACGGTATTAGGGATCATGACCGACTTAATTGAGGCTGTTAAAACCAACGATATCACCAATATTGATGTGTTGCTACAGCAACTGGGTAAAACCCCATTCTTTAATAAAACATCGCCAACACCTGTTGATGAGGCTATCAGCCTATCATGGTTTTTGGAAAATATATTTTACCACGCTATTTCAGATATCCAGGCTAAGCTTGAAGAAGAATTTGATATCGACGCTGCAAGCCGCCAGATCCTGGAACTTGGTTTCTGGCCGGGCGGTGACCGTGATGGTAACCCTAACGTAACCACACAAACCACTAAAGAAGTTGCAAGTTACCTGCGTACACGCCTGTTCAGGTGTTATTACCGCGATTTCCGCACGTTGAAACGCCGCATCACTTTCCGTGGTGTTGAGCAGGCCATGGCTAAGCTGGAAACGCTGTTTTACAAAAATGCCAACGAGCAAGTTTCTCCGGTTGATCTGCAGGGTGAAATACTGGATCTATTACTTTCGATAAAAGAAGTTATCCTGAAAGATCACGACGGTTTGTTTGTTGATATTGTTGAGGATATGATCCAGAAGGTGCGCCTGTTTGGATGTTATTTTGCAACGCTCGATATCAGGCAAGATAGCCGCATTTTGCGCAAAGTATTTGAATACTGTACCAAAAACATCGACACCGAAGTACCTGAAGGCTACGCCGACCTAAGCGAAGAAGAGAAAATAAAAGCAATCGTATTTAAAGAAGCTGACTTTGTTTGCCCTGAAGCTGAGCAGGATGCCATGATCCACGATACGCTGGATACCATCAGGCTGGTTAAAGAAATACAAAAAGGTAATGGCGAAAAAGCTTGTCAGCGCTTTATTATCAGTAACTGCCAGCGCGCATCTGATATCCTGCAACTGATTGACCTGTTTTTATGGAGCGGTTGGAAAAAAGATAGTCTGAGCATTGATTTTATGCCGCTGTTTGAAACCGTGAACGATTTGGAGCACGCAGCCGGTATCATGGAGCAATTATACACGCATCCGTTTTACGCCGAGCACCTAAAAAATAGGGGCAACCAGCAAACCATTATGCTCGGTTTCTCGGATAGTACTAAAGATGGCGGTTACCTGATGGCTAACTGGTCTATCTATAAAGCTAAAGTTGAGCTTACTGCCATGGCCCGCAAATACGGCATTCAACTGGCGTTTTTTGATGGCAGGGGAGGTCCTCCGGCACGTGGCGGTGGTAAAACTCACCGTTTTTATGCCTCGATGGGTAAGGAGATCGCTAATGAGCATATCCAGTTAACTATCCAGGGCCAAACTGTAAGTTCACAATACGGCTCGGTAGAAACCGCAAGGTTTAATATGGAGCAGCTGATCAACGCCGGTGTAATATCTGCCCTGCATCCTAACAAGAATGATCTGTTGGATAGCCGCCATAAAGAACTGATCCAGCAAATGGCCGATATCAGCTATAAATTGTTTGTTGATCTGCGTGCGCATCCGTTGTTTGTAGAATACTTAGAGAAATTCAGTCCGCTTAAATTATTATCGCGGATCAATATCAGCAGCCGCCCAACCAAGCGTAATGCCGGAGCGCAGTTGAAACTGGAAGATCTGCGCGCTATTAGCTTTGTAACCTCATGGAGCCAGCTGAAACAAAGCATCCCTGGTTTTTACGGTGTAGGCACCGCGTTGAAGAGCGTAAAAGAAAGCGGCGGTTGGGACGAGATCAAAGAGTTGTACCAAACTTCAGGTTTCTTTAAAACCATGTTGGATAACTGTATGATGTCTATGTCGAAATCTGATTTCCGCGTAACAGCATACCTGGAGCAGGACGAGAAATTTGGCGAGTTCTGGAAAACCCTGAAAGATGAGTTTGTACTAACCCGTGAGATGTTGCTTGAACTAACCGGCAGTTCCGTGTTAATGGAAGAATACCCGGTTGAGCGCCGCTCTATCGCCATCCGCGAAAAGATCGTATTGCCGCTGGTAATTATCCAGCACTACGCCCTGCAATGTTTAAATAACGAAAAAGATACCGAGCTAAATGATATTTACAACAAGCTCGTGATCCGTACGGTTTACGGTATTGTAAATGCCGGCCGTAACCTGGCTTAGCAGTTTATTGTTTTAATTTTATATGTTCCCGCCACCTGTTAGTAATAGCAGGTGGTTTTTTGTTTTTGGTGAGTGGTTGATTGGGTGAGTGGGTTTTTAAGCACGCAATGTGGACAAGGTGCAAAGGATTGCATAAGGTTAGCAGTTTAATATTTGAGCACGCAAAGGCGCGAAGACGCAAAGTTTTTTTGTGGACAGTTGGAGAGTTTTAAGTGGGCAAAGAGGCTAAGGCGCAAACACTTTTTTCTTGTTTCCTGATTCTTGATTTCCTGATTCCTGACTTCCTGATTCTTTTCTACTCCTGTTGTCTTTCCCATTTCTTAAACCTAACTTTAAAAGGTTCAGTGCTTTAAACCT
This sequence comes from Mucilaginibacter sp. CAU 1740, assembly GCF_039839285.1. NCBI lineage: Bacteria > Pseudomonadati > Bacteroidota > Sphingobacteriia > Sphingobacteriales > Sphingobacteriaceae > Mucilaginibacter > Mucilaginibacter sp. CAU 1740. The sequence goes on along the minus strand of NZ_JBDOQS010000009.1, from coordinate 119,299 downwards.
TTTATCCGATGAAAAAAATCATTATCCCGGTAAGTATTTTGATCTTTGCCGCTTCGTGCAAACAAAAAACAGAAACTACTATGTATAAATGGCCCGACGCAAAACCGCCCGTTGCCGAAATTAAACAGCATATCCGCGACATTCATAATGATAAAGTGGTTGACAACTATTACTGGATGATCGACTATTTTAAAAAAGGCCCCGATAGTACCAAAGCTGTTGATTACCTGAAAGCCGAAAATGCCTACCTGGATACCATGATGAGCGGTACCAAACAGTTTCAAAAACAACTGTTTGATGAAATGAAAGGCCGGATCAAGGAAAAAGACGAATCGGTACCGGTATTAAAAAATGGTTACTACTACTATTCGCGTACCGATGAGGGGGCGCAGTATTATAAATATTGCCGTAAAAAGGGAAGTCTGGATGCTAAAGAAGAGGTTTTGCTTGATGTAGATGAACTGGCTAAGGGACATAGTTATTATTCGGCTACGGGGTTTAATGTTAGTCCGGATAATAAGTTGCTGGCTTATGGGGTTGATATGGTTTCGCGCCGCCAGTACACCATTCATGTTAAAAATCTCGAAACCGGCGAGATCTATTCTGATGCACTGATCAATACATCCGGCGGTTCTGTTTGGGCGAAGGATAATAAAACCTTGTTTTATACGGCTAAAAACCCAGAGACATTATTAACCGAAAAAATCAAACGCCACACATTAGGTGCCAAAGATGCCGATGCAGTTGTTTATGAAGAAAACGACAAGTCGAACTATATCGGTGTAGATAAATCAAAATCGGGCGATTATATTTTTATCGAATCGAGGGCTACGCTATCGTCCGAGATCAGGTATCTTGATGCCGGTAAACCTAAAGATCCTTTCAAAGTTTTCCAGCCCCGCATTAAAGATGTATTGTATAGTGTTACCGCCCTTGCCGATAAATTTTTGATAACAACTAATCAGGATGCCATCAACTTTAAACTGATGGAATGCCCGCTTGACAAAACCGAAAGCAGCAACTGGAAGGAGGTGATCCCTCACCGTAAGGATGTGTTATTGGAAGGTGTTGAAGAGTTTAAAGATTTTATCGTAATTACCGAACGCAAAAATGGCCTGAACCAATTCAGGGTGCGCAACCTGGCATCAGGCAATGAACATTATGTTGATTTTAAAGAGGCTGCCTACGCTATTTACGTTGGTGCCAATCCCGATTACAGCAGCAAAACTTTAAGGTATGGCTATACCTCGCTCGTTACGCCGTCGTCAACCTTTGATTACAATATGGAAACCAAAGAATCAAAGTTGATGAAGCAACAGGAAGTATTGGGCGGCTACAAAGCGGAAGATTATGCTACCGAGCGCCTTTATGCCACAGCTACCGATGGTACTAAAGTGCCGATCTCACTGGTGTACAAAAAAGGCTTTGAAAAAGATGGTAAAGCCCCCTTGTTGCTTTACGGCTACGGATCGTACGGTTATACTGATGATGTATATTTTTCGAGCGCGCGCTTAAGTCTGCTTAACCGGGGCTTCGCGTTTGCCATTGCGGGCATCCGCGGAGGGCAGGAGATGGGCCGCCAGTGGTACCTTGACGGCAAGCTGATGAAAAAGAAAAACACTTTCACCGATTTTATCGACTGTGGTAAATATCTCATCGACCAAAAATTCACGAGCAAAGAACACCTTTACGCCGAGGGCGGCAGCGCCGGCGGTCTGCTTATGGGCGCGGTAGCCAACATGGCCCCCGATCTATGGCACGGTATCATTGCCGAAGTGCCCTTTGTTGATGTAGTAAACACCATGCTCGACGAAAGCATTCCCCTAACCACCAACGAATTTGACGAATGGGGCAATCCTAAAAACGAGGATGCCTACAAATACATGAAAAGCTACTCGCCTTATGAAAATGTTGAAAAGAAGGCCTATCCAAATATGCTGGTAGTAACCGGCCTGCATGATAGCCAGGTGCAATACTTTGAACCAGCCAAGTGGGTAGCCAAACTTAGGGCAACTAAAACGGATAATAACGTACTGATGCTGCACACCAATATGGATTTCGGCCATGGCGGCGCATCCGGCAGGTTTGATTATTTGAAGGATGAGGCTTTAAATTACGCGTTTTTGTTTGCGTTGGAGGGGATTGAGAAGTAGGTGAGTGGTTGATTTGGTGAGTGGTTGATTAAGTTGATTAGGTGAGTGGTTGCACTTGCACTTGCACTTTTCTCCACCACGTCATTGCGAGGTACGAAGCAATTCCAAACTTTACAGTGCGGACTTTTAAAGCCTCTCTGCTAATCGGGGATTGCTTCGTACCTACTTGACATAATTAAAAAGTGGGTCATGCTGAACCTGTCGAAGCATGGTGTGTAGGCCTCTGTGCGCGACTCTTCGACAAGCTCAGAGTGACAGGCCCGCCCGCCAAATGTCATAGATCCTTCAGAAGCGAACGCTTTTACTTACTCGCAATGAGGTGATGGTTAAGGTACCCTCCTGTAAATTTTATCCTTATAAAAAACCTATCTGCATCTTTCATGCTAATTTACAGTAAGTAGCCATTTTAATAAATTCCGGTTTATTATATTCGGCAAAACCCTTTCATAGCATGAAAATACTTTACAAGCTAACGCTTGCCTGCTCAATGCTTTTGAGCGCCGGTGCATGGGCGCAGCAACCGGTTAATATGCAGTATTCGGTATCGATGGAAAATGCCGCCATGCATTTGTACCATGTTGAGCTTACCAATAAAACCCACCTTAAAACGCTCGATTTTAAAATGTGCGTTTGGACACCGGGGTACTACCAGCTGATAGATTTTGCCGGTGCCGTTCAAAATTTTACAGTAACCGATGCCAAAGGCAAGGCATTAAAATTTGATAAACCAAATAAAGACACCTGGAAAATTGCTAACCCGACAGCAAGCGATGTAAAGATCAGTTATGATGTAAAAGCGGTAGTGCCATTTGTTGGCAACGTGTATCTCGATGAAACCCGCGGCTACGTTACTCCTGGCGGTTTGTTCATGTACCTTGATCAGGAACTACGCCACCCGGTTACCATCAAAATGAAACCTTACAGCAAATGGAAGGACCTGGTAGCAACCGGGCTGGATACGCTGAAAGGTCAATACCACGTTTATAAGGCCGACGATTTTGATGTGCTTTATGATAGTCCGTTTTTAATGGGCGAACTGGAAGTGCTACCGCCGTTTGATGTTCAGAACAAACCACACAATTTTATAGGTTATAAATTACCTGCTTTCGACAGGCAGGGTTTTATGGATGATCTGAAAAAGATAGTAGTTACTGCCAGCGGTATCATCGGCGAGATCCCTTATACGCATTACACCTTTTTATCAATAGGAGCAGGCGGCGGAGGTATCGAGCACTTAAACTCAACCTCGTTAAGTTTTAGCGGTGGCGAAGGTTTTAATACGCCCGAAGCCCGTAAAAAGCTTTATAACTTTATAGCACACGAGTATTTTCACCATTATAATGTTAAACGGATAAGGCCGGTTGAGCTTGGTCCGTTTGATTACTCAAAAGAGAACCATACCAATATGCTTTGGGTATCCGAAGGGTTTACGGTTTATTACGAGTACATGGTTACCCGCCATGCCGGTTTAATGAACAACGAAGATATGTTCGGCGATTTTCAGAATAACCTGCGCAATTATGAAAACCAGCCGGGGCATCTATATCAATCGGCCACGCAGGCCAGTTATGATACCTGGGATGATGGGCCGAACGGCCGCCAGGGAGACGATTTTAATAAAACTATCTCTTACTATGATAAAGGGCCAATTTTAGGTTTGATGCTTGATTTTAATATCCGCCATGCAACCCAAAACAAAAAAACGCTTGATGATGTAATGCGACTGCTTTACTACAAATACTACAAAAAGCTGAAACGTGGCTTTACCGAGCAGGAGTTTAGGGCTGAGTGCGAAAAAATGGCCGGCGTGCCATTAACCGAAGTATTTGAATATGCTTCAACCGTTAAACCGCCAGATTATCCTAAATATTTTGCTTACGGTGGCCTCGCCGTTGATACCACAACTCAAACCGTATCTAACGCCTGGGGTGGGTTAAATATGCGATATGTGCGCGATACCATGCGGGTTACTACGGTAAGCTACCAATCACCAGGCTGGAATGCAGGTATCCGTGGCCGTAGTGTTGTTTTAAAGGTCGATGACGAGGCTGCTACTCCAGCGGTATTGGGCAAGGCGCTTGATAATCGCAAAGAAGGAGATGTAGTGAAATTTACGATATTGAAAGATGGGGTTACTAAAGATATTAACGTAACGCTTGGAAAAAAGCGTGAGAAATCGTTTAAAATAACCCCGCTGCCTAATCCGGATAAATTGCAGGCCGAGATATTTAAAAGCTGGACAGAGGGAGGGCGTTAGTCTTTACGTGAATGGTTGATTGGGTTGATTAGGTGAGTGGTTGGTTTGCTATGGTCAGAATTTAATTGGCCAAAATATCATTTGCTATTGTTTGGGATGGTTTGTAATCTTACCCTCAATTATATCGCTTATGAAGATCATTGAAAAAGCAGAACGGTTGAATATATTGGGTATCGATCCTGTCGTTTTGAATAGATATTGTGAACCACACAGGTTTTATCACACGCTCGATCATTTGGATGAGATTTGGCAGCAATTGGAAGCGCAGGGATATGGCGACAATGATGTGCTTTTGCTTGCTACGGTGTTTCATGATATTATTTATGATCCGCGGTCGGCTACTAATGAAGAAGATTCGGCGCAGTATTTTAATGAGGTGTTTACCGGTGATGCAGCCCTTAAAGCTTTGGTGAGCGATATTATATTGGATACCAAACATCATAAACCGGGTTCGGCATTATCGGAGGTATTTAGCGCGGCCGATTTGAATATACTTTATCAGCCTTTTGATAAACTGTTGGTTTATGAGCGGCAGATATTTAAAGAGTTTCAATTTGTTGATCATAAAATATACCGTGAAAAACGGGCCGAAGTACTAAGGAATTTAAAGCAGGGCGTTGATAATCCTGCTTTAAATTACCTGATAACTTATGTAGAAAACTTTAAACCAAGCATCGCAGTTTATCCGGGCAGTTTTAACCCCTTCCATAAAGGTCACTTCAACATCCTGCAAAAAGCCGAACGTATTTTTGATAAGGTCATTATTGCCCGCGGTGCTAATCCTGGCAAGGATAAAGCCACCTATGAGTTGCCCGAAGCCTTGCGTTATCACCAAACAGAAATATACGAAGGTTTACTGACCGAATTTATTGATAGCCTGGGTTATGATATCACCATCATCCGTGGATTAAGGAATGGCTCCGATCTTCAATACGAACTGAACCAATACCGTTACCTCCAGGAGTTGGGCAATAAAAACATCAACGTAACCGCCATTTTTTGCGATATGGAGTTTGAGCATATTTCCAGCACAGGCATCAGGCAGTTAGAAAAGTATGGCAGGGCAGGAGAGTATTTATTGTAGGTGAGTGGTTTATTGAGTTGGATTAAGTGAGTGTTTGGTTGAAGTTTTAACGAAATTTGCGTTAGCGATAGTAGCGGATACCAGCCTTGTGATTAAGGCCTGCAGGCGTATGAGCGGATAGCGCGGGCCGGAGGTAACGCCCATATTCAGTTTGCAGTTATGAGTCGGCAGTTTGTAGTTTGTTGTCTGAACTCGAATTTGGGGGGATTTTTAGAATTTCTCGAATTTGCTTATCATTCTGTTAATTCTCAAAATTTCTTAAAATTCGAGTTCAGACAATTTTAACGAACATAAATTCTACCACCCACTCACTTATTCAGCCCAATCAACTATTCACCTTTTCAAACCCAACCGCTCACCTAATCCAACCCAATAACCTACTCACCAGCAACAAAAAACAAATCAACTTACCCGCTTGCATTTGCATAATTAATCACTATCTTTGCACCCACAAATAACAAAATAATTAACGCTTTAATATTATTCAAGTAATGTATTTAGGTAAAGAAGCAAAGGCAGAGATCTTTGCAAAACACGGTAAATCAGCTACAGACACAGGTTCTGCAGAAGGACAGGTAGCTTTATTCACCACTCGTATCGCGCATTTAACTGGTCACCTGAAAAAAAACAAACATGATTTTTCAACCCAGTTATCACTGCAAAAATTAGTAGGTAAACGTCGCGCGTTACTTGCTTACTTATACAAAAAAGACATTGAAAGATATCGTGCTATCATCAAAGCTTTACAGCTTAGGGATATCATTAAGTAATTCTCTCCTTTTTTATTTAAAAGCCATCCCCATTTTAGGATGGCTTTTTTACTTTTGAAACATATATTTACACACATAAAAATCGATGCGCTCCCGAAGATGAAAAGTGCATCACAAACAAAAAAAGATGAGTTTAAACGTAATTAAAAAAGTTATCGATCTGGGCGACGGACGCACAATCGAGATCGAAACAGGTAAACTGGCCAAACAAGCTGATGGCTCGGTAGTAATTAAAATGGGTGACACCATGTTATTGGCTACTGTTGTATCATCGCCTGAGGCAAAAGAAGGCGTTGACTTCTTGCCATTATCTGTTGACTACCAGGAAAAATATGCTGCCACAGGCCGTATCCCAGGTGGTTTTTTACGCCGTGAGGCACGTTTATCAGACTATGAGGTTTTGATCTCTCGTTTGGTTGACCGCGCTTTACGTCCTTTATTCCCTGAAGATTATCACGCTGATACCCAGGTGATGATCTCTTTAATATCTGCCGATAAAGATATCATGCCTGATGCATTGGCCGGTTTGGCAGCATCTGCAGCTTTATCAGTATCTGATATTCCTTTTAACGGTCCTATCTCTGAAGTACGTGTTGCTAAAATTGACGGTCAGTTAGTAATTAACCCTACTTTAAGCCAGCTTGCAAACGCTACTTTAGAATTTATTGTAGCAGGTAGCGAGCATGATATCAACATGGTTGAAGGCGAATCAAAAGAAATTCAGGAAGCTGAATTGGTTGAAGCCATCAAATTTGCCCATGCTGCCATTAAAGTTCAGTGTTTAGCTCAAAAAGAACTAACCATTGAAGTTGGTAAAACCGAAAAACGTGTTTACAGCCACGAGCACAGCAACGAGGATTTGAAAAAAGCCATCTACGCTGCCACTTATGATCAGGTTTACGCTATTGCTTCTGCTGCTTCGGCAAAAGAAGAGCGTGGTGCTAAATTTAAAGAAGTACGTGACGCTTATATCGAAACTTTAGGAGAGATCGATGATATCACTAAAGGCCTTGCTAAAAAATACTACCACGATGTTGAGTACGATGCTATCCGTAACCTTGTATTAGATGAAGGCAAACGTTTAGACGGTCGTACTACTACCCAGATCCGCCCTATATGGAGCGAAGTTGGCTATTTGCCATCTGCTCACGGTTCGGCAGTATTTACACGTGGCGAAACTCAATCATTAACTACCGTTACCTTAGGCGCTAAGGATGATGAGCAAATGATTGACGGTGCATTCATTAACGGTTACCAAAAATTCCTGTTGCACTACAACTTCCCAGGTTTCTCAACCGGCGAGGTTAGGCCTAACAGGGGTGCTGGTCGCCGCGAAATCGGTCACGGTAACCTGGCTATGCGTTCATTGAAACAAGTATTGCCATCTGAGGATGAAAATCCATACACTATCCGTGTGGTTTCTGATATCTTGGAATCAAACGGTTCATCATCAATGGCTACCGTTTGCGCAGGTACATTAGCTTTGATGGATGCTGGTGTTAAAATTAAAGAGCCGGTATCAGGTATCGCAATGGGCTTGATCACCAACGAAATGGGTACCAAATACGCTATCCTTTCTGATATCCTTGGCGACGAGGATCACTTAGGTGATATGGACTTTAAAGTAACCGGTACTAAAAACGGTATCGTTGCTGTACAGATGGACTTGAAGATCAATGGTCTTTCTTACGAAGTGTTAACTAACGCTTTGAACCAGGCTAAAGATGGTCGTTTACATATCCTTGGCGAAATGGCTAAAACCATTACCGAGGCCCGTGCCGACTACAAACCACACGCTCCGCGTATCGTTACCATCAAAATCGACAAAGAATTTATTGGTGCAGTTATCGGGCCCGGTGGTAAAATTATCCAGGAAATGCAACGCGAAACCGGTGCTACTATCTCTATCGAAGAGAAAGATAACCAGGGTATCGTTCAGGTATTTGCCGATAACAAAGCATCTATCGACGCTGCTTTAGGCCGTATCCGCGCTATCGCTTCTAAACCAGAAGTTGGCGAAATTTACGAAGGTAAAGTGAAATCGATAATGCCATTTGGCGCGTTCATCGAGATCATGCCAGGTAAAGATGGTTTGTTACACATCTCTGAGATCGATCACCGTCGTTTCGAAACGATGGATGGTATTTTCCAGGTTGGCGACGAGGTAAGGGTAAAATTACTTGATGTTGATAAGCAAGGTAAACTGAAGCTTTCAAGAAAAGTATTATTGCCTAAACCGGAAAAACCGGAGCAGAAATAAACTATCAGAAGTTTTTTAATAATACAAAACCCTCTTTAAGAGGGTTTTGTTATTTTGTTTTAAAATATTTTTATTTTTTTAAAACAAAAAGCGAATATTTAAACTTATTAGCAGTTAAGATATAGTTGGTAAAACCAAAAATCCGATCCTGTTTGATAAAAAAATGACCCCTGCTACTAATAACGATCCTTTAGACTTTCTGCACAGCAACCCACCCGGGATGCAGTCGGCTGGCTCGACCGATCTGGTGCAGCAGCTTTTGTATGAAATTATCAGGGTTAAAGAAATTATTGTTTATTACGACTCCATTCCCAATGGAGGCGGTCAATTAGGTTCATCCATCCTAAATGAACTGGTATCAGAAGCCTATCAATCCTTAGTGAATTACGATACGGTGCTGATGAAGAAATATTATGATTTGTTGTTGAATTGTGATTGATCAGAATTTACAGAATTTTAAAATTAACAGAATGCTTTTGCATCTGAACATTCTATTCTAAAAATTCTAAAATTCTGTAAATTCTGATTCTGACCTACAGTAAAAGAATATCAATCTGATGTGCATGCACCATCCCCACCATTGGCGACCATGCAAAAACCGTAAACCTGCCATCCTGCGAGGCTACAAGAGCCAAAGCATCCTTCTGGTCATAAACAAACTGTGCTGCTGCCAGGTGCCTTGTGCCGCCGTTTTGGGCAGGGTGGATAACGCGGGTTGAGCAGCCTACTATCGGTTCGGTAACTACGATCTCTTCAACAGGTGAGCTTTTTTCCGAGCGGCCTATTTTGGCACCGAAGGCTAACAGCTCATGTTTATCATTTATTAGCGTTGCTCCATCTATAGATGTTAGGCCGCCAATGGTATCAACCGCGCGGCGCATTTTTTCCTGCCAGGAGGTATGGTAGCGGTCGATGCCTTCATGGATCATCAGATCTGTAAGGCCTGAAAACGGTGGATCGACAGGGTAGGAGATCGGGGTGATGATAGATTCGCGCCATTCTTCACTGCCTGAGGGTACAACTAATAATATACCGCCGCGTTTGTGGGCTTGCATAGAGGTAGCCAGTTGCACTAATACGTTTACCGGATCATTCCATAATGAAGGCAGCGTAAAATCAAGCATGGCCGAAAGCACATTCGGGCAATCGGAAATGCTGGAGCCGTGCTCATCAACCACTTTTATATCGTCGCCTTTTAATATGGCTATGTTTACAAATTTGCCGAAGCCTTCAATGCGGCGATGCTTGATCACCAGTAAGCCAGGCTCAATAACTTCTAATACAAAGCAATAGGCTGGGATAGCAAGGGTGGTACCCCAAATGTATAGTTCATCATCTTCTATCCAGATACCCAAATGAATACCCGGTTGTTGAACAGCTGAAGCGAATTTGGTAAGGATATTAGGTGCAAGTTTGATCTTCCCGCCAAATAACAACGGCTGACCGGCAGCCTCAGGCGGTAAGAAGGCAAGGGTAAATTTAGGCGAGAAACCTTCTTCCCGGCGTAAACTGGCCCAGAATGAGATATCGATAAGCGATTCGATAGTGGTACAGCTTGGCGTAGGGGCAAGGTCAATCTCATCATTATCGGCAAGGGCTTTGGCATGGAAATGCCTGAAATGCCTTTCAATAATGGTTGCCACTTTACCGGCTGCTTTATATGTAGGGCCTGAACTCAAAGTTTTGGTGATGTCTTTCATTTAAATACTTATCTCAAAAGTAAAGTTAAATAAACAGGCAAGCAAACAACTGCATCAATATTGCAATTGGATGAGTTGGGGGAGCGCAGGTTTGAGCGTCCACGCTCGAACCGTTCGAATAGTAAGCGTCCACGCTTACGATGTACCGGGAGCGTGGACGCTCCAACCCCGGATAATTCAAGCGTAGACGCTTGAACTTGCTAACTTGAACTTGCGAATATACTAAAATAGCATGCCGAATAATTAACTCACCCGGTCTACGCTACGCTGGACTACCCTCTCTTGGGCAAGCCGCAAAGAGGGTGGGAAAAGAAAAAGTAAAACTACAAATCCCCTCTTTAAGCGCAGCTTAGAGAGGGGTGGCAAGCGCAGCGAAGTCGGGGTGAGTAAATATACGGGCGATGATTTTTTGCTTCATTGTCAAACGTTTATCATACTTCCTTACAATTATCTCCCCAGCGTCAGTTGTTAATCTACATTAATTTTTTTTCGAAATGATTATAACACTTTTGCACCCGGAAACGATAATGTAATCATGAAACTTCTATCACACATCATATCACTCACGCTGCCAGATACAACACCATTGCAGGTATCGGCACTTTTAAACTTGGGTTTAACCTACGTACAACAAGGTTTTAAAAAAGTGTTCCATAAGCCAGAACCTCAAAACAATCCTTGTGGCGAGTTGCAGCCTTGTATGTAAGCAGCTAACAAATTGCAGATAGCACATCCGCCGAGGCAATTTATAGTTAAATTCGCCACATGGACCAACTATCGGCAGCTGGCAAATCAAAAATGCGAATTGCCAACAGCGTATTCTTCTTCGTTTCGGGCTTCGGATACTCATCATGGGCCTCGCGTATTCCATCCATTAAAAATCAGCTTAACTTAAATGAAGCCCAATTGGGGTTGGTGCTATTGGCTATGCCTATCGGCCTGATGCTTACCATGCCGCTAACTTCCAAAATGATCAAACATTATAGCAGCCGTGTTATGATGATGATAGGTGCGATTGCCTTTTGCCTGGTGTTATGCTTGCCGGGTTTTATGGCTTATATGTGGCAACTGATGGTAGTGCTGTTTTTTGTAGGTTCAACCCGTAATATTTTAGGCTTATCCATGAATGCACAGGCCGTGGGGCTGCAGAAACTTTACGATAAATCTATCATGGTAACCTTTCACGGCATCTGGAGTCTGGCTGGCTTTGGAGGGGCTGCTACCGGTTATTTAATGGTGTTGTTCAATATCGCCCCCTCGTATCATTTATTAGGTGTAGGAATTGCGATGATGATCCTTTCCTTCATCTTTTATCCTACCACTTATGATTATCGTCCGCCGGAAACACCGGGTAAATCGGTGTTCTCGATGCCCGATAAACACCTGCTTAAGTTCGCGCTCATCTCTTTCGCCTCCATGGCCTGCGAAAATACTTTGTACGATTGGAGCGGGGTTTATTTTGAGAAAGTTGTACATGCCACAAAATCCTTCGCCGAGGCCGGTTTTGTGGTTTATATGGTTACCATGACCATCGGCCGTTTTGCGGGCGATAAGGTGGTATCGGCCATCGGCATAAAAAAGGTTTTAAATTATAGCGCGATATTGGTATTGGCGGGTTTGCTGGTAGCGGTGTTCCTGCCTTTTACGCTTACCGTTTATTTAGGGTATGGGATGATAGGGGTAGGGGTATCGTGCATTGTGCCGTTAGTTTTTAGCATGGCAGGCAAATCAACTACAATGAACAGCAGCCAGGCTTTGGCGGCAATATCCACGGTTGGTTACCTCGGCTTTGTAATTGTACCGCCTATTGTTGGTTTCATAGCGCAGGCTGCAAACTTGCAGGTGGCCTTTTTTGTGGTTGCCGGTTTCGCTGCCATGATGATCTGGATGGTTACAAAAATCGATGACGAACACTCCGCGGTATCATAGTTTTGTCAAATAAGGGATTACGCGGTTGCATCGAATAGGTTTTGGCTTATAATTGTGGCATCAAATCTGCAGGTTTGTTATTACATCTACAAAAAATGAGCACAAACATTACCGATATCAGCGTTCAGCCGTCAACTGAGTTATTTATCAAAATGGTAGTTTCTAACTGGGAATTACAAAACAGCCGCCTTAACGGTTTGCTTGATAAACTAACCGACGAAGAGTTGGCCGCCGAAACAGCACCGGGCCGTAACAGCGGCGTTTACCTGCTGGGCCACCTTACTGCTGTTAGCGACGGGATGTTTACTTACTTAGGTTTGGGCGAGAAGCTCTATCCCCAACTCGATCATATATTCCTTAAAAATCCTGAAAGTGCCGGCCTTGATAAACCTTCGCTGGCCGAACTAAAGGAGTACTGGACTAAAGTAAATGAGGTACTTACCGAAAAAATGAACGCCATGCAACCAGACGACTGGTTTAAACCGCACAGCGAAATTGCTTTAGATGCTTTTGAAAAGGAACCTCATCGTAATAGGTTAAATATCCTGATTAACAGAACTATTCACCAGGGTTACCATATTGGGCAATTGGTGTACCTGGTAAAAAAGTAAGCGTTTAGGCGACTGGATTGCACCGAGAAGGTTTAATCCATGACAATTGCGTGAAACGTTTTTTACAAACCGATGGTAAATAAAATTAAAAACCGTTATACTTTTGCTTAACACTGTTAAATGATTTACCAGTGTAAGTAAAATGGCAAGTAAAGAACGAATTCAGCGCTTAAAAGAGGAGACCAGGATCAATATTCTGGACGCCGCGCTACAGATAGTAAAGCATGAAGGCTGGCAAGCCTTGAGCATGCGCAAAATTGCCGACGTAATTGAGTACACCGCACCCATTATATATGAATACTTTGCCAATAAGGATGCTATCCTTATTGAGCTTACCCGCAAGGGCTACGCTATTTTAGGTAAAGATATGACGGCAGCTAAAAACGAGCATAGCCGTGTTGAAGACCAACTGGAAGCCATGTGGCTGGCCTATTGGAACTTCGCCTTTGCAAACAAGGAACTTTACCAGGTGATGTTTGGTGTACAAATGAACTGCTGTTGTTGCGATATGATCAAGTCACTCCCCGAGGCTCAAATGCAAACAACACTGGTTAGCGAGGCAATTAAACAACTCATGAAAATTGAAGATATCAACGACGAAGTGATCTGCACCAAATACTACACTTTTTGGTCGGTTGTGCACGGGTTGGTATCCATAAACTTACTAAGCAGAGGTTTCTCTGACGAAGTTAACCGCCAGGTATTGAAAGATACCATAGGCGGGATTATCAGGTCGATGAAAGATTGATCTTTCTTGTGCCTTATCACTAACGCTGTTAAACTGTTTAACGGCGTTAAATAATTATTAAGCATATTTTTAACTCAAACACTCTAATACAATGAACAAGCTCACTCACAACCCGCATCCAGCATTTAACAGTGTTAAACAATTTAACGGTGTTGTAACATCTAATTACTGCAATTAGCGCCGCTCGTGATAAAAAACCGTGTAATCACGATATATAACGACTGAAAATTGCTCTGTTAAATAATAAATAATTGATAGCCAGTAAATTAAATAATTGGCATCGCTGTTGAAAAGATCATTAAATAAGAAAATGAAAACAATCAATTCATCATATACAACGGGTATAACAACCCACAATCCTGTTCATTCATCACTCTTTAAATCATCACTCATGAAAACACTCGTATTAGCAGCAGTTGCAGCTTTAACATTATATGGATGTTCATCTGCACCTCAGGCGCCAACCGCGCCACCGCCGCCGGCATTACCGGTAGCAACCATCACTTCAGGCTCTGAAACTACTTACCAGGAATATCCTGCATCAATAGAAGGTACTGTTAACGTAGAGATCAGGCCACAGGTAAGTGGTACTTTAGATAAAGTATTTGTTGACGAAGGCGCGTTTGTATCTGCCGGTCAGCCAATATTTAAAATTAACGAACAACCTTACCGCGCTGCCTTAAACAACGCTTTAGCAAGCTTACACGCTGCCGAAGCCGCACAGGTAAACGCGCAACTGGAAGTTGAAAAATTAACTCCGCTTGTTGCCAACAAAGTAGTATCAGACTACCAGTTAAAAACAGCCAAAGCAGCAGCAGATGTTGCTAAAGCCAATATCGAATCGGCTAAAGCAAACGTAGCTACCGCGCAAATCAACTTAGGTTATACTTTAATTAAAGCACCGGTTAGCGGTTACATTGGCCTGTTGGCTAAAAAACAAGGTAGCCTGGTTGCCCCTGCAGATGTTGCAGCGCTTACCCAATTATCAGATGTACATGATGTACACGTTTACTTTTCATTGGGCGAAAAAGATTTCGTAGCCTTTAAAGAGCAATATCCTGGTGCCAGCCTGAAAGATAAACTGAAAAATGTTCCTTCAGTATCATTATTACTGGCCGATAACACCGAATACGCTAAACAAGGTAAAATTGATATCGTTGATGGTCAGTTTGATAAAACTACCGGTGCTATTACCTTAAGGGCAAATTTCTCAAACCCTGATGGTTTGTTACGCTCTGGTAACACCGGCAAGATCCGTTTAAGCCTTGCCCATAAAGATGCCTTGATTGTACCGGAAGCTTCAACTATCGAGATGCAGGATAAAGTATTCGTATTTACTGTTGGCGATAGCAGCAAGGTTAAAAAACAACCTATCGATATCATTGGTAAATCGGGCGATCACTACCTGGTTAAAGATAAAGAGGCTATTAAAGCCGGCGACCAGATCGTATTGAGCGGTATCGATAAACTACAGGAAGGTATGGTGATCCAGCCTCAAAAGCAAGCTGATAAAGTAGCTGCTGTAGTTAAACACTAATACATACACTTAAACTTTAAAAGTCATGTTTCAGAAATTTATAGAAAGACCGGTACTCTCAACTGTTATCTCCATATTATTGGTGATAGTGGGTGTACTTGGTTTAACCAAACTGCCCCTGGAAAGGTTCCCGAATATTGCCCCTCCGGCAGTATTGGTATCGGCAGTATATCCTGGCGCCAACGCCGAAACTATTTTACGTTCCGTTACACCTTCGTTAGAAGAGGCTATTAACGGTGTGGAAAATATGACCTATATGACATCTACCGCCAGTAACGACGGTACATTAGGTATCACCGTTTACTTTAAGCAAGGTACTAACCCCGATCAGGCTGCGGTAAACGTTCAAAACCGTGTATCACAGGCTTCAAGTCAGTTACCTGCCGAGGTATTGCAATATGGTATCACAACTACCAAACAGCAAAACAGCTTCATCGGCGCGATGGCTATCTATACCGAAGATCCTAAAAAATACGATGCCACATTTGTAGCCAACTACGCGCAGATCAACATCATTCCCGAAATTAAACGTATCCCGGGTATAGGTTCGGCCAGTATTTTTGGTGGTGTTAAAGATTATTCGATGCGCGTTTGGCTGAACCCAGCCCAAATGGCAGCCCACAATGTTACCCCAGCCGAAGTTACCGCTGCTATTCAAGACAAAAACTTGGAGGCTGCCCCAGGTAAATTTGGTGAGCGCAGCGACGAGGCATTTGAATACGTAATTAAATATAAAGGTAAGCTTACCAAACCCGAAGAATACGAGAATATCGCTATCCGCGCAAACTCTGATGGTTCTGTACTGCATTTAAAAGATGTAGCCCGGATTGAATTAGGCGCTTACTCATACAATAGTAAAAGTAACCTGAACGGTCACGATGGTATCGTTATCGGTCTTATCCAGTTGTCAGGTTCAAACGCTAACGAAATCCAGATCGCTATCGATAACCTGATGGTGAAATTATCAAAAGATTTCCCTGTTGGTATCAAATACAACCAATTCTATCGTACCAAAACAGATCTTGATGAATCTATCAACCAGGTTGAACATACTTTGGTTGAGGCCTTTATCCTGGTATTTATCGTGGTGTTTATCTTCTTGCAGGATTTCAGGTCTACCCTGATTCCGGCCATCGCGGTACCGGTAGCTATTCTTGGTACTTTCTTCTTTATGAACCTGTTCGGGTTCTCGGTTAACTTGTTAACGCTGTTCGCTTTGGTTCTCGCCATCGGTATTGTGGTGGATGATGCCATTGTGGTGGTGGAGGCGGTGCATGCCAAAATGGAGCAGGATCCAACCCTTACTCCAAAAGCTGCCACTACCGAAGCGATGAACGAAATTACCGGTGCGATCATATCCATTACGTTAGTTATGGCGGCGGTATTTTTACCGGTAAGTTTCATGACGGGTTCTACCGGTATTTTCTACCGCCAGTTCGCGTTAACCATGGCTATTTCCATTATTATCTCAGCTGTTAACGCGTTAACATTAAGCCCTGCTTTGGCTGCCTTGTTCTTAAAGAACAAACATGCTGATGGTCACGGCGCGCATAAACAAGGCTTTGTTGATAAATTCTACGCCGGCTTTAACGGTGGTTTCAACTACATGACCAACAAATACGTTGGCGGTTTGAAGTTCCTGATGAAGAAAAAATGGTTAGGTGTACTTGGGCTTGTAATTATAGTTGCTGCTACCGTTATCATGATGGGCAGAACTAAAACAGGCTTTATCCCTACAGAGGATCAGGGCTTCGTGGCTATCGCCGTGAATACCCCATCTGGTACTTCATTAAGCGGAACCAATAAAATTTTCCATGATGCTGAAGAGCAGTTGAAAGTGTTACCATCAGCAAGGTTCGTAACTGCGTTGTCTGGTTTCAACTTCCTTACCCAATCAAGCAGCCCGTCTGCAGGTGTTATCTTCCTTTTATTAAAACCGAATGAGGAAAGGGGCGAGGTTAAAAACATCGATGCTATCCAGAACATTGTTCGTGGTAAACTGGCCGGCATACCGGGTGGTACCTTCTTCGTGTTCAGTTTCCCAACCGTTCCTGGTTTTAGTAACGTAGAAGCATTGGACGTAATGTTACAAGATAAAACCAACGGCCGTTTGGATAAATTTAGCGGCGTGGCCAATAACTTTATCGGCAAGTTGATGCAGAAACCTGCTGTAGCTTTCGCCTTTACTTCATACAAAGCTGATTATCCTCAGTTGCAATTAGATGTTGATGACGAAAAAGCCAACCAGTTAGGTGTAAGCGTTAAGGATATCTTAACCACCATGCAGGCTTACTTCGGTACCGCGCAAGCATCAGACTTTAACCGCTTTGGTAAATACTATCGTGTGGTTGTACAGGCTGATGTTGCGGATAGGACCGATCCTTCAACTATCGACCGTGTATTTGTTAAAAACAAACAAGGCCAAAACGTACCTATCAACACCCTGGTTAAATTAACCCGTGTTTACGGTTCGGAAACAGCCTCACGTTATAACCTGTTTAACTCTATCGAGATCAACGCTATCCCTAAACCAGGTTATAGTTCTGGTGATGCGATCAAAGCGATTGAGGAAACAGCTAAAGAGCAATTGCCACAAGGTTTTGCCTATGAGTTTACCGGCCAAACCCGCGAGGAGATCTCTTCAGGTGGTCAGTCTACCGTGATCTTCATCTTATGTTTGGTGTTCGTATACTTCCTGTTATCTGCACAATATGAAAGTTATATCCTGCCACTGGCAGTTATCCTTTCAATACCTACAGGTTTATTTGGTGTGTTTGTGGTGTTGGGCTTAACCGGTATCGAAAACAACATCTATGTACAGGTAGCGCTCATCATGCTCATCGGTTTGTTAGCGAAGAACGCCATCCTGATTGTAGAGTTCGCGGTACAAAGGCGTAAGGCAGGGCATGGATTGGTGCAATCGGCTATTGAAGCTGCTCAGCTCCGTATCCGTCCAATCATCATGACCTCGTTAGCTTTCGTATTCGGTCTATTCCCGATGAGTATTGCAACCGGTCCTTCTGCACAGGGTAACCACTCTATCAGTATCGGTGCTGCCGGCGGGATGGTTTCGGGTGTAATATTAGGTTTGTTCATCATCCCTGTATTATACGTAATATTCCAGGCTTTGCAGGAACGCATTAGCGGTAAACCAACGCCAACCAATCATGGTGATGGTCACGGCAAAAACGTACCGGTATTGGAAACCGAAGTTTCAGCTTAATCAATCAAATATCAACTAAAACTATCGCGGGCTAATAACCCGCGATAGTTTAAAAAAGATACAACAATGAAAAATATATTAGGCAGTTTGGCCATTGCACTGGTAGTGCTGGCAGGCTGTAAAGTTTCGAAAGATGTTGCTACGCCAACGGACGCCCAGCCTGAAACTTTCAGGAACGCGGTTACCACCGGTGATACCAGCAGCATTGCCGACTTACAATGGAAAAACTTTTTTACCGATGCCGCCCTTCAAAAATTGATTGACAGCGCCATTGTTAAAAATTACGATATGCAGGTGGCTGTTAAAAACATTGAAGCTGCCGAGCTACAGTTTAAACAGGTAAAATGGAACTATGCACCTACAGTTGGCTTAAATGTTACCGCGAGTACTAACCGTCCATCTGATAACAGCATCAACGGTTTAAGCATTAAACAATATAACATCGGTACTAAACACATCGAAGATTATAATGCTAACCTTGCCCTTTCATGGGAAGCTGATATCTGGGGAAAGATCCGCAGCCAAAACCGTGAGGCTTTAGCGCTGTACCTGCAAACTAATGAGGCTAAAAGAGCTGTTCAAACTAATATCGTATCAAGCGTATCACAAGGTTACTACAACTTGCTGATGCTTGATGAGCAACTGAACATAGCAAAGAAAAACGTAAAACTGAACGATAGCACTTTACGCATTATCAAATTGCAATATGATGCAGGCCAGGTAACTCTATTAGGTGTACAACAGGCACAGGCTCAATTGGAAGCTGCTGCACAGTTGGTTCCTCAGTTTGAACGTGATATCAATGTTCAGGAAAATGGCTTAAGCATTTTAGCTGGTAAATTACCTGATGCTATTGAGCGTAGCGCTACCCTGAGCGATATCAGTTTCCCTGAAACACTTTCGGCTGGTGTACCATCAGCAATGGTGAGCCGCAGACCAGATGTACGTAGTTCTGAATTGGCTTTGAATGTTGCTAACGCGAGGGTTGGTATTGCCAAAGCGCAACTTTATCCATCATTAACTATAACCGGTCAGGGTGGTTTAAACTCTTTTAAATCGAGCAATTGGTTTAATATCCCGGCTTCACTGTTCGGTACAGTTGCGGGTGGTATAGCACAACCTTTATTGCAGCGTAAACAATTGCGTACCCAATACGAGGTTGCTAAAGTTAACCGCGAAAAATCGGTGATCCAGTTCCGCCAGTCGGTGTTAACTGCCGTAGGCGAAGTATCTGATGCTTTGGTAAGGTTGCAAAAACTGAAAGAGCAACAAACTATAGCTGCTAACCGTGTTAAGACCCTGCAACAAGCTACCAGCAACGCAAGCATGTTGTTTAAAAACGGCCTTGCAAACTACCTTGAAGTAATAACCGCTCAAAGCAATGTGCTGCAAGGTGAGTTAGAGCTTGCCTCAATTAAAATGGCACAACTTAGCGCCAACGCCGAGCTTTACCGCTCATTAGGTGGCGGCTGGAAATAAGCTTATCTACCCCTATGAAAACATAAAGCGGCACTGAGTAATCAGGGCCGCTTTTTTTTGTTTTAAAGCTATCTGCCTAACCCACTTGTCATTTCGACGAACGAGGTGGGAATGAGCGAGAGGCGTGAGGAGAACTTGTACGCCATGCAATGCTGACTATGCTTCCGTAAAAATATGGCGTACAAGATTTCTCTATCGCCCCGACGCTCCATCCCTCGCTGCTCGATCGAAATGACATTTTCTTTTTTGAATTATACCCTCATTCAATATTCATTTTCGGCATTTGTTACAATTGTGATAACAATAATTTCAAAGAAAATTCATATCATAGCAGCCCAAAATGATTTGAGCTATATTCTAATGAAAATCAAATTCGTACTTGTATTTATTTTGTTTTGCGGTACGTTAAAAGCGCAAAACGTCAATATAATTCCGCTACCAAAGTCTATTACTAATGGCACCGGGCAATTCACTTTTAATGGTCGATCAAGTGTTGGTGTAAACGATGCATCGTTACTACCAGTTGCGCGTTATTTCCAGAAGCAGGTTAACCAATCTACAGGTTTAACGCTTAATGTAGATAACAAGGATGCCGGCAGCACTATTCACCTATTGCTAACCAATGGCGACCCTACACCGGGCGCTTATTCGCTTAAAATATCACCTGAAGAAATTACTATATCTTCATCAAACCGTGATGGTGTATTTTATGGTGCGATGTCGTTACTGCAATTGCTTCGTGATCAGCCCCGTGGAGAAACGATCAATATCCAGGCACTTACTATTACAGATTTGCCCCGCTATCAATGGCGAGGTTTGATGCTGGATGAATCCCGCCATTTTTTCGGGATGGAAAAGGTGAAGCAGATTTTGGATTGGATGGCTTACTATAAGCTGAACAAATTTCACTGGCATTTAACCGATGCGCAGGGTTGGCGTTTGGAGATCAAAAAATACCCTAAGCTTACTTTAGTTGGAGGTAAGGGCAACCATACCGATTCAACCGCCGATCCGCAATATTACACCCAAACGCAAATTAAGGAGATCATCGCTTATGCGTCCGAAAGATCGATCGCAGTAATCCCCGAAATTGATATGCCCGGCCATGCTACGGCTGCCAATAAAGCTTATCCGCAATTTAGCGGCGGTAGTGTTGAAGGATATGAGAATTTTACCTTTAACCCTGCAATCGATAGCACCTACCAATTCCTCGGTAATATCATAAAAGAAACTACTTCTCTATTCCCATCTAAAATGATGCACCTTGGCGGAGACGAGGTTGTATTAGGCGTAAAAGCTTGGTCGCTTAACCCGTCAATCGCCGGCTTTATGCAGAAGAATAATTTTGCTGATGTTGGTGAACTGGAGCGCTATTTCTTTAAACGTGTTGCCGATTCTGCTCTCGCTACAGGCAGCAAAGTATTAGCATGGGATGAAGCAACCGGCACAAACCTGCCTGCTGATAAAACTATTATTTTTTGGTGGAGACAGAACCTACCCGGCCAATTACACCTCGCTATCCAAAAAGGTTACCAGGTGGTGCTTTGCCCGCGCCTGCCTATGTATTTTGATTTTGTGCAGGATGCGGATCATATTTCTGGTCGCCGTTGGAAAGGTGTTTATAATACTGTTGGCAGCGTTTATGGTTTTCCGGAGAAACAACTGCAAAGCAATGAAGATCTGCAATCAAAACAGATCATAGGTGTACAAGCAAATATCTGGACAGAAATGATCGCTTCCGAAAAACGTTTGGACTTCATGCTGTTCCCGCGTATTGCCGGTTTGGCCGAAGCTGGTTGGACGGCACCAGAGTTGAAAGATGAAGAGGCATTTGATAACCGCTTAAAAGCAAGTATCAAAATTTACGATGCAGCCAATATTTACTATTTCAATCCATTCGATAAGTTTTTCCATGATGAGGCAATAGATTTTGGTCCGAAGATCAGGAGGATGCCTAAGCCTGAATCGGTAGATTACAGTGATGAGGACAGACCGAGAAGGCGCAGGCATGGAAGATCTTCGAAGAAAGAGCATTCTTCGTCGAAACATTCATCTTCAAAACATTCGTCTTCGAAGAAATCGTCATCAAAAAAATCTTCTTCTTCAAGCAAAAGCAAAAAGTCATCGCATAAAAAGAAAAGATAAAACACGATAGCAAAAAGAAAAGAGGTGTGATTTCCGCAAGGAAGTCACACCTCTTTTCTTTTTACTCTCTTAGCTGCCCCTTTGCTGCCGCGGGTTTAGCGCAGCGTAACCCGTGGTGTGAAATAATCCGGGTCTCTGACCCGCGTAGAATTTAATAGCGACTTAAGTCACGGCCAACCACGGGTTACGATGCGCTAAACCCGCGGCAAATGCTTGTTCCATAAAAAAAAGGAATAATCAACTAAACGATTATTCCCTTTCAAAAATGAGTTGTACCGGTGCTTATCTGTACGTAGACAAGTGCGTGGTTTTAATGGCGAGGATGAATGATTTGCCCACGCTTATTTTTACGTTTTTATCTTTAAATAGCCCCCTGATCACCTCATCGGCTTTTAACAATTCGTACAGATCGCGCGCAACGGCCGATGTGCTGATCTTGTTGGTTACCTTACCATCTTCGATATTAATATTAAACATGTAACCGGATTTCCCTTTGTCGCCGGCCGATTCAAAATCGGTAATGTTTAATTTAAACTGTTGATCTTCTGTAAGGCTCCTTTTAATGTGCAGGCGGATAACCGGCATATACTTTTGCCAGGTGGCTAAATAACTTCTTTCGTCCATAATGTTTTGTAAAAGCAAAGGCCCTTGTAGTGTTTCATACAAGGGCCTTTAGGTTATTAAGTTCAGGAGGATATGAATCTCCTTAAATGTTTTGATTGTGATTTATGAAGATAAGCCGGGGGCTGATTTTCATGAGTTTCAAAGTTACTTAAATAAAACGGGTAAAATACCGAAGTAGTATCAGTTTGTTTTACGATCTGATCTATAACTGCCGCTCAATAACTGTCGCGGGTTTAGCGCAGCGTAACCCGTGGTGTAAAACAGTTTGGGTCTCTGACCCAAGTGAGATTTAAGACGAACTTAAGTTATAAACTTAAGTGATGGCCAACCACAGGTTACGCTGCACTAAACCTGCGGCAGATGAGGTAAACAGTGCCGTTTGTAGTGGTAAATTAGTGGCAGAGTTTCACCATGCCAACAACGTAAGGCTAATAAATGCTGTAAATTGCGCCCATCCGGTATTGCCATTTAAACCCGCATTTACATGAACCTGTTAACACGCCAAATTATCCTTTCAATTTTTTTTACCCTGTTTTGCTACCTGTGCAAAGCCGATCCTGTTTTTTACATGAACCAAGTGGCTTATGATGCCCGCGGAGCCAAAACCATAGTGGTACGAAACGACGGTAAATTTGAACAAGGCACAACTTTCCAATTACAAAACGCGACAGGTAAAGCGGTTTTTACAGGAAAGTTAAGCGCCGTATTACATGTGGAAGAATGGGCGAAAGGAGCCAGTTTTTACCAAGCCGATTTTTCAAATTTCAAAACAGACGGTAAATACCGTATAGCGATTGGCAAAGCGCTTTCCGATTGGTTCGAGATCAAGGAGAATGCCCTTGCCGTTACCACTATCCCATCGGTATTAAGCTATTATAACAGGCAGCGGGCCAACACTCCAACCGAATGGAAGTCCGATTCGGCAGTGCAGCTTTACGGGAGCGATAAGAAGGTTGACTTACGTGGAGGCTGGTGTGACGCTTCAGGAGATGTAAGTAAGTATTTTTCGCACTTAGCTTATGCCAATTTTATGTCGCCGCAACAGATCCCGTTGGTTACCTGGTCTATGATCAATACCGTGCAAACTGCGCCGGGATTATTGAATAAGTTGAAGGTTTATGATGGCATGGTGAATGAAGCCTTTTGGGGAGCCGATTACATGATGCGGGCATTATCTAAAGACGATTATTTCTACATGATCGTATTCAGCTATTTTAATAAAGATCCTAAAGCTCGTCGGGTGGTAGGATTGAAGGCTAACAGCGTTACCACGGATGAATACCAAGCCGCCTTTCGCGAAGGCGGAGGTATGGCGATAGCATCATTGGCGAGGGTCTCACAACTAAAAAAAGATGGCGATTTTAAATCGGCCGAATATCTTGCTGCCGCTAAACGGGCCTTTGCTCATCTATTAGTAAACAACACAAAATACGATGACGATGGCAAAGAAAATATTATCGACGACTACTGCGCCCTTATGGCAGCCACCGAATTATGGATAGCAACAGATAGTACCTTTTACCGCGATCAAGCTCGCAAGCGTGCGCAGAATCTTACAAAAAGAATGAGCCCTGCCGGTTATTTTATTGCCGATGATGGCGACAGGCCTTTCTGGCATGCATCAGATGCGGGAATGCCAATAGTAGCCTTATCCCGTTATTTGGATAAAGAAAAAGACAGCAACGAAAGAGCTGCCGCGCTATCAACCATAAAAAAAGCTTTAGATTACAATTTGAAAGTAACCTCCAATGTAGATAATCCTTTCGGTTATGCCCGTCAATCGTTCAAATTTAAAAGTGCCGTAAAAGATGGCTTCTTTATCCCTCACGAAAACGAGACCGGTTGGTGGTGGCAGGGGGAGAATGCCCGCCTTGGCTCATTAGCTACAGCTGCATTAGTGGGCGGAAGATTAGTTTATCCTGAAAAAGGCGGTTGGGGCGTTAAAAAGGAACTGGCCGAATACGCATCGCACCAAATAGCCTGGATCTTGGGTTGTAACCCCTACCAAATGTGCTTTATGTACCAATATGGTAAAAACAATGTGCCTTACATGAGTTCGAATTTTGGCCATGGATCCGGCAAAGGTGGTATCTCCAACGGTATCACCGGAAAAAAAGAAAACGCGGATGGTAGCGGTATCGACTTTAAAATGAAGGATGACGGCAACGAGTGGCGCTGGACGGAGCAATGGTTACCACATGCTGCCTGGTATCTGCAAGCTGTTACAGCGATGGCTCAGCAATAATTACTGGCATTTTTTATACCTCAAATTGTCGTAATTGCCACCCGGAGCCTTATCTTCATACAACTAAGTTTGTAATGAAATAAAAACCTATGGATTATGACATTAACCAATAATGCCGGAAACTACGCCGTTGTTAACGGCCTGAAAATGTATTACGAAGTTCATGGCGAGGGCTTTCCGTTGGTACTCATCCACGGAGGCGGTTCGGACATCTATGTTACTTTTGGCCGGGTTCTGCACTTGTTTGCGCAAAAACACCAGGTTATAGCGGTAGATCTTCAAGCCCATGGCCGCACGCCGGACAGGGGAGTGCCTACTTCTTTTGAGCAAGATGCCGATGACGTCGCGGCTCTATTGAAAAGTCTTGATATTAAACAGGCTGATATTTTAGGTTTTAGTAATGGCGGTAACACCGCCATGCAGGTAGCCATCAGGCATCCGCAATTGGTTCACAAAATTGTGATCGCCTCGTCGTTTTATAAGCGCTCGGGTTTTTTTCCCGGCTTCTGGGATTTTATGCGGAATGGTGGCTTTGATACTATGCCACAGTTTTTAAAGGACGCTTATCTTGCTATAAATAATGATCAGGAAGCTTTAGAAACTATGCATAACCGTGATCGTGACCGGATGTTGATTTTCGAGGATTGGGAGGACGATGCCATTCGTTCTATTACCATGCCGGCCTTGGTGATAGCCGGAGATAAGGATGTAATAGTACCTGAGCATTCGCTTGAGTTATACCGCATGTTGCCTAATGCGCAGCTTTGTATATTGCCTGCGGGGCATGGTGATTATATTGGCGATATAGATGAGGTTGCGGACGAGAAGGAGTATCCGGCGGTAGCTATTATTGAAGAGTTTCTAACAGGCGGTAAAGCGTAAAACAAAACGATATGATTTCAAGTGTGACTTACGAAGTTTTTAAAACTTCGTAAGTCTGGCTATGCAACGATGCGAACTTAGGCCTTACTGCCCGTTTCCCTCCGCACAACCGGAGCCACTTTAGTTCCATAAATTTCGATAGCCTTTAAAATATTCTTATGTGGCGTAAACCCAGTAACCAGCTGCGCTACAAAACGGGTGTTGCCAAAAAGCTCATACTGTGCCATGATCTTATCGATAGCCTTTTGCGTATCACCAACTACCAGCGGACCAAAATCGCGTAAATACTCAAACTGTTCCCTCGTCATAGGCGACCAGCCCCTGTCGCGGCCAACACGGGTCATCAAGGCTTCATAACTTGGGTAAAATTCATCGGCTGCTTGATGGGAGTTTTCAGCTACATAAAATTGTGAACTGATGCCCAACTGAAGCTTACTCACATCGTGCCCGGCCTTGGCTGCGGATTCGCGGTAAAGCTCAACAAAGGTTACAAAGTGTTTCGGCGCGCTCCCTAAAATAGCAATGATCATGGGCAAGCCTAAAGCACCAGCACGTTTAGCCGAAGCCGGGGTACCACCAACGCCTATCCATACTGGTATTTCCTGCTGCAACGGCCTTGGATATACGCCTTGGTTACGTATAGGTGCCCTAAAGTTACCCTTCCACGATACAATTTCCTGTTTGTTGATTTGCAAAAACATTTCAAGCTTTTCGGTAAACAGCGCGTCGTAATCATTCAGATCAAATCCGAACAATGGGAACGATTCAATAAATGAACCACGACCGGCAATCATCTCCACTCGGCCACCCGAAACCAGGTCGGCAGTGGCAAAGTTTTGAAAAGTGCGCACCGGATCGGCTGAGCTCAATACGGTTACTGAACTCGACAGCCGGATATTTTTGGTGATAGCCGCCGCGGCCGAGATCAATATCTCTGGTGCTGAGATCACAAAATCGGGCCGGTGATGTTCGCCGAAAGCATAAACGTCCAGGCCAACTTCGTCGGCCAGTTTTACTTCTTCCAATAATTCCTGTACCCGTTTGTGGGCGTTAACGGCTTTGCCGCTTGTTCCGTCGGGGTGTACCTCACCAAAGGTGCTTATTCCTAATTCCATTTTTAATTATAAAGATCGGCCGCGTTCAGCTCTTTCTTTTCAAAAGTTCCGGGAGCGGTAACATATACTTTAAGCGGTGCTACGCGAGGCCTGTACCTGCCGGTTGCCGGTGGCGGAGCATTGTATATGTATTTGATCCTGATCTGATGAAAACCTTTTGCCAGTGGCAACGCGTATTCTGATTCGGTTAACTGCACACCATCAATAAACAACTGACTGGCGGCATAACTTGCTAAGGTAAAGTTATAAGTACCGTCGGCCAAAATATTCAAATAACCGTCATAAACCACGCCGAAGTTAGGATTGTCTTTTTTCAAGGGTTCTGCATCAATTTTTGCCACGGTAGCTGAATCTGTGAAGGCAACGTAACTCAATTGATCAGGTGAAGTAAACGTATTTTTAGCCAATTTATATTTAATCCCTTGTTTGTTGGCGGTGTAACTTCCAGCAGGTAACGGCGCTTTGTTATACATCAAAGTGCGTGTAGCAATACTCCGGCGACCGGAGGGTGTGATAACCCGGGTACGCAGTTCGCGTTTTTCATTTTGGGGGATAGCAAAGGTGAGGGGGCTATCATATTGCAGATCGGTATCCAGCGGGTCGCGGCCATTTAATGTATAATAGATCTTAGCGCCTGGTACTACCGATGTTAATGTATAAACAAAATGAGGACCTACAACCATAGTATCAATGGTAGTTAAAGCTGTTGGCACCCGATAGTTGTAATTCATGGCATCCAGCTTTGCAAAGTGTTTGGCCAGTCTCACTTCCGAAAAATTGGTGTAATCCTTATTCTTCGGCTGGCTCCAGGCTACTTCAGACAAGGCGAAAACTCTTGGAAAGATCTGGTACTGCAGTTTGGCTACGGTTGGTACATACTCCGTCCATAGGTTACCTTGCGTACCTATTACATATTTTTGCTCGTCGGGAGTCAATTGTTTTGAAACGGGATCATAATTGTAAGTTTCCTGCAAGGTGGCATACCTGCCAAATGATACCGGCTCCTGCGGCGAACCACTTTGGTAATGATCGAAGTAATTGCCGGTGGTTTGTGGGGTCATGATTACGTTATGATGTTGGCGGGCCGCGTTAATGCCACCTTCTTCACCCTGCCAGCTCATCACTGTGGCGTTAGGGGCAAGGCCGCCCTCCAATATCTCATCCCAGCCAATAATGCTGCGACCTTTCGAGTTAATGAATTTTTCTATCCTTTGGATAAAATAGCTTTGCAGTTCTTTTTCATCTTTCAGGCCTTTTTCTTTCATCAAGGCCTGGCAAAACGCCGATTGCTTCCATGGTTCTTTACCCGCTTCATCGCCGCCGATATGAATATATTTACTTGGGAATAGAGCCATCACTTCCGTTAGTACATCCTCCAAAAAAGTGAAAGTTTGCTCGGTAGGGCAGTACAGGTTGTTGATATCGCGGGGGGGGGGCTGGCCAGCTACGGTATCGCATTTCAATTCTGGATAGGCGCGAAGGGCAGCTTCAGAATGGGCCGGCATTTCAATTTCGGGAATTACATTGATATATCTATCGGCCGCGAATTTTACAACTTCTTTAATCTGGTCCTGGGTATAAAAGCCTCCATAGCTTAATGAATCTGGCCAGTCGCGGTTGCTGCCAAACATGGTTTGCTGGCGGAATGCGCCCACTTGGGTTAGTTTAGGATATTTTTTGATCTCGATGCGCCAGCCCTGGCCATCAACCAGATGCCAATGGAAAGTATTCAATTTGTACGAGGCGATGAGTTCAATAACCTTTTTAACCTCAGCTATGCTGAAAAAATGGCGTGATACATCCAACATCATCCCCCTATAACCAAACCTCGGCGAATCTTCAATAACGGCGCAAGGCAATTTATACGAGCCCGAAGTTTCAACCGGGAAAAGCTGTAGCAGGGTTTGGATGCCATAAAACAATCCGGCATCTTTACCTACAATAGTGATGTTATGGTTGGTGATGGTTAGTTTATAGCCTTCTTTAGGGAGTTTATCCGCGCCTTTGGCGGTTAGGATTAGCCCCGCGCTTTTTGCCGGTTTTAGTTTTGAATTGAATTTGCTGATCTTGTTATTGAGGTGCCGGTTACTTTGCAGGTAATCCTTTAACCATAAAACAGCTTTATCTTTTGGGTTATCAGCTTTGATCAGCGTTAGTTGGCTAAAAGTGTAGCTGCCGGTATTTTTAGTTACGGATGCAGGAGCCGGGATGATACCCATGTGTGGGTTATCGGTTGTTGTTTGAGCCGATGCTTTTCCAGTTTGAAAAGCGGCGAACAACAAGGCCGCGATAGCAAGGCATTTAGGTAAGGTTAATGTTTTTAAGTTCATAAGAGCATTAATAATAATGAGAGGTGAAAGGATAAATTTAATTATTATCCTTTTGCATCTATATATTAAAGCTTATGTAACAAAGGTTTGACAGGTTGTTTTTACAGTTGGATTTTTAACCGTTATCCCCTGATTTTGTTATTCCCAATTATCCTCACGGTTGTTGTGCCCCTCTGGAGCAAACGGTTAGATGGAATTGAATGCTACAAAGCTTGATTCCCTCTGGGGATTTTTAAGGTTCATGAATCCCCAGAGGGAATCAAGCTTTGTAGAAAATGTCCAGACTAAGTAGCGAACCCCAGAGGGGTTCAACTTACCAGCGTAAGTTATTCATCCCCCGCATAATCCCAAACGCTTTGGTACCCATTTAACTTTTCGGCATAAGCTATCATATCAGCATAGAAAGATGAATAACCCAGCGTTGAACTATCACCAATAACCACCAGCTTTTTACGTGCGCGGGTCATGGCTACGTTCATCCTGCGGATATCGCTCAAAAATCCAATCTCGCCATCGGCATTGCTTCGGGTAAGGCTGATATAAACTATATCGCGTTCCTGACCCTGGAAGCTGTCTATTGTATTAACAGAAATTTTTGCTACATAAGGCTGTAGCTCCGGCGAATCCACCAGCAATTGGTTCATGATCCTGATCTGTTCTTTGTAAGGGGAGATCACAGCAATGGTTGGGAAATCCTGCTCATTATAATGGGCTTTCAGATCACTGGTTAGCTTACGCAGATGTTTGAATAAAAATGCAGCTTCTTCGGGATTGGCAGTGCTTGTTCCCTCTTGTTTTTCGTCAAATCCACTTCCGGCGGTATCAATAAAACTAACGGGAACATCAGCCGGAAATAATAATCTGATTGCTACAGACGCATGGGCTTTCAATCTACTTTCGTAAAACTCTTTTGAGGAAAAGCCCATGATGGCTTCATTCATACGGTATTGTTCTTCCAGTAGTACTATCGCTTCAGGATGTAAAGCCGCGCATTTCTCAAGTAAGGTAGTGCTCAATCCTTCTTTTGCCGCCTGTTGCGATTTTATAGTTGGCGGAAGTTGCAGATGATCGCCGGCGAGGATAAGTTTTTCAGCCTTCAATATCGGGATCCAGCAAGCTGGTTCGAGCGATTGACCGGCTTCATCGATGATAGCTGTATGAAATTTCCTGTCGCGAATAGTATAGTGGTTTGCACCTACTAATGTGGCGGTTACTACCTGCGCTTTATTTAAGAGATCGTCGGTAATGAATTGTTCTGTTTTATCAACCTCTTTTATCAATTGATGTGCGGCATCGAACAGAGCTTTACGCTGATCTCGCTCAGCTTTGCCGAAGTTGCGCTTGTATTTGTGCGCCATGTTTTTGTATTCGGAGGCCTGCTTTTTTAGCTTTTTGATCTCCTTCATATCGGCATGAGTGCTTATCTTGCTATCTAAAGTTAAAGACATCAGCCTTTCCGATACCCTTGCCGGATTGCCTATCCGTAGCACATTTAAGCCCTCGGCGCTTAGTTTTTCGCTTAGCAGATCTACCGCGGTATTGCTTGGGGCGGTTACAAGGATTTGCCTGCCATTTTGTTTAATGAGCGCTTTAATGGCCTGCACCAATGTGGTGGTTTTCCCCGTTCCCGGCGGGCCGTGTACTATAGCAAGCTCCTGCGCGTCGATGATCTTGTTAACGGCTTCCTGTTGCGACGCATTAAGGTTATTTATGGAGTAGTGTTTTACTTCGGATGTAAATATCGGAGCTTGTTTGCCCGTGAGCACTCGTGCTAAATTTCCTTGTTTTTGATCGTCGATGAGTTTTGTAGCAGCTTTGAGGGCTTTGCGCATTTCGTCGTAGCTGTTATCATCAAACAACAGGTCGATGCCTAATTTACCGTGGCGGGTCCAGTCGGGGAGTTCATCGGTGTTTAGGGTGAGTTTTAGTCGGTCGCCGCCCTGGTAGGCTACAGTGCCGTTGATGCGGTCGGTTTTTGGATCGTGATTTGAAAATAATGCTACCGAAGCCCCAAACCTGAATTGGTGGGCTACGTCCTGGTGCGATGGGCGTTCAACCTCTATAGTTAAATAATCGCCCCTTCCTATCTCTGTGCCCCTTATGGCTATAGGGTACCAGGTTAACCCGGCTGTGCGGCGTTCGGCGCTTGATGATGTTTCAGTTTGTTTGAGGTAGGCTTGCCTGTCTTCGTCCTGTTCGGTTTGCAATAGGGCGAGCAGCTTTTCAAAATAATCCATCCTGCAAAGATAACATTGCCAGGCGGCTTAGCGTAAAAGATGGTGATATAGGGCAAACGAAACTACAACTACGTTTTTTTGTTTAACTTGTATAATGCTAAATCAAACTACCATGAGCCGTTCAACCTATCTGTTTATTTGCCTGGCCCTTTTGGGCATGTTGCAAGCTTGCCAAAGCAATCGCAAGGCGGCCAATTATAACGATAAACAGGCCGACGATAACTCGGTAAACTTTATTAAAAACGGCGAAGAATCAAGCATTGCGTCGGTAAAAGCTTCCGGATTGGCCATCGCTAATTCTAAAAATCAAAAGGTGATCCAGTTTGCCAAACTCATGATAGATGATCACACCATGCTGGCCGACGATTTTAGAAAGCTAAGGAGTGATAATTCCATAACCGACTCCATTGCAATAACGCCAATACATGAGCAGCAGATCAAAGATCTGGATTTAAAAAAAGCGGGTACTTTTGATAAAGCCTATATTCAGATTGTTATTGAAGACCACACCGACCAGATAGCACTGTACAAAACTGTTATTGAGGATAAGAAAAATGTTGAAGTAGCCGATTTTGCTAAAAAGATGCTACCCAGCTTACAGGCGCATCTGGATACAGCTAAGCTGATCAATACAACTTTAAAATAATTTCAGTTGCGGTTCAACCGGAGGTTTGGCTTTACCGAACACCGTACGCCCGCCATATTTCCACGAATCATTGCGTTCCTGTTCAACCACTTTATCAAAATTAGCATTGGGCGTAAAATCCTTTTCGGCGTTCTCAGCTATTTTTGAAAGACGCTTTATAGCTTCGTTTTTATCGCTGTTGCCCAGTTTGGCCTTCTGAATAGCGTTTTGCAAAACGCCCAATGTTTCATCATAAACTTTGGTTGGCACCGGGAAAGGCGCACCATCCTTACCGCCATGCGCAAATGAAAACCTCGCCGGATCTTTAAACCGTGATGGCGTACCATGAATTACCTCGCTCACCAATGCCAGCGATTGCAAAGTACGTGGCCCCAAACCCTGCAACAACAACAGATCTTCAAAATCTTTAGGTTGTTTTTCATGGGCCAGCCAAAGCACAGCGCCAAGCCGTTTCAAATCAACATCTTTAGCATGTACCTGGTGGTGAGACGGCATTATCAGTTTATTGATCTCATTGATCATCGTACCCGGATTTTCGGCTGCTATTTGCATTACGCCAGCACGTGAAATATCTGCCTGCTTATCCGTCATGTTAAGGATGTAACCGCCATTTTTTCCATAAATAAATGTATGCGGATCATCTACAAAAGATTTTAATTGTTCCGAATGCCAGTGGTATCGGCGGGCGGTGCCGCTTGCATCGCTCATGCCTTGTTGTACTACGGCCCATTTGCCGGTATCGCTTAAAATAAAATTGTGGGTATAAAGCTGGAAGCCGTCTTGAATAGCGGTATTATCAACCTTGGCGCTTAGCTTGCTGCATTTCACCAGGTAATCGGCATCAAGCCCGGTAGTTTCGCCAACTTTAAGCAGCTCGGCAGGTGTTTGGGTAGAGTGCTTGCCCTTGCCGCCGCAAATGTAAATACCCAACTCTTTACTATGCGGGTTGATAGATTTTTTCAAAGCGCCCATCACCGAAGTAGTAATACCCGAAGAATGCCAATCCATGCCCATAACTGCTCCGAGACTTTGAAACCAAAACGGATCGCCAAGTCGGGTCAATACCTCCTCCTTACCATAATCCATAACAATGGTTTCAACCACAGCAAGACCAAGCTTTGCCATACGCTCGGCAAGCCATTGCGGTACATAGCCATAATGTAAAGGTAAGTCAGCAGAGCCGGATCGCTTCATACTAACAAATTTAGCAAAAAATAACAAAACCTTGATGCGCTTGATTAGAGGATTTCTTGATAATTAAATCCTATCTATCAAGAAATCCTTTAATCCTAAAAATCATGGTTCTGTTAATCTTCCTCCGCTTCTCCAGCATACATCTCATCGATATTCGTGGCGAATTTCTTCTCTATAACTTTGCGTTTTGCTTTCATTGTAGGGGTAAGCTCGCCCTCTTCAATACTGAACAGGTTACGTTTTACTTTGAACGATTTGATGCGCTCAAATTTGGCCAGTTCGTTGCTGTATTTGCGAATGTCGGCACCTATCCAGTCTACAATTTCTTTTTCGGTGATGAAGAGTTCCGGCTTTTCGAAGAATTCATTTTTTAGGTTGAATGCTTCCTGCAGGGTTTCTTTGGCAGGGACTACAATGGCGGCGATATATTCGCGTTTATCACCCACTAAAAATATCTGTTCAATTTTAGGGCTTTTGAGGTAGGTGTTTTCAACCGGGGTTGGGTAAATGTTTTTACCGTAGGCATTTACCAGCATATTTTTAAGCCTGTCGGTAATTTGGAGGTTTCCACGGAAGAAACGGCCGATATCGCCTGTATGGAACCAGCCGTCGCTGTCAATAACGTTGGCGGTTTCTTCGGGCTTGTTCCAGTAGCCTTTCATTACACAGTGTCCGCGTACAATGATCTCGCCTTCCTCGGTAAGGGTATCTTCTTTAAAATTATCGTGTGTTTGGATGCTGTAGATCTGTTTGGTATCGACATTCTGGATAGCCACCTCAATGCCCGGAATAATGCGGCCTACTGTGCCGTAAATTACCCTGTGGCGTTCGGTAACAGCCATCACCGGTGAAGTTTCGGTTAAGCCAAAACCTTCTAATATCACAATACCCAGATCTCCAAAAAACTCGCCGATATTTTTAGGTAAGGCACCACCGCCCGATACCATGAATTTTAACCGTCCGCCGGTTTTTTCTTTGATCTTACTGAATACTAACTTCTCGGCAATGCCATGTTTAGCCTTCAGGATAGCACCCGGAGTTTTGCCTGCTTCCTGCGCGTGGCGAACTTTTTTGCCAACCTCAAATGCCCAAAGGAAAATTTTGGTTTTGATGCCGCCAGCAGATGTGCCGGTTTTTATAGCGCGGTCATGAATGCGCTCCAGTAGTCGCGGTACACAGCAAAGAATGGTAGGTTTAACTTCGGCCATGTTTTTCGCTAACAACTCTAAGCTTTGCGCGAAGGCAATTTGCGATCCCTGGTAAATGGCTATATGGTAAATGGTACGCTCAAATACATGTGATAGTGGCAGGAAAGATAAAAATCTGTCTGTTTTCTCCACGTAAGGGATTTGGATGAGGCTATTGATGGCGTTTTGTGTAAGGTTATGGTGCGTTAATACCACGCCCTTAGGTACTCCTGTAGTACCCGATGTATAGATAAGACATGAGGTATCTGTTGTTAAAATGGCCTCACGTGCCGCGTTAATGGCATGGCGGTATTGTTCAACCAGTTTGCGGCCTTCTTCAATTACTTCGTCAAAGCCAATTACGCCGGCGTTCAGGTTTACCTTATCGCTAAATTTTTCATAGTCATCAAAGGCCGGGATCAGGCGGATCAGTTCGGGGCAGTTATTGGCTACCTTCAGCACTTTGCGGAACAGAAAGGGGTTGCCGCAAATAATGGTTCGCGCGCCTGAATCGTTCAGAATATACTCTATTTCGTTTTCGGTAAGGGTAGGGTATATCGATGTGTTTACCGCACCTATCTGTTGCAGGGCCTGGTCGTAATAAACATAATTCGGACCGTTTTCGATGATGAGCGAAAGCCTGTCGCCTTTTTTGATGCCGATATGCAGAAACCAGGCCGAAATAGCATCAACCTTTTCTAAAACCTCGCCATAGCTTATCTCCACCCACTCGTCTTTAACTTTGTGTAACAGGAAGGTATGATCTAAAGGATGGATATTGGCAACGGTATTACGAATAAAACTCGGAACGGTTGAAAGTTCGGGATTGTTGGTCATTGATGATAATTGGATATTGTAAGCAAATCTAATCCTATTTTTTATAAATAAAACATTGACACAGGTATTTGACAAACGCAAAGTTTTGGGCTAAGCTGCTAAGTATTGTTTTTGCAGAGTTTAATAGTTTGGGCACGCAGAGACGCTAAGGCGCTAAGTCTTTTTGTTTATGGATTAAGAGTTTTTAAGTGCGAAAGGAGGCTAAGACGCAAAATGTTTCTGTACAGAGCTCGATAGTTTAGAAGATGCAGGGCTGATAAACAAAAAGCTTTATGGCTTTGCGGCTTTGCGTGAAATATCTTTTAGATATCCCAAACTTTCCATATCTTCACTACATAATTACTATCTCTCCATATCAAACAAGGGTCGTTTAAGGCCCGGCCTGCGGTGCAGGTTCGGTAACACGCTGCAAATAGCGGTGGTGTTTTGTATTATCTAAAAAGTTCTAATCAACTTATTTAAACGGTAATGAAAATTACTCAAATACTGGCATGGACTTTTGGCTGCATATTGGCATGCATTAGCCCATCCGCAAAAGCAAATATTTATATGGATACCATCAGCAATAAACAAAAGGTATTATCATTTTATAAACAGATAGTAGGGCAACGTAAAACAGAGTTGATCCCGGAGTTTATAGTAGAAGATTATAAACAACATAACCCTATTGTTAAGCAGGGGAGAGCTGGCATAACCGAAATGATCAATTATCTGAAAACTTTACCTCCGCCACCCGAAAATGCTAAATCGCCAATTGTAAGGGCAATACAAGAGGGTGACTTTGTTGTAACCCACCTGGATATCCAGTTCATGGGGAAACGGATGGCGGTTATTGATCTTTTTAAATTAAAAGATGGAATGCTTACCGAGCATTGGGATGCTATACAAGCTTTACCAGATGAAAGCGGCAAAGAAATAACTGCTACCAATGGCACCGCAAAGATTGACGAAGTGGCTTTATCTGAACATAGCAAGCAAGTTGTTATGAATTTTTATGATGCGATAATTGAGAAGAGCGGAGCCGCGAATTTTATAGCATCAGATTATGTTGAACATAATTCAGAAATACTTGCTTCAGGCTTGGCTTCCTTTTTATCTACGCCCGATAGAAATATAAAGCTGCACAGGTTTGTGGCCGAAAGCGATTTTGTGATGGTACAATCGCAATTTAATCGTTTAGGGATAGTGTTTTTGTTTTATGAGATCTATCGGATAGCTAACAATCAAATTGCCGAGCATTGGAGTGTGGAGCAGATTGTTCCGGATGGTGTGAAAGCTGAGGATATGTTTTAGGAGTTTCAGTCAGAGACTGAAACGATGATTCACCACGGGTTACGCTACGCTAAACCCGCGGCAGCTATTTTTTGTAAACAAAAAGAGGCGCTCATCGCGCCTCTTTTTATATATTTTCTGGTTAAATAAATTATACCGAAAAACTTTCGCCGCAACCGCAGGTACGGCTGGCGTTAGGGTTATGGAAATTGAAGCCTTTGCCGTTCAAGCCATCAGAGAAATCAAGTTCAGTACCGGCAAGGTACAGGAACGATTTCATATCTAATGCCATACGAACGCCCTGGTCTTCAAAAAACTGGTCGCCTTTTTTCTCTTCGTTATCAAAATCCAGATTGTATGATAAACCCGAGCAGCCACCACCCTGAACAGATACACGCAGAAAATACGAGGCATCAAGCCCTGCATCCTGCATCAGGTTATCTATTTTGCTTTTTGCTTTATCAGTTACAGTTACCATTTTTTTAGATTTGAGATATGAGATTTGAGATGTGAGATGTGAGACAAAGCCCAATTTCAAAACATCAAATCAATAAATTAGATATGAGATGTGAGACGTTAGATATGAGAGATCAAAAACCTTTTTAAGAGCCAAACAAGATCTCAAATCTCACATCTAATATCTCAAATCTTTCTTAATGATGTACTTTTTCGCTTTCAATTGGCTCTAAGCCATTTTTAACGCGATAATCGTTGATCGCTGCTTTGATAGCATCTTCTGCCAATACCGAGCAGTGAATTTTTACCGGTGGAAGGGCAAGCTCTTCAACGATATCCATGTTGTCGATTTTCATCGCGTCGTCGATACTTTTACCTTTAAGCCACTCGGTAGCTAAAGATGAAGAAGCTATTGCCGAACCGCAACCAAAAGTTTTAAATTTCGCGTCGGTGATAACGTTGTTATCATCAACCTGAATTTGCAGGCGCATAACGTCGCCGCACTCTGGTGCACCAACTAAGCCGGTACCTACTTTGTGGCTGCTTTTATCCAAAGTGCCCACATTGCGGGGGTTAGTGTAGTGATCAATTACTTTATCTGAATATGCCATTTTCTTAATTATTGAATTAATGAGTTATTGAATTAGTGATTTAATTCTACTCGTATATCTTTTTATATTAGAAGCATCTGCACATTTAAAATCTGCACATCTGCATATTTATTTAGTGTTCTGCCCACTCAATCGAGTTAAGGTCGATACCTTCTTTAAACATTTCCCAAAGTGGTGAAAGGTCGCGCAGGTGGGTAACCGCTTTTTTAGTTACTTCAACAGCGTAATCAACTTCCTCTTCGGTAGTGAAGCGGCCTAAACCAAAACGGATTGAAGAGTGTGCCAAATCATCAGACAGACCTAAGCTTTTCAATACATAAGATGGTTCTAAAGAAGCCGAAGTACAAGCCGAACCTGATGATACAGCCAGATCCTTCATAGCCATCATCAAACCTTCGCCTTCAACATATTTAAATGAAATGTTGGCTACGTGTGGTAAGCGGTGTTCAACGTTACCGTTTACGTAGCTTTCCTCCAATACGGTTAATGCTGCCTGTAATTTATCGCGTAAAGCTGAAAGGCGTTTTGCTTCGCTTTCCATTTCTGCAATGCAAAGTTCGCAGGCTTTACCTAAACCAACAATGCCTGGTACGTTAAGGGTACCTGAACGCATGCCGCGTTCGTGGCCGCCACCATCCATCTGGGCGGTAACTTTAACCCTTGGTCCTTTACGGCGAACGTATAACGCGCCAACACCTTTAGGGCCATACATTTTATGTGCTGATAATGCTAACAGGTCGATACCATCGGCGTTAACATCAACAGGGATTTTACCAACTGCCTGTGTAGCATCAGTCATGAATAAAGCGCCATGTTTGTGAGCGATAGCAGCGATTTCCTTAACCGGTTGAATAACACCGATCTCGTTGTTACCATACATGATAGATACCAGGATAGTTTCAGGGGTCATAGCTGCTTCAAGCTCGGCAAGGTCAACTAAACCATCTTCTTTAACAGCAAGGTAAGTTACCTTACCGCCCATTTTTTCAACGTGTTTGCAGGCATCAAGCACAGCTTTATGCTCGGTAACTGCAGTTATGATGTGGTTACCTTTGTCTTTATACATTTCAAATACCCCTTTAATAGCAAGGTTATCTGATTCTGTAGCACCAGAGGTAAAGATGATCTCTTTTTCAGATGCGCCAATAAGTTTGGCTACCTGTTCGCGTGCGTAATCAACTGCCTCCTCTGCAACCCAGCCAAAAGCGTGGTTACGGCTTGCCGCGTTACCAAATTTTTGAGTAAAATATGGTATCATGGCCTCCAAAACCCTTGGGTCCATTGGGGTGGTTGCATTGTTATCTAAATAAATTGGGATATTCATAGTTCCTTCTGAAATATTAACAGAACAAAGATAAGCAAGTTTTTATTGAAATTCAGCTAAAATACTTCGCAAACAATCAAAGCTGACCAATAATTTACAATATTTGGACATGAACAAAGTTGAGCACATAGGCATAGCGGTTAACAGTGTTAAACAAGCAGGCGAGATCTACTCAAAACTGCTCAATACACCGGTATATAAAACCGAAACCGTTGAGAGTGAACATGTGCTCACCGCTTTTCTGCAAAATGGCCCCAACAAAATAGAATTGCTGGAGCCACTGAACGAGGATAGTGCTATAGCTAAGTTTATAGCGAAAAAGGGGGAGGGGCTGCATCATATAGCTTTTGATGTTGATGACATTGAAGCTGAAATGCAACGCCTTAAAGCCGAGGGTTTTGTGTTACTTAATGATAAGCCAAAACAAGGAGCTGATAATAAGCTGGTTTGTTTTGTACACCCCAAAAGCACCAACGGTGTACTTATAGAACTGTGCCAGGAAATATAACCTGCATTGATATTATTTTGCAGGTGGAATAATTTTCCTGATCCTGGCGTTTTGCTCATCGCCAACATATACGTTGCCGCTGCCATCTACTGCTATACCATGCAGGTCGTTAAATTTGGCTTGCAGGTTTAGACCATCATAAAAGGCCCTTTCTTTTGTGCCTGCTAATGTGGTTACATCGCCATTGGCGGCTATTTTTCTCACCAGGCTGTTTTGAGTGTCGGTTACATAAATATTTCCGCTTTTATCTACAGCTACTCCCAGCGGCCCGTTAAAGGTTGCATCTGCTGAGGTGCCATTGTCAGATCCGGGTGCAAGTTTCCCTGCTACTGTTGTAACTACCGCAGCAGGGGTTATCTTCCTGATCATATTATTGCTGGCGTCGGCTACATAAATATTATCGGCGGCATCAATAGCTAAACCCTCCGGTAGTCGGAAATTAGCTTCAGGTCCGGTTCCGTCGGCAAAGCCGGGACCCGAATGTACATTGCCTGCAAATGTTGTTACATCCTGTGCCGGGGTAATTTTTCTGATAATGTTATGATTATCGGCTATGTATAAGTTATCGGCATGATCAATTGTTATACCTGTCGGGCCGTTAAAGGTTGCCGTTGTGCCTTTTCCATCGGCAAAGCCAATAGCTCCCGAGCCTGCAAAAGTGGTTACATTGCCGTTTGTGGCTATTTTTCTGATCACGTTGTTGCCAAAGTCGGTTATAAAAACATTGCCCTTCGAGTCGAGCGCTATGCCTATTGGATTGTTGAATTTTGCCAATAATTTAGAAGGACCATCAACCCATCCAGATCCTGTACCTCCGGCAAAAGTAGTTACCGCGCCTTCGGGTGTAATTTTACGGATAGCATTATTACCCTGGTCGGTAACATAAATATTCCCTGCTGCATCAACAGCTACGCCATTCGGATTATTAAAGGCTGCATTTCCCCGTAAGCCATCAACAAAAGCATAATTGCTATTACCGGCCAATGTGTACGTGTTTCCCGGCAGGTTTTCTAATTTTGGGCTATCATCCGCATGCGTGTCTGCTTTATCTTTGCTACAGCTAAATAGTGTTACAGAGGCTGAAATGCTAATGATTAATAAAAAGGGGATGGTTCTTTTTGAATTCATATTAACGGTATGGTTTAAGTTTTAATGTAAAACAGCAAACAGCCGGTTTTATTATAGATATGGTTAAAAAAAGCTATTAAAATAATGCAGGAGGCCGTTTTTACAAATATAGATTTAAAGGAATGAGCCGGGGGGATATCGGGTTTATTTTTATTTTAAATTTGGTTTTATTTTTCCTGAAAAATATATCTATATTTGCACCTCTTTTAAATAGAAGTAAAGAAGGTAAGTTTATATATAGATAATGAAAAAAGATCTGCACCCATCAAATTACAGATTAGTTGTATTTAAAGATATGTCTAACGACTACTCTTTTATCACTAAATCTTGCATCGATACCCGCGAAACCGTTAAATGGGAAGATGGTAACGAATATCCACTGGTTAAATTAGAGATTTCACACACTTCGCACCCTTTCTACACCGGTAAAATGAAGCTGGTTGATACTGCAGGTCGTATCGATAAATTCCGCACACGTTACGCTAAAAAGTAATTTTTGTGTGATTAAATATTTACAAGTCCCGGCTTTGCAGTCGGGACTTTTTTTATTTTTGCGCCATGGCAATTATCCTTTTCGACGATAACGCTCACCATTCACTGCTGCCTTTAACATATACCCGGCCGGTTGCCGATCTGCGGATAGGCATCATGACCATTGCCGAAAAATGGGCTAAATATTTAAACAGCGAATACTCTTTTCATACGCTTGACTATTTGCAGGCTAAATTCCCTGTGAAAATCGAAGCCGATAATATTTTTATTAACGGCTCTGTTTGCCCGGATGAAGGCTTGCTTGAAGCCATTGATAAGCTACAGGTAGGGCAGGCGTTAAAATATAATGAGTTGCTCATAGCCGTTAGGCTTAACGAAACCGATGCAAAGGCATTTAATTACCAGGCTGAATTTGGCGATCTTGTAGCTTATACCAACCTGTTTGTAGCTTTAAAATACCCAGAGGATATTTTCAGGAAAAACGACATCGAACTCCGTAAGGATTTTAAACTGCTAACAAACGGCCGTGCCAGTGCTGCTGTCAGTACTACCAATACCATAATCGGTAATGATTTTTTTGCGGAGGAAGGTGCTGTAGCCGAGTGTTCAACCTTTAATACCACCAACGGCCCAATTTATCTTTCGGCCAATACCGAAGTTTGGGAAGGTACCCATATCCGTGGCCCATTTGCCATCTGCGAGCACTCGCAGGTAAAAATGGGGACTAAAATTTATGGTGCTACCACCGTAGGACCATACTCCAGAGTTGGCGGCGAGATCAATAACGCCGTGATCTGGGGATATTCGTCGAAGGGGCACGAGGGTTATTTAGGTAACTCGGTAATGGGCGAGTGGTGCAACATAGGTGCCGACTCGAACAATTCGAACCTGAAAAATAACTACGCCGAAGTAAAGCTTTGGGATTATACCACAACCCGTTTCCGAAAAACAGGTTTGCAGTTTTGCGGCTTGATCATGGCCGATCATGCCAAATGCGGCATCAACACCATG
This sequence comes from Mucilaginibacter sp. CAU 1740, assembly GCF_039839285.1. NCBI lineage: Bacteria > Pseudomonadati > Bacteroidota > Sphingobacteriia > Sphingobacteriales > Sphingobacteriaceae > Mucilaginibacter > Mucilaginibacter sp. CAU 1740. The sequence goes on along the minus strand of NZ_JBDOQS010000009.1, from coordinate 77,304 downwards.
TTTAATACCGGTACGGTAGTAGGGGTGAGTGCCAATGTTTTTGGCGCGGGCTTCCCTAATAATTTTGTGCCCGATTTTTCGTGGGGAGGCGCACAGGGTTTTGAGGTTTACGCCTTTAATAAAATGTTGGAAACAACGCAACGGGTTTTTGACCGCCGCGAGCACCGTGCTTTTAATGAGGTAGAGCAAAACCTATTGAAAGCGGTATTTGAACAAACAGAAGAATACAGACAAATTTTTATGTAAAGGTGAGTGGTTGATTGGGTTGATCAGGTGAGTAGTTATCATCTGTTTACCAAGCTAATCCAACCACTCACTCAATCAACATAATCAACCATTCACTAAACAACATAAAACAACATGAGAAAGAAAATTGTTGCCGGAAACTGGAAAATGAACCTTGACTACAACGAAGGTTTAGCTTTGTTTTCAGAGATCATCAATATGGTAAATGATGAAATTACCGGTACACAGCAAGCTGTAATTTGCAGTCCGTTTATTCACATCCATAGCCTTGTACAATTGGCTAAAGGTTACAATAAAGTAGCGGTTGGCGCGCAAAACGCTCACCAGGCCGAAAGTGGTGCTTACACCGGCGAGATCTCTGCAAAAATGATCAAATCAACAGGTGCAGCTTATGTGATCCTTGGTCACTCGGAGCGTCGTCAGTATTTTGGCGAAACCAATGCTTTGCTTGCTCAAAAAACTGATGCTGTTTTGAAGCATGATTTAACTCCTATCTTCTGCATTGGTGAAACCCTGCAAGAGCGTGAAGCTGATACTCACTTTGATGTGATCAAAACTCAATTAGCTGAAGGTGTATTTCATTTAAGCGCTGAAGATTTTGGTAAACTGGTTATCGCTTACGAACCTGTTTGGGCTATCGGTACCGGTGTTACTGCAACATCAGCACAAGCTCAAGAGATCCACGAGTTTATCCGTAAGGAAATTGCCGCTAAATACAACCAGGAAGTTGCTGATGCAACCACTATCCTTTACGGTGGTAGCTGCAACCCTAAAAATGCTGCTGAGTTATTTGCCCAGGGAGATATCGATGGCGGATTAATAGGCGGCGCATCTTTAAAATCCCGCGATTTCTTAGACATCGTGAAAACTTTCAATTAGTAGTTAGATAGGAGACGTGAGATATGAGGTTTGAGACATGCTCAAACAGAAATAGGGCATGAGTGTTTATCGTAAATGAATTCTCATATCTCAAATCTCACGTCTCAAATCTAAAAAAGCAATGAAGCTTTTAAAAGTTCTTTTACCTGTTTTGGTAGACTTTGGCATTTTCGGATTGGTGGTATATTACAATATGCCAGACCATCCTATGCGCATTGGCGAAATAGGTAACGGTAACTTATACAGCCTTATGGCTTACTTTCACTTGTTTTGGGGATTGCTGCTTGCCGATGGTATCCTTACCCAATATCTGATCATTACCCCGCTGTGGAACAAGGCCCGACAAAAAGGTCCGATGTTCCGTTTTGTTGTAGGCGTTTGCATTGCCCTGGTTTGCGTATCGTTTGCGGGCGCTTTGAGTTACATTATCTGGCTTCCTGAAGAAGGTTATGATCCCTTACTAAGTTTTTGGTGGTACATGACCGAGATACAAGCTATTTATTGGTTAATTAACTTTGCAGTATTGTATCTGATTGATAGAAAGAAAACAACCGAAACTCCTGAAACAGATGAGGTAGAGATCGCTGTTAGTTAAGCTTTTTTGAACAAAAGGTTTATCCCGATAGCGGATCACGAAATATTTTTGACATGAATTATTACGAATTACTTTTTACAACCATCACCACCGAAGATTATCAGCAGGACCTGCTGATCAATGCTTTGGGCGAGATCGGTTTTGATACTTTTGAAGAGCTTGAACTTGGTTTTAAGGCTTACGTTCCCGAGGATATTTTTAACCAGGAAGTGCTTGATGAGCAACTACTGCCTTATAAAGATCTGTTTACTTTTAGCTACGAGATAACCCTCATCCCACAAAAAAACTGGAACGAAGTATGGGAAAGTAATTTCGAGCCAATTGAGATAGGGAACAAAATCTACGTAAGGGCAACCTTCCACGAGCCTAAACCTGAGTTTGAATACGAAATAGTGATCGATCCGAAAATGGCTTTCGGTACCGGTCATCATCAAACCACGGCCATGATGCTTGGCTTAATGCTGGAGAATGAATTTGCCGGTAAAAAAGTATTAGATATGGGTTGCGGTACAGGTATCCTTGCTATTATGGCTGCCAAATTAGGTTCGACGGATATTACAGCGATTGATTACGATCCTGTTTGCTACGAAAGTACCATCGAAAACTCAGCGTTAAACAAGGTTGATTATATTAAACCGCTCTGCGGATCGAAAGAGGTTATCCCTGATGAGCAATACGATACCATATTGGCTAACATTAACCGCAATATCCTGCTCGACCAGATGGAGCGCTACGCCGAAGTTTTAAAAGCTGATGGTGAAATCTATTTCAGCGGTTTCTATGAGTCGCCGGATCTGGATATTATTACTGATGAGGCCCGTAAGTATGGTTTGAAATACATCACCCATAAAAAAGATAAAGAATGGGTGGCTGCTAAGTTTATTAAGTAGCGAACTCAATAACATTGCGGCATTATAACATCACGTCATTGCGAGGTACGAAGCAATCGCGAACTATACAGGGCGAACCTGCTTCCGTGCGATTGCTTCGTACCTCGCAATGACGTGGTTTGTTTTTATAGGTTCAGATTAATACCCTACAGTAAACCTTCTTTTCACAAACTGGTTATTCTCCAGTTCATCCAAAATGGCAACAGCCAAATCTTCTACTGAAATTTCGTGTTCGTGTTTATCGTTAAATACCGGTTCGTCGGTACCTGTGCGGTAAACACCGGTGCGGGTGCCTGGATGTAAGTTTATAGCCGGGCTAAGGAAAGTCCAGTCTAACTCTTCTTCTTTTTTAATGATGTTTAAATAATCACGGGCAGCGGTAGCGCCTTCTTTCCACTCGGCCGGGAATTGCGGACTATCAACCAATTGCTGACCGCCTATGAAAAGGCTTCCCGCACCGCCAACAACCAACAGGCGGTTTACACCGGCTTGTTTGGTAGCTTGTTGTATCGCTTCTGATCCTTTAATAAAATCAGCATATAAGTTCGGGTTGCCCCAACCAGCGTTAAACGAGTTTACTACTGCGTCGTTACCTTTTAGTGCTTCGGCCAGTTCATCAACATTGTAAACGTCGGCGGTTTTTAAACTGATCTTATCACTTTCAATATCTGTTTTTGGGTTACGGGCTATGGCTGTTACTTCGTAGCCACGTTGTACGGCTTCGTTCAATACTGCTTTGCCTACAAAGCCTGTTGCTCCAATTAGTGCGATTTTCATTTTGTTGTTTGTTTTAATTGTAATTAAATATGTTACAGTTTGTTTTAAATTTTTTTAATCGAATTGATTTACAAAATCAAAAATGGTGATGGTACTTAGTTTTTTGATGATGGCAGCTTCCACATCATCGGCCAAATGATCAAGGTGAGCATTGATCTGCCGGCCAACGGGGCAATCCGGATTGGGTTTGTTTTTGGCCTGACCTAAAGCAGGAGGGAGTTTTACCGCTTTATAAACATCGGCCAATGTAACATTTTTAGGAGAGAGGGCAAGGCAATAACCGCCGGCTTTGCCTTCCTTGCTTTCAATCAATCCGCAGGCGCGTAATTTACGCATCTCTTTACGTACTAAAACGGGGTTTACATTCATGCTACCTGCCACATAATCAGAGGATAACAATTCGCCTGGCTGTTTGCACAACAGGGTGAGTACGTGGGTTGCTATTTGAAATTGTCCGTTCATTTATCTGTAATAAAAAATATTACAGTACAAAAGTGTGATTTAAATTTTAAAAAGAAAAATTTTTTGCGGTTTTTTGCCCGCTAAGTTACATTGCAATGAGAATTGATTGTTACGATTTTAGCAAAAATACCCTGTTATAGGTATGTTTTAAGGTAATTTATTTACAGTACTTTAAATGATTTGCTAACCGTTACAATTAACTACACTTTTAGATAAAAAATTATGCAAATTAGTTGATAATTAGCGTGATAATAAATAATATTGTAAAGTAATTAACTTTTGCGAAACCTACACAATTAAATAAACAAAATGAAGACACTCGGAAAAAAAATCAGATTATTACGGCATCAAAAAGGTTGGAGCCAGGAAGATGTTGCTAAACGTTTAGACATCTCAATTCCCGCTTTTTCAAAGATTGAAACCGGGATAACCGATATCAACCTTTCAAGGCTGGAGCAAATTGCCAACCTGTTTGAAATGACAGTAGTTCAGTTACTTACATTTAATGATACCGAGCAGGATCAGAAATTTGTAAACGAATTGGAAACTGTTAACAAGCGTTTAATGGATCGTGAAACCGAGGTTATCGATTTACAGAAGAAGGTGATCGAGCTATTTGAAGAACTTCGTCACTCAAAAGTAACAGCATAAATTTGATAGCCCGGTTTGCCCGGGCTATTTAAATATATAACGCATTGTTAAATGCCTTTTGCCAAAAGTTGCGCCAACCGCTTCATGAATGGCAATCATTTTATCGTTAAAATCTCCCACCCACGATAATTCCAGCTCATCATAACGCTTTAACGGCAATACATACTCCTTCAGTTTAATGAACATGCCCGATTCCAGGCCGTGTTTCTGAAATTTTTGCTTGGTACCCATCACAATGGCGCGCATGCGCGAAACGCCTTTCCAACGATAATATAAAAACTTCAGTTTTCCTATCAGGTTAAGCTTACCATTAAGCGGCTTGATCATTTGGTTGGCATCAGGCAAAATGATCATGAACGATGCCGGTTCATTATCTACATAAGCAAACCAAATGAGGTTTTCATCCATCAGTGGCTTCATCTTTTCAAAGCTCTCCATAATGGTGTTATGATTGATGGGTACAAAGTTTTCAAAATCCTTCCATCCATCGTTATAGATCTCCATGAAATCGGCCGCGAACTGGGCTATCTTTTTTGCCTCGAGATGTTTGAACTCATAGCCTTGCTTTTTGGAAACCCAGGTAGCTATCTTAGTAAACCTTTCGGGAAAAGGCTTATGTGCATCTACATGGTTGGTGATCTGCGCGTATTGGGTAACAAAGCCGTAATCGTCAAAAAAAGATTGATAGTAGGGGTGGTTGTAGTTCATCCCGTACGATGGTTGTGTGAATCCTTCAACCAGCAAGCCCCAAAAGTTATCATTTTCGCCAAAATTGATGGGGCCGTCCATAGCCTCCATGCCTTGTTGTTTTAACCAGTTTTTAGCGGTATCAAATAGTAAAAAGGCAGCTTGCTTATCATCAATGCATTCAAAAAAGCCCATACCACCGGTTGGTTGCTCGTAGTTGTAGGCTTTTTTTTCGTTAACAAAGGCTGCTACACGACCAATTAATTCACCGGCATCATTCAGTAAGATCCAACGGGTACATTTGCCATGTTGATGGAAATTGTTTTTTGCGGGATCAAATACTGCTTCAATATCATTATCCAACGGGCAAACCCAATTGTTGTCATTTTTATAAATGATGCGCGCTACATCTAAAAACGCCTTTTTTGATTTTTTGTCCTTTACTTCGGTTATAGTCATATCAGCTTTGCCAGGTAGGGGCGAAAATAAAAAAAAGCATCCAGAGGCATAGTCTGAATGCTTTTATAAAAGTACTATATGTTTAACGATTAATAATCGTCGTCGTCGTCATCATCAAATGATTCGTAACCACCGCGGCCCAGATCGTCATCTAACGGTCCGTCAAAGTCGTCATCATCGTCATCAACTGCCTTTTTTTTCACTTGTGGTTCAAGATCATCATCTTCTTCATCGTTTTCTGAATCCTGGATCTTCTTAGTGTTCGGTTTCTTTGGCGCTCCCATTGTAATGGATTTTATAAATTAAACTTAATCAATAATAGTAATTTAATCAGATAAGTAAAAAGTGATTTTTCAAATCTTTTATCCCTACCGATTTAATAGTAAAAATAATTAAAATTGATTTTTTTTAAAAACAGAAATTAAAATTATTCCGATTGTTCGCCTATGCTGGCGGTGTTGTTTGTAAGCTCCTTAAGTTGAGGTAATTCGTCAATACTATTGATGCCAAAATAGTCCATAAACATATTGCTGGTACCATAAAGAATAGGTTTTCCGATGGCTTCCGATTTCCCAACTATAGCTATAAGCTCTTTTTCCAGCAGTTTTTGGATCGAATAATCGCAGTTAACCCCACGGATCTGTTCGATATCCGGTTTGGTTACCGGCTGCTTGTAGGCAATGATGGCCAATGTTTCCAGAGCGGCCTGGCTTAGCTTTTTCTTCGAGCGTTGCAGCTGCAACAGGTTAATAACCGCATGGTATTCTTTTTTGGTTAAAAACTGGTAGCCGTTGCCAATTTTTACCAATTCGATAGCTAAACTATGGTGCTTATATTTTTCATGGATGCGGTTAATGGCGTCAGTAACTTCCTCATTAGTGAAATCACGCTCAAAAGCCGCCTGCAAACAGTACATGATCTCCTCCATACGGATAGCCTGTTCCGATGCGAAAATCAATGCTTCTATGTATTGTTCCATATTTTTTCAGTTGGCAGTTTATAGTAGGCAGTTTTCAGTTGGTTAGTTCTTATAACTGCAAACTGCTTACTGCGCACTGCAAACTAATAGTTAATGACCTGTTCTTCAATTTCAACCGGGATGTCGCGCCAATCGTAACGTTGGGTGCGGAGCTGAGGCTCAAAGCCGGCTTCTTTTATGGATTCCTGGATGCCTTTGGCGGTAAACCTGTGTGGGGCTCCTGCTGCAGATACTACGTTTTCTTCGATCATGATCGAACCGAAATCATTAGCGCCTGCATGTAAGCACAATTGTGCCACTTGTTTACCAACGGTAAGCCATGAAGCCTGGATGTTTTTAACATTGGGCAGCATAATACGGCTCAAGGCTATCATGCGGATATATTCGTCGCCGGTTACATTATTGGTGATACCGCGTACTTTACGTAAAAGTGTGCCGTCATCCTGGAAAGGCCATGGGATAAAGGCGATAAACCCGTAATGTCCTTCTGGTTTTTCGGCTTGTACCTCACGGATCCAAACCAAATGCTCAAAACGTTCTTCAATAGTTTCGATGTGGCCAAACATCATCGTAGCTGATGTTGGCAGGTTAAGCTGATGGGCTGCACGCATTACATCCAGCCATTCTTTACCACCGCATTTACCTTTCGAAATTAAACGGCGAACACGATCGTTCAATATCTCGGCACCTGCACCTGGTAATGAATCTAAACCGGCTTCCTTCATGGCTCGCAATACATCAATATGGGCCATACCTTCCAGTTTAGCAACGTGTGCTATCTCCGGCGGACCTAATGAATGCAGTTTTAACTTAGGATAAAGCTGTTTCAGTTCGCTAAACAGATCGGTATAAAATTTCAGGCCAAGATCCGGGTGGTGACCGCCTTGTAATAAAAGCTGATCGCCGCCGTAGCGGAAAGTTTCCTCTATCTTCTTTTTATAAGTTTCAATGTCGGTAATGTAGCTTTCTTCGTGGCCTGGGCGACGGAAGAAATTACAAAACTTACAATTGGCTATACAAACATTAGTGGTATTAACATTACGGTCAATTTGCCAGGTGACCTTGCCGTGCGGAACCTGTATTTTACGAAGTTCGTTGGCTGTGTACATTAACTCGGCAGTTGAAGCGTTGTTATACAGGTAAACGCCTTCTTCAAGCGTTAAAAAATCAAATCGCAAAGCGCGCTGCAACAGATCGGCTGTATTCATATCACGCAAATATACGTAAGTTGGTAATTTGATTTAGCCCTTGTTAAATAATTGACAAATAAATGTAAGGAGAGGGCAGTGGTAGCTTAAACTTCGCTGTTATCAATAAAGCGCTTTAGATATTTATTGTTTTTGATGATCCAGATCACAGTGTATGCGCCTGCGCCATCACTGTTATTCATTTGTATATAGATAGTGTTTTTAGGGCCGAGATAAACATCGAAAGATCTGAATGCCGGTTCATAAAGGTCATTAAAGGCAGTTTGGGGGATAACCACCGGCACGTTATTAACAGTTACCAAAACTGAAGAAATAGATTTTTTAGGTATTTCGCCGTCGGTGCCCCAAAAAGGCTTGCTGTCAATCTTATTTAACCACGGTTTTTCAGTAGCGGTTTTTTGATAGGCTAATTTATGTTGAGCTTTTTTAAAAGCTGTTGTTGTTATCGTTACCTTAACACTATCATTATTAATAGTTGCTTGTTGCCCGCTTATATTTTTATGGTGGATACTTGCAAAGCTGCTTATGGGGGTTGTTCTTGTTTTCGAGATAAAGCCCAGCTCAATATTTCCGTCTGGGTTTTCAGATACAACCCGGTAAATTTTGATCCACTCACCGCTATTTTTCGCCAAATCATCGTAACCAAAAATATCATCTGTATAAAGTTTCCCGATGATGCTGGTGTTGATACCAGGGCCTTTCCGGATATTTACAAAACCATCTTTATCATTAATAACAGCATAGCCTTGCGCCGACGCTATAGCTGATGATAGGATAAAACAAAGGGATAAGATAAAGGCTTTCATTGTACTAAAATAATTAAAACAATCAACTTCAAAAAGCATTGCCCTCTAACCTCTAATTAGCCACTTCCCCCTTTTCCAACCTCAAAACTTTATCAACACTGTTAGGTATCTCATGCTGATAATGCGTTACATAGATCAGCGTAACGTTACTCAAGCTACAAATGGTATCAACCAGGTTTTTAAAATGTAATTGCTGATGATCATCCATTCCCTGGCAAGGCTCATCAAAAATAAGCAGAGCAGGGTTTTTGATGAGCGCGCGAGCCAGTAAGCAAAGGCGTTGAGCGCTTGCGGGGATGTTTTTTAATAGCACACGGGCATATTTCTCTATCTCTAAAGCCTTCATCCAGCGCAATGCGATATCAGCACGCTCTTTATTACTTGGGCGGAACAAGCCGAGTGTATCATAATAGCCAGATTCTATTACCTGCAAACAGCTGTTATCGGTAGGAAAGTACTGGTGCAGTTCGGGCGATACAAAGCCGATCTTCTTTTTTATATCCCAGATGCTTTCGCCTGTGCCGCGTTTTTTATCAAATAAAACAATGTGATTGGCGTAGGCCTGTGGGTTATCGCCATTTATCAAACTTAATAAAGTTGATTTCCCAGCACCGTTCGGGCCAAGTAAAGCCCAGCGTTCGCCCGGATTTATTTGCCAGTTAATGTTATTTAAAACCACCTTATCGCCGTATTGGATGTGTACATTATTCATTTTAACAATAAGGTTATAAGCAGTAGGGTTTTTATTAATGTTAAGGAGAGCACTTAGCTCGCTGGTATCTATCGAGTCTGTTTTATCCTGCTCAAAAAGTTCGGGCTTAAAATCTTCCCTTTTATTTTGGTGCACAATAGCACCTTTACTTAACACTGCCACATGGGTAATAACCGAAGGTATTTCATGAATAGATGTGGCTATAATAACGTTAATGCCCGATGCCGTAACCTGGCTTATGATGCTGTTAAACTCTTCGCGTGTTTTTACATCAAGGCCGGTCAGCGGGTTATCCAACATCAGCAATACCGGGTTTTTGAGTAAGGCGGCAGCGATCATCAGCCGTTTGGTTTCGCCGTTTGATAGTTTGATGATCTGTTTATCCAGCAAAGCATCGAGGCGTAAAAGGGTTACCGCTTTATCAAGCGTCCAGAAGCTGCCGCTACCCGCAACGTGTTGTATTGAATTAAGATGATCGGCAACGGTAAGCGCATCTTCCGAATCAGACGAGTTATAACGTTGCTGATAATAAAAATCGCTGGTGTTTGAAAGGTTGCGGAAGTGGTGCCGTGGCTCAACCAAGGCTATCAGCTTGTGCGGGGTAGCCAGTTCATTTGGCTCGTGTAGGCTTAAAAACTCCTCCCAAAAATGATAATGGATCTCACCACCGGTAATATTAAAGCGCCCCGCTATGGTTTGTAGCAAGGCGCTCTTGCCCGATCCGCTCTCGCCAATCAGTGCCCAATTTTCGCCCTTATTTATTTTAAAGGTTAAACCGGTAAAAAGTGTCGTATTTAAATAGCGTACGGTAGCTTTATTTATCGATAGGAGTGTAGTAAGCATAATATAAAGTAGGGTAGTAGCGCGTAAATGTACTCATCTACCCTAAAAACAATAAATTTTTTTATTGATTCATCCGCTCATACACTTAGTCAGTTTAAGCAGTTTGCTTCAGCTTTTCTGATTTTTTATCAACAGTAATTGTTGTAGCTTTTTTATTAAGTCTGTTCCATGTTGTAAAATCGGCAATGGTACTTTTTACCTGGTTTTTGCAGTTTTTATCAGGACAGGCTACAGTCCACTTTTCTTTATGTTGTTCAACGTGCGGACGTTTGCCACATTTGATGCAATTTTCGCAAGGAAAATTAGGTTGTATTTGTAGTATCATTTTAAATAAAAATAGAATTGTAAATGGCCTTACAAAACACATGCCCCAGCTAATAATAGCTGGGGCATGTGTTTTGTAAGGCCCGGAAAAAATATCTGGATAATTGGGGTGTAATCTTATTTGTAATAGTATTTAATCGGAGCGTTAATTTTTTACTTACTGGTTATTTTTTTATGCGAAAATGCAAGGAGATGGTTGTGATAAATAATTAGGTACTACTTAGCGCTTTTGAAATTTACGTGACCTTCGTTTTATTATTTTACTGTATATATAATTATACAGTATCAGCATATATCCGGGTATATGCCTATTAAAACATCGCCCTATTAATGTTTCACCAAATAGGCTTGATTATTGATATTCGGCTATCAGCTTAATGACGGATAAACCATCATTAAAATTATCAACCTATAAAATATCAATCATGAAAAACGTACACTATTTATTATTCGCTTTTATGCTGTTTGCCCTTAGCAGCTGTTCTGTAATCACCGGTATTTTTAAAGCCGGGGCTATTACCGGTATCATAGCCGTTGTTGTGGTTATCGCTATTATTATCTGGATCTTCTCGATGTTTAGAGGGAAAAACTAAATTTCTTATTGTGAAAATTATTAATTAATAAATTAAACAATCTCGAAATTCATGGGTTGTTATTAATATAAAACAACTAACCATGGAAAATACACAAGCAACAGTAGAAATTTTAAATGATCTGGTACAGATCAATAACGACAGGATTGAAGGCTATCAACGCGCTTCGAAAGATTTGAAAGATGAGCACACCGAACTAAGGGCTGTTTTTAATCGCCTGATTGCTCAAAGCCAAAACTTTAAGTTGGCATTGGGTACCGAGGTAAGCGCTTTTGGAAAGGATATTGAAACAAGTACTACAACCAGCGGTAAAATACACCGTGCCTGGTTGGATGTTAAAGCGGCGTTTACAGGCCACGATGCGCATGATATACTTGAAGAGTGCGAATTTGGCGAAGATGCTATTTTGAAAGCTTATCGTACTGCCTTACAAGACGAAAATTTACCGGCTTATCTGCGCGAAACTGTAAGCCAACAGGAAAGCGAATTGCTTGAAGCTCATGATGAGATCAAAGCATTACGCGACAGTGTTCATTAAGAATAAAAAATTCTTTAATAAAAAAGGGATAACTAACAATTATCCCTTTTTTGTTTTTATGGTTGAGGGGTAACGGTTATTGATATTACCTGCCAACTGCTTTTTTCGGCCCAATCTCCATCTATGTATCGCATTTTAACCTCCCAGGCCGATCGTTCTAACTTCCCGCTGTTGTTCTCGATCTTTACCCAGGCACTTATATTGTAGGTATTGGTAGCCGTGTCGGTAACTAATTGATCGGCCGTATTTGCAAAAACGGCTTTTTCGGGTTGTTTAAGTTTGTCTTTTGCAAATGTTTTGGCAATGCTATAAGCCTCTGTTTTGGTTGGCTTGCGGTTAATATGAACAGTGCTGTTTTTACTGATCCCTAATACGATGATGATGAAAGCCACCCCAAAGGCAATAGTGAATAGGGTTGCTGTACGGATATGAGGGCGACGGTGCCAGCTGATATTTTTACGCTCGTCGGCATCGAGCGATTTCCATTCGGAATATTTCATATGTTATTGCTTTTCACATTAAGCAATAGCATATGGTAATTGTTTGCCAGGTATGGAGCAAAAAAAATGCTCCCGAAAAATCGGGAGCATTTTTTAGAAATTTCCTTTAGGGGAAATTATTTTTTTACAGAGTCAGTTTTAGCTGAATCAGTTTTAGCAGAATCAGTTTTAACAGCTGAATCAGCTTTAGCAGAATCAGTTTTAACAGCTGAATCAGCTTTAGCAGCAGTTGAATCAGTTGAAGAAGCTGAAGATGAACCTTTACAAGCAGCGAAAGAAGCAGCGATAGCTAAAGCTAAAAAGCCTAATTTGAAGTTTTTCATTTTTAATTTTTTAAATAAGTGATTTAATAGTTTAACCTTAATACCGTAAATCAAAAAAGGTAACCCACAATTTTTAATTTTTTTTCAAAAAAAATTACGGACTGCCTTTTTTGTTGATAATCAGGCAATAAAACAATGCAAAAGAAATAAAAATTTTATTAAATCACCAGTCTTTTTTACAACGACAAAGAAATTGCCTCTAAAATAATTGTAGCTATTCGAGAAATGAGTGTTGAGAAATTTTCACACGAATTGATTTTCAGTCAGTCCTCAATTATTCGAATTACACGAATTTAAATTCTGATCAAATAAAATTCGTGTAATTCGATAATCACAAACATTCTTGTGGGAATTTCTTAGCGACCCTTTTATAAGCCATTTCCCTTAATTCGGCAGTTATTATTTAACCGAATCTTTTTTTATAGTGTCGGCAGGCGTTTTGGTTGTGTCGGTACCTTTGGCTGTATCGACAGCGTTTTTAGCAGTGTCAATCGGAGCTTTAGACGAATCTGTTCCTTTTGGGGGATCGCAAGCGGTAAAAGAAGCGGCAATAGTTAAAGCTACAAGGCTTAATTTGAGTGAGTTTTTCATTTTGTTGAATTTTAAAAGTTAATTTTTTTTGGTTTTTGAAGCTTAATACCTGCTTTCAAAAAAAGGTAACCCACAAAAAAAATATAGTTAAAAACGCCGGTTTTTATTGTAAACAGTGGGTTACCTTATTCAATTGGGCGGTATTAAGTGTAAATTTGTCGCAAGGTATGTGGCTTTAAACCTAAACCGGAAATGTCATCTGTGTGTTAACAGATGGCATTTATTTGATTTTTTTTGAGATTGATGGGTTACAATTTCGCCTAAATAGTATTAAGAGTGAATAAAGACTTAAAAGCTTCGGCACCAACAGATAGCGAGATAGTACTCGGGATACTGAATAACTCGGAAGTTGTATTAAAAAGGTTGTACACAACCTACTTCCCGATGATATTACAGTTGATCATTAATAATAATGGCGATGAGGACGATGCCAAGGATATTTACCAGGAAGCCATTATAGTTCTTTACAATAAAATTAAATCGGGCGATTTTGAGCTTAACAGTAAGCTTAAAACCTATATATACTCTGTATGCAGGAGGCTTTGGCTTAAACGCCTGAGCCAGATGAACCGCTACGGGGGCGATATCAGGGATTTTGAAGAGCACCTGCCCGTTGAAGAGGAAGTTGACGACCATAATGACAGGGACATACAGTTTGGTAAAATGGAGAGTGCACTCCAATTATTAGGCGAACCCTGTAAAACCATTATGGAAGATTTTTATATAAAAAACAGATCGATGCAGGAGATCTGTGAGCGGTTTGGCTATACCAACGCAGATAATGCCAAAACCCAGAAGTATAAATGCCTGCAAAGGCTGAAGAAATTATTTTTTCAGCAAAAATAAAGGACCGAGAGATGAGTGATAACCAACTTACCGAATTTATTGAGCGTTACCTTGATGGCAGCATGAATGCCGACGAGCGTACTCAGTTTGAACTGCTCAGAAAAAACGACGCTGCTATTGAAAGCAAGTTTGCCGAACACGTTCAGTTTATTGCTTTAATGAAGCAATACGGCGAACGCCTGGAGCTTGAAAAGCGGCTTAACGCTATTCATGATGAGATTGATGTGCATGCCCTGGTAGAGGAAGTAACTATTCATCCGGCTTGGATTGTACGTTTATGGCGTAATCATCATTCAAAAATATCGGTGGCTGCTTCTGTATTGATATTTGCTGTATTGAGCGTATTAATTGTTACCGGGAAACTGAGCAACGAAAAATCGAAGTATGAAGAGCTAAAAGGTCAAATTAATTCATTAAAAACTGAGGTTACTCATATTGGCGCGGGAGGCCATCCGTCGTCAATAAAACCTAAAGCTGCGAAAACACCTCCGGCTAATTTCAGGGGTACAGGTTTTGCTTTAACCTCAAACGGTTATTTGGTTACCGACTATCACGTAATTAAAAATGCAGATTCTGTTTATGTACAAAATGCGGCAGGTGAATCCTTCCACGCAAAAGTAATTTATACCGAACCTCAGTATGATCTGGCTATTTTACAGATCAATGATTCTACCTTTAAAAACCTTGGCCCCGTACCTTATAACCTTAAAAAATCGGAGAGCGATTTAGGTGAAAACGTTTATACCTGGGGCTATCCTGGTGATAATGTAGTATTTAGCACAGGCTCTCTATCATCAGCAGTAGGTTACTCAAATGATACTACCGAATACCAGGTATCGCTACCTGTAAACCCAGGCAATAGCGGTGGACCATTGCTTGACGAAAAAGGTAACGTTATTGGTATCATAACAGCAAGACAAACACAAATGGCAGGAGCATCGTTCGCTAAAAAATCAGCCTACCTGTTAAAAACAATACAGAATATCCCAACAGATTCATTATCAAAAACATTGAACCTGAACAATAAAAACACGCTTGCAGGTTTAAGTCGTAAGCAGCAGCTTAAAAAGCTTAAAAACTACGTGTTTATGGTTAAAGTATATAACCAGTAATAATTAGCCCAAGTTCCAATAAAAATTAATAATTAAGTGAGAGGGGGGATGCCGAGAGGTGTTTCCCTTTTTTGTTGAATGAGGATTTTCTCCACCACGTCATTGCGAGGTACGAAGCAATCCCCAAGAGGCAGAGGGGCTAAGCAAATCCGCCCTGTATAGTCGGGGATTGCTTCGTACCTCGCAATGACGAGACGAGGAGGCAGCAGTTTGCCTACCTATCCACTTCTCCCAAAACAAAATCAATCGAGCCAACAATCGCAATCAAATCGGCAATTAGAACACCTTTTGATAACTCAGGAAGTACAGACAGATTATTAAAGCTCGGTCCGCGGGATTTAACACGGGTAGGGATCTCGGATTTGCCATCAGTCATGAAATAAAAGCCGAGTTCGCCTTTGGCCCCTTCGCAGCGCACATAGTAATCCTGTGCTTTAGGGATGGTTTTGCGCGGCATTTTAGCACGCGGATCAAAATCTGGTGTACGTTTCAATTCTTTCTGCAGGCGATCTAAGCATTGCTCAACAATGCGTACCGATTGTTCAATTTCATCAACACGTACTTTATAACGGTCCCAGCAGTCGCCAACCTGGCCCATTAGGCCTTTACCAACGGGGATCTCGAAATCGATTTCAGGGTAAGCAGAGTAATTGTCAATACGGCGCAGATCCCATTTTAAACCGGATGCGCGAAGCATAGGGCCAGAACACCCATAGTTTATAGCCACGTCAAGTGGCAGAACGCCAACATTGGCGGTGCGTGATATAAATACCTGGTTATCGGTAAGCAATTGGTTAAGCTCAACCATTTTAGGTTTAAAATAGTCGACAAATTCGCGGCAGCGCTCTTCAAAGCCAACCGGTAGATCGTAAAACAAGCCACCTACCCAAATATAGTTATACAGCATGCGCGAGCCTGATGCCCACTCCAGCATCCCCATAATATGCTCCCTATCACGGAAACACCACAAGAAAGGGGTAAAGGCACCAATATCAATACCATAAGTACCGATAGCTATCAGGTGTGATGCAATACGGTTAAGTTCGCAAACCAGTACGCGGATGTATTCAATACGTTTGGGGATGTCTTTATCAATGCCCATCATCCGTTCAACACCCATTACAAAGGCATGGCTGTTGTTCATCGAGGCCAGGTAGTCAAGCCTATCGGTAAAAGGGATGGTTTGCTGGTAGGTTAACGATTCGGCATGTTTTTCAAAACAACGGTGCAGGTAACCTATGTGGGGGATAACTTCTTTAACTATTTCGCCATCAGTGATCAGCTCCAGGCGCAGTACGCCGTGGGTTGATGGATGCTGTGGCCCCATGTTAAGTACCATATCCTCAACACTGGCTTCGGCTATTTTTTTGTTGTACCTGATTAGGGCTTCTTCGTATTTAGAGTTTGTGATAACCAATTTCTGCTCTCCGGTTAAATGAATACCCGGTAATTCACCCATATATGGGTTACTTACCGGGTATCAAAAATCAGTTTTTTTTTTCAATTATCCGGCTGTTGAAGCCTTAAATTGATCAAAACCGGGTAATTATTTAACGGTCGACTTGTCGGCCAGTTTGCTTAACTGTGTGGCAACCCACGCGTAGCCATACATAGCAATGGCTTTGGCCTTGCTATCGCGGCTTTTAAACGTCCACACATCCTTCATAAATTCCTTATGGTTTTTGTTGTTCAGCGTATCAAAAGCCACCGAAATGGTTGGGGTTAATGAATAAGCCGAATGCCAGGTGCCAAAGGGGATAAACAAAGTTTCGCCTGGGCCTACAACAAAATGAATAGGGGTGGCATCTTTATATTTAGGATACTTTTCGTAATCAGGCTCAAATATGTTCAGTTCAGAGCGCCATGGATCATCCGGGCGGGGATATAGCATCTCTTCCTGTCCGCGAGGGAATACGGTGAAACGTTTTTCGCCGTAAAGTTGAGTGATCCATGCGTTAAGGTGATAATAATCGATGTGCATGTACGGGAACCTGCCACCGGGGCCACCAACAAACATTTCGATAGCACCACCCCATTTGCCAACGTTGAACATTTTGTTGCGCAACCAGTTAGGCGAGGCATAATTCAAATCCAGGGGATCTAATAGCGGCATCAACTCGGGGATGGTTGATGGTATATCGAATATCATGGGATAGGGGGCCGGCTTATCTTCAGTACTGGCCTCTACCATATCCATTACCTGCTTCATGGTGTAAGTTGTACCACGAACATCAGTTTTACGGTCGGGATAATTTTCACGGAACCAATCGGGGGTGAAGAGCCCATTGGCTTTCCAAACTTTGGCAGCTTTGGTAAACACCAGCGGAATGCCGGGTTTATAATGCTCCTCAATAAATTCCTCGTAAGTGATGTTATCTCTCTTGATAATGTCCATGGTTTAAAAAATTGGGTTATACAATCTTACTAAAAAGATTTAATTAAACTATGGGAGATTATACGGTATGCTGCTCAAATAGTTAAGGATGAATTTTAATATTCATGAAAATTTCATGTGGGGGGAGAGTTTGATCTCCAACGTCATTGCGGGTAAGTAAAAATTGAGTTCTCTTAAGGAAATGTGGCATTCGCCCATTTGTCATGCTGAGGCACGAAGCATCTTCTTCGCCCTGTATAGCGGCCATGCGTGTTGAAGAAGATCCTTCGCTATCGCTGCCATTGACAAGTCTATAACGCGTTGATAATCAAATGCGAAAAAATGTCATATGCAATGCTATTATTTGCTCGCAAATAAACCTTACTCAGGATGACAACTTTTTTTACTTACGGATAGAGGCATAGTAATAACACCTGGATTTGGACAAATAAAAAGGGACACATGTAATGCGTCCCTGCAAAAAATATCTTATCGATAACTCAATCAATCCTGATGCCCTTATAATACTCGGCATTCTGATAATCTTTCCTCAACGGAAAACCTTCCCAATCATCCGGCAATAAAATCCGGCGGAGATCCGGATGGCCTTCAAAGTAGATACCTACCAAATCGTAGGTTTCACGCTCATGCCAATCGGCCGTACGATAAACCTGATTTATACTCAAAAACTCAGGCAATACGGTGCTTTCCTTATCATGTGGTTTGCTTATTTTTAAAGTAAGCTGTGTTTTGTAGGGGATAGATGCCAGATGATAAACCACACCGTAACGGTTAGTTTCATCGTTATAATGCACACCAGTAAGGCTCGACAGAAAATCGAAATAAGTTTTCGGGTTATTGCGTAACTCGAGGCATACAGCAGCAATATCATCCGGATTGATAATCAACGCAGGCTGTAAGCCATTGGTTTCTTCACCAACAACTACGCCGTCGCCAAATTTTTCAATAAGCAGGTTTTTAATATCTTCAAAACTCATGGTGCAAGGCGTACTTTTTTCCAGGTTTTTTTATCAGTTTTTTTATACAGGATACGATCGTGCATCCGGCTCGGGCGACCTTGCCAAAACTCGATCAGTTGTGGCTTCACAATATAACCGCCCCAATACGATGGTTTAGGTACTTCCTTATCGGCGTATTCGGCTTCCAGTTCGTTCCATTTTTGCTCAAGTGCTTCGCGGCCGTCAATTTCCTGGCTTTGCGGAGAGGCCACAGCACCAACCTGACTTCCTTTAGGGCGTGAGTGAAAATATTTCTCCGACTCTTCTTTACTTACTTTTTCAATAGTCCCTTCAATCCGTACCTGGCGTTCCAAGCCCGACCAAAAAAAGGTTAATGCGCCATGCGGATTTTTAGCGATCTCCTTACCCTTGCGGCTAAGGTAATTGGTGAAAAACATAAAGCCATCTTTATTAAAACCTTTTAAAAGCACAATGCGAGCCGATGGTTTGCCGCCTATGGTGGCTGTTGAAAGCGTCATGGCGTTAGGTTCGTGCAATTTCGCTTCCAGGGCATCGTTAAACCATTGTTCAAACTGTTTTATAGGGTCGGCCTTGGTTGTGTTTTCTGATAGCGTAGATGCGCTGTAATCCTGCCTTAAATTTTGTATTTCCTGCTGATTCATTATTATGCAAACTTACAAATTAATTACCCCGTATATAATGATGTAAATCATTATATACAATTGAACATATTTTTGCTATGCTTGTTGTGTATTTAAACAGCTAAACTTTATGCTTAGTCCTATATCGGCCGCGGCAGGCCATTTACTTATTTCGGAGCCCTTTATGATGGATCCGAATTTTAAAAGATCGGTAATTATTTTAACAGAATACTCTGAAGATGGTGCTATGGGCTTTATCCTGAACCACCAGAGCGAATATTTATTGGGTGATGTGCTGCCAGACGTTTCCTACTCTGAAATAGCCGTTTACGAAGGCGGCCCTGTAGCTAAAAATACCCTGCACTTTATCCACTGTGCTCCCGATAAAATTGACGACGGCATTGAAATAGCCGATGGCCTTTACTGGGGCGGCGATTTTGAGCAGGTAAAACAACTGGTATCCAATTACCAGTTAGGCCCTAACGAGATCAAGTTTTTTGCAGGCTACTCCGGCTGGACACCTCAACAGCTTGATGAAGAGATAAAAGAAGACAGCTGGATAGTAGCCAACAAATTTGATGTAGAAAGCCTGTTTACGTTAGATGAGCAGGAACTTTGGAAGCACGTAGTGGTTAA
Organism: Mucilaginibacter sp. CAU 1740; assembly: GCF_039839285.1. Lineage (NCBI taxonomy): Bacteria > Pseudomonadati > Bacteroidota > Sphingobacteriia > Sphingobacteriales > Sphingobacteriaceae > Mucilaginibacter > Mucilaginibacter sp. CAU 1740. The sequence continues at coordinate 57,652 of NZ_JBDOQS010000009.1, read as the reverse complement.
CCTCGGCCAGCGCTACGCCCATATCGCTAATTTTCCGGAAAATCCGGCGTTGAATTGAGTTTTAAAGTGATTAGAGGTTGGAGATTAGAGATTAGGCAGTATATCATTAAACAAATAAGGCCGCGGTTTATCCGCGACCTTATTTGTTTAATGAGTTTTTTCGATCAGACACCTAATCTCTGACCTCTAACCTCTAATCACTATCTTCCATTTCCCTTGCCGATTCTTCAACCTTCTTTTTAAGATTTTCTTTAAAGTCGATAAGGTTTTTTACCAGATATTCATCAGCTATTGATAGGATCTGCGCTGCAAGGATACCCGCGTTTTTAGCCGCGTTTAAAGCTACAGTTGCTACCGGGATGCCGTTTGGCATCTGGAGGATAGACAGGATGGAATCCCAGCCATCGATAGAATTGCTTGATTTTACAGGCACGCCAATTACCGGCAAATGAGTTAACGAAGCAACCATACCAGGCAAATGCGCTGCACCACCGGCACCTGCAATGATCACCTTAATACCACGATCGGCAGCTGCGCGGGCGTAGCTAAACATCCTGTCGGGAGTGCGATGGGCCGATACTACGGTTATTTCGTATTCAACGCCCAATTCGGCTAAAACATCGGCAGCATCCTGCATTACATTCAAATCGGATTTGCTGCCCATTATAATGGCGACTTTTGTACTCATGCTTTTATTTTTAAACGTCATTGCGAGGTACGAAGCAATTGCGAACATGCAAGGGCGAACCTGCTAATTGGGGATTGCTTCGTGCCTCGCAATAACGCGTGGTGATTTCTTTATTAACTGATTACTTTTAGAGTTTTCTGAACAAATTTCGCCTTTTCAATAGCCTTCTCACGGTCAGCATCAACAATAGTAACATGCCCCATTTTCCTGAACGGCTTTGTTAACGCTTTACCATAAAGGTGAATATACACTCCCGGTACTTTCAGCACTTTCTCAATGCCCTGGTAAATGGCTGGGCCTTCGTAACCGGCTTCACCTAAAACGTTTACCATAATGGCGTTGTTAAGGCAAGCTGTATCACCTAATGGCTGGTTAAATATCGCCCTTAAATGCTGTTCAAATTGTGATACTACGTTACCCTCAATAGTTTGGTGACCACTATTATGTGGGCGTGGAGCAAGCTCGTTAACTAAAATCCTACCTTGCTTGTCCAAAAACATCTCAACAGCTAACAAGCCCACAATTTTCAGGTTGTCGGCAATCTTTTTGGCTATCTGTTCGGCTTTTTGCTGTACGGCGAAAGGTAGGGTAGATGGCGCTATCAAAAACTCAACAAGGTTGGCTTTTGGGTTAAACTCCATCTCAACCATAGGGAAGGTGCTGATATCGCCGTTTTCGTTACGGGCAACTATTACCGCAATTTCCTTTTCAAAATCTATCCATTGCTCTATAAGGCTTGGCTCTTTGAACGCTCCGGCCAGGTAGCTTTCGTCAATAACTTTATATACGCCTTTACCATCATAGCCGTCTTTACGCAGCTTTTGGATATATGGAAAAGGAATCAAACTTTGTTGTAATTGCTGCGGAGAGGCGATGATCTGGAAATCGGCAGTGGGGATATCGTTCTCTTTAAAAAACTGTTTCTGCAGTCCTTTATCCTGGATCAGGCGGATAACGCGCGATTGCGGGTAAACCAATACCCCTTCTTTTTCCAGTTGTTCAAGGGCGTCAACATTAACCTTTTCTATTTCGATAGTTAACAGGTCGACAGTTTTACCGAAGTTGTAAACGGTTTCATAATCGCCCAATGAGCCAACGGTAAACTCATCGCATAGTTTACGGCATGGGGCTTCGCGATCGGGATCGAGTATTTTAACAGTAACGTTATAGTTTATGGCTTGCTGTATCAGCATGCGGCCTAATTGTCCTCCGCCTAAAATACCCAGTTTTAAGTCTCCGTAAAATGCTTTCATATTTTTGAAGATGCAAGTTTAGCCTAAATCTTTTAAAAAGCCTATAAAATGAGCAAACATCAGCGTTTCAGACTGCGCTTTTTTGTCATCAGGTAATAAAATACACTGTGCACAACAATAAAAGTTGCGGCGGTAATGAAATAGAGCGCTTTGTTTTGAGGGCTCAACTGCTCCAGCCTGAAAGCTGTGATCAGGAACACTATCGACCCCGCGTAGTAAAGCACCAACCTTACCGATAGGTTATTGTAGTAGGCCGGATTAGCTAAAAACAGCGTAGGCAGGCTCATTACAAAAATGATGATATTTAAAAAAGCTACGCTTTCGCTTAGCGATGGTAAAATGCTTTTAAGGTCCTGGTCCAGGCCTTTGTTTTGCATGGCGTAATAAGCGCAGCTTACTACAATAGATATGATTACTGAAAACAGGAACGTTTTAAAAAGTTGCCTTGCAATTGGCTTCATAGTGATTTTGATTTGATAAGTGCAGACCGGTGTTTTCCGGTATTTAAAAATGCAAATTAACGCATCAGCAGGCGAAATGCGCTAATCGCAATGTCACAAATTGATAGTACATCGCCCGCGGCAACCTCAAAAAGCCGTACCTTTGCGCCGTTTTTACACTTTTAACGTCTTTTTTTAATGAAAACTAAAATAGCAGTAGCAAACGGTGATGGCATTGGGCCGGAGATCATGAACGCCGTTTTGAATATTTTTGAAGCAAGTAACGTACAGCTTGAGTATGAGTTTGTTGAAATGGGTAAATCTTATTTTGATGCAGGCCACTCAACCGGTATGACAGCGCTTGCTAAAGATACCATCGAAAAATTGGGCATCCTTTTTAAAGGCCCAATGGAAACCCCTAAAGGTAAAGGTGTAAAAAGTATAAATGTAACTGCCCGCAAAGTTTGGAATACCTACGCCAATCAACGCGATTTCCGCAGTTTGAACGGCGTTGATACCGTGTTTTCAAAAGCCGGTATCCCTATCAACTTAACTATCATTCGCGAAAATATTGAAGATACTTACGGCGGTATTGAGCACTTGTTAACTTATGATGTTGCTGTTGGTCGTAGGATCATCACCCGCCCGGGTTCGGAGCAGGTGATCCGTTATGCTTTCGAGATGGCACGCCGTAAAGGTTATACCAAACTGGCTTGCGGTCATAAAGCCAATATCATGAAACTTACCGATGGTATGTTTTTAGAGGTGTTTTATGAAGTAGCGAAAGATTTCCCTGAGATCCAGGCATCAGATATCATTGTGGATGATCTGTGTATGAAATTGGTATCCCGCCCCGAAACTTTCCAATCTATTGTGTTAACCAACCTACAGGGCGATATCGTATCTGACCTTTGTGCCGGTTTAGTTGGCGGTTTAGGTTTCGCTCCATCTGCTAACATTGGCGATAATATTTCAATTTTTGAAGCTGTACACGGTACTGCACCTGACATTGCAGGTAAAGGTATCGCTAACCCTACAGCTTTGTTGTTATCTGGTATTTCGATGCTCCGTTTCCTTGGCGATTCGGTTAATGCGGCTAAAATCGAGAACGCGTTATTATACACCTTAGAGCAAGGCGTACATACCGGCGACTTTGGTGATAAAACTATCCCTGCTTCAAACACTACCGAGTTTGCCAATGCAGTAATTGCCAATTTAGGTCAAACTCCTGCTAACGGTGCTGTTGTGGCTACCCAAGGCTTTGAAGAAAGAGGCGAAGCGTTTAAACCTCTAAAAAATAAATTGACTTCAACAGCTGGTATTGAAGAAGAGATGATCGGTATTGACGTATTCGTACAAAGCGATCTTCAGCCTGCCGAGCTTGCCGAATTGGCGAAAGCGGTGCTTACTGATAATTTTAACCTGGTAATGATCTCTAACCGTGGTACACAGGTATGGCCAACCGGATCGATTTTTACCGAACTGGTAAACGAATACCGCGTTCGTTTTGAGAAAAAAGACGGCAAAGCCATCACCCAAAAAGAATTATTGCTGATAGCTGCTGAGTTCTCTGATAAAGTAAAAGTATGCTCTGCCGAGTTCCTGATGAATTTTGGCGGTAAAATTGGTTATACTTTGGCTCAGGGCCAATAATTAGCTAAGTACTATAATTTTAATGGCCTGGGGGTAATCCCCCAGGCCATTTTTGCGTTTTAATATCTTGTTTCCTGACTCTCCAAGTCTTGATTCTCTTGCTATCTTTACCCCATATATGAAAGTATCCGGTTTTACCTTTATCAGGAACGCTGTACGTAATGATTATCCTATTGTTGAGGCTATAACATCCATACTGCCGCTTTGCGATGAGTTTATTGTAGTTGTAGGTAACTCCGACGATGGCACCCGCGGATTGATTGAAGGTATTAATTCGCCTATTATAAAAATTATTGACTCGGTTTGGGATGAGTCTTTAAGAGAAGGAGGGAAGGTTTTCGCGGTAGAGACTGATAAAGCTTTCGCCGCCATATCGCCAGATGCCGATTGGTGTTTTTATATCCAGGGTGATGAGATGGTGCACGAAAAATATCACCCGCTAATAAAAAAGGAAATGCAGGAAGCTTTGAACAAACCCAATATTGAAGGCCTGCTGTTTAAATACCTGCACTTTTATGGCTCGTACGATTATTACGGACACTCCAGGCGCTGGTACCGCCGCGAGATTAGGTTGGTAAAAAATATTAAAGGCATCCATTCTTATCGTGATGCCCAGGGTTTCAGACTGGATGATCGTAAGATAAAAGTGAAACTTATTGATGCCTATGTTTACCACTACGGTTGGGCAAAGCCACCTAAAGGTTTAACCAACAAAGTGCGCAACTTTAACCAGTTTTATCACGGCCCAAATTGGGAGGAGCAACAGCCCCCCGAAACCTATGAGTTTGATTACGGCAATGCCGATAGGTTGATCCGCTTCACCGATACGCACCCGCAACCCATGCAAAAGCGTATAGCCGCCACCAACTGGAATATTGAGTTTGATCCTCAAAAAATTAAAAAGAATATGAGTTTCAGGCGCAAACTACTTCAGAAGGTTGAAGATTTAACGGGCTGGAGGGTGAGCGAGTATAAAAACTATAAGATTGTGGAGCGGTAGGAGTCAACTTTCTCCTCCTTGTCATTGCGAGGTACGAAGCAACCGCACGGAAGCAAAACCGCTCTGTATAGCATGCGGTTGCCACGCTACGCTCGCAATGACATGATGTATTAGAAAATGTTCGAAAGTAAATCCGTGAAATCCTCAAAAGTCAAATCAGAGTAATCAAACCAATCAACGGTCAAATATTCTGCGCAATCACAAATCCGCTTGCCCAGGCCCACTGAAAATTATATCCGCCCAGCCATCCGGTAACATCCACGCATTCCCCACCAAAAAACAACCCGGGAACCTTTTTGGCTTCCAGCGTTTTTGACGAAAGTTCATCAGTTGCAACCCCACCGCGCATTACTTCGGCTTTGTCATAACCTTTATCGCCGGCAGGCTTCACCTTAAACTCGTGGATCAACGCGCTGATCTCTTCAATATCGGTTTTTGTTAATGATGCCATGTTTTTTTCAACCGGCAGTTTATCACTTAATGCCTCGGCAAATTTGCGGGTATATAGGCCGGCTATGAAGGCCAGTAGCATTCTTTTGCCGTTGGCTTCCCGTTCCTGTTGAATAAGGTCGGCTATGTTTTGGTTGGGGAGCAAATCTATGTAAATCAACTCGCCGGGCTTCCAATACGATGAGATCTGTAAAATTGCTGGTCCGCTGAGGCCCCAGTGGGTGAAGAGGATATTTTCTTCAAAGCTTGCCCTATCATTCCAAACGCGACAGAAAATGCTGTTACCAGATAGCTGCTCGTACCAGGGTTGATCTTTACCGGTGATGGTAAGCGGTACCAGGGCGGGAGCAGTATCAATTATCTGTAGACCGAAATTACGCGCTGTACGCAAGCCAAAATCGGTAGCCCCCATCTTGGGGATAGGCAAACCGCCAGCTGCCATTACCACACTGCCAGCGCTGATGTATTCCTGCTTGCCATTCACTTCGACACGAACGGTAAAGCCATTTTCAGTTTTCTCAACCGTTTTAACTTCGGCGTTAAGCCAAATTTCCTGGCCGAGGTCATCGCAAAGGTTAGTGAAAACTTCCACCACATCTTTCGCTTTATCACTCTCCGGAAAAAGCTGACCTAAAGTTTTTTCTTTCCCGCTGATGCCGTAGGTTTCAAAAAAACTGATGGTATCATCAACCGTCCATTGCGAAAACGCTGATTTGCAGAAGTGAGGGTTTTGCGATATAAATTGCTGATCTGTAGCGTACAAGTTAGTGTAGTTGCAACGCCCGCCACCGCTAATGAGGATCTTGGCGCCAACACGGTCGTTTTTCTCCAATACCAGCACACGTTTGCCTAAAAAGCCTGCCTGTACGGCACACATGAGGCCGCACGCGCCTCCGCCAATTATTATAGCGTCGAAATCTGTTTGTTTTACTAAATTTGTACTCATGACGGATGTTTCGCAAATATCAGAATTTGGAAAGATACTCATCTTTATTATTACGGGGATAATAATGGTGTGCGTGATATTTTTTATCAACAGGCTTTTGGCCCCCAATAACCCCAATCCCGAAAAACTAAGCTCGTATGAATGTGGTGAAGAGCCAACCGGCAATGCCTGGCTACCATTTAACCCTCGTTTTTATGTAATAGCGCTGGTTTTTTTACTGTTTGATGTAGAGATGGTGTTTATTTTTCCTTGGGCAACGGTATTTGGCAGTCATGAAATTGCCGCGCAGGATGCCCGCTGGGGATGGCTTTCACTTACCGAAATGTTTGTTTTTTTAGGCATTCTGATACTGGGCCTTGTTTACGTTTGGAAAAAAGGCGACCTGGACTGGATCAAACCCAATCCCGTGCTGCCACAAACTGATGTGATCATCCCGGCATCGCTGTATGAGCAATTAAACCAGGAGCAAAGCACTTATACTGTAAAACCTTTCAGTATAGAGACAGCTGCAACTGTAGCCGCAACTTCTTCAACTGCCACTGCTACTGCCCCTGCTGCTACTGCTACAGAACCCCGCAAACCTATGTTTAAACCCGCCTTTAAAAAGCCTGCAAATGAGTAACGATATAACCAGCGAAAACGGTGGCGTAGTGATAACCAAAATGAACGATCTGCTTAACTGGGCTCGTTTGTCATCGCTATGGCCTTTAAGTTTCGGTATTGCCTGCTGCGCTATCGAAATGATGGGTTCGATGGCTTCAACGTATGATCTTGATCGCTTTGGCGTATTCCCGCGCCCATCTGCCCGCCAGGCCGATGTGATCATCATTGCCGGTACCGTTACCTTCAAAATGGCCGAACGCATTAAACGTCTGTACGAGCAAATGCCCGATCCTAAATACGTGATCTCGATGGGGTCATGCTCCAACTGTGGCGGCCCTTACTGGCAACATGGTTACCATGTGGTAAAAGGAGTTGATAGGGTGATCCCTGTTGATGTATATGTGCAAGGCTGTCCGCCAAGGCCTGAAGCCTTGATCGGTGCTATTTTGGAATTGCAGAAAAAGATTGAGACAGAGCAATTGATCAAAGCCTAAATGCTCAATCTATTTAAGAATAAAGCAGTTAGACGCAAGTTATCATCGTTGATAACCGCGGCTAAATATTTAGGTTTAAGCGATAGTGACTGCAAAATCGCATTAGCGTATCTTGAAGTTAATGAGTGGGGGCTATGCTTTGATCAGATTATAACCCAGATATACGAGTTTGATATTGCGATAGATACAGAGTTTTATGGCTTAATTGCGGATATCGCAAACGATTTCGAATTGAAAGATGACGATTATTCTTTTATACAAAGTTTGATAAAGGATTAGTTTCTTCCCCGAAAATATATCTTAAATTCCATCTTATGAAAGTCCTGCTCGTTCTCATCATAAGTTTTATCCTAACCGCCACATTGTCCCGCTTTTTCATGGGCGATTGGAACCTCACGCTTAGCGGAAATGTAGCCATGATGCTGATGCTCTGGTTTGCATCCTTAGGGCATTTTATGTTTACCAAAGGGATGGTAATGATGATGCCATCATTCATCCCATTTAAAGGTGCATTGGTTTACCTAACAGGCATCATGGAAATTGTGCTTGGCCCTTTGCTTATTGTTAACGCCACAAGGCATACAGCCGGGATCATCTTATTGTTGATGCTTGTTGTTATGCTCCCTGCCAATATCAACGCAGCCATCAAACATGTCGATTTTGAAAAGGCCACCTACAATGGTAGTGGTACGGGCTATCTTTGGTTTCGTATCCCTTTGCAGGTTTTATTTATCGCCTGGGTATTATATTTTTCGATAGGTATTTGATTAGGGATATCTCTTATCTTTAAGCAATTAACCAGTTATGAAAAAAATCGTCTATCCTATACTTGCTGTGCTTATCGGCATTGCTACCTTATCCGCGGAAGCGCAAACATCAACACCCAAACAGCCATTTTTTCCGAAAGGGACTATTTTATACGGTGATATCAATTACACCGGAGATACCCTTAAGAAGCACCTGTTGGATATTTACCTGCCGCCTGTTGTAAAAGATAGCTACCCGGTTATTATCTGGATCCATGGCGGAGCCTGGATGCTGAACGATAAATATGCCGATATGGGCTATATGCAGAAAACCGTTCAGGGATTTATTGATAACGGCTATGCCGTCGCTTCTATCGATTATCGTTGGAGTACCACCGCGCCGTTCCCCGCGCAAATTCAGGATTGTAACCAGGCTATTGAATTTCTGTATCAAAACGCATCGAAGTATAAACTCAACAAAGATAAATTAGGTGTGATCGGTTTTTCGGCAGGAGGGCACCTCGCTTCGCTGCTCGCTTTATCCAATAATAACAATATCAAACAGTTTTATCCCGAAGGCAACAAACCTCATTTTAAAATAAAACTGGCGCTTGATTTTTATGGACCGTCAAACTTTTTATCGTTAAAAGGCGCTGATGTTAACGACCCTAAAAGCCCGGTGAGTTTGTTATTGGGCGCTTATGCTATTGATAGGCCCGATCTGGCTAATATTGCCAGCCCGGTTACTTATGTTGATAAAAATGATCCACCGTTTTTAATTGTACAGGGCGAAAAGGATGAATCTGTTAATTACACGCAATCCGTTTTATTAAGCTCTTATTTAAAACTCTCGGGCGTAAAAAATGAATTGATCATTGTACCTAACGCGCCGCATTACGGGGTGATGTTTGATGCGGAAGATATCAGGAAGCGGGTGTTTTATTTTATGGATACTTATCTGAAGTAGAGGATCAGGCCAGTTTCCGTTCAGCAACAACAGCTTTTAGTACATTTTGTAATACAGCGGCATTCCAATCGTTAGCGAAGCTGTAGCTTTTATGTTGACGCTTGTTTTGCGTGTTATAGATCATGAAGTAATTGGCATAATTGCTGATGCCTATTTCATGCCATAGCAACACGTTTTTGTCGTCCCAGCGGATGCCTGAATCAAAAAAGTTAACACCGCAAAGTTCAAACGGCTGACCTATCTTATAAAGTTCGTGGTAATAACTGGCGTTGCTTGCAAAATAATTATTCCATAGCTGGTTTATCAGCTCCGTCCACGTTTTATAATATTCGTGCTTTTTAATGTGGTAGTAGCTGTTAAATTTTATAGATGTGATTTGCTTGTCGTCATCCTTTACCTCTACAAAATAATGCCAGCCAATGGTAAACGCGTAGCCACTAATGCGCCTGTAGCCATATCTGAAAGCGTTTAGTTTTTCAACCGGGATGGAAATGGCATTATCGATATTGCCATTTTTTAGGATATTAAATTCAACCGCGTCAAAATTTACAGCCTTTAAAGTTTTGCTGCCAAATAGCTTTGATATTTTGATGGTTGTGACCGGTTGCATTATGATGTAAAAATACTCATCAGCATTAACATTCAGTAATGCGTAAAAGAAATAATACTTAAACAGGCCTGTAAAAACTATAACTTTATAGCCTTGTTAATGTGCCATGCCGATAAAACAGAACCCCGAGCAAAAAAGTACAATAAAGAATATCCTTTTTACCGGTTTTATTACAGGAACGCTGGATGGGCTTGCCGCCATGCTGATAAACTATAAAGTTAATCCGGCGTTTGTTTTTAAGTTTATTGCCAGCGGTGCGTTTGGCAAGGCCGCTTTTGGCGGTGGTGCCGAAATGATAGTTGCCGGCGTGCTGTTTCACTATATCATAGCGTTTGCGTTTAGCGCAGCGTTTTACTTGGCTTATCCGTTTTTTATAAACGGATTAAGGAACAAATATGCAGTAGCTTTTATTTACGGTATGGCAGCCTGGATAGTAATGAATATTGGTGTTGTGCCTCATAGTAAGATCACCATGCCGCCGGGTTACCGTATCCCCGTTGCAACTATATTAACCGGAATGGCAACGCTGATCATTTGCATTGGGCTACCAGTTGTGTTAATAGCCGACAGGCAGAATAAAAAGAAAACGGATAATCATGTTGCAAAAAAAGCTTGATACCGAACGTTTGCATTTAAGGCAGCTGACGGATGTAGATGCTCCCGGTATTATGGCTATCCGTTCCAATCCACAAGTAAACAAATACGTTGGGCGCTCCAATGCTTGTACACTTAATGATGCCATAGCGTTTATTGGCAAGATAAAAAATTTAGTAGCCGATGGCGGCGGTTTTTATTGGGCGATAACTTTAAAAGAGAATCACGAGCTGATAGGAACTATTTGCTATTGGAACCTTGAACCGGCCGAAGATAAAGCCGAAATTGGTTATGAACTTCTTCCTGATTATCAAGGCCAGGGATATATGACCGAGGCGGTTGATGCTGTATTAGCCTTCGGGTTTGAAAGTTTGAATTTTAAACTGATAACTGCCTGCCCGGTTGCACATAACCTGAGTTCTGCAAAGCTATTGGATCGAATCGGTTTTGTACTTGCAGGAGATTTTATAGATAAGGAGACCGGAAATAGACATCTTGATTACCGGCTTTCCAACCCATCCATCACCCCATAAAAGAAAAGACCCGGCTAAATAACCGGGCCCTTCCTGGATTTAAAATTTAATAAAACATGTACTGATCATTAAGGCATCATGATGCCATTAATACCGTGTATCACGCCATTGCTGGCTTCGGTGTCAAAAGCGGTAACCAATACGGCGTTGCCTTTTGCATCTACAATTTGCAGGTTGCTTTTATCATTTACCGATAAATGCAGTGTCTGCCCGTCGATAGTTTTCAAATCTGCTTTGCCTTTTCCTGCACCTAAAGCTTTAATGATATCGGCTTTGGTATATTTACCAGCAACCACGTGGTATTTCAGGATCGGGGCAAATTTTGCCGGATCTTTCATTAAGGCGTCAAACTGTGCTTTTGGCAATTTGCTAAATGCTACATCATTTGGTGCAAATATGGTAAACGGACCGGGGCCTTGTAAAGTAGGCTCTAACTGAGCCGATTTTACTGCAAGGGCCATAGGCGCGTAATTAGTTGAAGTTGCCATCGTGCCAACCACATCGCCCGATGCAGCTGTTGATGTTGTTGCAGCAGGAGCGGCAGTTGTTTTAGCAGTATCTTTTTTGGTTGTATCCTGTGTTTGAGCCATGGCATTTGTAGTAAAAAATCCAATGGCTACCGAAGTAACGGCTATTAAAACTGACTTTTTCATGTTCATCTTTCTTTCTGTTTTTGTTAGTAAATTAAAATGTAATGAGTATCAGTTTTTGTCGATATGATTAATTAAAAGTTATTTAATTGGTTAATTACAATAGTTTAATAACTTATAAGTACGCAAAATGGTTTTAAATTAATTGATATTTGTAGGTAACACCGTGAGGCAGAGGAACAAAAAAGCCCGTTTAAACTTGTTTTAAACGGGCTTTTTTTAAGGGTGAAATAGTTATTTCCTGTTGCTGATCAAGGCAATAGAATTATCCTTAGAGAGCAGGATATTGTTTTTTTCGTGAGTCAACGGAAAAAAATAATCTATTCCCTGAGGAACTGCCGAGCTATACTGATCTATCCCACCGGCTTTGTATTTAATTTGATCCATATAGAACTCAATTGCAGGGTTGGTTAACAGTTTAATACTATCAAGCTTTTTTATGTTTGTGATGGATATCCAGGGAGATATTTCGCTATCACGTAACAGTTTGTAATCAACTGGGTCAAGATATACAGTAGCCTTTTTATCAAAAAAAGTAAATCTGCCGAAGGCATGCTTATCAGGATTGAAGGGTTTAAAAGCAATATTCAAGCTTGCAAACGCTGTGGCACTTACAATAAAAAACTTTAGCTTTTTCATATTTCATGCTTCCCTATTTTCTCGCCTTTTGCAACTCGGCAAAGTAAGCAAGCAGCTTATCTATACTTTTCAAAGTGTATTTGTGTTCGTGGATCTTATCAACGGCATCGGGTTCATCGCCCATTACATCGCTCATAATATCTTCAAAATTTTGATCGGTAAGGCGTTTCATACCGGCTGTGTTTTCGCCGTAATAGTAAACGGTTTTCGAACTGCCACCACGGCCACCTCCGCCACCAAGGTTAATGCCTATGCCGCCTCCAAGTCCGCCGCCATAGCCACCGCTTCCGTAGCCTGCCGATATGCCCGGCGAGATACCGAAACCGCTTCCGCCGCCGCCTTTACCGCCTTTGGTCATGTATAGTTTTACTGGTTCGTCAAGCACTACCTGTACAAAGTCAGTTTCTTCTTTAGCCCACGATTCATTGGCTGGAGCATGAGCTACCACAAAGCTGTCTTTTCCTGCTACGTACGATTGCAGGTCGCTGGCGCTTAGCTTATAGGGATTGTTTTTTTCGTTCTCCTTAAATTCAATAAAACCTTCGTCTTTTATGGGGCCTTTACCGGGAGGGTTGGTGCGGATTAGACCGGTTTCCCGGTTGCCTTTTACATCGGTAAAGCTGCCTTGCTGCCATTTTTGGGCATAGGCGGATACTGAAAACGCTATGAAAAATAAAAGTGTTAAAACGGATCGCATAATATTTCTATGTACTTGTACAAATAACGCAAATTTCAGCTTTTTAATATCAGCCAAACTATTTCGCGTTTTTTGGTAATTCGCCGGTTTTATAATATTTAACAAGGTCGGCGATGTGTTTGTGATCAAATGTTTTATCGTTAATGCGGGCTAATGCTTCTGGCTTGTCGCCCATGATATTTGATAACAGCTCGGTGAAGTTGTCTTTAGTGATACGCGTAAGGTGCTCGGCATCCGGCCCTGCGTAAAAAACCGAATAATTTAAATCAATGCCGCCGGGACTACTATATCCAGGCATCCTATTCATGCCTACTGAAAAAGAACCTCCGCCGCTGCCTTGTGTATATGGTAAATAGCTGTATAATTTCGAGGAATTGTTGTTCAGAACAATTTTGATGATCGGGTTCAATTTAAAATCCTTGTTTTTGATCACCGCGAAGGTATCGGCCTCCATAGTAAAGCTTTTCATAAAATTGGTAGATACATACACAAAATCGCCATCCTTGCTCTCTTTGTAGCTGATGCAGCCACCTTTGCCTTTACCAAAAAGATTTTGGTCGGCAATAGTCCAGCTTACGTAGCCTTTGTAAATTTTATTGGTAGTATCAACAAACGAACCGGGAACAAATTTATCAAAGCGTTTGCTTTGAGCCTGGGAGATAACGGTAACACTTAAAATACACAACAATAGAAAAATAGTCCGCATAAGATTTAGATATTTGAGACAAAAATAAATATTTAAATGCAATTGACCGTTGATTTACGAAGCGATACCGTAACCAAACCAACCCCCGGTATGCTCGAAGCTATGTGGAGCGCCAAAGTAGGCGATGATGTGTTTGGTGAAGACGAAACTATAAACGCCCTCGAGGCTAAAGTTGCCGCCATGTTTGGCATGGAAGCAGGCATTTTTTGCCCCTCAGGCACCATGACCAACCAGATAGCCATTAAATGCTTTACCCAGCCATTGGATGAGTTAATTGCCGACCAAACCGCGCACGTTTACCGCTACGAAGGTGGGGGCATAGCCTTTAACTCGGGTGTATCAACCCGCCTGCTTGAAGGTTACCGCGGTATCATAACTGCCGAAATGATCGAGCCGGAGATCAATGCCGAAAATATCCACTACCCGCATACCAGTTTGGTTGTGCTCGAAAACACTGTTAATAAAGGCGGCGGTAGCTGCTACACACTAAATGATATCAAGCCCATAGCCGATCTTTGCCGGGATAAACGGCTGAAGCTACACCTTGATGGTGCCCGCATTTTTAATGCCCTTGCTCATACCGGCGACGCGGCTTTAGATTATGGCAAATACTTCGATGGTATTTCGGTTTGCTTATCCAAAGGGTTGGGCGCGCCGGTAGGTTCGGTTTTACTGGCCGATAAAGAGACTATCAAATACGCCCGCCGTATCCGTAAGGTTTTAGGTGGAGGAATCCGTCAGGGCGGCTTTTTAGCTGCTGCTGCTATTTACGCTTTAGATCATCATGTGGAGCGATTGAAGATCGATCACGCCCACGCCGCTGTTTTAGGAGAAGAACTGGCCCGTTTACCATGGGTAACTACCGTGATCCCGGTACAAACAAACATTGTGCTTTTTGATACTGTTGAACCAGCCGCTGTTGTATTGGCTAAGCTTGCTGAAAAAGGAATTAAGGCGAGTGATACCGGTAAAAACCGCATTCGCTTTGTTACGCACCTGGATGTGCATCCGGAGCAGGTGGAATACACGGTGGAGGTTTTGAAAGGATTATAAATTTGCAAAGCCAGACTTACGAAGTTTTTAAAACTTCGTAAGTCTAAAAAGACTGCTCACCAGTACCTCGCAATGACGTAGTTTTAGATATTATCTATTGTTTTATCCTCTATCAGCCCCCTGCCTTTCAACCATCCATTGCGGATATTCTTTTGTAAGCGCGCTTACCTCATCAATGCGTTTCAATTCATCGGCCGATAATTCAAGCTCTATTGATTTAAGGTTATCATTCAACTGATCAATAGTTTTTGCTCCGATAATAGTGCTGGTAACGCCTTTTTGCAAACGTACCCAGGCCAAAGCTACCTGTGCTGCAGATACATTGTGTTGCGCGCCTATCTCGGCTATTACATCAATAATATCATAAGCTTTGTTTTTATTCACCGGAGGGAAATCAAACGTATCCCTGCGCGAACCACCAGCTTTTTCGGCATTGCGGGTGTATTTGCCCGATAGGAAGCCACCAGCTAACGGGCTCCATGGCATTACGCCCAGGTTCAGATCTTCGGCTACGGGTAATACCTCGCGCTCAATGTCACGACCGGCCAGCGAGTAGTAGTGCTGCAGGCCAACAAACTTATTCCAGCCGTTCTTTTCGGCAATGCCTGCAGCTTTCATTATCATCCAGGCAGGCCAGTTGCAGCAGGCTATGTAGCGTACTTTACCTGTAAGCACAATATCGTTAAGAGCGCGCATGGTTTCTTCAACCGGGGTACGCAAATCAACACCGTGAACATACAGTACATCGATATGATCTAACCGTAACCGTTTCAAACTGGCATCAACCGAATTGAAAATATGAAAACGCGACAGGCCGATGCTATTAACACCTTCGCCCATTTTGCCGCGTACTTTGGTAGCTATAACCAGTTCGCTGCGATCAAAGCCCAGATCAATGATAGATTGACCCAACAGGCTTTCTGATTCGCCCTGCGAGTAAACGTTGGCTGTATCGATAAAGTTAATGCCCGAATCAACAACGGTTTTCATTAGTTGGTTAACGCTCTCTTGTTTAAGATCCCCAATGGCCGACCAGATGCCTGTCCCGCCGCCAAAGGTCATGGTGCCAAAGCAAATTTCGGATACCAGCAAGCCGGTACCGCCTAAAAAATTGTATTTCATAAGTAGATGGATTTTGTGACGTGAAGTTAGGTTGACCGTTAAGGAATGTCAACCTTTAAAAGTCAGCGAAATGTAAAGTAGGCATGTGGTAACAAGGGTGTTACGGTGGTAACGGTGTTTAAATAATATAGTATTCAATTTTTTAAAGTGTAAACACCTCCGATTTTTTACTTTTTTTTAAGTATTTGATAGTCAGTATTTTGTTTTCTTGTTGAAATGACTGATTCTGTTGGATTGAACAAGTTGTTCTTGATAGCCAATTGTTTATGGTTTTTTGTTTCGAAAAGTTGAACATCCGTTTTTAAAAGATTGAACACTTGGTTTTTGAATGTTGAACGCTTTGTTTTGAATCGGCTATAGGTGTATGCCAGATGAAGATTTTTAAGCACGCAAGGGCGCAAAGACGCTAAAAAGCCGTTTAAAAACAATTAAACAAAACTGCTATATATTTCACGTCATTGCGAGGTACGAAGCAATCGCACGGAAGCAGAGTCGCCCTGTATAGTTCGCGATTGCTTCGTGCCTCGCAATGACGGCTTCGATATGTTTTTAGACAGCTTCTATGAAAAGTAAGTGGTGTTTTATAGGTTTAACCTATTGCTTTTTAGGTTGATACAACTGGTTATAAAAAATACTCAACCCATACTTTGCCGATTTCCATTGCTGGTCAAGCTCGGGTGGCACGGGGCCGGGGCTTTGAGCGAAATTTCCGGTAATGATATCCATATCGCCATCGCCGTCAACATCGGCTTTTTCGAGGGTGAGGGTTTTAATGGGGACGCCCCTTTTTTGAGTGTAGGCTTTAAAACTGAATTTGTCTTTGTCTACATTTTCCAGGTAGATGAACGATTCATTGATCAGTTTGCCAAACTCTGGGAAAAAGGCTGTGGCCACGAAATCAATATCGCCATCCTTGTCAAAATCCTCGGCTAAAACGCGGGTAACGCCATACATCGGGAAAAAGAATTTCTCTTTAAATGTATTGCCGCCCTGGTTTATGTGCAACCTGATACCATGGTAGTTTTTGGGGATATAGGAATAATCAGCATTATCGCCGTGCACGGTTACTATATCGGTAAGACCATCGTTATTGTAATCTACTAAAAGCATATCGGTAGTGCCGTAATTAGGGGGGAAGCGTAAAACGCGTTTGGCCTTAAACTTCAGGTTATCCTTCTGATAAAAGATATAAACACTTTCATCCCCCTGCGAAAACATGGCCACGATATCCTTTTTGCCATCGCCATCCATATCCTTTATATAACATTTAATTGCGCCAGGCAAACTCAATAGCTCATCTTCTGCATAACTCCCGTTCTTTTTCTTTTTAAACAGTGATAAGCCGCCGGTTTTATTCCCGAACCGGCATACCACTATTTCGGGAACGCCATCATTGTTTAAATCGTTTATCCTGGTGCTCACGGGGCGATGTAGTTGTTGTAGAATAGGCGAAACGGTTGTATCATTAACCTGCGCATAGGCTCCGATACTTAATTCGGTAGGGTATAGTTTGCCAATTTCGGTTACGTAGGTGTTGTTTTGATGAAAGTTAAAATCCACAACAGGGCTGCCTGTACTTATTTTTTTGGTAACACCTTTGCCATATTGCCAGTTCAAAATCTGGTTATAGTAGTTGCCTATCCAGAGCGTTTTTGTTGTGGTATTGTATTTTATACCTGTAATTAACGATGGCGCTTTATTATCAAGTTGCACATCTTCCCGCAAAAATTGTGTTAAGGGCTGGTCGCGATCTGCTCGTTTTTCTTCGGCCTGCGCGCTATCCGGTGCGTTGTTAATGATGTAATCTTTTATTTTGGCCCATTCGCTTTGGCTGCAAAAAGGATCGGCAGGGATGATATTATGTTTGGCTACTACTGCCCGCTCTTCGGCCGAGAGGCCTTTTAAGGGATCGTAATTTGGGTAGACGATCCCCATGCGGGATGCCATAACCGGTAAAACATGGCTTTCCCATATAGTTTTGGTTAAACTTGCCGGATCAGGGGCCAGGTGGCAAAGCGTACAATACCTTAAAAACAAGGCCCGTCCATCGTCATCAGATAGCCGGGCACTGTTTTTATGTTTTATGGTGAACGAGTTGAGTGTGATCAACCCGGTAATTATAAAAATACACGCTAAAATCGTTCCCCTCAATTTCATAGTCAGAAGTTATATATCCTTCTAAACTACGTTTTAATAAGTTAAAGGGTTTACTCCCGCGGCTTTTAATTTTTTTACTGCTGCAGCGGCTACATCCCGGCCCTGCTGGTTACCGTTAACAATGGCATCTTTAAAGTGGATCCCACCGTAAAAACGGGATAACGAAGCCTCTTCGGCTGCTTGCTTAAATGATTTAAAATCCCTTGGGCCAACGCCATAAGGTATCTCCGAATCATCAGTAAAAGCAAACTTATCGCCCAATAAATAACTTAACACACCGGCTGACGAGTTTGACAATACCGCATGCCCGCTCGGATACTCCGGAAATGGTGGGGTTTGCAACAAAGGAGTCCATTTTATGTCGATGTATTTATTGATAAAAGTTTCGGGGCGGATGCCGTTGCTGCGGTATTTCTCGTCCCAACAGGTAATAAAAGCGTCCATTTCGGTCATGGCCACCAGAGTAGCAACCTGGATAGACCTATCAAAACTCAAGCCCGCCTTTTTTACTACTATACCAACAATATTCATCCAATGCCCTCCCGGACTGATCTTCTTAAACCCGATCATCATATGGCCCGATGTGGTTACTGCAAACGGGTTACAATCCCAAAAATTGGCGATCATATTTTGCTCAACCGACATGTTTTTCGATACCTTGTAAACAGCCATGGCTTCCTTATAAAACTCGCTGGTGCTATCGGTACTGAAAGTTGCCGGCCTAACCGGTATAAACTGGTTAGATGAATCGATAAACATCGGCCTGATGGTTTTCCAGTTAGGTTCAACAGCTTCCATGTACATAGGTGGGGTAGGGAACCAGTTTTTACCACCTTTTATAGGAGAATACCTTAACCTGCCGCTCAGCTTGCCATAGTTATCAGATTTGGAGTACTTGATCACCTTGGCCGCCATCTCGGTAGCGGCAGCTATTGATTGTTTGATCACTTCATCGTTAATGCCGCTCTCTTTCAATAGCACTATGTATTTATCCTCATCTTCCTGGATCATATAGCCTGATGGCAGCATCTGTTTACCGGTTTCGAGGATGCAGTACATGGCAGCAATGCTATGGTCATATTTATCCTGCGGGATGCTGATCTGGTTATCCTGGTTATAGCTTTTAATAAAATTGTTAACCGGTACAATGTCTTTATTGTTCAGGCTTACCAAATTGTAAGCGCCCATAGTTACATAAGCGTAATAGCGCGATGCAGCCGGAGGGTTCACCACATCATGGATCATCACCGCCGAAATCGCATTGATGGCCTTATCAACCTGCAGATATGGAAGTGGCTGTTTTTTGTTTTTTTGCGCGTAGGCCGATGTGGCTATCAGCGCTAATATGAGTATGGATATTCGTTTGATCATGTTCTTTGAAGTTCTAATCAAAATAAAAGATTATTCTACCTCGCAATGACGGTTTTTTTGATGTTTTTCGAAGCTGAGATTGCATTAATTCTCTTTATAAAACTGCAGCGCCTCGCCAGATACACCTATCATCAGGTATTTTGCACCATTTATTTTTATTCCCGAGGCCGATTTTACATCGCCGGTTACACACAGGCCTGATGTGGTTTGCGCTTGATAGGTAAAACCGCCTTTGCCATCGCCTGTAAGCAGGCATCCGTAGTTGGCATCAAAGCTTCCTAATTTCAAGCGGTTATCTGAGTGATTGCCGAACAGTAGCAGATCCGTTTTACCATCATGGTTAAAATCACCTGTAAGGATATTGGATACCGACGAAAATTGCGCTTGCAGCGGTAGTTCAGCTTTTACAAATTTGCCGCCCCTGTTCAGGAACAGGCTTGTTTGTACTGTGTTAGCAGTTAGTTTGGTTGCCTTGGCTAATTCTTCGGGCGTTAAAAGCTCTTTCATGGTTACGTCGCAATAGGCTTTATACGATGTAAAGCGCTTGCGCATCGGGTAGATCTGGTCGTTCAGTTCATCACGACTTACAAAAGGGTAGCTTACGCCTTGTATGTAAAAGTTAAAGAACGGATCGATAGAACCATTGCCGTCAAAATCGGCGAAATACATTTCGGCAGGCTGTGTAGCGCTGGCCTGGATCTGGGTGTTTTGCCCCAGGTTGCCTGCTATGATGTCTGGTTTACCATCGCCATCAACGTCGGCAAGGGTAATGTTGTTCCAGAAGCCGCTTTCGGGATGATCAAAGTATTTGGCGGTTTCATCAACAAAACCTGTTTTTTTATTGCTGAATACCGTTATTGGCATAAACTCACCGCACAGGATAAGATCTTTACGACCATCGCCGTCCAGATCGGCCCATTGCGCATCTTTGATCATGCCGATGTTGGCGAATGGAACATCGGTAACCTGGAACTGGCCGCTGCCAATATTGGTAAGCAGGTAGCTTTTAGGGGCCGTAGGGTAGGCGCCCGGTACAATGCCCGATCCCACAAAAACATCAATCTTGCCATCTCCATTATAATCGCAAGGGCGAACGCATGATTTGCTGCTGCCGGTTAACACTGGCAAAGAAACACCGGAGTAGCTAAAGTTGCCCTTGCCATCATTCAAATAAAGCTTATCCTGAAATTCATTTGCACCCGGTTCCAGCAAAGCGTAACCGCCTTTGGCTATGTACAGATCAGGGAAGCCATCGCCATTGGCATCAAAAAATGCTGCGGCGGAAGTGTTTTCTTTATTAGGATCGGAAATTTCCTGAATGGTGTATGTACCGCCTGCTTTTTGCAGGTAAATGCGCGATGGTGATGTTTGATCGCCAGCTATAAACACATCTTCCAACCCATCTTTATTTACATCTGCTTTGGCTATCACAGGCCCGGTTTTGGAACTCATGAACAGCATTAAAGGCTGGCGCTTAAAATCGTTAATGGTATTTTCGGTGTGTTTAAAATCAATAACCGGTTTGCTTAGGCTGAACAAAGGTTTGGTATTAACAGGATTAGCCGCGTTAAATGCCGAACTACCGCTTTTATAAACAATATCAAGGCGCTGGTTGGCCTTAACGCCGGTTAACAGCTGCGATGTTTTATCCGGCCAGATCACCCGTACCGAATCTGCCTGCTTATTGCTGCCTAAACCAAAGTTTAAAATGGTTGATACGCGAGATAAATAGCCCCGGTTAGGATTAACCTCCTGGTATTGTACCTGTTTGCCGTTATAAACAAATACTTTCGAGCCTATAGCATAGGCGTTACCTCCCGGTTGCTTAAGGTTGATAGCCAGGTAACTGTTTTTACCGGTTTCCATAGCTGTGTTTTGGAATATGGATGCCTCGGCATTGATGTTGTTGGTTACCAGGTCAAGGTCGCCATCGTTATCCAGGTCGGCGTAAATGGCACCGCTTGATATGCCCGAGCGGTTGATGCCCCAATCCTGCTTTTTATCGGTAAAAGTTAAGTTATGATTGTTTTGAAAAATATAATCGGATAGGGTGGTAGAAGGCATGGCCTTCACCAGATCCATCAAGAGGAATGGCTCGCGGGCCATGGCTTTTTTTAGCTTGTAATCGCCCCAATAACGCAAGAAATCTTTATTGGTATAATCGCGCAGGTAGCCGTTGGATATGAAAATGTCTTTATATCCGTCGTTGTCAAAATCGGCAATGAGGGGGCACCAGCTCCAATCGGTATTGGATACACCCGCAATCTGACCTATCTCACTGAAGGTGCCGTCGCCGTTGTTAAGCTGCAGCATGTTACGCATGTACTGTTTGTACAGGTCCTGGTTTATCATCAGCTCGAACGATTCGTAGTTTTCCTGTAGCTGCAGCAGCTTTTGGCGGCGGTTATCGGGCGGGAGCATATCCAATGTCATCACATCGGCGTTGCCATCGTTGTTGATATCCGCAATATCAACTCCCATCGAAAACTGCGAGAGGTGACGGAAGCATTTCTTACTGTCTTCTGTAAAAGTACCGTCGCCATTGTTTATGTAGAGATAGTCGGGTTCGTTATAATCGTTCGTTACGTAAATATCCTGGTAACCATCTTTATTGATATCGGCAATAGCAACACCCAAACCAAAGGTTAAAGGGTTTTGAATGATGCCAGCCTTTTTAGATACATCAACAAAATGACCGCCCTGGTTCTCGAACAGGCGGTTGCTGGCCAGTTCATCTACCTGGGTTTTGTTTTGGGCAAACTCCAAATTGCTGATCTTTTTTACGTTGTGGTTAAGCAGGAACATATCCAGCTTACCATCGTTGTTATAATCAAAAAATACGGCCTGGGTGCTGTAACCCGGATCGTCGAGACCATATTCCTTAGCCTGTTCAACAAATTTATTGTTGCCTTTATTAATAAAAAGCTGGTTGCGGCGTTTGGCATTATCGCCAAGGCCCGAGTAGCATACATAAATATCCAGCAGCCCATCTCCGTTAACATCGGCCATGGTGACACCGGTTTTCCAATCGCCGGGGCGACCAGCAAGGCCATCGCCCGCCTGCGACGTAATATCTTTAAATTTTAGTTTACCCTGGTTAAGGTAAAGTTTGTTTTGCCCCTGGTTGCTGGTAAAAAACAGGTCTTCAAGGCCGTCATTGTTGATATCGCCAACTGCTACACCGCCACCATTATACAGGTATTCGTACGAGAGTACGTTGAGTTTTTCATCTTCAACCACATCGTTACGAAACTTAATATTGGTTTCATCAGGAGTGAGCAGTTTAAACAGCGTTTGCTGGGCATTGGCTTTAAAGCCGGCAAAGCTCAAAGCGGTAACAATACCTAAAGCTGCTTTTTTTGAGTTTTTAGGGATCAAATTAAATAGGAGAGGAGTACAACACATCATCAACAGATTAAAAAAATTCTGGTTGCAGGGGATTTAAATTTACTGATTTTGATCGGTATTTATCACTATATCGATATTGTTTCGTTGTGAAAAAGTACCGTTGATTTAATATTTATATTATTTGTCCCACCATACCCTCGACGAAAACTTATCGCCACCGGCTAAGGAAGCTACGCCGCTTGCCAGTCCGTTAGGATTGGTTGCTGCCAGGGTTATCGGGTAAATAACGCGCCTTGGGATCTCGGTATCAAACTGGACAGGATATTTTACCGGGGTTAACAGCGGATAGCCCGATCGTCGCCAGTTGCACCAGTTTTCATTAAACATAAACATGGTTGATGTTTCAACCCAGTATTCGGTATTAATTTGCTGTAAAGCAGTAGCCGGTGATAGTGGGTGGGCGCTTACGTAGGCATTTTCATCTTCGGTTTTTATAGCTGCCGCCGCGTTGATCTGGGCCAGCGAAGCAATATTGGCATGTAGGGCGTTTGCAAAATGCGTTGCCGCTACGCCTGTATTCCATCCCCTTGTAGATGCTTCAGCCAGTAAAAGTTCGGTTTCGCCATAGGTGAGTACCATATTGATGGTGCTTTTATCAACCGGGTTAAAATTATCGGTTGATGTATAGTAAACCTGTAACCGTGGGCGCGAATACTTGCCTAAAGGTGCAGGGCTGTCTTTATCCAGCGATGCATCGGCAGGGGTAGCACCCGGATAGCCTGGTGCGGTTGTAATATCTGTTGCTCCGCCGTTAAGGTCGTAACCGTTTGGTAAACCTAATTGCAGGGCGAAGGTATTATCGCCGGGTTTCTTTTCGTTTTCGTTAGCTGCTTTACCGTCACCAATGGTAATTTCGGCTATGGCGGGGATACGAGGATCGGCAGATTGCTTCATCAAATCGATCAATGTTTTTGACCAGCGCACCTCCCTGAAATCATCAGTAGTGAGCAGGGCATTAACAATAGCGTTGGGATAGCCGTTGGCATTATCTGTTTTAACCTTGGCATTATCGGCTATGCTTTGCATGGTGCCACCGGCAAAGGCCTTTTCGGCATATTTTTTAGCGGTTGCTTCATCTACTTTGGTAAGGCGCATGGCAACGCGTAGCATTAAGGAGTAGCCAAATCTTTTCCACTGGGCTATATCACCGCCATAAAAAAGATCAGAGCTTGGTTTGTCTTTCGTTTCATCCAATCCGCCTACGGCCACTTCAAGGTCTGATAGCATGGCGTTATATATGCTTTGCTGCTTATCAAACTTTGGGAAAAAGATCTCCTGTTTGGCCATTCCCGCTTCCGAATAGGGTACATCGCCATATGTATCGGTAACACGTTGCAGTGTCAATACCTTCATTATGGTGGCAATTTTATTGATATTGGCGTATTGACTTTTGCTTTCGGTGAGGTTTTTAGCTTCCTGGGCGTTGGTTTCAGATACGTAACCTTCGCTATAAACACGCCCTATATAATCATTGAACGAGCCGCTTTGCACATATTTATCGCCATTGCCATAATAGGCAAATGTTGATGCTAATGATTGTGTCCACATGCTTTGAAATAACAATTGAGAATAACCGGTTTGCGAATAAGTAAGCTGCGCCTGGGCTATCAGGAAGTTTGGGTTAAACTGATCGGCAGTGGTGGCGTTGGGGTCGGTATTTATCTTGTCGAAGTTTTTGGTACAAGCGGATAACAACACCGTTGATACAAAAAAATAACACCAAAGCCCCCGTTTATTCATGCACACTGTTTTTGAAAAACTTAAAGATAACATTTATAGCGTAATATAATAGGGATCAACCCTAAACAAAAAATGACAGGCTTTTTAAGGCCTGCCATTTTTTAATAGGAGTAATTAACTATTTATCCCACCAGGTACGACCAGTTAAGGTATTGCCAGCCGGTAGTTTAGCTACAGCAGCATTGTAGTTGGTTGGGTTTTTCAACGGCTCGTCAGTCGGGTAAGGCATCCTGCGAGGGATAGTCCCGTTGGTTACGTTACCTGTATAAACAACCGGTGTAAGCACTGGGTATCCAGTACGTTTCCAGTTAAACCAGTTTTCCATAAAGCTGAAAGTTGATACAGTTGAGATCCAGTACTGGTTGTTGATATCCTTTATCGAGTTTTCTGTCGAAGTAACATCTAACACATGTGCAGTGGCGTATGTAGCTATAGTGGCAGCAGGAATAGTAGCTCCGCTGTTCATTTGCGCTAATGATTGTAACGAACCTGTAATACCGTTAGCATAGTGCTGGGCAGCAGTTCCGGTTACGTTAAAGCCTCTCACTTTTGCTTCTGCAAGTAAAAACTCAGTTTCAGCATAAGTGAATACAAAGTTAGGGTTGTTCCTGTTCAGATAAACTGAAGTGACTGGACGAGAGTACTTACCTGTTATATAAGTATCAGAACCAGTGCCAGTACTTCCTGGATAATCCGAACGTTTGCGGATATCTGTAGCACCACCAAGCAGGTCATAACCATTAGGCAAGCCAAGTTGTGCAGTAGCTGCAGTATTACCTGGTTTAACGGTAGTGTTATCAGCTCCGTTTGCCAAACCAGCTTGTGGAACTTCTGATATATAGCTTATCCTTGGATCGGCATTGGCTTTAAGCATATCGATAAAGGTTTTACCCCATTTTACCTCAACATAATCCGTAGCTGTTAATAAATCGTTAGCGTTCGAGTTAAAAAGAGCGCTGTTTGTCGCATCTGTAGCCACTAAAGCGTTATCAGCAATTGACTCGAACGTACCGCCGGTAGAAGCTTTTTCTGCCCATGTTTTTGCTGTAGCCAAATCAATTTTGGTCATACGCATAGCGATGCGCAGCATTAACGAATAACCGAATTTTTTCCATTTGGTGATATCACCGTTGTAGAAAAGATCGCTTGTAGGCTTGTCTTTCGATGCATCAAGTTTGCCTATAGCTGACTCTAAAGTGCTTAGCATTGATGGGTAAATACTCGACTGTGAATCGTAAACAGGGGTAGTAATACCTGCTTTTGCCTGTGCCGCTTGTGAATATGGAACATCACCATAAGTATCGGTAATACGCTCCATATACAATACAAAACAGATATCGCCGATAGCGATCAGGTTGCTGTAGCTTGCAGCACCTTTTTGGTTAGCAAGTAATTGCATTTCGCGCACACCAGAAACCGCGTTGTATCCATCATTCCAGATACGTTTCTGATAATCATTAAAGCTACCCGCGTTAACGTATTTATCACCGTTACCGTAATAATTTAATGTTGACGCCATTCCTTGTGTCATCATAGCTTCGTATAAAAGCTGCGCGTAACCGGTATTGGCGAAGTTGAATTGTGTGTTTGATAACAAATAGTTAGGATCAAACGTACCCGCGCTTGCTTTGGTTGGATCTGTATTTGTTTGATCAAGGTGCTCCTTTGTACAGCTAAGCTGCATTAAAGTTGCGAGAGATATAAAGGCAATGAATATCTTTTTCATGTTTTTCTTTCTTATTTGAATTTGAAATTAGCGCTAACACCATAAGTTCTGGTGAACGGCAATGACGCACCTTCAATACCTGAATAACTCAAAGCACTTGAGAAGTTTGATTCAGGATCGATGTTGTGGGTTTTCTTCATGATAGTGAACAGGTTTCTGCCAACAAGGTTAACCGATATTGCACGGAACGGAGTGTGGCTTAACAACTGCTGACCAAAAGTATAACCTAATGTTGCCTGGCGGAACTTGATGAAACGTGCATCTTCAACAGCTAACGCAGAAATGTTTGAAGCTAAGTTACCATAGTAGCTGTAAGCCGGTACATTTACAGTGTTTTTAGCACCGCTTGCAGTTACACCATCAGCAACTACACCTGTTTCACGACCAACCAATGTAGCTTTGTTCAAGCCCTGGCCATAAGAGTAATCTTCTGTAGCAGAAAGGATCTTGTTACCAAATTTGTAATCGATCAGGAAGCCTAAGGTGAAGTTTTTATAATGGAAATCGTTATTTAAACCACCGTAAACAGTTGGCAAGGTGTTGCCCATTGCTTTAAGATCACCACGCACCGGCACACCATCAGCACCGATAACGATGTTGCCGCTTGCATCACGTTTGTAATCATAAGCCATGATCTGCAATATTGGTTTGCCTACAACATAAGCTGTGTTAGCATTTAACGGACGGTAGTTACCTACTACCTGGTATTGGGTAGAACCATCTATATCAAGTACAGTATTTTTAACATGAGTAATGTTGAATCCTACATTCCAGCTAAAATCTTTTGTTTTGATAGGTACACCGGTTAAGTTAAGCTCCTGGCCTACGTTCCTGGTTTTACCTAAGTTGATGAAGTGGGTGTTAAAGCCTGAAGCGATAGATATCTGTGCCTGAGATATCTCATTAACAGTATTGCGATGGAAGAACGCGAAATCAAGGCCTAACCTGTCCTGGAACCATTTTAATTCGGTACCAATCTCAAACTCAGCAGTTGTGTAAGGCTTCAGATAAGCGTTTGGCAAGTCTCTTGAAAATGTACCGTTAACAACACCGTTTATTGGGGTTGTTAAGCTGTAGGCTGTAAAAGTTGTATAGGTTGCAAAAGGCTCGCCGCTTGTTTTGGCATAGCTGGCCCTTAATTTACCGTAGCTTAAACCTGCAGCGCCTTTAGTAAGTTCAGAGAACAGGAAGCTACCAGAAACTGCAGGTACAAATATACCGCGGTTATCTGATGGTAAGGTTGAATACATATCATACCTTCCTGTAGTACCTAATGTTAAATAGGTTTTGTAGTTAAAATCAACAGTGTAGTATGCTGATTGAGTTTCTAACTTTGAGAAGCTGTAGTTATAGCTTGTGGTACGAAGGTTAGATGGTGTATACAGGTAAGGAACAATGAAGTTACCACCGTTAATACCAGTAAGGTCGTATTGAC
Organism: Mucilaginibacter sp. CAU 1740; assembly: GCF_039839285.1. NCBI lineage: Bacteria > Pseudomonadati > Bacteroidota > Sphingobacteriia > Sphingobacteriales > Sphingobacteriaceae > Mucilaginibacter > Mucilaginibacter sp. CAU 1740. Next base: position 29,971 of record NZ_JBDOQS010000009.1, on the reverse strand, counting down.
GTTTACGGTAGTTGGCACCAGCCGAGAAATCGAACGTTAAGTCTTTAACAATTTTGTGGTTTGCGCTAAACAACACGTCGGTGTTTAACTCTGTAGTAGTGATCTTGTTTAAAGCACCTAAACCACCTTCCAGCTTGTTTGAATAAGCAGTACCGGTTGGAGTTACACTTAGTACGTTATCGTCAATTACGTCATAACCCATACGTGCTTGTAAAAACATCCAGTCGGTAAATTTATATTTAGCGGCTGTTGATGAAATGAAGCGCCTTCTGCTTACGTTGTTAACCAATTTGTTAATTACGAAGTAAGGGTTGGTTGAGTATGGGTTATCACTCCATGCGGTTTCAGCATTAGTAGCTGAGTTAAAACCAGGAGCAAGTAATTTTTGATCAAGGCTGGTTGCTAATGATGCAATAGCAAAGTTAGCGTTCAGCGGTGAATCACTTAAGTAAGCCCTGTTTTTGTTTTGCTCATCAACGTAGTTACCGTTAAAGCTTACGTTTAATTTGCTGGTGATATCATAACCTGCGCTTAAATCAAAAGTTTTACGGTTCAAGCCACTGTTTGGCAAAATTGATTGGTAAGTAAGGTTTGAAGCCGATAAACGGAACACGCCTTTATCAGAACCACCGCTTACAGATAATGTATTGGTGAAAGCTGGTGCTGTTCTGTAAAATTTATCGATGTTATTGGTTACTGCCGAGTAAGGGTGCATTTTACCATCAAGCGCGATAGTAGGTGCGCCGTCAAGTTTTTCACCCCAGCTTGAGTTGCCGGTGTTAACCGCACTCTGAACATCCGTAGGTCGTTTATTTTGAGAGCCTTGGCCGTAAACGTACTGCCAGTCGGTGTTGTCAACTGCTTTATCAAATGAAAGGTTGGTGTTGTATTCAACAGATGTTTTGCTGTTTTTTTCACCTTGTTTGGTAGTGATCAAAATTACACCGTTTGCAGCACGCGCACCGTAAAGGGCCGATGCAGCAGAACCTTTCAATACGGTCATGGTTTCGATGTCATCAGGGTTGATATTTGAGATACCGTCGCCATAATCAGCGCCGCCCCATTCTGATGCCGAACCACGTTGGGTATTATCCAAAGGCACACCGTTAATTACATATAAAGGAGAACTTGCGCTTTGGCTTGCAGCACCACGTAATAAAACACGAGCTGATGAACCCGGACCACCTGTAGCACCCGATACGTTCAAACCGGCAACGCGGCCTTCTAACGAAAGGGCTACGTTTGATTCGCGGGCTTTATCCATAACGTCGCTTTTTACGGTTGATACCGCGTAGCCTACTTTACGTTGGTCCTTTTTAATGCCTAAGGCCGTTACCACAACCTCGTTAAGGTTAGTGTTTGAGGTTAAAGTAATGGTTAATGTTGTTTTACCACCTACAGCAACTTCTCTGTTAGCAAAACCGATGTAGCTTAATATCAATACGGTATTTGGCTGTACATCAAGCGAGAAGTTACCATTGGCATCGGTTTGGGTACCGGTTGTTGTACCTTTTATCCTGATGCTTACGCCTACCAGGGGTTCGCCTTTTTCGTCAACTACCTTACCGGTAAGTTTATCGAAGTTTAAATTAAAGCTAATGTTTGATTTGGCATTTGCTTTTGGAGCTTCAGCAGCCGAAGCCTGCATATTCAGGAGCACCATACCAGCAAGGGCAAATTTACACAGGTTGAGGGATTTTGAAACCCACGGCCTCTGTACACCCACCGGGTGTTTGAAAAATTTCATATTTTATTGAATTTAAAGGGAGTTAATAGCAAAACGCCTTCGGGGGGCACAATGCAGTTATAAACATTCAAAAATCATTTTCGTGGCCTGGAACCCCTCCGGGGTGATCATAGCCTGTGGCGGGAGAGTAAGTTTTTTTTACATAGGCAACAGTTTACCGGGTTTATCAATTAATGTCATATAGTTTGGTTAACGGATCACGGTGCTAAGACAATTACGCCTCATCGGGACGCACGCGTGATTTAAAGGGAGGACAATAAAATTTCAGCGATTGCCTACAAGCCCGTAAAAAATATTTTATAAATATTCTTTAACAGTATTTAAAACTGTGAAACTGACAAGTAATCGATTGCGTAAATCGATTTAGTTTTTAGATTTTCGGTACTTTTTAGAATGGATTTTTCCAGGGGACTAAGAAAAGAGTTTTAATACTGACCGCCGCCCGATACGATCATTGAGGCCAGTTGGTCATCACGGTCATAAATATCTTTTCTGAAGTTGAGTTTTCCGTCGCGATCGGTAAACGCGGTGAAGTAGGCTATAAAAACCGGGAGTTTCTTTTTAAGCGTTACGGTTTGCTCTTTGCCCAGGTGCATGGCTTTGTTGATACGGGCCGCGGTCCAGGTGCTATCATACTTTAACACAAACGAAGCCAGTTTGGCCGGCTCGCCAACGCGGATGCAGCCATGGCTAAACGCCCGTGATGATTCACCGAAAAGTGACCTTGAAGGGGTATCGTGCAGATATATATTATAGCTGTTAGGGAACAGGAATTTAACCAGACCTAAAGAGTTGGATGGCCCCGGCTTTTGCTGAATTACGGGCAGACCATTTTCCTTACCGGTTATTACCATGTTATGCTCGGCCAAGTAGTTTTTATTGGCCCTCATGGCTGGCAGTACTTCGTTCTGCACAATGCTTTCCGGCACATTCCAGTAGGGGCTGAAAACCACGTATTTCATCTCTCCATAAAATATAACGGTTTGATGCACTTTTTGGCCAACTACTACATTGCAGCTCCATAGCAGGCTATCGCCATGATAAACGTGTAGTTTAAACTCGGGGATGTTTACGGCTAAATAATCAGTATCTAAACTCACGGGCAGCCAGCGGCAGCGTTCCATGTTCACGATGATCTGTTTGATCCGGGTTTTCAGCGGTACATTCATTTCGGCGAGGGTTGCTGTGCCGGGTATGCCGGTAGCTGCAAGGCCATGCCTTTGTTGAAAGCTCGTAACCGCCTCTTTAAATTCATCGTCGAATTTCCTGCTTAAAGTATCACCTTTAAAGTCATTTAACTTATAAAGGCGTGTTTTGATGCGGGATATAATAACCGATGAATCGCCGGGCTTTAATTTTTTGCTAAGTTTTATCGGTTCCCATTTTTCGCTGGTGTCCAGTTGGCGATATCGGGCCAGGAAGTTTTTTAGTAATTCATATTGGCGATAAATAGGCTCATTTAAAGCGGTTTGTTTGGATGGTTTCTTTAATAAAGTATCCAGGTAATCATCGTAAGCTATCTTTTTACGTGGAAGGAACCAGTTTACAGCCCGGCTTACCGAATCGCTCATGCCCTGGAAGGCGAGTTTTGAAAAAGCGAAGTATTGCGCGGTGAGCATCAATTCGGTATTAACGTCTGGCTTTTGGGCTTTAGCTTTTGCATGGCCGTCAAATATCAGCGAGTCGAGGTTTTTTTGATAGGGGATGGCTTTGTAAACACCTTCGTTTCGGAGGTTCATCAGCCTGTCGTTCAGGTTACCGGCTTGTTCTATTAAAATGCCTTTCTCGTACCAGGCGTAAGCGAACTTGCGCTTGCGGTAAAAATTGCGCAGGTCTTTCTCGTAGGTAACCAATTCGGGGTGGTTTTGCAGGAAGGTAGCTATGCGGGTGCTATCAAAAACAAGCTCGGTTTGGGTACTGAAGTTACCGGGGATGGTTTTGGTCCAGTCTTTAGCCATTTTCTTTTTAAGGGAATCGGCTTTGGATTGATGATGCTTTTTTGTTGAGTTTTTGCAAGCGTTAAAGGCTAAAATACTTAAAAAGAATACGAGTAGATATAGTGGTTTTAGCCTGTTTTGCATAGATATAAATGAATTGTTATACGCAACACACCTGTTAATGTTATTGTTTTGTTTGTGATTGAAAAGCGCTTTTAACAGCAATAAAAGTATTGAATATGAAAATGGAAGAAGGGGCGAAATAATTTTTTAATAAATACTACTAAGTTTACAGATATTATAGTATATTTGCTTTGAACATTCAAAACAGCTAATGAACAACAGTATAAAAATACAAAATCGCAGGCTTCTAACCGGTACAAGGGTTAAGGGACTAATGTGTTTGTGTTGCTGTAGTTGATCTCATCTCACCACCTCCGGTTTTCATTCAATTTTACTGATCTCTTTTAAAAATATATATAATGATTGCATCCTATAACACTAAAGCTACAAAAGCCCCTACGCAAGGCCTGCTAATGCGTTACCAGGTAATTTATGGATTGTGCCGTTGTTGTTGCCAGGCTATCTGAACCCGTCAACCACCTGAAAAACACAATTAACAACACATAATTCTATTTTAAAATGCAAACTACAAATAAAAATAAATACCCTTTTTTCGATCTGCTTGAAGTTGTTGCCGAACCTGATCAGTTGTTCCGTAAGTTGAAAACACTTAATCCTGTAAAAGCGGGCAACTATGTTCCGGAGTTTAAATTAAGCAACGATTACAGCCGCTGGCAGCAATTTTACAATGGTGCCGAAACTCATGGGCATTTAATTTTACGCAACCTGTTGAGCAAGCCACTGGTAATTTCGTTTTACTCGCGCCATTGGGGCGAGCAAGGCTTAGCGCAGCTTAAACAGCTTAACGCTTTACATCACGAGATAAAAGCAAGCGGCGGCAGTTTATTAATTATAAGCGATGAGCGTACTGATGTGCTTGATAAACTGGCCTGGGAGCACAGCCTTTCATTAAATTTTTATCACGACGAGCATAAAGAGCTGGCACAACAATTCCGTGTTTTCTCTGATGATTATCCAGTATGGGATAGGTTCTCTGGTATTGATGAAAACGCGCCACTATTGGCTACCTATGTTATCGAGCCGTCAAAACAGGTTGTTTACAACCATATCGATTGGGACTTTTTAGGTACATTCTCTGCAGGCGATATCATCAGCACGGTTTACGAATCGGCATTGATCAGCAACAGCAAAAAATCAGCATAAATTTACAAGCTGAAAGCCTGATGCGGAAGGTTGAAAGTTATTAAAAAGGTCGTTTATAAGTAAGCTTATCGACCTAATAAAAAAACAAAGGCCGGGGATGTTCATCACATAACCCGGCTTTGCTGTTTGTAGGGAAAAGAGTATTATTTTAATTCGAGTGTTACTACTGATTTTGCCGGAAGGGCAACTACCAGTTTATCACCATCTTTTTTAGCGCCGCTAAATGCGCTTAGATGAATTTTGTTAGTATCCTTAAAAGTATTTACATCGGTAAGATTAGCCGAAGTCAATACCTGGCCGCTTACTGTTTGCCATTTAACATCGCTTAAGCTGGTTGTAATGGTAATGGTATTATGCGGATCGAGGTTTACCAGCGAGATATGTACTTTACCTGCAGCATCCTGCGATGCCGAGGCGTTTACAGCTTCAATCTTTTTGCCGTCAACTTCATAATCCGGTACGTTTAATTTAATAGGAAGATATTTAGCATCCTGGTGCACCTTGTACATATCAAATATATGATAGGTAGGGGTGAGGATCATTTTCTCTTTATCCGTAAGGATCAATGCCTGCAATACGTTGATTGTTTGCGCCAAAGCCGCCATCCGCACGCGATCACTATGGTTATTGAAAATATTTAAGGTTGTACCTGCTATCAAAGCATCGCGAAGGCTGTTTTGTTGGTACAGGAAGCCTGGGTTAGTTCCCGGTTCAGGATCTGTCCAGATACCCCATTCGTCAACCACTAAAGCCACTTTTTTCTCTGGGTCGTATTTATCCATAATAGCCGAGTGTTTGGTAACCAGCTCTTCCATTTTTAAGCAGTTAACCATGGTGCCAAAGTATTCTTTCTCGTCAAACGCCGTTGCCGAACCTTTTTTGCCCCAGTTACCGGTTGGGATGGTATAGTAATGTAGTGACAGGCCCGACATTAACCAGTTAGGGATGTTTTTCATACAAACCTCTGTCCAACGATAATCGTCAGCATTAGGTCCGCTGGCAATTTTTTTGAGCTTAGCGCCAGGGTAATCTTTGGCGAAAGCGGCGTAGCGTTTAAACAGGTCTGAATAATATTCGGGCGTCATGTTACCGCCGCATCCCCAGCTCTCGTTACCAACACCCCAAAAAGTTACCTTATATGGTGCAGGATGACCGTTTTTGGCACGTAACTGCACAACGGTACTGCTGCTGTTTGAGTTTAAGTATTCAATCCATTTCGACATTTCATCAACAGTACCGCTACCCACGTTACCGGCCACATAAGGTTCGCAACCTAACAGATCGCAAAGCTGCAGAAACTCGTGTGTGCCAAAGCTATTATCCTCGGTAATACCCCCCCAATTGGTGTTTACCATGCGAGGGCGTTGTGCTGCCGGACCAATACCGTCTCTCCAATGGTACTCGTCGGCAAAGCAGCCGCCGGGCCAGCGGAGGTTAGGGATCTTGATCTTTTTCAACGCGTCGACAATGTCCAGGCGGATCCTGTCTTGTTTTTTTACAGGCAGGTTTTTATCTACCCAAAAACCTCCATAAATGCCATGGCCAAGGTGCTCGGCAAACTGACCGTAAATGTGTTTACTAATGGTTGTTTTTGAATCGGTACTGATATTAAGTGTACCAGTTTGCCCGAATACCGACGAGCCGAGGAATGACAAAGCGATAACGCCAAGGTTTAAAAGCGGGTTCTTTTTCATTGAAACTTAGGTTTAACAGAATGAGCAGTAAAGAAAAGAAAAAAATATTAATAAGTGTTAAAAGAACAATAAAAAATTCACCGTTGATTTTTGGAGTAATTACGTTGATTTCGCTAATGCTTGTTTGGCGAGGTATGGGATGATTTTTTCTGAACCAGGATTTCTACCCCGTCGGTCGTGTCTCCACGACCGCATGCCAGCTTTTTTGTGAACTGGAATTTAAAAATTTGCTAACCTTCTATTAATTACTTAATTCAATAAATTCCGGTTCAGACAAAAATCCTATAAATCCCAAAAATCTCCCCAAACCCCGGTTCAGATATCTATTCAAGATTCCTGATAAATTCATCAAAGGCATTACTGCTATAATCAGCTACCCCGGCATGTTTAAAAATCAGGTTGCCTTGTTTATCAAAAACAAAGGTAGTAGGGATGGTGCCATTCATTAGGCTATCGGGTACGGGGCTGGCTTGTGTATATATCGGCAAATCGTAGCTGTTTTTTTGCATAAATGCTTTGGCTTTCGGCAAATCGTTATCAACATCAACCATAATGAACATTACCCGCCCGCTGCTTTTATACTTTTGATATAACTGGTTAATAGATGGCATTTCGGCTATGCAGGGAGGGCACCAGGATGCCCAGTAGTTTACAAATACAACTTTATTATAAAAACCGCCTACCGAAGTCAGTTTGCCATCGGCGTTTTTAAATTGCAGATCGGGAGTATTGGCGTACTTTTTTGTACCGGCAGTAAGGCCATTAGTATTTGGATTGAAAACTCCTACGGCCATCAGCCCGCGAATGAGATAACTCTTAGCTTCCGGTTTAAAAATAACCAGCAGCAGTAAAGCCGCCAGTAAAATAGTAATGATGTTTGATACAGATATCTTTTTCCGTTGGATCATTTTAATACACCTATCTAAATATATTCAACATGCATGCTTCGCACCACAACTAATTTAGTGCGGCAACTTATCGCGCAGCAAACCATACACCCAGGTGCCGCAAATAGCGCTTAACAGCGTAACAGATGTAACTAAAAAGCCACTACCTATCTGCGCAAACAGCGGACCGGGGCAGGCCCCCGTAATGGCCCAGCCAAGTCCGAAGATCAATCCACCATAAACATTGCCCCAGTTAAACTTTTTATCAGGGATGATGATAGGTTTGCCATGGATAGTTTTGATATTGAAACGTTTGATGATCAACACAGAGATCATTCCTACAACTATGGCGCTGCCAATTATTCCGTACATATGGAATGATTGTAACCTGAACATCTCCTGGATCCTGAACCAGGAAATTACTTCTGCTTTTATCAGTATTATACCGAATAGTAAACCGGCTAACAAATATTTGATATTGCGCATATTATAACTGTAAAAGATAAGGTAAAATAAACCAGGTCATGATAAAGCCGCCTATCATAAAACAGCAGGTTGCCACCAGCGATGGCCATTGCAGATTAGAGATGCCCATTATGGCATGGCCGGAAGTGCACCCGCCGGCGTAGCGTGTACCGAAGCCTACCATAAAGCCTCCAAGCACCATAAATATTAAGCCTCGTACGGTAAATAGCTGCTCAAAACTGAATATATCGGCAGGTAATAAACCATCAAAGTTTTCAACTCCCTGCTGTTGCAGTAGGGTGTGGGTTTGCGGGTTGATATTAACCGCATGGTTGCCGTTTAAAAGTTGAGCAGCTATAAATCCGCCTAAAACAATCCCAGCAACAAAAAACAGGTTCCAGCTTTCCTTTTTCCAGTTGTATTTAAAAAACGGAATATTGGCGGGCAGGCATGCTGCGCAGATGTGCCTTAATGATGATGATATGCCAAAAGTTTTGTTGCCCATAGTAAGCAGGGCAGGCACAACGAGGCCTATTAAAGGGCCGGCTACATACCATGGCCAGGGTTGTTTTATCAGGTCCATTTTTGGGTGAATAATTATTTAATTGGTAAATATAATCCAATAAAAAGCTTTAACTACCAGTAAAAGCAAGCGAAAAGTGTTAGTTATACAATTTTTAATTTTATTTGCTTTAACAACATTGTTACAATATATTTACTCCCAGTTATACACCCAATTAATATTTCCATACGGTGAAAAGGCTTATCGCCATACTATTGTTAAATGTGCATCTGTTCAATTTGGGCGGGTACAATTTGGCATTTCAGTATTTTATTCACCAATCAGAAGTGCAAATTGTTAAAGAGATCTACGAGAACAAGGTAGATGCTACCAAGCTTGTGGAGATAAAAATTCCGGTGCATTTGCCCAATATCACTACCTGGAACGGTTATGTGAAAGATCAGGGGCAGTTGCAGCTAAAAGGTGTTTACTACAACTATTTGCGCTATAAGGTTACCCGCGATACCATGTCGTTCATTTGTATAGCCAACGCGGTTAAAACCCGGTTGGTTACTGCTAATCTTATTATTGCCAAAGAGATAAGTGATGTTCCGTTGAGTAAAAAAGGCGGCCATGAAGCGCCGATGAAAAAAGTAGGGGCTACTACTGATTATAGCTTCCAGGTTATGCATTACCAGTTTGTTACCTATGGCTCTATGCTAAAGGTAAAACCCAATACTCTACTCTACCTTCCTACTTCACCCTTTATCGAGTCGCCAGGCAAACCGCCAAACCCGACCGCTTAAATTTAATCTACCTGTAAATTTTGTGAGTATTTGTTTTGCAGCTATTTAGTGTGCTGTAATGCTATGTGTTTTATGTTTTATCTGCTACTGCGGAGGTGCCATACCCCCCGGTTCGGTAAACATAATGATGCCTGGTGTTAGCATATAAAGCTTAAAGCGATAGTTTTAGCCAATGGCTGCTCATAGTTTTTTATATCAATTGTTTCCTTAATCATTTAAATTGAAATTTATGTCACTGTACTTTTACAGATGTAGTATTGTTATTTGCTTTTTACTTGTTGTATCGCAGTTTGCCAAAGCCCAAACTGATGCCGATGCTTTGATGATCCCTAAAAATTATTTTTGTGCCGCCGCGGTGTATTCCCATGGGAGTTGGGACCACTACTGGGAGGGTACATTTAAAAGGGATAACCCAAACCTTGGTACTGTAAGTACAAACACTTACACAGTGGGCGGTAACTACGGTTTATCAAACCGCATTAACCTGATCATGATGGTGCCATTTGTAACCACAAATGCATCGGCAGGTACCTTAAGGGGCGAGAAAAAATTCCAGGACTTGATGTTTGCTATTAAATGGATGGCTGTGAAAGAAGAAATAGGTCGGGGCCTTTTCAGTTTTCATGCCATAGCTACAGGCTCGGTGCCATTGAGCAATTATGAGGCCGATTATCTTCCGCTTTCTGTTGGTTTACACAGTAAAAACGTAGGTATCCGCGGTTTATTGAACTATCAGATAGGCAGGCTGTTTGTAGCCGGTGCCGGTCAGTATGTACGCCGCAGCAATATTTCTATCGACAGAACTTCATATTACACCACCGAAATGCATTATACCAACGAGGTTCAAATGCCTAACTATACCAACTTTTTAGCAAGTGCCGGTTACCGCAGTTTGAGATTTAATGCGGAAGCCACTTTCACCAAAATGACAACTATAGGCGGTTTTGATATCCGTAAAAATGATATGCCGTTCCCGAGCAATAAAATGAACTCGAATGTAGTAGGAGCCTTGTTTAAATACAGTACACCAATGGGCATTGAGGTTACTGCCGGCGGCAACTATGTTTTAAGCGGCCGTAACGTTGGGCAAACACGTTCAGGATACCTTAGCGTGTATTATGTATTCAATACCAAAGGTGAGAAAAAGTAAGAGGGGCAATTTTTTAAGAATTATAAAATGAAAAGAACATTACTAAACATATTTACAGGTACTCTTTTAACCGCGATCGCTTTAACGTCGTGTAAAAAAGATATTATAGATCGTACTGCACTGTACCCGGCACTGGCACCATCAAGTTTGGATCTGACTGCCGATACCTGGAAACCGGTTTTAATTTCTGATTTTAACGCTTTTACCGTAGCCGCGCCAGATGCCGTTACTTCGCCTGCTTACGTGGCCGATTTAAACGAGATCAAAGCTTATCAGCGTAACCTTAGCGATGCCCAGCAAAAAGTAATTCAATACTGGAGCGCCGGTTCGGTTTTGCGTTGGAACGAGATTTTGCGCGAATTGGTGGCTAAGCACAACCTACCTCCGTATCAAAATGCAGATGGTACTTATCCGGCACCAAACTCGGCTAATCCATTCAATTATCCGGAGTTCCCGTTTTCAAATCCACCTTACGCGGCCCGTGCTTACGCTTATGTAAGTGCAACCCAGTACGATGCTTTGATTGCGGCCTGGCATTTTAAAAACCAGTATAAACGTACAGCGCCTTACAAAAATGATTCGAATGTAAAAGCTTTGATCCCTGCTTCTGAGTTGCCATCATACCCAAGCGAAGACGCTGTGGTATCTGGTGCTACTTCAGAGATCATGAAACTTTTATTCCCTACCGAGATCGCTTACATTCAGCAAAAGGTGGATGATGAGCGTTTTTACAGGATAGCATCAGGTGCTAACACCCGTGCCGAATTTGCAGCAGGCGAATCATTAGGCAGGCAGGTAGCATTGTTATTTGCCGCCCGTGCCCGTGCCGATCGCGCCGGTAAAGCCATTGGTACACCTGATATCTGGAAAAGCTTTGAAACAACCACAGCTGCTAAAGGCGAACAATTTTGGGTGAGTTTAGAAACACCAAAAAGGCCGCCGATGCTGCCATTGTTTTCAAAAGTGATCCCATTTTTGTTTGATACGCTTACTGTTGTTGCTATCAGGCCGGGGCCACCATATGCTACCAATTCGGCCGAGTTTAAAAAGGAAACCGAAGAGGTGCTTTCATTTAGTAAAGACCATAGCCGGGACCATGAAGAACTGGTTGCTTTTTGGGCTGATGGTATTGGTACTTACACGCCGCCGGGTCACTGGAATGCTATTGCTGCCGATGAATTTGTTAAACAAAAATACAGTGAAGTGCGCTGGGCACGTAACTTTGCGCTATTAAACATGGCCGAAATGGATGCCGCGATAGTGTGCTGGGATACCAAATATTTTTACTTTAACCAACGCCCATCGCAGGCTAACCCTATTATTAAAACACTTACAGGTGTGCCTAACTTTCCGGCTTACACCTCTGGCCACTCTAATTTTAGTGGCGCGGCTGCAACGGTGTTAACTTATTTATTGCCAGATAGAGGCAGTAAATTTAACGATCTGGCGCACCAGGCTGCCATGTCGAGGTTATACGGTGCCATCCACTACCGCAGCGATTGCGAAGTTGGTTTAACAACCGGAAATAAAGTAGGCCAATACGCCGTTAACAGGGGTAAAGCCGATGGCGCAGATGCCAAATAACAGGATGTTGACTTTGAGGACGAATAATAAAAAATGCGCAGCTTAACTACCGATCAAAAAATATACTTTACACTTCGCCTTGCAGTAGCCATGTGCTTTATTGGTCATGGGGCGTTTGGTATCATCACTAAACAAATATGGTGTAATTACTTTGCCGTATTTGGGATAGGGAAGGATATGGCCTATATCCTGATGCGCCCGGTTGGTGCAATTGATATACTGATGGGTATCTCTATGTTGGTTTATCCAACCCGTGCAGTAGCAGGCTGGCTTGTGATATGGGGACTGATCACTGCATCATTAAGACCATTATCTGGCGAGCCATTTGCCGAGTTTATTGAACGCGCCGGAAACTACGGCGCGCCCTTTGCCTTGTTGCTTTTACAGGGTGGGTTTAAAATGAACTTTAAGCAATTGTTTGCCCGTATGGACGATCATGTAGAACTTGACCCCGCCACCCTTACCAAAGTAACGGCTTACTTGCGCGCTTTCGGTTTTTTACTATTGATTGGTCATGGTTGGTTAAACCTGGTTCAAAAACAAGGTTTGCTTAATCAATATCATGCTTTAGGCTTTGCCGATGCTGCCCAAACTGCGCAGGCGGTGGGTTTGCTGGAAGTGCTGGCTGCAATAATGGTACTTATTCGTCCTTTTAAAAATATACTGCTTGTATTTATTATATGGAAAATAACAAGTGAGCTTTTTTATCCAAAATACGAAATGTTTGAGTGGATAGAACGCGGCGGAAGTTATGGCGTACTGCTGGCCTTATGGTTTGCAGTAAAGAAAGCGCCCGCCCTATCTATGCTGTGGCCCTTTAAACAAACGTCGGATCTGAAGGCTTACTGATCTTTCAACTAATCTCGTTAACACGTTTTGCAGGGGCGAAAAATACCCTGCCTTGCTATGTTATTATCTAAACAATCAAAATGCTACAAAAACTTCCTACAAATAACATTATGAAAAACTTTACGCTGAAAGCAATTGGCGCTGTCGCCATCTTTATATTCGCCGCCGGGCAAAAGGCCAACGCGCAAGGTTGCGTGGCCATTAAAGGTACCGGTGGTTTAATGACCATCGAGCACCCGATGGAAGATTCATCGGTATCAGAACAAAGCTGGGAGTTAACCGCTTCGTTCAGGTATTTTAAATCTTTCCGTCACTTTAAAGGCAGCGATGAACAGAAACAACGTTTGGTTCTCGGTAACGAGGTGATCAACCATCAAAGTACGTATGATCTAAACCTTACCCGCAATTTCGACCGTTTTTGGTCGGTATCAATAGGTGTTCCTTATTTGATCAATACCCGCTCATCGTTATATGAGCATGGCGGTAAGGAGCGCCATAAATCATATTCAAATGGTTTTGGCGATAGCCGGATCATTGCCAGCCGTTGGTTGTTTGATAGCCATACTGCAACAAAAGGAAATATCCAGGTTGGTTTGGGTATCAAGTTGCCTACCGGCGATGACAACTACATGTCAAACTTTTATAACGTGATCCCATCAAAACGCCCGGTTGATCAATCGATCCAGTTGGGTGACGGCGGCGTTGGTTTTATTGCACAGTTTAATGGCTACCTTAACTTTAATAGCAACTTTAGCGGTTATACCAACTTGTATTACCTAAGCAACCCGCGTAATACCAACAATACCCGCACTTACCGTGAAACGCTGAGCGCCACACTGGCAAACGAAGCCATTTCGAGTGTGCCGGATCAGTACCTGGCAAGATTAGGGGTTAACTATACTTTTGGCGGTGATTTAAAAGCATTAACATTATCGGCAGGTGGCCGTATAGAAGGTATCCCGGTGCATGATTTGATCGGTAAGAGTGATGCTTTCCGTCGCCCGGGATATATCATTTCGGTAGAGCCATCAGTTAACTACGCCTTTAAACGTTTTAATGTATTTGCAAGCGTACCAATTGCCTTAAGGCGCGATCGTACACAAAGCGTTACCGATAAACAAAACTCGGCCATACAAGGCCAATATGTAATCGGCGACGCGGCTTTTGCTGATTATGCCATCAATTTTGGTGTGTCTTTTAAATTTTGAGAATATATATTTTACTTAGTTGAATTGGTGAAGCCGGGAGTGAGATCCCCGGCTTCTTTTGTTTTATATAGACACCAATTTTTCGAATTGAATCGAATTACACGAATTTCTGAGACGTTGTCAAAAACATATAGAAAACGCCATTGCGAGGTACGAAGCAATCTCCAAGAGGCAGAGCGGTTAAGCAAATCCGCCCTGTACAGGCGGGGATTGCTTCGTACCTCGCAATGACGTTGGGGATCGGTGCTTCATATCATCCGCTTTCATTCGTGTAATTCGTATAAATTCTCTGCGATAGATAAAAATTCGTGTTAAAAATTTAGTACTTTTTTATCTAAAAACAATAGTTTTACGTTCATGAACACTCCCGAAGAAAACTTCGCGGCATTGGGTTTAAACCTGCCGCCTGCACCAAAACCACTTGGCGTTTACAAACCTTGTTTAGTTGATGGTAAATATTTATACCTGTCGGGTCACGGCCCGGTTCAGGATGATGCCAGTCTGATCATCGGCCGCATTGGCGATACCATTAACCAGGAGGATGGCAAATTAGCCGCCCGTCAGGTAGGTTTAACCATGCTATCAACAATTAAAGCCAACATCGGCAGCTTCAATAAAATAAAACGTGTTATCAAAGTATTGGGTATGGTAAATTGTACGCCCGATTTTGAGAAACATCCATTCATTATTAACGGCGCAAGCGAACTTTTTGCCAAAGTTTGGGGCGAAGAAAACGGTATCGGCGTACGCAGTGCCGTAGGCTTTGGTTCATTACCGGATAATATCCCGGTTGAGATCGAAGCGCTGTTTGAATTAGAACAAGAATAAAAAGTTTTTTCTGTAGAGACGCATAATTGCGTCTCCCGCATGCAAATCACGATAGATTGATCAGTGTGTATGCGGATTGTCCTCTGGGAGACGCATGTGATGCGTCTCTACATTTTGAATAATTTTAACCCATGTCTGCAAATTGGTATAACATTCAGGACCTCGACAAACTGGATACCCCCGCGCTGGTAGTTTATCCCGATAGAGTGAAAACCAATATCGAAGCAATTACCGGTATGATAGATGATGTAGCACGCCTTCGCCCGCACGTTAAAACGTATAAAAATGCCGAGGTAACTGCTCTGCTGTTGGAAGCCGGTATCAGCAAGTTTAAATGTGCAACTATTGCCGAGGCGGAGTTATTGGCTATCAGTAAAGCACCGGATGTTTTGCTGGCTTATCAACCCGAAGGTCCTAAATTGCACCGTTTTATCAGGCTCATCCACGCTTATCCTAAAACACGGTTTGCTTGTTTGGTTGATAATTCAACATCTGCCAAAGAGATCTCGGATGCTGCTGAAAGGTATAAACTGAAGATTGATGTTTACCTCGATCTGAATGTAGGCATGAACCGTACAGGCATCCCGGCTGGTTTCGACGCTTTGCAGTTGTATATGGATTGTGAAGTGCTGCCCGGCATCAACCCGGTAGGCCTGCATGCATACGATGGTCATATTCATGATGTCGACCTGCAAAAACGTGCCGAGCGCTGCAATTTCGCGTTTGATCCGGTTTTAAAACTTCAGCAAAGCCTTAAACAAAAAGGTTATCCTGAGCCGATCATAGTGGCCGGAGGTTCACCAACTTTTCCTATTCACGCTAAAAGGCCATATGTAGAGTGTAGTCCCGGTACATTTGTTTATTGGGATAAGGGCTATCAGTTAGGCATGCCCGAGCAGGATTTCTTGCCAGCCGCGCTGGTAATAACCCGGGTTATTTCCCTGCCTGGCCCTACAAAACTTTGTTTGGATGTTGGCCATAAATCCATCTCGGCCGAGAACGAGTTGAGCAAACGCATATACTTTTTAAACGCGCCCGAACTTTACCCGGTAAGCCAAAGCGAAGAACATTTGGTTGTTGAAGCCGGTAAAGATCATAAATACCAGGTTGGCGATGTGTTGTACGGTATTCCGCACCACGTTTGCCCAACCGTAGCGCTTTATGAGCGCGCTTATACTATTCAAAAAGAAAATATCAGTGGCGAATGGCTCAACAAAGCCCGCGACCGTAAGATCACCATTTAATCCCCCTAAAAAATGTTTGTAGTTGATGCCCACCTTGATCTAAGTATGAATGCCCTCGAGTGGAACCGCGACCTTACGCGTCCCCTCGCCGAAATAAACCAACGCGAAGAAGGTTTGACCGATAAACCAGATCGCGCTAAGGCTACCGTTTCATTGCCGGAATTGCGTAAGGGTGATATAGGCTTGGTGGTTGCTACCCAGATAGGCCGTTATGTAGCTCTTGATAACCCGCTACCTGGCTGGCACTCTCCTGAGCAGGCCTGGGCACAAACGCAGGGGCAGGTTGCTTGGTACAAAGCCATGGAAGATGCCGGCGAAATGGTGCAGGTTAATGATCTCACATCGCTTGAAAAGCATCTGAAATTATGGGATGATGGTACGCCGAACGATAAAAAGCCGGTAGGTTATATTTTAAGTTTGGAAGGTGCCGATTCGATAGTGACGGTTCAGCATTTGGAATGGGCGTATAATTATGGCTTAAGGGCTGTTGGTCCAGCGCATTATGGACCGGGCAGATATGCTCAGGGTACAGATGCTACGGGTTACATGGGGCCGAAAGGGCATGAGTTGTTGAAAGAAATGGAGCGCCTCAATATTATTTTAGATGCCACCCATTTATGCGATGATAGCTTTTGGGAAGCGTTAGATCATTTTAACGGCCACGTTTGGGCAAGCCATAACAACTGCCGGGCACTGGTAAACCATAACCGCCAGTACAGTGATGAAATGATCAAAGTATTGATTGAACGTGGTGCGGTGATAGGTGCCGCCCTCGATGCCTGGATGATGGTACCTAACTGGGTGAGGGGAGTATCAACACCAAAAGGCATGAACTGCAATATGGAGGTGATGGTTAATCATATTGATCATATTTGCCAGATAGCAGGTAACGCTTTACACGTAGGTATGGGTACCGATTTAGATGGCGCATTTGGTCGTGAGCAATGCCCTTATGACCTGGAAACTATTGCCGATCTGCAAAAAGTTCCTGATCTGCTTAAAAAACGTGGTTATACCGATGAGGATATTCAAAATATGATGCATGGCAACTGGTTAAGGTTTTTGAGGAAGGCCTGGGCATAGTTCAGTTTGCAGTTTTAAGTTTGCGGTAAACAGTTGTCTGAATCAGAATTTACAGAATTTGAAGATTTTCAGAATTCATACGTCACGGTTAGATTCTGTTAATTCTGATTCAGACAAAAAGATAAATTCCCTCCCTTTCTTCATCGCACCGTAAAAACCTATCCTTAATACCCGTAACTTTCCTCAATAAAATCTACTTTGCAAAACACTTACCTTACTCTGATGTACAGTGTAATTTGCCATCTATACTATGAATGCAGAACAATCAAGGTTAAAAGATACAAGCTGGAAAAAGTGGGGCCCTTATGTAAGTGACCGCCAATGGGGTACCGTGCGCGAGGATTATAGCGCCAATGGCGATGCCTGGAACTACATTACCCATGATATGGCCCGCAGCAAAGCTTACCGCTGGGGCGAGGAGGGGATAGCCGGTATTTGCGACAGGCAGCAATATCTTTGCTTCGGCATTGCGCTATGGAATAAAAAAGACCCCATTATAAAAGAACGCTACTTCGGCCTGAGCAACCCCGAGGGTAACCATGGCGAGGATGTGAAGGAAATGTACTACTACCTGGATAGTACGCCAACGCACTCGTACATGAAAACCTTGTACAAGTATCCGCAAAACGAGTTTCCATACAAATGGCTGGTTGATGAAAACAAACGACGTGGCAGGCAAGATGCGGAGTTTGAACTGGTGGACACTGGTATATTTGATAATAACGAGTACTTTGATGTTTTTACCGAATATGCTAAAGCCGCGCAGGAAGACGTTTTAATTAAGATCACCATCCACAATCGTAGCGACAAAGATGCGCCTTTAAATGTGATGCCTACCTTATGGTTTCGCAATACCTGGGGCTGGGGATATGATTCGCGTAAACCCGATCTTACGGCCCACTCGAATAAGGTGATCAGCATTTTTCAGAAGGAACTTGGCCAGATGTGGCTGCACATCGATGGCGAGGCCGAATTACTTTTTTGTAATAATGAAACCAATTCACGCCGGTTGTATGATTACGACGACGGACGCAAGTATTATAAAGATGGGATAAACGATCATCTGATTCATGGTGCCGACTCTGTTAATCCCAAAAAAGTAGGTACCAAAGTGGCCGTGAATTATGATTTGGTGATCCCCGCGGGGCAAAGCGTTACCTTACGTTTACGTCTCTCTGAAGATGCTAAATACAGCTTTGAAGATTTTGATCAAATTTTTTCCACCCGCCTAACCGAGGCCGATCAGTTTTATAATGATATCCACGGCGAAACTATGAGTGCCGACCGTAGGCTCATTCAACGCCAGGCTTTCGCGGGGATGTTGTGGAACAAGCAGTTTTACTATTCTGATGTGCGCCATTGGTTAAGTGGCGACAAGGGAATGCCCAAGCCGCCACCCGAAAGACAAAACGCCCGTAATAGCAAATGGAAACATTTGAACACGCGCGATATTGTATCCATGCCTGACAAATGGGAGTATCCATGGTTTGCTGCCTGGGATTTGGCTTTTCACTGCCTGCCGCTGGCTACGGTAGATATGGCTTTCGCTAAAAATCAGCTGGTATTGCTTACACGCGATTGGTACATGCACCCTAACGGTCAGTTGCCTGCCTACGAATGGGATTTTGGTGATGCTAATCCTCCTGTACATGCTATGGCGGTATGGAATATTTACGAGGCCGATAAGGAGGCCAACAACGGAGTAGGAGATACTTACTTTTTGGAGCGGGTTTTCCATAAACTGATGCTCAATTTTACCTGGTGGGTAAACCGTAAGGATGAAGCCGGAAATAATATTTTTGAAGGTGGTTTCCTTGGGATGGATAACGTGGGGGTATTTGACAGGAACACGCATCTGCCTTGGGGCCAGCACCTGGAGCAGGCCGACGGTACCAGCTGGATGGCTATGTATTCGCTCAACCTGTTGCGCATAGCTACCGAATTGGCCGAAACGGATAAAGCTTATTCTGATATCGCATCTAAATTTTTTGAGCACTTTATTTACATAGTAGGAGCGATGTCGAACTTTGGCGAGGATGATGAAGGGCTTTGGGACGATGAGGATGGCTTTTTTTACGATCAGATCCGCTTTCCGGATGACGGTTCGGTAAAAATGCGGGTAAGGAGTATTGTTGGCTTGATCCCGCTGTTTGCCACCGAAGTACTGGAAGAAAAGGATATTATCGATAACCCCATTTTTCAGGACAGGCTAAAATGGTTTGCCGAAAAACGGCCAGATCTTGCCTCCCTCGTATCCCGCTGGAACGAAAAGGGGCATGAAGGCAAGCATCTCATTAGTTTGCTAAGGGGCTACCGCATGAAATCGCTGCTAAAATACATGCTGGATGAAAACGAATTTTTGAGCGAGTACGGCATTCGTTCGTTATCAAAGTACCATTTAAAACATCCGTTCCATGTTTCGGTAAATGGCGTTGAGTTTGGGATAAGCTATGTGCCGGGAGATAGCGACAGCGGTCTGTTCGGCGGCAACAGCAACTGGCGTGGGCCGATCTGGATGCCGATCAATTACCTGATCATCGATAGCCTGCACCGTTTCCACCAATATTATGGCGACGACTTTAAAATTGAATGCCCAACAGGCTCGGGTAATTTCATGAACTTGAAAGAGGTGGCCAACGAACTTTACGCCCGCGTTTCAAAACTGTTTATGCAAAATGGAAACGGCGAGCGACCGGTATTTGGCAAAAACACTAAGCTGCAAACTGATCCTCATTTTAAAGATCATATTTTGTTTTACGAGTTTTTTGATGGCGATACAGGCAAAGGGCTGGGCGCATCTCACCAAACCGGGTGGACTGGGTTGATCGCTAATTGTTTGTATGTTGAGTAGAAGGAACCCTGATTTTTAGGATTAGAGGATTGTCAGGATATTTTGTCTGAACCGGGATTTATGGAATTAAGGAATTTATCAAATTTGTTTGGCATTCGGGTAATTTTTCAATTCAACAAATTTAGGTTCAGGTAAATAATCTAAATTTATCAGCTTATAATCAAAACCAAATGGCAGATCAGGATGCTTTACCACCAAATACACCGCAACCCGCCGAGGTTGATTTAGGTATTGAAACACTTTTAAAAGTTACTTCCAGTACCGATCAGCGCCTGAGCGATATGGCCGATAATAAAGCGCAGATCCTGATCACGGTTAACTCCATCATTATATCGGCTATTATTAGTTTGGTGTTGCGCAAACTGAAGGATAATTCGTTTTTGATAGTGCCTTCGTACCTTTTACTTACCGTGAGTTTGGTTACCATGATCCTGGCCATTTTATCAACCCGGCCATCCATCCCCCGCGGAAAGTTCAGCGCAAAAGATCTGGAGAATAAGAAGGCTAACCTGCTCTTTTTCGGTAATTTTTACCGGATGAAGCTGGATGATTTTGCCATAGGCATGAAGCAGGTTTTAAATGATAAAGAATACCTGTACGAAACGCTGATCAAAGATATCCATACCCAGGGCGTAGTACTTGGGCGTAAATACCGGCTGCTAAGGGCAGCTTATAATGTGTTCATGTTTGGGTTGATCATAGCTATTATTGCCTTTATTGTATCATCCATGAAGCACAATAGTTTGCCGGATATAGTTGGTTAGCACTACGTTTGCGTTAGGGATAGGAGCGGATACCGGCCTTGTGGCTAAGGCCTGTAGGCGTATGAGCGGATAGCCCGGCCGCAGGCAACGCCCTCATTCAGAACCGTTGATTTTTTTGATTACGTTGATTTCGCCCGAATTTGAATTTGCTTAGCATCTTAATAATCTTTTATTTCAAACATCTCTATAATCCCACTCATCCCCAAAATCTACCCAAATCCCGGTTCAGACAAACATTCGGCAAATCCTCAAATTCTGTAAATTCTTGATCCAGATAATTTAATGTGTAAAAAAGACACATTAAATTTAAAATGCTGATAATTAATAATTAGCTTTACTGTACCAGTTAATTATTAACCATTATCAAAGCATGACTTACAGCAGAAGAAATTTTATTAAAGGTGCCGGCGCGCTTGCTCTTGGCGGCGTGGCCTTATCTGGCAAGGCGGCAAGTTTTTTAACCCCGATGGAGCATCATCCGATAGGGTTACAGCTATTTACCTTTTTCGGCATTATTGATGAAGACGTAAAAGGTACGCTCACTAAAATAGCAGGTATCGGCTATAAAGAATTAGAATCGGCCTTTAGTAAAAAGGGCGGCTATTATGGCATGAAACCTAAAGAGTTTAAAGCTATGGCAAACGGCCTGGGCTTAAGCTGGGTGTCGCACCACGTATTAGGCGCGCCATTTAAACTTCCTCCCGGAGCAAAAATGCCGGTAGGGGCAGATGGTAAGCCAATGGTATTGCCGCCTGTGTTGAACCTGCGCGATAACATGCAACAAGTGGTTGACGAAGTTGCAGAAGGTGGTGTAAAATACCTGGTATGCGCCAATTCGCCTACTGCTACTTTAGATGAAATAAAAAGTACTATATCGGTTTTGAACAAAACCGGCGAAGCTGCTAAAAAAGCAGGGATCCAGTTTGCTTATCATAACCACGATATGGAGTTTAAGGCCGTTGATGGTAAAGTGCCTTACGATTTGTTGCTGAGCGAAACTGATGCCCAAAATGTAAAAATGGAACTCGATTTGGCATGGGCAGTTAAAGCGGGTAAAAATCCGGTTGAAATGTTCAAGGCGCATCCAGGCCGTTTCCCGCTGTGGCATGTGAAAGATCTGGATGCCAAACGCGAAAATATTCAGCCAGTTGGTGGCGGTACTATTGATTTCAAGCCAATTTTCGCGGCAGCAAAATCGGCAGGAATGAAACACTTTTTTGTAGAACATGATATGCCTAAAGATGCCTACGCAAGTATCACTGCCAGTATGGGGTATTTGAAAAATAAATTGATGGTATAAATACAGTACCTCTAAATTTCTTTGATATAAAAAAACAGCCGGTTAAAATTACCGGCTGTTTTTGTTAATCGATTGTTTTGAACCTATAATTTTAATTGTTGTTCTGAGATGACGGTATTAAATTGACTTATAGTGTAATAAATCCGGCGTGATTTTGAAATATTGCCTGTTAACAATTCCATAATGTGCGCTGATTTTGATTTAACCTCTCGTTTAAGTAATTTAAGGCAATAATTATTATTTGAATCGGGCGGTTTATGGCAGAAAAATCTACAGAACAATTAAAAAAAGTTTTAAAACCGGTTCATTTATGGGCCATTGCTGTAGGTTTAGTTATTTCGGGCGAATATTTTGGCTGGAATTTGGGTTGGGCTGTGTCTGGTACAGTCGGCTTGCTGATAGCTACCTTGGTTATCACCTTAATGTATATTGCTTTTATTTTTAGCTATACCGAACTTACAACCTCCATACCGCATGCCGGCGGGGCTTTCGCCTATGCCTACCGCGCCATGGGGCCATTTGGCGGGCTGATTGCCGGCTATGCTACTTTGGTCGATTTTTTGGTGGCCACGCCTGCTGTTGCTGTATCCTTAGGTAGTTACCTGCATTTTTTATATCCCGGCATACCAGTAACGGAAGCCGCTGTTGGCTTTGTTGCGGTGTTTATTTTTCTCAACATGCTGGGCGTAAAGGAATCGGCTACGTTTTCGGTGTTTATTACCATACTGGCCGTAATAGAGCTATTGCTCTACCTGGGCATTGTATCCCCGCATTTTAAAACTGCCAATTACCTTGCCGACCCAATGCCTTTTGGCTGGTCGGGCGTGTTTGCGGCTTTGCCATATGCTGTTTGGTTTTACCTGGCCATTGAAGGTGTGGCTATGGTTGCCGAAGAAGTAGATAATCCTAAACGGAATATTCCGCGTGGCTATATATCGGCCATAATAACTTTGGTAGTATTGGCTTTAGGCGTAATGGTAATAACCGGCGGCCTAACAGATTGGCATAAGCTAAGCCATTTAGATTACCCGCTGCCCGAAGCCATTGGGATTGTGTTGGGAAAAGGCAACGGCCTTACCAAAGTATTTGCCAGCATTGGTTTGTTTGGTTTGATAGCCTCTTTGCATGGCATCATTCTGGCCTCATCAAGGCAGGTTTTCGCTATGGCGCGCAGCGGCTATTTGCCGCGGGTGCTGGCTAATATCAACCATAAATTTAAAACGCCGCACTGGGCGCTTGTGGTTAGCGGCGCTGTAAGCTGTATTTTTATATACAATTTTAAAACAGATCAGATCATTATGCTATCGGTACTCGGCGCGGTAGTAATGTATATTATGAGCATGCTGAGCATTTTTATATTACGTAAAAAAGAACCGCGTTTAAACCGCCCGTTCACAGCACCGTTTTACCCGGTGTTCCCGGCAATAGCTTTGGTTATTTGTATAGTATGCCTTTTCGCCTCAATATATTTTAATCCTGATATGAGTTTGATTTTTGCAGGAGGCTTGGCAATAGTACTAATAGTTTTTGTTGCGATGGGAAAACACAAAGTAGCGCTGGACGAGGATATGATGAATGCACCTCATGAAGAAGATGTCATTGAGTCATTCGATTAGTCATTAAGTCATTAAGTCATTTGGTCATTGGCTTAGCACGAGGTATTTCGTCTGTTGACAATGACCTGAAAAATGACCTAATGACCAAATGACGCGAAGCAAATGATAATAATAATGACACGCAGTAAATGACAAAACAATGTACCGCCACACCATACACCACCGGGTTTATAAGTTTGCCGATCTGAAAACGTTGCTCGGCAAGGCTTCGCCTTATCGCTCGGGTGATGAGCTGGCTGGTTTATGTGCCGATGGTTATGAGGAACGTGTTGCCGCGCAGATTACTTTGGCCGATGTTCCGCTTAAAAACTTTTTGAATGAGGTTGTTATCCCTTACGAACAGGATGAAATAACCCGCCTCATTATTGACGAACATGATGCTTTGGCCTTCAGTCACATCAGCCACCTAACAGTTGGCGAACTGCGCGATTGGTTATTGAGCGACGAAACTGATTGCCGCACCTTAACAACCATAGCCCCGGGTTTAACTCCCGAAATGGTTGCCGCTGTATCCAAACTGATGCGCAACCAGGATCTGATGGCTATGGCTGCAAAATGCGAGGTGGTTACCCGTTTTCGCAATACCATTGGCTTAAAGGGCCATTTCAGCACGCGCTTACAGCCCAATCATCCAACAGATGATCCCCGCGGTGTAGCCGCCAGTATAATCGACGGGCTTTTATTTGGCAGCGGAGATGCTGTTATCGGTATAAATCCCGCAACCGATAGTCCGGCGGCGGTGAGTAGTTTGCTCACTTTGATGGATGAGTTGCGGCATCGGTTCGAGATCCCTACACAAACCTGTGTGCTTAGCCATATCACTACCACGCTGCAACTGGTTAATGAAGGTTCACCGGTTGATCTGTGTTTTCAATCCATCGCCGGCACTGAAAAAGCCAATTCGAGTTTCGGTGTTAATTTAGGTTTGATTGAGGAAGCTTACCAGGCCACACTATCATTAAAACGCGGAACTGTTGGCAATAATGTAATGTATTTTGAAACAGGGCAGGGCAGCGCGCTTTCGGCTAACGCGCATTTTGGAGTTGATCAGCAAACTTGCGAAGTTAGGGCTTATGCTGTAGCCCGAAAGTTTAACCCCTTGCTGGTAAATACGGTGGTAGGCTTTATCGGTCCGGAGTATTTGTATGATGGCAAGCAGATTATCCGTGCGGCTTTAGAAGATCATTTCTGCGGGAAACTTTTAGGCTTGCCTATGGGTGTTGACGTTTGTTATACCAATCATGCCGAGGCCGATCAGGATGATATGGACAACTTGCTTACGCTTTTAGGTGTGGCAGGCTGTAACTTTGTAATGGGAATCCCAGGTTCGGATGATATTATGTTGAATTATCAGTCAACATCGTTTCATGACGCCTTGTACCTGCGTAAAGTATTGGGATTAAAACCCGCGCCCGAATTTGAGCGATGGTTAGTTAGGCAGGGGATTCTTGATGATAAAGGAAATATGTTGCCGGTTAGGGAGCATGGGTTGTTGGATGGATTTTGATGAGAAGCTAAAAAGAGAGAGGGAATGTGCGATTCCCTCCCTTGGGAGGGTGTAGGGCGGGGTTCAACGCTATGCCAATCGATATACATAGCGGATAAACCCCTCCCTGCCACTACACAATCCAACGCACCCCTCCCCAAGGAGGGAATTAAAAAACTCCTCCTAAAATAGTAAAGGTTATAATAAACAGTGATTGATAGAGATTCAAGAAGACTAAATGAAACGTAACATTCCACACGAAATTGAACCATTAAAAGCCTTGCAGGAGTTTACTTCGGCACGGATAGCTATTGGTCGTGTGGGAACAAGTATCCCGCTCAAACAATCTTTAGAATTTAAACTGGCCCATGCCCATGCACGGGATGCTGTTTATTCAGAATTGGATCTTAATAAGCTAACAACCTTGCTAAAGCATTTTGAGTTGCCAATTCTACATCTGCATAGCCAGGTTACCGATAGACGTCAATACCTGCAAAGGCCCGATCTGGGGCGTAAACTTAATCACGCCTCCATAATACAATTACAGGATTACCGCGCTGATAGTGACGTCGCTATTATGGTTGTAGACGGCCTCTCGGCAACAGCTGTAAACGAAAACACCAAAGGATTGTTGGATGCGCTTATTCCATTACTAATTAATGGCGGTTTCAAGCTTGCCCCCATAAGTTTGGTTGAACAGGGTAGGGTAGCCATTGGCGATGATATCGGTCATGGCTTAAACGCCAGGCTATCGCTAATACTGATAGGCGAGCGCCCCGGCCTCAGTGCGGCCGATAGTCTTGGAGCTTATTTGACCTACAATCCAAAACCGGGCTTGACCGACGAATCGCGTAATTGCGTGTCAAACATTCGCCCTAAAGGACTTACTTATAAAAAAGCCGCGAAAAAGATCTTTTATCTGATCAGCGAAGCGTTTAGACGACAGCTATCCGGAGTGGAATTAAAGGATAACGCGGGATTGATTGAACAGTCTTAAAAGCAAAACAGATCAAAATGACTTAATGCTTCTGACTTAAAACTTAGAACTTATTTTTTCCTCGCTTCAATATAACCATTAAATGAAATTACGTCGCGATTGGTGCTGATCACTTGCAAAGTACCGTAACCGTCTTGCGAAAGAGTAAGGTTAAATGTTTGCACGTCGCGCCAATCGGCTATATTTTTGTCTTTGGGTTTGATAGTGATATTCCAACCGCTCCCTTTGGGTTTAGATACATAGCTGAATTTTGTGGTGTTTACTTTAATGCCGCCATCGGTGGTGCCTGGGTTGGGTGCAACATAGGCCTGGCCGAAATAAGGCAGGAATGCTACAACGGTATCTTTGCCAATTGTCAGATCGTAATTTGAAGTAAGCGCCCTGCTGCCTCCACGCATGGGCATGGCATAAGTGGCGTTAAATATAAAGTTTTGCGCCTCAACCATCTCTTTGAATTTGGCGCGCTCTGCCGCTTTTTTCTCAGCTTTGGTTTGCGCATAACTTATATTGATACCAATAAATATAAACGAAGCCACAAAGGCTATTTTGGTTAGGATTTTCATGATACAAATGTTTAATTGGTTAGACGATAACGAGTTGTTTAGGTTTAATTACACTCAAATTTAAACAATCTTTTAAACAAAAAAGCCACCCTGAAAAGAGTGGCTTTCTGATAAAAATATGGAAAAAGCGAGGGCTGTGCGATTCCCCTCTTGAGAGGGGCGGAGGGGTGTGTTATTCAGCATGTATGTAGCACATATCGCTGGTATAACACACCCCTGCTCTCGCGCTTCCCATCGCGCCCCCTCTCAAGAGGGGAACTTTTTTGATTATTATATCAAACTTACGCTGCGTTTAACAAACTCTGTTAATTCGGCACCGGTTAATAAACCTTGCGATAACAGGGCCAGATCGAACGCCTGTTTTGAAAGCTGAGCCTGTACGGCTTCGTCTTCTTCCTGTAAAATACGGTTTACCAGTTTGTGGTTGCCGTTTACAATTACTTTGTAGTTATCAGGCATGTTGCCGTAAAAGCTCATACCTCCACCCATAGCTGCCATATCTTTCATACGGCGCATAAACTCGTCCATTGTAATGGTTACAGGCAGTTCATCAGGGTTTAAGCTTTCAATTTGTACATTGTAGGCCGGTTTGTTGATGGCTTTGTTAAAAATGTCTTTAACCTTGGTGCTTTGTTCTTCGGTTAATACAGTTTCAGGCGCATCATCTTTTCTGATTAGTTTATCAGCAACATCGGCATCAACACGTTTTAATGAAGTTTTGTCAAGCTTTTGCTCCAAATGGCTAATGAAGTGATTGTCGATAGGCGAATCCAGTACCAGCACATCGTAACCTTTTTTAGTGGCCGATTGGATGAACGAATCCTGTTTTGCCGGGTTGTTGGTATAAATGTAAACCAGCTGACCGTCTTTATCGGTTTGAGTAGCCTCAACTTTATCTTTGTATTCAGGCAGGGTGAAATTTTGTTTTTCGGTATTGGTAACCAGTACAAAATCTTTAGCTTTTTCAGCAAATTTTTCTTCGCTTACCATGCCGTATTTTACAAACAAACCAATGTCGGTCCATTTTTCTTCGTAGGCTTTACGGTCGGCTTTATAAAGTTCTGCCAATTTATCAGCTACTTTTTTGGTGATGTAGCTGCTGATGCGTTTAACATTGCTATCGGCTTGCAGGAAGCTACGTGATACGTTCAGCGGAATATCCGGTGAATCGATAACGCCATGCAATAACATTAAAAACTCCGGAACAATATCTTTTACCTCGTCGGTAATAAATACCTGGCGGCTAAATAATTTGATCTTGTTCTTCTGGAACTCGAAATCGTTTTTCAGCTTAGGGAAATACAATACACCAGTAAGGTTGAAAGGATAATCAACATTAAGGTGGATCCAGAACAACGGGTCTTCGCTGAAAGGGTAAAGCTGTTTGTAAAAGTCAAGGTAATCCTCGTCTTTTAATTCCGACGGTGCTTTTGTCCAGATAGGGTTGGTGGTGTTGATGATGTTATCAACCTCAACCGAAGTGTATTTTGGGTTACCTTCTTCGTCAACGCCGTCTTCTTCAGATTCGGTTTTAGTGCCGAATTTGATAGGCACAGGCAGGAATTTGCAATATTTATCCAGGATCTCCTGTAGCTTGTGCTCGCTTAAAAACTCGGCCGATTCTTCATTGATAAACAAGGTGATCTCGGTGCCGCGCTCTTCTAAAATACCATCGCCAATTTCAAATTCGGTACTGCCATCACATACCCAGAAAGCCGGTTCGGCACCTTCCTGGTACGATAAAGTCTGGATCTCAACTTTATCAGCCACCATGAAAGCCGAATAGAAACCTAAGCCAAAACGACCGATAATCTCGTTCGCGTCTTTCGCTTCTTTGAATTTCTCCATAAACTCGGTAGCACCCGAAAAAGCGATCTGGTTGATATATTTCTTGATCTCTTCGGCGGTCATACCCAAGCCATTATCGCTAATGGTGATTGTCTTTTTGTCGGCATCAAATGCAACCTCAACACGTAGGTCGCCAAGTTCGCCGTTATACTGGCCTAATGAGGCCAGGCGCTTAATTTTTTGGGTAGCATCTACCGCGTTCGATACCAGCTCGCGTAAAAAGATCTCGTTATCAGAGTATAAAAACTTCTTAATTATCGGGAAAATGTTTTCGGTGTGGATCGAAATGCTGCCTTTTTCTTGCATAACTATATTTTAATATGGTTGATTTAATGTTTGTTGATACTGCTTCATCAATGCTTGTTCCAATTGTTGGTGTATTGTCAAATTGGCAGGGGGATATTCTCCACGTCATTGCGAGGTACGAAGCAATCCCCAATAAGCAGAGAGGCCAAGCAAATCCGTCCTGTACAGTTGGGGATTGCTTCGTACCTTATAATGACGATTGTTTATAAGGCGTAGGTAATTAGTTTTTTAATTTACTGAAATAAGAGTGTCAATTTATCTCATTTAAAAATGCCTTTATAACAGAGAGTAAAGCTTTTTTCGTTTCCTCATCCGTCACATTTCCTTCCGCGTCCATCTTACTCCTAATAAAGGGAATAAGCAAAGTAGCATCCTCACTAACCTTAGCCGAAAGTGCTCCAAGCGTTAATAACAGCGATGCATGAGCGTTCGTTCCAACTGAGGAAGCGGTAACCAAAGCAACCGGTTTATCAACCAACGATCCACTCGAAACCATCCAATCTAACATGTTTTTCAACTGACCTGGAACGCCGAAAGCATATTCGGGAGTACAAATCACTATGCCGGCTGCATTTTTCATAAAATGTCTTAATTCAGAAACAGCTTCCGGCGGGCGTTCATTATCTAATCCCGGATCAAAAGGAGGGATCTCGGCCAATCTATCGTACACAAAATAATGAATCTCATCAGGTACCGATCTACCTAAAAACTTCAGGATATTATGGTTTGATGAGCGGGAACGTAAGCTGCCGGAAATGGCGAGGATGGTCTTTTTAGGATTCATAGGATGGCATGATGCAAGCCAAACTTACGAACATTTGCTTAAAGAAAACGTCATTTTTACATCACGTCATTGCTGTAAAGGTTAGATAATTCGGTAACAGAATTAACAAGCAATAAAAAACGTTAATTCAATTATGCGGAACATCAATAATGATCTAACCTTAAAGCGGAATTATCTGAGTAAAT
>NZ_JBDOQS010000008.1:0-359978 GCF_039839285.1 Mucilaginibacter sp. CAU 1740 | reverse complement strand
GAAGCGGTGGTCGCTTCGCGAAAGCGGAGGGAGCAAGCGGAAGTTGGGCAGAGCCCTACTTTGCTTGCCCTACGCTTCGCTACGGGGGTTTTACGTATCCTCCGGGGATACTTTAGGGCGTTTGTGCCTATAAAATAAAAGAAAATAGGATACCCTGCGGTATCCTGCATATAGAAATAAAGACATAGTTGCATAGACAGCTATTTGACCGGTTTGAGAATATGAGCATAGAAGACATTAATGTGAGATCAGTGAGATACCCGGTTGCGGTAGATCAGAAGTTTGAAAAGATCGCCCTTAAACTGGGCAGGACGAAGCGGCAGGTGTTTATTCAGATGGTCGATTACTTTTATAAAAGCAAGAAAGATCCCCTGGACCTGAATGATGAGTTGTTAAAGAATGCGCTGATGAAAAATCATCAGCAGTATATTGGTTTTATCCGAAACCAGGAAAATATGCTGCTCATTCCAATCAAAACGGAAATGGACAGGATGATTGTATCACAGGTCAAGATCATCGAGAGTTTCAATACGCAGGTCCTCAAGGCAAATACGGACTTGCTGAATAATCAGCATGTTTTGGCGCAGAAGTTAACCGGCATAGATGCGCTAATGGAAACGATTTCGAAAAGCCAAAAGAGCAAGGAGCATCTGAAAAAACAGTTCCTGTTCATCCTTGACGCTTATATCAGATCGAGAGAGGCTTTCGGGATGATGACATCGGGCCGGGAAAAAGATGAGTTGATCGCTGTTACCAGATCGCAGGTCGGTTTGCTTTAATCATGTATTTATTATTCGCCTTTAGGGGATAGGGGGTATTATGTTTATCAATATCACGGACAGTAAAGAAGCGGCAAACAAGGGCAGCAGTGCGGGGCTGGTAAATTACCTGGAAAAAGAAAACCGGATCGACTATAAGCCGGAACCAGAATACTGGTTCAACGGACACAAGATCAGGATCGAGCCTTATGAGGTCATGCGCAGTATCGATAATAATGTTGCCAAGCTGGGAAAAGACGATGCTAAATTTTTCCTGGTTAATATCAGTCCAAGCCAGAAGGAGATCAGGTTTCTGAAAGAACAGTATGGTGAGGACGGAGCTAAAGAACAAATGAAAGGCTTTGCGGTCAGAGTGATGGATGCCTATGCAAAAAACTTCAACCGGGATGGTGTGAATAATAATGAAGACCTGTTATGGTTCGCCAAACTGGAAAACTACCGTTACTACAATTATAACGACCCGGAAGTAAAACAAGGCCAGAAACAACGGGGCGAACGTAAAGAAGGCGAGCAGATGCATGTGCAGGTTATTGTGAGCCGTAAG
This sequence comes from Mucilaginibacter sp. CAU 1740, assembly GCF_039839285.1. Taxonomy (NCBI): domain Bacteria; kingdom Pseudomonadati; phylum Bacteroidota; class Sphingobacteriia; order Sphingobacteriales; family Sphingobacteriaceae; genus Mucilaginibacter; species Mucilaginibacter sp. CAU 1740. Next base: position 358,655 of record NZ_JBDOQS010000008.1, on the reverse strand, counting down.
GATATAACCAATAAGATCAAGCTTAGCCCGATGAATACTTCGAGGGGAAAGAATGCGGAACATTCCAAAAAGATGGGACAGTTTGACCGGGTAGCGTTCAAACAGAGCGGGGAATCTCTTTTCGACAGCCTTTTTGAATTTGACAGGCAGCTTAAAGATACGATGGCATACGCTAATGTTCAGAAGAATGGCGAGCTATCGCAACGGGAACAGCTGGGTGTGTTGGCTGAAGGCGCTTCGCAGAATTATGAAAGCAGGTCGGTGGCTAATGAACTGGCACAGGGTGTAGCAGATGGTCTTTTTGCAACGTCGGCGAGTATGCTTTCGGCAGCTGGTAAGACAATGGCAAGCTTCCTGGAAGTGATGCTGGAACCGATGTATACGGGAGGTGCTAACATTGTTCCGGAAAGCGAGATAGAGGAAAAGAAAAGACGAAAGAAAAAATCCCAGCGTCACCAGATCTCACGATGAAACAATCTACTATTACAAACAAATATTTTTTTATAAATGATATGGCCATGCGGCTGCGGCAGGCGGCTCCACTACACGACGCGCTCCGGGTTCCATTACGCTGCCAGCCTCGCCGCCGCACGTGGAGGAGTGTATTCGTTCCTTATAGGCACCTGCCTTTCCCGCCCGCGGATTATCGGTTAGTCACAGCACCGCGGTCACAAAATTAGCTACGCATGAAAACCGTCAAGGGCGAGTAAACCGGCTATTGCCGGCCCTTGACAGTTTTCCTGCTAACAGCTCCGGTTTAACCGGTGATATGACTGAGCGTGTGTTGGACATTGAGAATGTCGTCGATCCTGTTGCCGCAGTGGTATTATAAGCTTTTGAGCAGAAAAGAACAACCAGAGGTCTTCCTGATCCATAGTTTCCCAAACGATATTAGCGTCAAAGCATTCATCAAAATCGTTCAATATTGTGGATGATTAATAGGTCATCTATTACTTAAAGCATTAAACAGCTACATATCTTCGATATCATCCCAGCACCCCAAGCAGGATTGCAGCTCCCTTCCATAATACAACCATATGCTTCCCTCAGCTTCCCTGGTGGATGATAGGTTAAATGAGTATTAGAAATAACGTTTGTTCTTAAAGATTAGTCTCGCCAATAATCAGATTGGTGTAATAAACTGTACTATTCTGGCCGCTTGAACTACTTTTATTAAAGCAGCCAATTGCATTTCATAACATCATGACTTCTATTTCCCAGGGCGCTAACAGCCCGCTTTTTTTGCCGTCGGATGCCCGCTTTTGTGCGCAATAAAACATGAAAAGAATGATCGCTCAATCTTAAATATCAATTTATAGATCAAGATTTTGTTGTACAGCAAAGGCGTAACCCGAAAAGCCTATAGAGTAAGGACAAACTTTTAAAACTACAAAAAATGAAAAATGAAAAACCTATGGAGATCAATCCATTACAACTTGACAAAGAAACCATTGCTAAACTAGATGAAATGCAATTGCAGGAAATCGCTGGTGGCGTTGGCGTTGAAAGCGTGGGCGTTGTTTCCTGCGGTGGCGTGGGAAACTCATGCGCTGCCGGAACCAGCTGCCAACGCGGTGGTTCTTGCTAATTACACTTTTTTAATATGTCCGGGATGGTCCTCATTGGATTATCCCGGCATATTATTTCTTAGCTTGATCGGCGGGCGGTTTACTGTGCGATTGACTATTAAAAATCTGAAAATACACTCGGTAGCAACTATTCAACATAACCTGTGTTTCGGGTTTTACCTGTAACGCGAACTACCCTGGTATTCATGATGACAATCAACAACCGTCGCCTGATAAAAGATGCGCGGAAATATTTTTTGAAAAATTCAGTGACCGGTTCCGGGGTTTTCATTTATCGCTATACCATGAATCAAAGCTATAATTTCTATCTATTGAGAACCCCTTGCTTCTCAATGAACAAATTAAGAATTTTAAATGAAACAATAGATAATGCCCATATCCTTAATGATTTTGATTGTCTGAAATCTTTTTTTTCTGACGATCTGTTTGTTGAAGCTATCTATCTGGCATCAAAAGACCTTTATGATATACTAAATCAGTGGCTTGATGGTCATCTTGATGATGCCAGGAAAGTTTTCAGCCTGATGCTAACTCTGCATAAATATTACGTCAGAATGTGCACCAGGCCTGTACCTTATGGTACGTTTGCATTAATTAGCAATGGGGTAATTGATGGGAACCCCACAAATATCGATTATTCTTCTCGAAAAATTATAAGGAGATCAAGAGTCGACAACGGGATCACCGGTAAGATTATAGCCGGCCTTAACTCCATACCTGCTGTAAAAAGGCACGTACTGTTTTATCCTAATGATACCATATTAGCCATTGACGGGAAATACCGATATAATGAGTTCAAATATAAGGGTAACCGCAGAGAATATTCATTATCTGCCCTGAGCATAAACAGCTATATTGAAGTGATCTATCAAGCAGCAAAGAAAGGAAAAACCTTTGATGACCTTGGTGCTGTTCTACAGTCTTTAAATCCTAGACTGGATTGGAAAGACATTGCAGTTTTTTTGGATGGATTGATAAAGAACCAGTTTCTGATAAGTGAAATCGATATAAAACCGACCCTTAACAGTCAGATTGATTATCTGATTGAAAGGCTGTCCTCTGTAAGTGAAATAGCCGAGACTATTTCAGTTTTAAAAAGGATACAGATTGAGTTGATTAACAACCAAGGGATACCCACTTATAAAAATGTAGAGCATTTGCTCCAAAAAATCGGCTGGGATCTAAAAGGCGCAATAATTCAGACCGACAGCTACGTTAGTGTTCCAAACACATTGAATTCTTCCCTTTGTGACGAAATAGTAAAAACCGCGGAAGAGTTATCGCAAGTGGCGCCATTGTATAGCATGCCTGCCCTGGAAGAATTTAAAAAGGACTTCATTCATAAATATGAGAACCAGGAAATCCCTTTACTCGAATTAATGGATCCGGAGATCGGTATCGGTTATGGACTGGCCAAAAGCGGATTGATTGAAGATCTGCCACTATTAAATAAACTCCAGGTTCCTGTTCTCAAAAACACTGCTAAAGGCACTTCTGATGCAATGGATTCGTTTGCAGACATGAAAATAAAGCAATATTATAGGTCAGGAGCCTACGAACTTGAAATAACATCTGATGAAATAGAAATTCTAAAAAAGCAATATCGGAATCAAAGCCGCGCTACATCATCGATAATAATAGGGAACCTGATTGGTGCTTCTGCTGAGGCGGTTGACCGGGGAGAATACCAATTTTTGGCGAAAAGGATTAATACTCCTCATGTAACTAAAATCTTCGGCAGATTTGCTGTGGAGGATGCCGTATTGACAGCCAATCTTAGAAAATGCGCAGCAGATGAACAGGCTGCAAATCCTGATCTGTTAATGGCGGAACTCATCCATGTACCTGATGACAGGTTGGGGAATATTATTCAAAGACCAATAATTAGAGAAATGGAGATACCCATACTATCCCCATCGTCTTTACCTGAAGAGGGACGGATCGCGCTCACCGATCTTGTCGTGAAAATCAAAAACAACAGAATTATATTGAGGTCTCTAAGCCGGGATAAAGAAATTTTTCCACATATATCAAACTCGCTGAATGCAACCAATACGCTTGCTGTTTATAAATTCTTGCAAGCATTGCAATATCAGGATCTTCAGTCGGGATTTGACTGGGAATGGCGCATCTACGAAAATGAGCCGTTTCTACCAAGAATAAAGTACAAGAAATTTATTGTGAGCAGGGCCCAATGGTTTTTAGGTAAGCTTGGTACCACGGAATTAAAGCAAAAGGACTCAGACCCTGCTTCAGTCATCAATAGGTTGAGAATCTCTCATAACCTCCCACGTTTTGTTGTACTTCAGAATTTCGATAATGAACTGATTCTGGATCTTGACACATCTTTCGGTATCCGACACCTTTATGACAGTGTTAAGCTTCAGGATACCAAAATTCTGGAATACATCGGTAATCAGGAAGACTGCATCATCAGCGATAAAAATGAAAAGTATTTTAGTGAGTTGTTGATCCCTGTAAAAGGACAACAACTACAATACAGCAATCCGTCTGGTTTCCGCAAAACCGGGTTTCCCCAGCATTCCGTCGGACTGCAAAAAAATTACCCGCCAGGTAGTGACTGGATTTATTTTAAAATATACATGGGGAATTCTACAGCGGACAGATTACTGGTAAGATCAATTAACCCGATAATCGAAAACCTGATAACTGAAGGACTGATCGAAAAATGGTTTTTTATTCGATATCACGATCCATACCCGCATATACGGCTAAGGTTTTTTAATGCTCAAAATATGAGTTTTTGGCACGCAGTTGTTGACGCAATCAACAATGGTATCAGGGTATTAACGGAAAATAGGGTAATCAATAATTACACGCTGGAGACTTATAAACCGGAATACGAGCGGTATGGCACAGAAACGATGCCTTTAGCGGAAAGCTATTTTTTCAGGGACAGCGAAACAGCACTTCAGGTGATCGCAACCGTCGACCGATTCAGATCTGAAGAATTGCGGTGGATCGCCTGCATCTATAGCGTCGATCAATTACTGACAGATTTTGGCTATTCAACAATTACAAAAGTGAAACTCTTAGAGTCGCTTTACAATAGCTTTTTTGAAGAGTTCAACCACGCTAAAACATCCAAAGAAACGAAACTGGAAATGTCCCTGAACGATAAATACAGGATCAACAGACGACTCATCGGAGAGGTCTTTGACGATCTGGCTAGCAGTGACGGCATAGCCGAACTTAAACTGATTTTTCTTAACCGAAGTAATACCACCGCAATGGTGATTGGAGAATTGAAAAATGCCATTTCATCCTCTGAAAACTATACTCAACTCCTTGATAGTCTTGTTAGCAGTTTTATACATATGTCGTTAAACCGCATACTATTAGCCAGGCAAAGAAACCAGGAATTAGTGATCTATCATCATTTATTTAAGTATTACAAAACAGCTTCTATACTACATAACGAACAGGTACGGATGCCTGCATAATTTAATTTTTGTTAATGCGTATGGGAAAGTTCAAATTTTACAAGCAGTTCGATAACATGGATTGCGGCCCTACATGTTTAAGAATGATCTTAGGTTATTATGGCCGGTCTTATCCGATCGATCATCTGCGGGCTTTATGTGGAATGAATAAAACGGGGGTTACTTTCTTCGGTCTTCGATCAGCGGCCATGAAGCTGGGTCTTAAAGCGGAGGGTTTTCGTGCGACGACTGATATACTTTTCAATTTAAGTTCTCCCTCGATCATCCATTGGAACGAACGACATTTCGTTGTATTGTACAGGATCAAGCGCAAAACGGATGATGTGAAGAAATGGAAGTTTATGGTCGCAGATCCAGGACATGGCTTACTATCTCTTGATTACGAAGAATTTATCAACTCCTGGATTGGCAACAAGATGTCAGGATTTATGCTGGTTCTAACGCCCGAAACAGATCCGAAGATCGGTGGATTTGAGAACAATAAGCTGAATATCGGGGCTGCAATAAAGAACTACCTGGGACCTTACAGGAAACATTTCTTCCACGTCCTGTTAAGTATGCTTCTCGGAAACGCGTTGATCCTGGCGTTACCATTATTGACTCAGAAGCTTGTTGATATTGGTATTTCCGGTCAGAATATCAATATTATAACATTGATATTGATTTGCCAACTCTTCATATTTATTGGAACGGCGTTATTTGATATCATCAGGAACTGGCTTGTATTGCATATCAATATCCGGGTTAGCCTAACGGTAATTTCTGATTACCTTAATAAGTTAATGCGCCTGCCCATGATGTTTTTTGACACCAAAAATATAGGTGACGTAACCCAGAGGATTAATGATCATAGTAAGGTCGAAGCATTTCTAACCGGCTCTGCACTCAGTACTTTTTTTTCCCTGACCAACCTGGTCATTTTCGCCATCATGCTCTGTCTGTATAGTGTCAAACTATTGATCATTTTTTTATTGGGCTGTACACTATCTGTGCTTTGGATCGTATATTTTTTAAATAAGCGCAAAGAATATGACTACATCAGGTTTCAATTCCTCCGTGAAAATCAAAATGCTGTATACGAAATCGTCGAAGGCATTCATGAAATAAAAACAAACACCTGGGAACAGGGAAAAACCAGTAACTGGGAGAACATTCAAGGGAAGCTGTTTTTGATCACTTCGAAGATTCTCGCCCTCGAACAGATCCAGGAAATAGGGTCTAACACACTGAACCAGCTTAAAAATTTCTCGCTGTCTTATATAGCGGCCATTGCCGTCGTCAAGGGCCATCTGACCATTGGTGAAATGTTAAGCGTTTCGTTTATCATCGGTCAAATGAATAACCCCTTAAGTCAGCTGATCAACTTTTTTAAGAGTATACAGGATGCAAAAATTTCGTTTGAACGGCTAAATGAGATACAGTATCTGGACGACGAGTATACCCTTACACAAAAACATTCAGCGCGGATGACTCAAACCGGAGATATTTCCCTGAATATTCCCGATATAACCGAACCCGGCATCACCATCAGCGGTGTTGGTTTTCGTTATGGGCTCGACAGTCTTCCAGAAGTCATAAAAGGTTTTAATTTGTTGATTCCAAAGGGAAAAACAACAGCCATAGTGGGCTCCAGTGGAAGCGGAAAAACTACTTTGTTAAAACTTCTGCTTAAGTTCTATGAACCATCTTCCGGATCGATCACGATTGACGGACAGGACCTGATTACCATTGACCCATCTAAATGGCGGAGTAAATGCGGCACGGTTATGCAAGATGGCTATATCTTTTCTGACACGATCTCCAGGAATATAGTTCTGACTGCGGATCCATCCGAGATCGATCTTCAGAAATTAAATCATGCGATCAAAGTCTCAAACCTTGAAGAATTCATTAGCAGGCTTCCCCTTGGCCTGCAGAGCATTATAGGTAACGCGGGGATGGGTATAAGTGGCGGACAAAAACAGCGTTTGCTGATCGCGAGGGCTGTATATAAAGACCCTGAATATCTTTTCTTCGACGAAGCAACCAGTGCGTTGGATGCCAACAACGAGTCAATTATCATGGATAATTTCAGAGGAGTGTTCCACGGTAAAACCGTGGTTATCATTGCTCACCGCTTAAGTACCATTAAGAATGCGGATCAGATTGTCGTGGTTGAGAACGGGGAAATCATGGAAAAAGGGAATCATTATGATTTATTGGAAAAAAGGGGGAGATATTACGACCTGATTAAAAACCAGCTTGAAAACGATGTCTTATTAAATCAATAATCATTTACTATGCCTGAAGTACTTATATTCGATAAAGTCAACAACCTTAAACCTAATTTCATTGTCAGATGGGGGCTTTTCACGATGATAATTATCGTCTTGATTGCGATGCTTATCGCCTGGAATTTTGATTGCGTGTTTCAATTGGCAGGTGAATGTCAATTGAAAAACAACACTCAACAAGGATCAATTATTGAATGCATGGTAGATAGTAAAACTTTAAATCCTTTTGGATTTGAGATGATGCATCGCAAGGTAAGTTTCACCGAAGACAAAATCATGTCACAAAAGTATTCAGGAAAAATCATTGGAGCAAAACAAAATTTATTACTGGTTAAGATGGACTCCATTGACAATAATACCACAGGTATTCTGAACTGCTCACTCTTCCGGGATGGAAAAAAAAAGATAATTCAGATCTCCATAGATGACTTAAATCTATTTCAGATCCTATCCCTTAAAGCAAAAAGCAAATGACAGATAAAAGCTTTCAAAAAGAACATATGTTCAAAACGATCTCTAAAATCGCTCTTTCTCTGAACTCAAATTTGGCGCTTTTTAATAACAATATGTCGCTAGACTCGGGGAGGACAGGTGCAGCTCTTTTTCATTTCTATTATGGACTGTTCCTTGAAGACAGTCAATATTTGGATTCGGCAAGGGAAATATTCACTGCAGGCATGGCTGCATTTGATATAAAACAGTTCGTTAAAGTATATTCGTCGGATTCTCTTGATAACCACCTGGCGGGTATCGGTCGTTTCGTAGAGTTCTGCAACAAGCATAAACTCTTGGAAATAAATGTCAATTCCTACCTTGAGCAATTAGATAATGCGCTTGCCGGACTCATGCGCAGCAAAATCACTATAGGGGACTTCGATTATAACAGTGGGGCAGTAGCGTCAGGATATTATTTCCTAAGCAGGTTATCCTCAAACGACAAAGTGAAGGTAAATCTCTCTGAGCTGGTTCATGGTATTGCTGATAAGGCCATTCAGGATGACGAGGGACACTGGTATTGGGAAAGCCCGACGTTATACCGAAATACCTATTTCGGGATTTCACATGGTTCAGCGATGATCATTTCAATTGTGGGAAGTCTGGCTGAAAAGGGGATTGAAACAGCTTTGTGCCTGGAAATACTGGAAAAGTCAGTTCCTTTTGTGCTGAAACACAAAAGACAAGTAAAATACGGGCATTTTCCGATAAGTAATGGCGATGAATCATTCGACGAAAAACCATTCTGCATATGTTATGGCGACCTTAGTGTTGCGTTATCATTGGTGAAAGCACGGCGATTCATAAAAAATGATGACTTGGATGATATAATTCATAAAATCCTTAAAGAATCCTATGAACGAAAACCTGGTATTTACCCGAGGGATGCAAGTATAACTTATGGCGCAGCAGGCCTGGCAGAGATGTTCAACGCGCTTTTTGATTTAACAGATGATCAGGAATGCCGTAAAGCTGCCGGGTATTGGTATCAGGAAATTCCGCGATTTGCGAGTTACGAAAATGATTTTGCTGGCTTCTATAGCATGACTACCAAGGAAAAAGATTTTTGGAACCTTTCATTCGGCTGGGGAGTTGCAGGTATTGGCATCACTTTAATGAGATATTTAAAGCCGGAGCTTCCGGCATTCAACGAACTATTAATGATCGCGTAATATGAACATTCATCAACTCTTAGATCAATTATCGGAAAATTTTAAATCATTTCCGCCATCTTCTACTAAATCCACCATGCTTTATGATAGCGTTAAATTACAACGCATTCTTTTAGGTAAGGAAGCAGCCGGAGTCTTTAGTGATAAAGAACATGTGAACAAATTGGACACGATCAGCGGCAAATTTGGAAGCCTGACATCTGTTATGCATAAAAATCCGGAGGAAGGGTACGCCGAATACAAATTATTTGAACAAGCCGACCTACACCAATTAGAAGAATACGATTATTTATATGTAAAACAATGGGTTTTATCGGTTGAAGCATTATATTACTATAAAATAAAGGATTTTAAAAGGGCATTTAATCTCACTCTGGAGTGTATTTCACTTTGCGATATGATGATCAGCATGGGCATGACCACCCTCGTTTTAAGACTGATTGAGCAAAATAAGAACCTTGCCAGGATATATCTTGCGGGAGGAAATTTGCAAAAAAGTTGGAAGTTCGAATTTGAGATCCTGAATTACCTTTTCAACGGCGAGCAAACCATGCTATTCGGAATGACGATCCGGGAACCGCGAATTTGGACTTCTATTGAATATATCCGTGAAGGGTATGCTTACGAATATGTCAGAGGACTTATCCACTCTATAGTTAATTCAAAGCAAAATGAAAATGATAAAGCAGCAATGTTTTACGAAATTTTCAACGACCTGACATTTGTTGTGAATACCCCGGACCGAAAGATCATCAGGGACTGGCTGAACTTGTTTGCGTCATATTATGCAGAAGACTACCTAGCTTTTCTGACGGAACTTACTGAGTTGTTGCAAGCAGAAACAACTCTCATTTATGATATCCTGAAGATATTAGCACTTATTCAGGTTAAAACCATCATTGAAAAATCCAACTACCTGCTTTCAGAAGAATTATACAGCGAGATCAATCATTACAGTGAAACGGCTATTACAGCTTATGATTACCTCAAGCCCTTGATCTACAAACCGGAAAAGACAGCAAAATCTCATGGGAATCAGTCAGGGATCCTTTTTCCCGAAAGTGCGTAACATTTGCAGTTACCTTGCCTTTAATTAAATGTATCTTCAGATCCGTATGTCTTTCGGAATACATCGTTTACAGGAAATCACCGAAGAAACATCTTCGGTCACTTAATGGTTGTGAATGTCCGGTCGCAACTCATGGCCCCGGATATCCGCAGCTGCATGCTAACTCTTAAGAATGCCTAATATGCAGTGGCGGAAACTCGCTTTGTAATTTGCAATAGTTTTGTAATAATGTATTGTTACATCTATTGCCATACTCCGTTGAGAAGACAAATTTCTTAATCTCAACGGAGTAAATACTATCGTTTTTTACAGATCATCCTGGCAGACTACCAAATCTTTCAAATCCGCCCGCTTTCCGATCCAACATAACACATTATTTAATAACTACTTATACCTTCCAAAATGTGTGACCGCTATTGTTGTGACAGTGATAGGGTCAGTCTCATGCTGGCCCGCGCCGGAAAAATTGGTTTGATATTGTGCAATAACCTTGATCTTTAAGTTTTTCAATTTTTTTGTTTTCATAATTTGATTTGCTTAGCTTTCAAGTTTATTTTATTAGAGTTAAATGAAAAATAATATTACACCTACTCTGATATAATAGATACCAAAACCGATAAACAATTAATGAAAGCAATACCAGCTAAAACAATCAGAAATCATCTCATTTGCTGGGTGTTATTTATAACATATGAAGTTCTTGTAAGCTATTCATTCAGTAAAAAGCTGTCTAATTTTTTTGATTATTCGGGTCATTATCTGATTAATATTCTGCTATTTTATTTCAATACATATGTTATACTCACCAGGGATTCAAGAAGATCGACAAAGGGCAAACTATTGATAACCATCATCTATGTTTTGCTGGAAATCGGCGGCTACATCATTGTTAAATACCTGCTTTATGAGCTCTTACTTTATTTTCAGATCTATAAAAACAGGCAAGGGCTGTTTGGATATTTTTTCATTGCGGAAAGCATATGGCGGGCCATATATTTTATCGGTTTGAGCACCGGTTACTGGTATTTCATGTCGGCCCTGAAACAGCGTGCGGAAATATCTAAGTTGATCGAACAACGACTCCTGGAGAAAATTGAATTTGAGGAATTGGAAAGAAAGCTGGTGGAAACCGAGAACAGTTTTCTTAAAGCGCAGATCAACCCCCACTTCTTTTTCAACGTACTTGGCTTTATACATAATCAGGTCAAAAAACATTCTGGTCAGGCTGCAGAAACGGTAGTTTTATTAGCTGATATCATGAGATATGCGTTGAAGAAGCCCGAAGAAGACGGTAAAACACCTATTGAGAAAGAAATCGAACATATTGAAAATTACATTGAGATAAATCGCTTACGCTTCGACCACAAAATCAATATCGAATTTGTTCATCAGGGAGAACTTTCCGGTGTTAAAATAATCCCGCTGCTACTAATCACTATAGTAGAGAATGTTTTTAAATACGGAGATCTTGCAGACCCGAAATTTCCAGCGATGATCACTCTTAGCTCAGAAGACGGAAATATTCTTTTCCGGGTCAGTAATAAAAAGAATTATGCAAAATATCAATTTTCCCATGGTATAGGAATGGATAACGTGAGGAAAAGACTATCTCAAAGTTATCCCGACACTTTTGAGCTGAATGTTGACGACAATGCCCGGGAATATACCTTAACCTTATCTATCAAATCCCAATGATTAATTGTATTATTATAGATGATGAAGCCTACTCCATCGAGACCTTAACAGATTATATAGACAAAACTGCTGGTTTTAATTTGATCGGGGCATTTACCAATCCGATACAGGGCGTAAACGAAATCGCGAAAGGGTTGAATCCGGATCTGATCTATCTTGATATCGATATGCCGAAACTTACAGGCTTTGAACTTGCTGGGCTGCTACCTAAGGGGTTGCCCATCATTTATATTACTGCATTCTCAGAATATGCGCTACCTGCCTTCGAGACGAATGTTTACGATTTCTTGCTAAAGCCGGTATCCTACCAGAAATTTTTAAGATCGGCCATGAAGATCAAAGAACGCATAAAGCCGATCGCCCATAAACAGCTCGCTAAACCCGATTACTTTTTTATCAACCCTGGAACAAAAGGAAAGATGATAAAATTATCATTCAGCGAAATCGTGTATGTCGAAGGCCTAAAGAATTACATTATTATCCATTCCGGACTAAAAAAACATACAACCTATCTCACAATGGCCGAAATCGAATCTGCATTGCTGGATGGACCCTTTCTCAGGATACACAAATCTTATATTGTTAACCTAAATAAGATACAGTCAATTGATGGAAATATGGTGGCCGTTAAAGATGCTGTTTCTCTTCCTGTCGGGGCGAATTATAAAGCCAGTCTAATGCAGGTTATCAATGAACATGCTATTATCTCCAAGAGAAAGGACAATTAACTTTTGTTTCTTGACAACATCATCGTATAATATTTTTCCAGCAAATAATAAATTACAAACTCCTGCCGGCGTTGTTCTTCCATGAATAATCGGTTTAAATGCATGTGGATAATATCCGTGAACAAGGATAGTCTCATCTGTGAACTCTCCCCGGAAAGACTGACATTCAATGATCTTATCTGATTGAGCAAAAGGCCGAACTCTAATTTGTTCAACAGTTTCGTCTCTCCGGCCCCTTCGAGGGCGTCACTTATCAGCCCCTTACATTTTCGGAATTTCTGATTTAAAAGAACACGATGTGTTTTGTCAATAAATTCTTCCGAAAATCGGCAGACGATACCATGGGTGATTTTTTGCCGCTGCGGTAGGTCTGGTGATAAGATCAGCAATATATGATGCACCATCAACAGTACGGTTCCCAAACTAAAGTTGTCGATCCGGCCACTACGATAATGCCGCGCGAATTTCATTGCGCAACGACTACTTGATTGAAATATATTTTCCACGATCGGATAATGGTCAATTCCATACCGTTCCAACTCCGGGCTATAGGTATCGAGCTGTATTAAAGACAAAGCCCCGGATTGGTACAACTTATTAAAAATAGCATTAAAAATGAGTATGGCTCTCCCCAAATGCTTCCGGTCTAAGCGTATCCGGATCCTCAAATGTGGCATAGGGTCATAATAACGGATAAAAAACCATTGATTGAGCAATTCTGACCTGGAAAGTTTTCGAATCAAATCGTATAGTGGCTTTTCAATAATCTTTGTCAGCGTAACTGGTGCCCCGTATAATTTGTAGTATAACCATTCATCTCCCGGGATATGGCCTCTTCCGATCCTTTTCGGATAACCTGTTGGGGGAGCGGGGACAGAACTGTAAACATTATCCCGATTAATGATACAAGCGACCATCTCGTTGGCCAATGACCTACCGTTCATATCCTTGATCATGGTAGATTCAGGCAAAATAGCCTCCTTTAATGTCAAAGATGTTTTATTCTTGATCATACTGATAAAAAGAGCAGTAGCCCCCACCCATTTTTGATCAAAAAAAATTTCGTTATCCTGATCTGATATTGTAAAGCGGGTGGCCAGATTGATTTGGGACCAGAGTTGTTTACATGCTATTTCAGGTTCGGGGCTATAAAAAATCAAATTCAGTTCGGAATGCCCGATAACCCAGGTTGCCCTGCTGATAATGCAAAATTTATAGACAAGACGTGGATAAAAACTAAGGCCAGGGAACAACTTTAAAAAGCTGAATGAAAAGTCACTTTTAACCGATTGGTACTGAAGGTCGCATAAAAACCGGAATATCGATAGATCATGCCTGTTGTAATTAAATGCGCTGCTGAATCTTGGTATTATTACTTTATTGAGCTTTCTGGACCGTAATATGATTTTATCGTCCACTACACTAATATACAGGTCATCTAAACCAATGTTTCTATGTGACTCAACCGAAGGCGCTAACAGGATCGAGATCTCATGTTCATATGTTTTATTTCTGGTGACCACATTGGCCGCTTTTCCGTCTATCATAGCGGAAACCTCTGCGAAGACCACCTGATCGTTTATCTTTTGCTCTTGACTGACTATCTCATTTGTATAGGCCTCCAGATCCTTATTGAACACAGCGAATCTTGCCGGCAAAGCGGCCCCGGAAACACCGCCAACCTTCTCCATAACAACAAACTCCCCTTTTAGCTGGAAAAGCACAGAAAAACTTGGTGGGAACAAGGAATTGGGAAGAGGCAGCATGTCGAGATCGTTATCGTTAAGGGTAATAGATTCATACAGCTGCGCCTGCTGTAATTTCTTCACCAGGAGCTGATGTAGCGGTCCGAAGGTCGGATTACCCTCCTGATAAACTGGTTCATGATGAAGATCTTCCAATAAGATATTGTCTGAGATTTTAGCAGCCAGGTCAGCATAGCCAATGCCCAACGCTGGATCAAGAGCATTTGCCAAAGAAACGACCTGCTTATCAAAACGAGCTAAAAAATCTTTTTTGAATTTTTTTAACGCCGGCGGCTGATCATTAGATGAAAGTCTATCAAGGCACATTAACCCCTCCATGATTTTTGCCTGGTACTCTTCCGGGAGGCAATTATTAAAAGTTGCAGTGGAATTTACATAGAATTTATTGAGCGGATGCCGAGGGCGAAAATTCCGCCCAATCTCCAATATCTTCATCAGCGGAATATTTCCCTGCTTATATGGCCGGCTAAATAAATCGATAATTTCCATTCGCTGGCTATCCGACATCCCGGATCTGTCAAGTAGTGTAAATAATTTCAAAAAATAGGGCTCGCCAACATGGCGCGGTACTAATCCTTGATAAAATAAATCGCCGTTGATCGCCTGTTTAATAAAATAGGCTGCTTCATTGCTGTCGACACCCTGATCGACGCAATATTGAACCAACTGCTGCTTCGTCCTTTCTTCCCGGCCATATATCAATATTTTCGAAAGAAAAGAATTCCGCTCAAGTGAATTCAATTGAAATCGGTTTCCATTAATATCCTTTATAAAATTGATGTAACGATAGCCATTCGATACTCTGTAAATGGTGTTGTTTGCTAGATAAGTCTGAAGGTCGTGAACACGCGTTGCCTCATCCCTATATATATTTAATAATAATGGGAAGTCGGGGTAAATGTAAGCACTACGACTTAGAGTCTGAACAGATGCGCCATGGTTTTTCCCCCAGCTTATGATGCCCGTCGAGGCGAAAAGCCCGAAAGGTGTGGCACGGAAACATAAACGATTATAATACTTCTTTAAACTTGTTCTTACCTTTTCCGGAAGATCATCGTAAACAAAATCCCGTTGGTGAAGTTCGCTGTGCAACGTTTCGCTCGCAAAAAAAATAGCGTGTTGAAATCTCCGTTCTTTGATGATCACGCGCAAATCGTCGTAATTGAAATCGTCAAAGGACTCGTTGGCCGTTCTGACGAAGATCTGCTGATGAAAACTTAAATTCATTTCTTTAGCTGAGAAATAGCACTTGGTTTAGGGAAAAATAACGGAAATGTTGATAGCTACATGAAGGCTTTTTTTTTTAACATTTCATGATATAGCTGGTATCGAAGTCCGGAACTGGGACGCCCTATCATAAGAGATTAATCATATTCGGAACAATTAATAAGTTCCAGTTGATTGCCGACAGATCAAAGCCTTCCTGTTGCATCATCGTTTCCTAATTTCTTTTTCACGTCTTTTATTTGAGACTTTCCAAACGAATAGATAAGACCTACCCTGATCCGACGGCTATCCGACGAGGTGTATACTTCGCTGTTTAGCAGTCCGTAATCACTCATCGAGTGGTATTTTAGCCGTTTAAGTATTTCTTCACCTGATAACGTAAATTGGAGCTTCGAAGAAATGTCAAATATCGCACTCGCATCTAAATTCCCATATGCTTTAAGCTTGGTCAAACCTACATTACCAGCAGAAACGTAGTACGCGTTAAGAGCAAACTTTATTTTTTTTGAGAAGTTAAATGTCTGGCTGTTATTTGCGATAAAAAAATAAGAGCTCAAGCTTGATCGCCCTGACAGCACAGTGCCTAATGCGGAATTATGCCCGGTTGAAATGCTTTGTCCCAAATTCCACCATTTAAAAATGTCAAGGGAATAATAAGTATTCAGTGAAAATTTGTTCGCCGAATTTAGATTTTCAAAAGCAAAGGTAGTAATTTGATTGCCTGCATCTTCGTCGACAGGTAACTGAAAAAAAGGAGCGGTAGTATGGGTATACTCAAGGGATACATTGAGATTTTTGATCCTGACATTTCCAGTAAATGTGTGATCATAACTTGGTTTCAGGTTTATATTTCCCTGCATGATCGTATACTGATCGGTAACGACCTTGTAAGGCAGTAACTCTTGATATGGAGGGCGATTGATGAATTTCCCATAGGACAAAGACAGCGAATAGTCGTTATTATATTGATGATTCCATTTAGCATTAGGGAAATAATTAATATAATTATAATTCTTAAAAGAGAAACCAGAAGTAGTTGTGTTTTCTATCCGCATTCCAAAGCTTAAATTGTCCTTTTTCCAATTTTTACTGTATATGCCATATCCTGCGATTATCGTCTCCCGTAAGTCCGTGTTCGTCGTGTATCCGGCGATGCTGTTTACGCTGGTCATTTCGGAAACGCTATAACTTTGAAGATTATGGGAATCGGTGTTTTGAAATTTACCGCCAGCTTCAAGGGTTTGATTACCATTAAATTTCCTAACATAATCTGCTTGCCCGATATAGATTTTTACTAACGAGCGCCCATAAGTTTGATAAGGACTGATGTCTTTCTCAAAAGCGCCTTCGCCGTCATACAATTTAGGAAATGCCGACTGATTTAATGTCAGTTTGTATGGAGTATACGTAAAGAGCATCGACAGGTCGTTCTTTGCTGAATCTGTAAGTAGGCGATAATTTATATTATAATTAAAAGTGTAACCGTCATTTTTAAATAAACTATTCGTTCTGACTATTGAATCGGGAACTACGCTAACGCTTCTGAATTTAGCCATTGCGTCAAAATTTCCCGGTGTGTGATTAAGACGTCCATAGATCTGGATGCCGAGGGTCTGATCCGAATTCAACTTATAATCAGCTCCTAACTGGACGGAATAATTGTTATTTTTATACAAGCGTCTTGTACTATCCTGAAGTCTCTGAATTACCGGGCCGCTACTTTCCACCCTATTGTTATCATCCAGATAATATTCGTTAGTATGTCCGTATGAAGTCCGGCCAGTTATGGTGAATTTCTCGGTTTTGTAGGTTACGTTCGCAGATACTGAACCTGAGTTATAAATACCTTGGGAATCGTCTCCGATCAGATTACCGGTAAAGCCGACAGTCTGCCTTTTCTTGGTGATAATATTAATGACAGCTCCATAGTTGGCGTCATATTTAGCGGAGGGTTGGGTGATCAACTCAATCTTTTCAATATCATTGACTTTAAGATTGTCTAAAATATCAGAAGTTGCAACGCCGGGAACCGGCCTTCCATCCAATAGTATCAGCGTGTTCTTATCGTCGAGTTTGACCTCTTTAGCTGGCGTCACCCTGACAAATGGCAGAATTTTCAACAATTGCAGTGAACTTGAAGTAGCCATTGTACTATTGGAAACGTTGACGACATAACGATCTCCCCGGTTCTCTATTGGGGGGATTTTTGCTATTACAGTTACCTGGTCCAGCTGTTTGGTTGAAATAGTTACAGTGATGTCGGGCAACTGTAGCACCTTTCTGTTGGAAATTGTCAACGGGATTGACAGGCTGTCCATTCCTACCTGTGTGACGTTTAACAGGTACGCCCCTGCTTCCTGCACAGTAAGATTGTAAACGCCCATCGTATCCGTATGTGTTGACTGTATCACCCGCCCGAGTTCCGGCTTTACGATACTTACGGTCGTGTAGGCAATGGGTTTGTGGTTGACGTCGACGATCCTGCCTTTGATCTGGTAATTTATATCCATCCCGCTCCGTTCGAGAAGAATGTTATCACCGATTTGCCGAAAGGAAAGAGATGTGTTCTTTAATAGTTCCTCCAGCGTTTGCGCGATAGTCCTCTTCCTGTTTGGAAGGTTAAGCTCGGTTAAGGTTTTGATATCTTCTTTGCGATAATAGAAACGAAGGGGTGTTTGTCCTTCGATTTTTTTCAATCCAGTTAAAAGGCTTTCATTATCCAACCCCAAGGTAACCTGATCACTATTCATATTCTGACCTTTTGCAGAATTTGCCAACAGCAATTGAATACTACTTAATATGATGAATGTTATGAGTACACTTATACGCATTAATTGACAGATGATTTGTTTATTTTGTATTTTCCAGGCGAAAAGGAGATCGCATAATCTCCCCTTCTTCCGCAATTTTGCAGAAATATTCATATTTTTAAATGTTTTAAGTGACTCAGATTATTTAAAACCCCGATTTTCTCGGGTAGCCCGTAGACCGATGCCAGTCGGCCTGCGGGCTATTTTATCCTGCCTTGAAGATAAAACATGGTATAGATCGTTAGCGCTTTTTCATTATTGCTGTTGTTAGTTACATCCGGAACCCTCTATTATAATACTGCCATCCGGCTTGGTTTCAAAAGTTGCATGATTAAATGCACAGATCACTTTTAAAATTTCATCCAATCTGTCGCCCTTAATTGATGTTCCGGAAAAACGGCAATTTTTCAATTGCTCATTCCGAAAACCGATCTTCACATTAAAATGCTTTTGTAACTTCAGCGCTGCATCTGCAAAACTTATATCATCAAAGTTGAAGGAATTTTGTTGCCAGGCGACTACGTTACCGATATCCACATTTAATCTAACAAGCTCATTTTTTAAGGTATTAAATTTGATCTGCTGGTTAGGTGTAAGTACGCCTAGTAACTTATTTCCGTTTGCCACACTTACTTTGCCGCTATGTACGGTCACCTCGACAATGTGATTACGTTTATCTTCCTTGACATTGAATGAAGTACCCAGCACAGTTGTTACAACATTCCCCGTATGAATGATAAACGGCCTGGACTTGTCGTGTATAATATTAAAATATGCTTCTCCTAAAAGATAAACTTCCCTTACTTTTCCGTTAAATATCTTTGCATACCTTAATGCGGAACCGGCGTTCATCCATACTCGGCTTCCATCAGCAAGGATTATTTGTTTTTTTGTCCCGTTAGGTGAGTAAATTGTAGTCAATTCCACCGGATGGCGTCTGGACTGGAGTAAAGGCCAGAATAAATAGGTAAAACTCGCGATTACCAGAATAGCCGCCGCCACTGCTGTCCCAAACCGAGACCACGACCTTTTTAGGTGTACGACATCAGGTGTATGAACTGTATTATTGATATCGCGAAATACGCTCGAAAGCCATTCGGCTTTTGAGACAGAATTTAGTCGCGACCATTCTGAATGAAAGTCATTGCTTTTATCAAGCCAATTTTCTATTTGCGCATTTTCCTCTTTAGTGGAAGTTCCGTTAAGATAGCGATCTAACAATTTATTTGCTTGTCCACGACTCATTTTTCACCTGTGATTTGCCAGTAGTCGTTTGGACAGCTTATTAGTACTATATAAAAATAAAATATTTTTAGTCTTTATTGAAGCGACCAAAATACAAGGGCGATTGACGAAGCCGCAGCGAGCGATTGACGCAAATGTTTTAACGCTGAAGAAAGTTGGTTTTTAACCGTTTGCTCAGAAACTCCCAGACGTTCTGCAATTTCAGGTATAGTGAGATTATCTTCACGGCTCATCATATATACCTCTCTTACTCTGGGCGACAATTCCTTCAGAGAATACTGGATTCTTTCCTTCAATTCTTCAGCTGCGATTTTTTGTTCTACCGGTGTATCCGTATAATTTTCAAGCCTTTGCAGCATCGCAGCATATTCTTCCCGGGTTATATTTTTTCTGATTGTATCGACAATACGATGTCTGGTTATTTTAAACAAATAAGCCTTGAGGTGACTGTCCACTTGAAGGTTTTTCCGCTCAGACCAGAGTCTAACAAACAAATCATGAATAATATCTTTCGCGTCATCAAAGTTGAAAAGTTTCGATGAGGTAAAATCTGTCAGTGTTTCCGCATAACGTATGTAAATCTCCTCAAATGCACTTTCGTCATCTTTTTTCAGCAGATCGATCAATTGCAGGTCCGTTAAATTTTTATAAGTCGCCATTGTTTTCCTTAAACGAAAATACTATTAATCATATAACTTGCGAAGATTTAGCTATTATTTACGTTAATAATAAATAACAAATTTGGGCCACCTTGTGTATATAGCGCCGGGCGGGATGAAAAAAAGCCAAAAAACAGAAGCAGTAAAGAAAATATTAAAAAAAGCAAACCAACAAATCCGGCTATGCGGTTGCGGCAGGCGACTCCGTTACACCGCGCGCTTCGGGTTCCATTTCGCCGCCAGCCTCGCCACCGCGCGTGCAGGAGTGTGTCGTTCCTCATACACACCTGCCTTTCCCGCCCGCGGATTATCGGTTAGTCACAGCACCGCAGTCACAAAGGTAGCTACGCAGGAAAACCGTCAAGGGTATATAAATCCCGATGATAGGATCGGGACCCTTGACAGTTTTCCTGCTAACAGCTCCGGTTGTTTAAGCGGTGATATGACTGGGTGTGTTTGTGATTATTGGGCCAGTCGGCTAAGATGTAGGGGGAAATCTAATTCTGGAAATAACTGCTGTTAACGTTGATAACAGCTTTCTTAAGTTCAATCGGTAAATCCCATTTTGTTTTCCAAATGAGTTTACCTATAGTAATATCATTGGTAGCGGATTGAACAACGTCAAACAGATCAAATATGTGTTCAATTTTGTGAAGCTCAAAATAAGGCTGAAACCTTTGACCTATAGCGGCAAGTTCGTTATCGTTGATAAATGCAAATAGCCTGTTCTGGTAATTGCTTTCATCAGCATGATCTTCCATTAACCTTTGTTCTTTAAAATTTCTACCTTTTCTTTTTCGCTTTCTAACAAGCGTTCAAGTAATGCCACTTTTTCATCATAAAGCGCCACTATTTTTTCAATTGGGTTAAACGTGCTATTGAAAGCATAAACCGCGCCTTGATTTATACTGTTGTCATTAAATGTGTTGAAGTATGACACACCAGCCTGCTCGTCGAAGTTTTTGATGGCTTCTTCGGGTACTTTTAAAACGTTAGCGATCTTCGATAGTAATTCCGGTTCGATAATGTCTTTCGATTCCAAAAGTGATATTCTTTTTTGACTCCAATCATCACCCAATTCAATAGCCAATGCTTCCTGTTTCAATCCGAGCATTTCACGAAAACGTTTAACGTTGCGGCCTTGGTGGATATTCTGTGGAGTGTCGGTAGTATTCATAAGTTAGTATGTAGAGTGTTCTCAAAATTAAAGAAAATAATAAAATGCTGCTTTATCTAAAATAGAAATAATAAACGGCGAAATATGCAAGGCGAAAATGTAAGATAGAAAATGGCTGATTAGGTTATACAAATTGGGATTATCAATTTTAGGTACTAACGCAATATTCACTCAAATTTTTTAGCTATGCGAGGTGACGAACATTATGTACCATGGGAGAACTATCCTAAATTTCTGCTATTTAATGAAATCCGCGATCCTTATCGCGCGTTACGAGATGCTTTTTGGGGCGAAGAATTCTGAAGATAAAAGGCTGCACAACCTGCAGCCTTTACATACAAATTCACCGGTAAAATAATAATTGCCTTTTTTAAAACTCAATATTAAGTCAATGTCAAAGATATTAGTAACAGGAGTAACTGGCCTGATAGGGAAAAGCACAGTTGAACATCTGTTGAAAAAAAGAATTCCTGCAAGCCAACTTGTTGGATTAGGCCGAAAAAGGACGGGCTTGCTGATTTAACAGTCAAAGGTATTGACATCCGCATTGGTGATTACTTCGATTACAATTCCCTGTTGAAGGCCTTTAAAGGTGTTGATAAGGTAATGCTCACCAGTGCAGTTGCTTTTACAGACCGGGCCACCCAGCATTATAATGTGATCACCGCTGCCCGCCAGGCCGGTGTTAAGCATTTGGTTTACATGTCAATTATGCGCAAAAAAGGATCCGAAAGAATAATGCCTGAAATCACGGAGTCGGACTTATTTACGGAACAGGTATTAAAGTCATCAGGGCTTGATTATACCATTGTCTACCAGCCGCCTTTTACAGATGTACTAACTGTTTACTATGGTACAAATCCATATGAACATGGTATAAAAGTTCCCGCGGGTAACGCAAAGATGGCACCTGCGATGAGTGATGAACTGGCTGAAGCCCATGCTGAAATACTTGCTACCCCTGGGCATGAAAAGAAAACCTATTCACTGGGTGGCAGCGAAGCTATTTCATTTGCAGGTATCGCCCAAATCCTTGCAGATATAAAAGGAAAGCCGGTACCTTTTTCTACAATTACAGCACAAGAATATATTGACAACCTGGTTGCCAAAGGAACTCCTCACAAAGTTGCCGAGTTTCTGAAGAACTGGGTAATTGCAATTAAAGAAGGTGAATTTGAATATCAATCGGGGGATTTAGAGCGGTTATTGGGTAGAAAAACTAAAACTTTCAGGGAATACATTGAAACAACTTTAATTTAAATTGATACAGGTTCCTAACAACGCGATTAGTATCGAGATTATTTTGCGCCCTGAAACACGGGATAGCAACCTATCCCGTGTTAGATCACAAATCAACTTGCAGCTAACTTCTGCTTTAGCAGGCTCATATCTTCACTGAATTTATGATCCATTATCTTAGTATAGATCTGTGTTGTTTTAATACTGGTATGGCCCATCATTTTCGCAACGCTTTATATTGGTACGCCGTTATTCAGTGTGACCGTTGTAGCAAACGTGTGACTTGCAATATGGAACGTAAGCATTCTACTTATTCCGGACAAATCAGCGATTTCCTTAAGATAGGCGTTCATCTTTTGATTGCTTAATACCGGCAATACCCTGTCATCGCGTTGGCATTGCGGGTTTTCCTGGTATCGTTCCATGATTTCGAGTGCGGAAGGAAGCAAGGGAATCCGGGATAGCGTATCGGTTTTTTTGCGGTTTGTATAATTCCAGCTTTCACCATCAATTACCCTTAACACTTCAGAACGTTTAAGCTTACGCACATCTACGTAGGCAAGGCCGGTATAACTGAACTTACGCTTGAGCTGGTGGCGATATTTCGCGCCATCATCCGTCAGGAGCAGCCAGCCTAAGGCAATGCTGCCGCCACCCGACGCTGATCCCTAGGATCAGTCCTGTGTTACCTTCTTTTTCAAATGGTTTTCTTAAGAGGATAATAGGTGAATACACTCAATGTTTCCGCTCCCTTCATCCGACGCATATTTTTAAAACCCAAGCAGCAGTTAGTTGTTACTAAATAAATTAGCAGACACATGACACCAAGCAACGATCATGAGGAAAAACTTTTTCGCGGAGACGAAAACCTCAGCAATCATACGGATAAAGGATCCAATACCATCAAAGACCCGGATGACTGGACTACCGGGGATGAAAAGATGACTGGTGCCCAGGAGTCCTATCTAAAAACCTTAAGCACCGAAGCCGGGGAAACATTCGATGAAAACCTAACCAAGGCCGAAGCATCTAAACGTATTGAGGAATTACAGCAAAAAACCGGGCGCGGCCTGGAAAATGATTGATACTAATCAAGCCAGAAAACGCCCAATCATCATCGCCCTGCGGCTTGCAGGAGAAGGTATAAACCAGCCAGCAAAGGATCGCCGTACCAAGCATTTGCTCAGGCGTTTCTGCGAAACGGTTTTCAGTCATAGACGGCCAGTTCCCAAGCAACGGCGATCATGGCCCATGCAATCACCAAGGCCTGTTGACGCTCTGTTTGTTGTCATAGGATTTTTGGTTTTTGGTGGAAGTTTGGCGTGTAACCCGTTTGCACCTGGGTGTCAGTTCCTCCAGGCTCTTAGTTACTTTCACAGGCTGACTAAAACATCTCTTCTCCTTTATATCGACGGATAATGCAATGTACTCTCCGGGTAATGGATCGCCGCGGCACAGATTTTGCTAAAGTCCCGAAAACATCGCCATGGAATTACAAAAAAGAATTCAAATCAAACGAGATCGGTATGACTCCCGTTTACGCGCCCTGATCACTCAGAATGCCTGGAAATTCGGATATTCTTATAACAATGACAGCGTTTTCTTATGGGGCAATGAGTCTTCAATCAACCAGCTAAAAGTACTTGCAGGCACATGATCCGGAACATGCACTTAACGTTATCCGTTGGTATTGTAATCCAAAAGACTTTCGTAAAGTGAGTTGCATGTTCTCCTGCTGCATCATAGCTGAGGAATGAACCATTTTCAGTATATATACTTGCCCTTAATGCTGATAAAATACCACTGAGATAACCTTTATTAAAAGGTGTATATAATTAATAAAAATATTTTTCAATTTAACGACATTTCATAAGAATATTATACATATCAAAGCCAAAATATAGAAAGGAATGATTAAACTCCTATTCTATTATGGCTCCAGCAACAAAAGACGATAAGCAGCTTTTTGCAGGTATACTTTCGAGGTCATTTACTAACAATCTAATTGCTAACTATATCTTGAACCAGAACAAGAGTAAGTAAATGAGGGATAGCGGGATTAATGGATCACTCATTTGAATCTAATTCGATGAAGACTGGCTTTCAAAAACAGGATTCCGCGCTAGTATCCCCTACTTTAGTGTCCAGCGCTTTTGCATGCAGGTATAGCACTTGTACCGCTTTATCGGGAGCCAGAATAACACCATTTTCATAAAGAGCGTTCGGCGGATACGCTCGATATCGGGATTGGTTTCTTTGCCGCAAGGGCACGTTTTCTTCGGACGGGGGGTAAGTTCGACGATGGTAGTCATAGGTTGACAATATTAAATGTCTTCCTCCCACAAGTAGCAATAAAATCGGCTATTCAAAGATAACGTTCAGTTTTCAATCAATGCAAAAATTACTTTTCTTGTTTTTTTGGTCACTTCGATAGCAATACTGGCTGTTCATAGCGCATAATATCCCATGCACTCTTTAAATAGTGTTTGGGCAATAGTATTGATATTACAGGGAACAGTTTTGAGATGAGAGGTGCGCAAGCGGAAGCACGGAAGACCAACGCTGTTATGTGCAAAGACTATCTCGAAGCACTCATTCAATGTGCAGCACTCATTATCTTTTAACAAGGTTTCGTGGGATTTATCAAAAAGTGCAAGCCTTCTAGTAAAATCATCTTTTCTTGTTTGAAATTCAGTAATGGTATTCGCTCGTTTGCTCATGTTCATGGATAGGACACCGCTCTGTTTAAAATGTTTACTAAAGAATGAGAAAAAATGAGAAAAGGCACAACAGTAGCCCCTGAGCCCGGCAGGAATCTTGACTCTTTTTACCGTGTGTTATTTCACCTGTGGTTAACGCTAAAGAAAAAATAAAATAATTATTATCTGTTGATTAAAAGCGTATTTTTATAGCTGGTAGCACCAATGGTGCTACCCCCGGAATATCGTCTCGATTTTCGACCCATAACCGTAACAATTAGTACCCCCGCTTTTAGTGCCATATTTTGCCTCCGTGCAGGTATTGGCATGCTTCCTTTTTTAAGCTGTCTGTTCTTCACAGAACATGACATAATCTCTATAGCCGCAAAATTGTGCTAATACATCCTTGGTATAGGAAGAGGGCGGGAATTTAGCACTAACGAATCCAAAAAACCGTAATAGGGTTATCTCCGCCACCAGATGCTGGGTACGGCGATCAATAAGCAAGGCCAATTGACTGGCTTCGTCGGGTGTAGTAAGGAGGGTGTTGCCATGCACCAAGACTAACACCTTCAATGATTCAAGACAAGGATCGGGCACCATAACTACAATTTATCGTTTATCGAGTGATACGGACACGCTTTATTATTTGTTTAGCAGAATTGTCGAATAGAGTTTTTGGGAATAGTTTTCATAGATACGAATGTCTTTGCCTGGGATAAGGAGGATGACTTTATTTATTGCGAAGCAAAGTGAAAGTAACGCGAGCCAGCGCGATCTTTTCACTATTGCGTTGGTATAAAATGCGCTACAAATCAGTAGTTTATAAAACAAGTATCTTGTAATAGTGTTCCTTAAATAATAGATATTAGTAAAATGGCGTAGAAGGTGGGCGCGAGGCCTGGCTTTTATATTCCTTCCAAAGCATAAAATATGCAAACCGAATTTGGGCTGATTTGTATATATGACAATACGTAACAGATACTTACATTTCTCATGCTTACACCAATACAACAAGCATTTTTGGAAGCTCGGACATCGCTTCCTTCAATACATGAAAGCGATAACGATATGCTCATTATTTCTGTTGGTCGTGACCGGGGAACGTTCAGCCACCGCCACATAGAAACGGATGATGATACCCATCATTTTGTGTTTGTCAAAAACGATGAACTGGGGTGGCGGTGTATCGACCTCACATTACAGCGCTGGCTCGATCAGCACCATGCGGCAGCTTCACGGATGTTGCAGGAATGGTAATGAACGAAAAAACCGCAGCAACAGATTTTCGTTATGCTATCAACATTATTTGTAATGGTAGAATTAAAGTGTATAAGTAAAAGCCAGGCGAGAGGCCCGGCTTATTACAATTGTGGCAATGTATAGATGGTTGAAAGTCGAATGCTTTGCTTAATTAAATAATCCTTTGTCATAATCCTTGAACGCATACTCAAACGTACTTTTTCTTGCAGTTAATGTTACGACCCCCTTTCCATCACAAAAGATGGTGAACGTCTCGTACGTAAGATAGGACGACACTTCGAACCTAATATGCTCAAACTGGGCACTTGGGTATTGTGCGCATAATTCTGCCGTTTCCATGACCACTACCTGTTTCAATTCATGAACAGTAGTTATATTATTTTTTGCGATATGCAGTAACAGTATTCGACACTGGTCTTGCAACGTTGCAATAAAACGATTGGCCGGGGTATTAAAGGTAATAGCAAGGACTTTCATGGCAGTTTTGATAAGGGCAGCCATCAATGGAATAACGATATGGAATCAATGCCATGTCCTTCGATCAGCTGCATCGGTTCAAGATCTAAAATTTCAGCGATTTGCAAAAAGTATGGGAGGGTTAATGTGATAGCGCCATGTTCAAGTTTCCTGTATGTTTTTGGAGAAATTCCAATTTTAACTGCAAGATATTCCTGTGTGTAATTTTTTAGCTGCCGAACTGAACGGATGTTGCCAAGCAGCAGGTGAACTTTTTCTTTAGGGGTGATTGCGTTCATGGTCATTATACGAAACAATATCAAAACAGTTGCAGAATTATTTTTGACTATAAAGAATTGGATGTATATATAGTTAGCAATGAGCTGGTTATTACATAGTAAATAAAACCTTTTGATGGGGGTTGCCGTAAAAAATATATAAACCTTTAAACCATGGACAACCGAAAATTTAGTATGCTCATTCAGGCAATGAATATACTCAGCATAGTGATTTTAGAAAAGCATTGGAAACACGGTGTTAAATTCTCGTTTAAGCGCAGGCAGCCAGTGAAACAATAGTTTTGCGATAGCAGTAAACATCCATTTTCTATCTCAAATATCGCGTATCAAGGTCACGAAGCGGCTTTACTTCCTTTTGCCAATGTGATTGATCGGCCACACTCATCGCTGCAAATACCGCTTCCCGAAACTCTGGCATAATAAAGCTTCCTGAAATTTGGAGCCACGGTTGTATATCAATGTTTTTTTGAACCAGCATGTACTTTGCTCCTTTGAGGAGCACCAGGAAGGTTATTCTGTGATGGTGGTCGGAATATAGTTCAACATGAAACTCAAACCGCTCGTTTTCGAACGTTCCTTGTACTCTCATAATCAGGGGGATAGTATGCCTACAAGATACGGTTTAATTATTTTTCAAATCATTCTCTTAGAAATTATTTATTGCGCTTGTCATCGATGATTAGCGGGTATTTTTTACACAACATGGGTAATATGCTCGCTTTATAGTAGCTAATTTGGATTCCTTTATACTATATTATTGATGGTATTAGTATTGCATAAGGCTTCAACACAGTTTTGCGTTCCGCAACACCCGTTGCGGATTAAAAGGATCGGCAAGGACAAGGAATTGCATGGAAGCAGAAGTTGATAAAAAAGTTAAGGGTGTCATAAACACGATCCGTAACATACGGGAACAAAAACAGTATAGTCAGGAATACATGGCAGCGAAACTTTCGATTAGCCAGAATGCCTATAGCAAGATAGAGCTTACATCCACATTGCTTTCTCTTGAGAGATTGTTGCAAATTGCCAATATACTTGAGGTAGAGGCCACATTGCTACTACAAGGGAAAGAAATGTTCTCAGAGCAACCAACTATCGAAGACCTATAGCCTTACCTAAGCGGCAGAAGGACATGCCGTAACATATCATAATCGTTAAATGCGGTTTCAAAGGGGGATTTGCGCGTGGTAATTGATATAACAACAGTATCATTGTCATAAATGAGGTTAAACACCTCAAACGTGATGTACGAATGCACTTCACATTCAAGAAATTCGATTGTTGAACACCGGCGTTCCTTGCTCATTGAGGCCGCTTTTGCATCAATGAGCTTTTGAAGGTCAAACAGCGTATAGAGGCGGTATACGTCGCTTGCATTTATGAGTGCTTTGCAATACTGCTGAATTTCCGCGATAAAGGCATTGGAAGGTCTCTTAAATGTCGCGGCAATAATTTTCATAGCTATCGGCAGACTAACAATATATTGAGTGATTTCCTTCGTACGCAAAGGAGGTGTTAAAAGTTTCAACCTCAACAGAAGAACGTTCAAGCAAACTGCCGTATATTTGGGTCTAAATTCATTGGTCAGGCTTATGTCCGCAAAATTAATAAGGTTTTATTTGACAACGGTATGGCGCGAGGTCATACCGTTGTTACTTGTTCAAATGTGTATCAAAAGCAGATAAGTTTTTGATATTGAAAAATCGAGGTCCATCAACACATCTGCTTACACTTACACATCCTTCTACAGTTTATTTCAGAGTCGGTTTAGCCGGTAAGTTATAGTCATTTAGCCCGCTTTCTTGAATTGCCAAAAACATACCGCCTGCGTGTTTTTTACTTTTGTAATTAAGAACAAATAGTATTAAGCACTCTTTGTTAGTCAAAAACGCTCGATATGCTAAATCAGAGTAGTCAAGCCAATTGTAGTCTCCATGACCACCTTTTATGGGAGTAATAGTAATTACATCAAAACTATCTATTTCGTTAGTTTTACTATTGGGTATTTTTTGATTTAGTAAATAGGCGTAATCAGTTTTTATTTTATCGACTGCTTGTAAATAATCCATCTTTTAAAGCTAAAACATTTCATTCTATATATCAACTCTGCTTCAAAATCGAAACAGTCGAATTGGGTCTTAATATGTCTCATAGTATCCAGAGGGATTTCCTTTTGATGATTTATTTTACAGGTTTAAGTGCTTAACAAATGAAAGTGCGGTCGCTACAAGAAAATTTCTTCTTTATAGCAAACATTTGCTACCCCTTTTAGTTGTGGCTACACACTGCAGATTTGATGGATAATATGTGGAATTAAAATATGGAATTAGTACAGAAAAAAGTAAAATCAATTGTCGAGAAGATTCGCGTTGCCCGGGAAACTAAAGGATACACCCAGGACTATTTAGCAGCAAAGTTATCAATCAGCCAAAATGCGTATAGCAAACTTGAACTTGGATACAGCACCTTAACCGTTGTACGGTTATTTGCTATTGCATTGATATTAGAGATAGATGCCCGCGAACTTCTTAGCGGTACTAATGATGAAGTAGTTGCACCGGCGGTAATTCACAGCAAAGCAATGGAGCTAGAGCGATATATCGCGGCGTTATAAAGGAATTTTTATTAGTGCAATATACGGTCATCATAAATTTTAGATGTAATCGCCTCCTACAAAAGCAAGAACAGACGGTTTGCCAACCCGCATTTGCCTAGGTTTGTATCAAGCTCTGCCCACCGAATTTGGCGCATCATCCGCCTTTGGGTGGGAAAAATTCGATTGTGAAGCACCGTGGTATCTTCCGTTCGCTCAGTTGCCTTAGCGTCGCCTTGCTGTTACTGTTTCGTTTTTTCCGGTGTCTTAAGAAAGATTGTGTAAGTAGATTTACCGGCACCCTTCAGCGCCGCTAAGATCATTAGTTACTGGTGATTTAAGTTAATAATTAAAGGATTTGAACAGATATGCTTTACCTTGGTCATCTATCCGTACCAGTACTTTTCTATCGCAGTACTCATGCACCATGTAACTGGTACCGGGACAGACAGCATTATCGAAATAGGTGAGATAACCGTTCCTGTTGAATGTTTCGCGCATAACGGCATCAGCAGTCGGACGAAGCCTGTCGGCCACTTCCTGTGCCGATAATTCAAACATCGATTTGGAACGTACATCTTTTACTGTGCTGCGCATGATCTGTGGCAATGTTCTCATACAAAATCACTTAAAATAATTTATCTTAATCAAAGTTGGAGCCGTGTAATGGTTGTAACAATCTTTAAATTATCTGAACCTAATTATGATTTAAGCAACACGGGACAGGAGACTATCCCGTGTTCTATACAGATCAACTTGCAGCTAACTTTTGCTTCAGCAGGCTCATGTCTTCACTTATCTTATGATCCATTACCTTAGCATAGATCTGCGTGGTTTTGATACTGGTATGCCCCATCATTTTTGCAACACTTTCTATTGGCACCCCATTATTTAGCGTTATGGTAGTAGCAAAGGTGTGCCTGGCGATATGGAAAGTGAGTACTTTACTTATACCGGACAGATCAGCTATTTCCTTGAGATAGGCGTTCATCTTCTGATTGCTTAATACCGGCAATACTCTGTCGTCGTATTGACATTGCGGATTTTCGTGGTATCTTTCCATAATTTCGAGTGCGGAAGGAAGCAAGGGAATCCGGGAGAGGGTATCGGTTTTTTTGCGGTTTGTGTAAATCCAACTTTCGCCGTCAATTCCTCTTAACACTTCAGAACGTTTAAGCTTACTTACATCTACATAAGCAAGGCCTGTATAACAACTAAACAGGAAAATATCCTTAACCAGTTTCAGCCGCTCCATTGGCATTTCCTTTTCCGAGAGGGCTTTCAGCTCGTCTTTTGTTAGCGCTACTCGGTTAACCTTAGAAGTCTTCGGTTTATAGTTGAGATAAGGATCGACGGTCAACCATCCATTACCAAGGCATATTCTCACGATCTTTCCAAAATTTTTGATGTATTTGATCGCAGAGTTATTACCGCATTTGCGAATACTTCTCAGATAGTATTCAAAATCATTTAAAAAGGAAAAGCTGATTTTCGTAACAGGCAGGTCCGATACGTTGAATTGCCATTGCATAAAATCTTTGATATGCATAAGGCAAGTTGAATAGCGCTGCAAAGTGCTTTTTTCAAATTCCTGCCCTATCAGGTTTTGCATCTTTTGATTATGATCTGCGAATACTGCTGTAATTGTTCTTACCTTATCGACCTTTCCGATATACTTGTCCCTCAAAGTTTCAGCAGTGATTAATTCATCGTGCAGGGTCATGACCCGGTGGCAATCGAAGGCCTTGGATTGTAATCCATCGAGATAATTGTTCAAGGCGCGGACATCTTCTTTCGTTCCTGTAAGTCTTCCGGCTTTATTATTCCAGCGGGACGGCTCACAGGTCCTCCCGGTAGTGGCTTCTGATCGTTTACCGTCAACAGTAAATCGGAGATAAACGGGCATTGGGCCTGATTGATAGTTCTTTGGCTTTTTCAAATAGAAAAGCAGATTGACGTTTGTTCTCATGGAAATGAGGATTAATAGTGAAACAAAATTAATTTTCTCATCACTTGAGCGCAAGATGTTCATATATCGAACTACTTGCATATCAAACAGTTGCAGAAGAATTGGTGAGTCGTTGAGCTACTTTGATTGACTCACCGCATTACTCACCAGAATCATGATTTCAGATGAATAATTTGGTGTGGCCCGAAAACAAAAAACCCTTCAAATGATATCATTTGAAGGGTTTTGCTCAATTTTAATATTGATTTAGCGGAATGGACGGGACTCGAACCCGCGACCCCATGCGTGACAGGCATGTATTCTAACCAGCTGAACTACCACTCCTCCGTTTTGGGAGTGCAAACATACAAACCTTTTTGAGGTTTTGCAAATACTTTAATCAAAATAAATTTTAATTTTTCGACACAAAAAAAGCGCCTAAATCATTGATTTAAGCGCTTTCTGATAAGAGTTTAATCTCTTTTGCGGAATGGACGGGACTCGAACCCGCGACCCCATGCGTGACAGGCATGTATTCTAACCAGCTGAACTACCACTCCTCCGTTTGGGTGTGCAAATATACAAACCATTTTATTCTACGCAAATTGTTTTTAAAAAAAATCAAATACTGGTTTGCGCTGATTTTTTAATAGTATGTTAAAGTATTGGTTATCAAATAAAACATGAGCCACCACATTAGCTAAAACCCCGAAAAAAATATTTTTATCGCACTTCAAAATTAAAATACTGGCTGCCTGCATCGCCCGAACCGGTTATCCCCTGCACAATCCCGATGTATTTACCGGCCATATCCGAAGTGTAAAATGATGCCTGTCCTTTTTGCTGCCCCCCGGTATTAATATTCGGTGTCCAGTAAAGTGTAGTCCTGAAATCGGGCAGGCGGCTTTTTCCGGCCATATCGTTTTCGTAAACCGGCGAGTAAAATTCGCGCTGAAGTTGCAAGCCTTCATAATCGAGCACAACCGCGCGCGGATCCATTTCAACGCCGCCCAGATCGCCCTTATAAGTAGTGAAACTAAGCACGCCTTCATATACCGACGGCCCCCAATAATATCGGAAAGGTACATCTTCCAGCTTTCGCACCTTTAATGGGTCGATAGCGATAACCTTATCTATATTAAATACCGGTACATCATCCAGCAAAACCAGCGGGTCGCCATCCAAAAATCCGTTACCGTTCAGCACTTTTATATGGTATCTTTTTTGTGTTCTGGTAACCCATACTTCTTTTACGTACTCCCTAAGCACTTCTTCCATTGTGGTGAAGCGCGTGTAATTATCTAAAAGATAGGTTTTATAAGGCGCAGCGTAAAATCCGGAACTATCAACCCGCGGTTCATAAAAGTTTCTGAGCTTGGTGCCGGTGTAAGTATTTTGAACCTGTACGGCAAGGCTATGCTCTTCAACGGCTTTTCGCATAGCAGTAACCAGTTGAAACTTAGGTTCTACGTATGCTGAATATTGCTCAGAAAAAGGGCTGGCAATATCAATACGATATATAGAATCGCGCTCGGTATTTGTTTGCGCCACAATTTCACCGGGACCAAAAAGTTGTTTGGTGTTAAAGGTTATTTTACCGGCCGTATCGCTTTCGGCAGCATATAATTGCACCCTTTTTCCGGGTACACTCAAGTATGCAACCACGTCCTTAGCGGGTGCACCGGTTGTTATATTGGTTACCTTACCTGTTATAAGGTGGCCATCACGCTCGGGCAAAAAGGTAAACGCGGGCGCTTTTCCGCTTAATACATTATTCCATTGAAACCGTCTCCAGCCTTGCGATAACATCAGGTTATCAAGCGCGGCATCAGCTTCGGCACCAGTATTATTTACATAATAGCTCGCAGAGTCAATGCTCCCTCTTAAATCCGATCTCAACCAAAGGTGGCTGAATATATCGCCTGCATCAACCTGCTGTAATGAGTCAACACGATAAACAGACATTGACAGATTAGCGTCTAACGGTTTTCCGGCAGCATCTTTTGCCGAAACTACTACATTCACTTTTTTGCGTTGAGAGTATTGTGGCTGATCGGCAGTAGCCTCAAGTATCAGCTGTTTTTTAGGGCGTTTAAAATACAAACGCTCGCAAACAGGTTGTTTTGCCGCATTGAAAATGGTAATGTATGATACACCATCGCCCAATTTAGCTTTATCGATGGTAAAACGGGTTGCTCCATCAACAAGGCTTGCAGTTTCGGCAATTGCAACAGCCGCGCGGGTATGTACAAAAAGATAAACTTCGCGGGTGTCAACACCTTTAGTCTTTACTGCTACTTCCAGTTGCTGATTTCCATTATCATTCAGGGTAATGACATAGCCTCCACTATTAACATCCGGGAGGCTTTTAATTACAGGCGCGCCTTTATCTACTTTAATTATGGTTTTATAGGTTGCACCGGCAACAGGCGTGAATGTAAAACTACCAATGCCAAATTTTAAAGGTTTAAACCTGGCAACTGTATCATTTTGCTGATTAACAATGGCTCCATTAAAGTTATTTACCGGTCCATTTTCGGCGCTTACCTTAAAAGCAACTTTACTGGCTATTCCAGCCACAAGATTGCCTCCCTCCGGAAAAAATTGCACATCGTAAGCAGGCTGTGCTGCCTTTGTCGGGATTTCCGGCGATTTAAGCGGATTAACAATGGTTATATTTTTTTCAAAATAGTAATCGGCGCTAAAATTTTTCATCCAATTGGTATAAGCGCGCAGCTTATAATTGCCATTGGTTAACGATACAGGAATATATAACGAGCCGCTGCCCAACCCTTTTGTTACCGCTATTTTTGCTTGCATTACAGCATTTTGTTTGGCATCAAGCACATCTACATAAGCTACCCTGCTTAAATCAAGCGGCTTATGATCGTCAGCGTTAACAACATAGGCTTTAAACCACAAAACCTCGCCAGGCATGTAAACGCTTTTGTCGGTATGTATAAATACCTTTTCCTGAACGGTAGCTTGACTGTATTGATCAAGGCTTTTTGTAATTTGATTTATTGTTTGGGCAAAACAATTTGCCGGCAAAAACAATAACACCGAAAATGAAAAAGCTATAATTTCAGCAACCTGTTTAATTTTCTTCATAGCCCAAAAGCTGTTTTTATTTTTAAAGGAACCTACGGCCCTGTTTTTATGTTCTATTGCCCAAATAGATGGGATAAATATTGCCTCAATGAACCTTAACATTACATTTTGCTACTGCTTCATCACCTCTCAATCCAAAAAGATGGAGTGGCAACGCGGCCCCTTATTGTACAATCAGTACATTCAACGCTTGAGTACGTAAACCCAATTATTTTTATTTGCGATGTAATTGCCTGTACCGGAATCGCACCTCCATTTATGATCATGCTTTGTACATCATTTGATCCCGTTTTGGGGTTCACATATAAAGCGGAGTCGGGCGGGCCGCAATCGTATGGATAGGTAGTTCGCCAGGTATTCGGAACATCTACGTTATCGATAAAAACCCGCTTGGTTTGCACATTAGTTACGCTTATGTAACCTATAACAGGTTCGGTAGCATCTTTTAAATTATGGATATTCCCAATTAATTGAGAGGGCTGCGCATCAAATATACTCCCCAGCTGTTCGGTATTTTTCTTTAGATTTTCCCAAAACTGATAAGCCTCTTTGGTAAGTGCGTATTGTTTCAATAATATACTATATCGCATCTCAATTTTTTCAGATGTAGATGCGATAGTTGTTATCGGCTGCTGAAAAATCACATCCTGACTTAATTTGGCCGATGAGCCAATAACTATTGTGCTCGACTTATCGCCTGCAAAACAATAATAATTTGCTTCGCTGCCGGGTCGGGAAACAACTGTTTGTGATTCTTTATCCACCACGAATGATGACTGATACTTTGCATGAAAACGCCATGTTTCATCGTAAGCCCAACGATAATAACGGGTTGCATTAGCTGCATCATGCGTATTGGCGTATAGCTGTAGCATGTTATCCTTTACCTGGAACCCAACACTATCAATAGGCGGAGTTTTCTTTACTTCAACATAATCAGAAGCATATTCTTTATTATCGCCGGTGATGATATGCAACCGATATTTTTTTGAAACATCAAGGTTAAGCTGCGACAGCGCGTAATATCCATTTCCCTGCGAATTAAGTTGGTAGCTTGAACCTCCTTCTCCCTCAACCTGAACTGTGCAATTATCAACCCCGCTTGTTTTTGTACTGCTTGATATGTTTACCGTTTTACTTAGTTTAACTATTGTTGAATCGCTTCCATTGTTGATCACCCCTTCAACCACAAAATAACTATTAGGCGAATTGATTATCCCCGGATTATAGGGCTTTTTACAAGTATAGAGTAACACCCCAATTAACAGGCATCCCCAAAAACTATATTTAGTCGTCATCTTCATCGCTTAAAACCTGATATTGTAATTTATAAATGGTATTGGTTTGGCAAATATGGATAGCTTATACCCGGTAATTACGCCACCCTCCTGGGTAAAATAGGTTGAGTACGCGTTTTGCCTGCCGGTTAAGTTGTACACGCCTATGGTGAACGAATTGTGGGTTAGCTGGTGCACTTTATGGTTCCCTTCAATATTCATCGAAAAATCTGAGCGGAAATAATCGGGGATGCGGTATTGGTTCCTATCGGAGTAAAATACCCTTTCCGAACCACCGTACTCATACTTGGCAATAGGTAATGTTATTGGCCTGCCGGTGCTGTAGGTAAGGTTTAATGAAACGCTAAATCTGTGCGAAAACCTGTAATTACCTATAAAATTAAAATCGTGCGGCTTATCAAAATTTGCAGGATAATATGCGCCCCCGTTTATCATTTCGCCCGCATTCGGGTCGTTTTGCCTCAGGAAAGTGCGAGAGTAAGTGTAGCTGATCCAGCCATTAGCCTTTCCTGTTGCTTTTTTAACTAAAAGCTCAATGCCATAAGCTTTTCCTTCGGTGCCGATAACATCGGTTTCTATGTGATGGTTCAGCACCAGGTTGGCACCACTTTTATAATCAAGGTAATCTCTCAGGCGTTTGTAGTAAACTTCTACCGATGTTTCTATCGTGTTTGATTTTAGGTTATGATATAAACCCAATGATACCTGATCGCCGTATTGAGGTTTAATGTTTGGATCACTAAGCTGCCATACATCGGTAGGTGCAATGGCCGTTGTGTTTGATAATAAGTGGATGTATTGGCGCAACGTATTGTAGCCGCCTTTTATCGAAGTATTATCACCTACCTGGTACCTTGCTGAAACCCTGATCTCGGGGCCGGAATATGTTTTGATAAATTTACCTTTAGCGTAATTAGTGCTATCTAAAAAGTTTGAGCTTGTTTTAGGCAGGTTAGGGGCATAATTATAAACCGTTTGCGGTCCTAAGTAATTATACAGCGAGTAACGCACGCCGCCGCTAATTGAAAAATCTTCAGTAACATCAAACTTATCGCCTAAATAGGCCGCGCTCTCCAGCGCCTGCTGCGTTGCAACTACATCTGGCGCTACTAACGATTGCGGACTGTTTGGCTGAAAATTACCAGGATGCAGAGTATAATAAATAGAGCTTACCCCAAAATCGATGGTGTTTTTACGATCATGATAAAAGGTAAAATCGGCCTTGAAGTTTTTTTGGTTAACATCGAAGTTAAGTTTGTAGGCATTTACCGGGTTTACTGTGCTGCCAATATCATATTGGTACCTATCAATACCTGCCGTAATAACGCTGAACAGCTTGTTGTTAAAATTATGCTTCCACTTTAGGTTGATGTTTTTATTGCTGTAGCCGTACGACGTATCGCTGTTAAGTTTAAACTTATCCCTACTGAGGTAGGTGGTTAAATACAAACTGTTTTTATCGTTAAACTGATGAACGATATCGAGGTTTACATCATAAAACGACGCCTGGCTATGCTTATATGCCTCGGGCAGCAATTTCAGTAACCAATCTGAATAAGTGGTACGTCCGCCGAATGAGAACGAGGTTTTATCTTTAATGATCGGCCCTTCAACATTCAGCCTGCTGGTGATCAAACCAATCCCTGCCGAACCGGTAAACTTCTTTTTATTACCCTCGCGGTTGGTAACATCCAGTACCGACGATAAACGACCGCCAAACCTTTCGGGGATGCTGCTTTTGTATAGCTCAATATCCTTAACAATATCCGGGTTGAACGACGAAAAGAAACCAAAAAAGTGCGATGGGTTATAAATGGTAGCATCGTTCATCAAAATAAGGTTTTGATCGGCCGAACCACCGCGTACGTTGAAACCGGTTGTGGCCTCGCCAACAGATTGTACACCTGGCAGGGTTAATACTACCCTTAATATATCAGCCTCGCCAAATACGGTAGGCACCTGTTTTATACTTTTAATATCAAGTTTGTTAACACCCAACTGCACGTTGCGCACGTTTGCCACCTTTTCGGCCGAGATCTTCACCTCTTTCAAACTGGTAACCTGTTCTTTCATCTCAATGATGATCTTACCGTCAGAATATAAAACAATTTGCCTGCGGGTATCGCGCATGCCAATGCCCCTGATACTTAATATCTGGCGGCCTTTAGGCAACTTAATGGTGAAATATCCAAACTGATCTGTAGCTACCCCGGTTTTAGTATTGGTAACATAAATGCTGGCCCCAACTACAGATTCGCCGGATTTTGCTTCCTTTACATAACCCGAAAGGGTAGCGGTACCAGCCTCGATGGTGTTTGTTTTTATGCCAATTTCATACAGTTTGTTTTCTGTAGTGGCTTCCGGGATCTTTTTATCCTTGTCGGTAAGGGCATTATCGGCCTCGGCAGATGTTACACTTGTATTGGCCGTGGTGGCATTTGCCTGGGTAATATCAAAATAACCAATAGCCAAACCGGTTTGTATTTCGCGGCCCTTTGTTAAAAAAACCTGCTGCTTGGTTATCGCATATTTAAAATCGGTGCCTTTAAAAGCGAGGCTAAGTACAGTTTCGAGCGGTTTATTGTTAACTTGAACTGTCACCTTTAGGCTATCAAACTGGCTGGGATCGTAAAAAAAATGATATCCCGATTTAGTTTCCAGCTCGGTAACAAACTGATCAATAGTAGCCTGTTGAAAGTTTACGCTTATTAATTTTACGTTACCCTGCTGCGCATGGGCAAGCTTTAATAAAATCAAAAAGCAGAAACTTAAAAAGTAAATTTTTTTCATCCGGGGTGGTTAATTTTTTCTTGTATCAATACGCGTAAAACCGGTATCGGCAGGCACCATTTCGGGCTTTAGTTATTAAGTTGATCGTAATATTTAACAATGGCGGTCATTGATGCTTCGGGATCGCTCCTGTAATCAATATTGTTGGCTTTTATAAACTGGTTCAGTTCTTTTTTCCTGTCTTTAAGTAAGGAAAGCAAAGCGCCTTTTCCGCCAAACGAGATGTAATCGTTCCCTCTTTTAAGATAATAATCACGGGTTTCGGAAAAGAAACTCTCCAGCGTATTGGTGCCGGTAGTGGTTTGGATGGTTTTTGCGCGTTTTGCAAAAAGCTGTACATGTTTACCATTAAACAGCTCATCATAAAAACCGGTAGCTACTTTTTTGGTACCGGTCAATGAATCGGCATTGATGCGCACAAATGAATGTCCAAGCAGGGAAAAATCAGAGATCCGCTCGTTGATCAGTGATATTTTGGTAAAGTTGTTATACAATAAAATAACAACAATCTCTTTATTCAAATCGTACATCATGGGTACGTTATCATAATAAGCCCCATCGTAATTTACACGTCCGGGTTTAAAGGTGTTAACATCAAAAATATATGCGTTGCCTTTTATGGTAGGAGGATAAAACTCGTACTCGGTACCATTGTACAGGTACGATTGTTTGCCTATAGCCTTGTTGTAACCGGCAATTACCTGGTTAAAACCTGTGCTATCCGCAGCCATTTGAGCGAATACCTGGTTACTTGC
The DNA here is from genome assembly GCF_039839285.1 of Mucilaginibacter sp. CAU 1740. NCBI lineage: Bacteria > Pseudomonadati > Bacteroidota > Sphingobacteriia > Sphingobacteriales > Sphingobacteriaceae > Mucilaginibacter > Mucilaginibacter sp. CAU 1740. The sequence goes on along the minus strand of NZ_JBDOQS010000008.1, from coordinate 318,832 downwards.
GATAATGCTCCAGGCGATGACTAAGGTTAGGATAATTTTTTTTGTCATTCAATCAGTCATAAAAAATGGAATTTACATGACTTTTAGGTAATAAGGAAATAAGTGTCGGTAAAAGTTGTATTAATTATGTTACAGGGCAATAACCAGGTCACATTCCTTAAAACATTACGCATAGAGTTTACTATATGTAACAGTATATTCCATAATCTTTTTGATACTTTTTAATGATACCGTAACTTGAACCCCGATCATCGCATAGCCAATGTGCGCGTTTTTACAAAAATAATTATAGATAAGCCTTAAGTACAAGCAACAATGACAAACCCCGGAAAGACGAATGAAAGCCTTTAAAAAGTTAATATTGTGTTTTACATTGGCAATACTCGCCTTTCTTTATTATGTAAATAGAAGTTCTTACATCACAAAATATGAGTGGAAGTATGACGGAGGGAGTCATATAGGTGATTTTCTCACTTTTGATACTCAAAGTTATTTTCATTTAGAGGGACGTACCGTTTTTCTCGGTAAAAAGAAAATAGGTGAACTGTATCTTTGTATTGGTTACTATATGATCACTAAATCTGAACCTTCAAATAAGCTGGGGCTTTACGCCCGAAAAGGAAATGGGAATTGACAGCATTACGGCAATGGCCAGCTTGCAAATCATTACAAAAACCTTAAATCTATCAAATGTTTAATTTATTTAACAGAAAAAGAAAGCGACGCCCTGTTGAAAAATGGGAAATGCAACTCCTTTCTAATACCATACAGAAACTTCCGGCTGATTTTCATTCGCTTTTGGAACAGGTACATAAAAACCTATTTCGTTTTGCATTGATTGGTTATAGCAAAGATTTTCCTGATTATGTAGCCCTTTCATTTAATCCGGATGTGATAAACGATTTTGAAAACAACAGGGGGCTTGATTTTCAAATCACGAATATCCGGGTTTTTGATAGCCCGAACCTAAAAAGCAAACTATTCACAATTTTCATCTCCAGCGATGTAATTTGCGGATACAAGTTAGTGGGTGCCGATGATATTAAAATTGACGTAAATAACATCGATGTAAGTAATTACACCTTACAAAAAAAGGACAACCCCGACTACGATAAAGTAAAATCCTTACTAAAAGATGAAGATCTGGAGCTTGTAAATCCAGGACAAGTATATGAAGTACCCTTAGATGGAAAATTGTATTACCACCTGATGGATACTGAAGATGGTGACTTTGTGGGAATTGATACAGACGGGATAATTTACCATATCACCCATGATCCCTATAAAATTACGCCTATAAATAATAGCTTAATAAACTACCTTAACCTTTAACAAATCAATTACATGAGCAATGATGACTCCCGAAAATATGCGCTTATAATAGCCGCCATAATGATCATACTCTGTACTATTTGGATTTACTATTCTGGTCAAAAACAAAAACAAGAATTAAGTAATGGAGCCTATGTTAAAGCACATATAGTTCAAAAAGAACGAGGAAGAAGTGTTACTATGATTTATGTAGAATATAAATATCATAATAAAACTTATCAAAGTGATTTTACTACAACCGAAGATACATTCCAGGTTCACGAAGAGGTTCTATTGAAAATTTCCCGCTCTGATCCGGAAGGGTATCTTAAATTTATCTGTAAGGTTAGATGAATTTATTTGGGAGGGGTTTATATATAAGTTGGCCGTAAGCTTCGTACTTGTTGTTTTTTAGTAGAAGCAGTCACGATTACGTTATTTCACAAGCCCTTCGCTGCATACTCGTGGCGAATGGGTGCATCCAGCAAGTATAAAAATCCGCCAATTAAAGTAAACATGTAAGACCGTAAAATGGAGAAAAACAAGCTCAAAATTAATTTACTTGAGAAGTTAAACCCTTTTTTCAAAGATCTTAACTTCTCCTTAAATAAAAGTGTATGTGAATTTACTGAGAGACGCAGATGGGGATGGAATAAATTTCATTTGATTTTTTTAGATAGACAATACGGATGGGAAATCAACTTAGGGATGCTTATAAGGTATCATCTTGTTGAAGATATATATCATAAAGCATCCTATTATGAAGCAAAATATCATAAAACCACCCCAACTATTGGAATTAGCATTGAGAAATTCATCAATGATGGGAAAGATTATAAATGTTATTTAAGTTCGGAAGATGATATAGATATATGTGTCAATTATATAAAAACGTTATTCATTAAAACAGCGGTTCCCTTCTATGAAAAATATGATAATTTAGAAAACCTTGAGGGGGCAATAAATATAGAAAATGAGGCAAGTATTTTTTCGGGACTGAAATATGAAGGTAATGTGGGTCTTATACTTGCCAAAATCGTCCAAAACCCCAATTATGATCTCTTGTTGGAGAAATATCATAAATACTATAAAAATCTTAACGATGGATTTTATCTGCCGGAATTTGAAATGTTAGTTAAGGTGTTAGATTCTTCTTCTTTTACAAATAAATCTTAGCGCCAAGCCGGTGCGCGCGCACCGCACGTTCCCTCTTGAATATAGCCTAATAAAAAAGGGCCTATCTTTTCAGATAAGCCCTTCAATATTTATACGCTAATTACTTATGCCAACTTGCGTTTTACTTCCACGTTTTCGTAAGCTTCAACAATGTCGCCTACTTCAATGTTGTTAAAGTTATTGATGTTCAAACCGCACTCGTAACCCTGGCTTACTTCTTTCACATCGTCTTTATAACGTTTCAGTGAAGCAAGTTCGCCGGTGTAAATTACCACACCATCACGCACAATGCGGATCTTGCTGTTACGGTTAATTTTACCATCAAGTACCATACAACCTGCAATAGTACCAACTTTACTGATCTTGAAGGTTTCGCGGATCTCAACGTTAGCCACAATTTTCTCTTCAAAGGTTGGCGCAAGCATACCTTCCATTGCCGCTTTGATCTCGTTGATCGCATCGTAGATGATCGAGTACAGCCTGATATCAATCTGCTCGGCTTCGGCCAGTTTACGTGCACCTGTTGATGGGCGTACCTGGAAACCGATGATGATCGCGTCTGATGCTGATGCCAGCAATACGTCTGATTCGGAGATCTGACCTACCGCTTTCGAGATCACGTTCACCTGGATCTGCTCGGTAGATAGTTTCAACAACGAATCTGACAAGGCCTCGATCGAACCATCCACGTCACCTTTAACAATGATGTTAAGTTCCTTAAAGTTACCAACTGCCAACCTGCGGCCGATCTCATCAAGCGTGATGTGTTTCTGGGTACGTAAGCCCTGCTCACGTTGTAATTGTAAACGTTTGTTGGCAATTTCACGTGCTTCAACTTCGCTTTCAAGCGAGTTAAATTTATCGCCCGCGGTTGGTGCACCCTGCATACCTAACACCTGTACCGGTGTTGATGGGCCTGCAGATTCTACACGCTGGCCACGCTCGTTGGTTAACGCTTTTACACGCCCGCTGTAGCAGCCTGCCAATATCGGGTCACCCACTTTTAAGCGGCCGGCCTGTACCAATACTGTAGTTACAATACCACGGCCTTTATCTAAAGCAGCCTCAATAACAGTACCTACGGCACGTTTGTTAGGGTTAGCTTTAAGCTCAAGGATCTCTGCTTCAAGCAATACTTTTTCCAATAACAGATCAACATTTAAGCCGGTTTTGGCCGAAATTTCCTGCGATTGGTATTTACCGCCCCACTCTTCAACCAAAATATTCATGGCCGATAATTGTTCCCTTACCTTATCGGCATTGGCACCCGGCTTATCAATTTTGTTAAAGGCGAAGATGATCGGTGCGCCTGCAGCCTGCGCGTGGTTTATCGCCTCGCGGGTTTGTGGCATCACGCTATCGTCGGCAGCTATCACTATAATAACTATATCCGTAACCTGTGCACCCCTTGCACGCATAGCGGTAAACGCTTCGTGACCCGGTGTATCCAGGAAGGTGATCTTTCCTTTGTTTTCTGGCAATGTTACCTCGTATGCACCAATGTGCTGGGTAATACCACCCGCCTCGCCGCCAATTACGTTGGTTTTGCGGATAAAATCCAGCAATGAAGTTTTACCGTGGTCAACGTGACCCATAATGGTTACGATAGGGGCACGTGCCACCAGATCGGCCGGATCATCGGGTTGATCAAGGTTGGCTTCCTCATCCTGTGGTTTCACAAATTCAACCTGGTAGCCAAACTCGTCGGCTACGATAGAAAGTGTTTCGGCATCAAGCCTTTGGTTAATGGATACGAACATACCCAGGCTCATACAGGTTGAAATGATCTGCGTTACAGACACATCCATCATGCTGGCCAATTCGTTGGCTGTTACGAACTCGGTAACCTTCAATACTTTTGATTGAAGTTCCTGCTCCATTGCCAGTTCTTCGGCACTTGCGGCAACATCATCACGTTTTTGACGACGGAATTTAGCACGTTGCGCAAATTTACCAGACTTACCTGCGCCGCTTAAGCGTGCAAGTGTAGCCTTGATCTGGTCTTGTATATCTTTTTCTGAAGGTTCTTCCTTCGGACCTGTGTTTTGAGGAGGATTGTTACGGTTGTTCCTGAAATCCGGACGGTTACCACCACCATGATGACCACCACCACCGTGATGACCGCCACCCTGACCAGGTGCACTGTTACCAGGCGCGCCGTGTGTACGGTTCCTGAAATCCGGGCGGTTAGGATTTATAGTACCACCACCGCTTGGCTGCTGGCCTTGCTGATGATTGCCACCACCGCCTTGCTGGCCTTGAGGATGGTTACCACCACCTTGTTGCGGATTGCCGTGATTATCTTTACGCTTGCGTTTGCGTTTATTGTCGGCCTGGTTATTATTAGCGTTTGATGAAGCTACCGGGTTACGTTTTGGCGCGTTAACAGGTAACTGGATCTTTCCAATAATATTCGGACCGGTTAAACGCTCGGCTTTAGCGCGGATCACGTCTGGTTCCTGGTTGTCATCGGCTGCTGCCGTTGTTTCGGCAGGGGCAGCCGGAGTTACAGGTGGCGCAGCCACTGGTGCTTTCTCAGCAACAGGAGCAGCTACAGGCGCTTTAGGCTCTTCAGCTTTAGGAGCTTCAACAACAGGTTCAGGCGCTTTAGGTGTTTCAACCTTTGGCGGCTCTGGTACTGCTACCGGTTTTGGCGCTTCAACTTTTGGCTCAACAGGGGCCGGTGCAGGCGCTGCTGCAACAGGCTCGGGCTGTTTAACAACTTCCACTGGTTTTTCCGCAGGTTTTTCGGCCTGTGGCTGTGGTTTAGCATTCAGGTTGTTAAGATCTATTTTACCAATAACCTTAACACCAGGTAATACGTCATTGCGCTCATCAGAACGTGCAGGCGCTTGTGCAGCCGGAGCTACAGGCTCAGCCGGTTTAGGTTTTTCAACCTGAGGCTGTGCAAATTGACCTGCGTTCTTGATCAGTATCTCTTCGTTCTCAAAATCGCGCGAACGGCGGTTCTCAACCGGCTTTTCAGGAATCTGTGCAGCAGGCTCTTCTTTCCTTATCTTTCCGATACTGATCTGCTTAGCTTCCTCCTTAATACTTTTGTCAACAGCAAATTCCTTCAACAGGGCGCTGTACATATCGTTATCCAGCTTGGCCATAGGATGCTTGTCAACCTTGTATCCTTTGGTTGCTAAATAATCGACAAGGGTACCCATGCCAATGTTCAGTTCTTTTACTGCTTTAATTAATTTTATGGATTTGTCTTCTGACATTTATTATTACTTACTTTCTCTGCTTATTCGGGTGCAAAAATACGATTTTAATTTTGCTTATTATGATTATTCAAACTCTGCACTCAATATTGATAACACTTCTTTTACAGTTTCTTCCTCTAAATCGGTACGTTTAACCAATTCACCTACGGTTAAGGCTAAAACTGACTTGGCGGTATCTAAACCAATACGTTTAAATTCGTCAAGGATCCAGCTATCAATTTCGTCTGAAAATTCTTCAATGTCCACGTCTTCATCATGCTCATCAGCCTCACGGTAAACATCAATTTCGTATCCTGTCAATTTTCCTGCCAGTTTAATATTGTGCCCACCTCTGCCGATCGCTAACGAAACCTGGTCGGGTTTCAGGTACACCGCCGCTGTTTTTTTCTCATCATCTAATTTAATAGAAGTGATTTTTGCAGGCGATAATGCACGCTGAATATATAATTGAACGTTGTTGGTAAAGTTGATCACGTCGATATTCTCGTTTTTCAACTCACGAACGATACCATGAATCCTCGAACCTTTCATACCTACGCAGGCACCAACCGGATCGATACGGTCATCGTATGATTCTACAGCAACTTTTGCCCTCTCGCCTGGTTCGCGAACAATTTTCTTGATAGTGATCAAACCATCAAAAATCTCCGGAACTTCAAGTTCAAACAAACGCTGTAAAAACTCAGGCGCTGTACGTGAAATGATGATTTTCGGGTTGCTGTTCAGCATATCTACCTTATGTACAACAGCTTTTACGCTATCGCCTTTTTTGTAGTAGTCGGCCGGGATCTGCTCTGTTTTTGGCAGCAACAGCTCGTTACCTTCATCATCAAGCACCAAAGTTTCTTTTTTCCAAACCTGGTAAACCTCGCCGGTAACAATTTCACCTACTCGGTCTTTATATTTTTTGAAGATCTCGTCTTTCTCTAATTCTAAAATTTTAGATACCAAAGTTTGGCGGGCAGCTAAAATAGCACGACGACCAAAGCTCTCTAAAGTGATCTGTTCGATATAATCGTCGCCCACTTCAAGGTCGGCATCATAAAGGTGAGCTTCGGCCAGTTCGATCTCCAGGTCATCATCCTCGCTAAAGCCATCTTCCATTACCTTACGTGTGCGCCAAATCTCCAAGTCACCGTTGTCGGTGTTCACAATTACGTCGCAATTTTCGTCCGTACCGTATTTTTTTCTGATCATGCTTCTGAAAACGTCTTCCAGAACGCTCATCATGGTAGGGCGGTCAATGTTCTTGAAATCTTTAAATTCCTGAAAAGAATCAATTAAATTAATATTGCTCATTTTTTACTTAAATGATATTAAAACCTTTGTTTCTGTTATTTGATCAAACGGGATCACGCTTTCAACAACCTGCGCTTTTTTCCCTTTTTCTTTTACTGTTTCTTCAATAGTGATGGCATCTTCGGTAAGGCTGCTTAATACACCTTCGCGTTTTGCACCATCTTTCATTTTTATGCCGAGGTTACGCCCTACATTTTTGGCGTACTGCCTTGGCGACGACAGCGGAAAATCAATACCCGGCGATGAAACCTCCAGGTTATAAGCTGTTTCGATCACGTTTTCTTCTTCCAGATGGAAACCTACGTGCCTGCTTACCTTTACGCAATCATCAATACCGATACCATTATCGCCATCAAGCAGAATGATCAGCTTGCCGTTACTGTGCATTTTAATGTCAACAATAAACAAGTCTGGCTTATCTGCTAATTTCTCTTCTACCAGTTCTTTTACCCTTTTTTCAATATTCATTACCCACCGGTGTTTTTGACAGAATAATTTTGATTGATAAAATAAAAGAGGGGACTAATTGCCCCCTCTTTTATTAACGGTTGCAAATATAATCAAAAATATTAAATTTTCAAGCAAATAGGTAGTTTATGGCTTAAAAATCAAATCGCTATAGTGTAAAGCACCGGGTTTACTACGGCTTTTTATCAAATCGGTAAGGGTTGTGCCTTTATCGAAATCATAGTAACGCAAAAAATAGCTTTGCTGTGTGGCGAAAGCGGTATCGGGCGTAAAAACAATCACATTGTTACTTACGGTGTAGCATCCGGGTTGCACAGGTTGCAGGTTTTTCAGATCGGTATCTGCAGGCATACGGTAAACAAGCATCAATGCCTGCCAGGCCTCCGTGGATGAATCTCGGGCGATATCATTAATAACTGCTGCATCAAAACCTTTTATTTGTAATGCTTTTTTATTGTTGATGAGCCTGATGGATATGACGCGGCTATCGGGTTTTGACGAACAGCCGAATATCATCAGAACCAATAAAATTGAAATGAAAATTTTCATGCACCAAGATACCTTTATTGTAATAAAAACCCGTTTTTTAGGTTTACAAATCAAAACCTGTTACAATTGAAATCTAAATCTTTTTTCCTGCTGATATGCCTGATAGCCTGTTGTTTTAAGCTTAATGCTGCTACACCCGGGTTAAATCTTGATCGCCTTAAAGCAAAAGCCAAACAAAGCCTTGCTTTTTGCAGGCAGCGAGGCTACAATACCCGCTATTGCATTTTGATTGATATGAGCCTGCCTTCGGGCGTTAAGCGCTTTGCTGTTTGGGATTTTAAGAAAAATGATACACTGCTAACCGGCCTGGTAAGTCACGGCTGCGGCCGGAACCCATGGAGTGGGGTATGGTCGAAAGATAAGCCGGAGTTTAGTAACCTGGATGGGAGTCATTGTACCGCACTGGGTAAATATGAAATAGATGGCCGGGCTTACAGCGCCTGGGGCATCCATGTAAAATATTATTTAACTGGGTTGGAAAGTACCAATAACAATGCGCTGGCGAGGCAGATCGTTTTCCACTCATGGGAACAGGTGCCCGAGATGGAGGTTTATCCTAATGGTACACCGGAGGGCTGGGGCTGCCCAGCTATTTCGAATAATACGATGAAGGTTGTGGATGCTTTGTTGAGGAAGCAGGGGAAGCATGTTTTGATGTGGATTTTCCAATAGAGTAATTGCTGGCCAGAAAGCATGTAGGCGTGGAGACACGCCCACCCGGAAAATAAACATGGCGCAGAATCGACTCACCCGGTCTACGCTTCGCTGGACCACCCTCTCTCCGGCAAGCCGCAAAGAGGGTAGGAAAAGAAAAAACAAAAAAATCCCCTCTTTACGCGAAGCGTAGAGAGGGGTGGCGAGCGTAGCGAAGTCGGGGTGAGTAAATAGCCCGTTTGCACTTCCTCCTCATCTTCCGTATTTTTGATATTACCGATGAAAGAAATTTTCGAAAATTATCTCCACCAACATACCCAGCTCTCTGATGAAGAGATGAGGCAGATCATTGATCTTGCCACAACACAGAAACTAAAACGAAACGAAGCCCTGCTTACTGCCGGTGAGGTATGCAGGCAAAAGATCTTCGTAGCCAACGGAATATTAAGAAACTACGCTATTAAAGAAGACGGCAGCGAACATATCCTCCAATTCTCGCCCGAAAGCAGCTGGACTTTAGATGTTGAAAGCTACGATAGTCAGCAACCTGCAAAGTATAATATTGCCGCTATTGAACCAAGTGAAGTATTACTGTGGAATAAAACAGATTTTGATAAACTGATTGCCAGTCTGCCGCAATTTAAAATGCATTCACAACAGTTGATCTCACGTAATATTTACAACAGCCGCCAGCGTATTTTAACAGCCTTAAGCGGCACACCCGAAGAAAAGTATGAGGACTTTGTAAAAACCTATCCAACGCTTTTATCCCGTTTACCTTTGCGAATGATAGCCGATTACATGGGCGTATCTATCAAAACCCTTACCCGCCTTAGGCACGATCAGTTACAGCGATTTTAAATCATGGTCAAATGACCTCGTTTTTGGCACCATTTTAGGGCAATTTTGTAGCTCACAAATTTTAATTGACCTATGCGTGTATTTGTTACAGGAGCTTCGGGATTCGTAGGCTCTGCAATTGTTAAAGAATTATTATCGGCCGGACATGAGGTGTTGGGCATGGTTCGCTCGGATGCCGGTGCCGAAAAAGTGGCCGCCTTAGGTGCCGAAGTGCACCATGGCGATCTGTACGATCTGGAAAGTATTAAAAGCGGTGTTGCCGTTTGCGATGCCGTGATCCACACTGCTTTCAACCACGATTTTTCAAAATTTAAGGATAACTGCGAAACCGACAGGCAGGTTGTAGAAGCCATGGCCTCGGTACTGGAAGGCAGCGACCGTCCCTTAGTGGTTACTACCGGCATCGGCTTATTTAGCGGCTTAAACCATAAAGTAACCGAGGATGAAAAGCCACCGGTTGGATCGGACGTAGTAGCCCGCATGGCATCTGAAGAAGCCGTACGCGCCGCCCAGGCTAAAGGCGTAAATGCCTACACGTTAAGGCTGCCACCAACCACCCACGATGCCGGCGACCATGGTTTTGTACCGATGATCATCAATATGGCAAAAGAAAAAGGCGTTTCGGCCTACATTAACGAGGGCGCTAACCTTTGGCCGGCCGTCCACCGCCAGGATGCAGCAGTATTGTACCGTTTGATAGTTGAGCAAAAGCCAGCGCTAAGAAACTACCATGCCGTTGCCGAAGAAGGTATCCCTTTTAAAGAAATAGCAACCGCCATTGGCGAAGGCTTAAACCTGCCGGTTGAAAGCAAAACAGGAGATGATGTAGCGGCTCACTTTACCTGGTTCACCCATTTTGCCAGTATGAATTGTGAAGCTTCATCAGCTAAAACCAGCGAGGTTACAGGTTGGAAACCTACGCATATCGGTTTGATGGAAGATTTGCAGATTGGAGGGTATTTTAATTAAACTAAAAAATAAAAGGGATGCATTCGCCAATGGCAAATGCATCCCCTTTTACTATAATGATGTCATTGCGAGGAGGTACGACGAAGCAATCGCACGGAAGCAGAGCGGCCCTGTATAGCATGCGATTGCCACGCTACGCTACCCATGACAAGTTTAAAATGGGTGTCATGCTGAGTCTGTCGAAGCATGGTGGGTAGGGCCTCTGCGCGCTACTCTTCGACAAGCTCAGAGTGACCGGCCCGCCCGAAAATGTCATATCTCCTTCAGAGGCCTCGGCTTCTACTCACTAGCAATGACATGTTTTTTACCTGGCCCGTTTGCTATACAACACTCTCCCTTTCAGGATCAAGATAATTGAAGCCTTTTTGTTCAAATTTCTCTTCAAGGGCTTCTATACCGTATTCCATTTTATATTCCCGCTCCTGCAACGTTATGGGAATAAGCCAATAGCAGGCTATAGCTTTATTCCCATTTCCCGGATCCAGTAACTCCAACTTCGGCCCATCAAGATATGGCAGCGAGATCAAACCATAACTACACACCGAAGCCCCTTGCCATGGCCCGCCAAAATCAACCGTATGATTTAAGCCGAGATTGTTTTCAGTACTATGATAATAAGCCGCCGCGGTTAACAATTCCAATATCGACTCATCCTGAACAGCAGAAAACATATGCAGCTCTAACGGAGTTTTATGGGTAAAGGTCGACATGCCAACAGTAGCATAAGTCCACATTTTTCGCGTTTCTGTCGGCCTAAACTCCCAAATAGAAAGATTGTCGCCAAGCTCATTTATAGGGCCTTTATTCCACTTTCTCTTTTCAAAACCATCTCCCCAAATTGAAGCGTAATGGGCCTTTATCAAACTGTTGTAAGCATCCATATTGACTTACTTCTTCAGTGTCCCCTCAAACAATTTATAAATCCGTTTATACTCATCAGCCCAACTACTTGGCTGTTCAAAACCATGATCCTCTACCGGGTATGAAGCCAGCTCCCAATTCTCTTTATGCAGTTCGATTAATTTTTGAGTTAGCCGGATAATATCCTGGTAGTTCACATTCTGATCTATCATACCATGCAGCATCAGCAGGTTGCCTTTTAAACCATTGGCAAAATAAATAGGCGAGCTTTTGCGGTAAGCCTGCTCATCGGTAAAAGGTTCGTTCAGGATGTTGGAGGTGTATTCATGATTATAGTGTGCCCAATCGGTAACTGAACGGATAGCACCGCCGGCTGAGAAAACATCAGGCTCGGTAAACATAGCCATCAGCGTGATAAAGCCACCGTATGATCCGCCGTAAAGGCCCACGTGTTTAGGGTTAACGCCATATTTATCAACCAGTAGTTTCACACCGTCCACCTGGTCGGTTAGGTCGCGGCCTCCCATGTGGCGGTAAATGCCTGTGCGGAAGTCACGGCCATAGCCTGCACTCGCGGTGTAATCGATATCCAAAACGGTGTAACCATTATCAGCCAGCATGTTGTTAAACATATACTCGCGGAAGTAATAGCTCCAGGAGTAAGTTACGTTTTGCAGGTAGCCAGCTCCATGTACAAACACCACAGCCGGTTTTGCCGGGTCTGCTTTTTTAGGCTGATATAAGCGTGCGTAAACATCTGCACCATAGCGGTTTTTAAAGCTGATGATCTCAGGATCTCGCCATGGGTACGACAGGTATTCGGCCGAAACTGAATTGGTTATTTTCACGGCTTTTGCACCAGGCTTGTTAGCCTGAATATATAATTCCCACGGACGATTTGAGTAGGAGTAGCGAATAGCAAGCCACTTTTCATCTGGCGAAAGCGTTACCTCATTTCCACCTTTCATCCCTGTAATTTTAACCGGTGTTCCGCCCGTAACCGGGATGCTGTAGAAATGCGTAATACCGGGATGATCGATATTGGCAGTAAAATAAAATGTTTTTTTATCGTTGCTCAACTGCAATGTTTGAACTTCCCATTTACCACTGGTGAGTTGTTTTTTAGCGCCACTCTCCACATCTACCACATAAATGTGCGAGTAGCCGCTGGCCTCGCTTTGGTAATAAAAATGGGTAGCATCAATAAAGCCTGCATTGCCAGGGTTATCAATACCCGGCCCACCAACCCATGCCTCATCGCGCTGGCGATCGAGTATGCTTAGTTTACCGCTTACAGGATCGAGGCGCATGATCCAACAATCTTTATTATCCTGAGATGAAATGATCACCACCGCATTGCTCCCGCTTTCATTCCATAACACACCATCAATGGTTACGGGCCTGTCGGCGTTTTGCTTTTGGCGTTCTTTTAGTTCATCGGGATAATCTTTCAGGTAGTCAGGCAGGTCTTTTATTCCCGGAATATCTGAGGTAATGATAGGATAATAAGCTTCGCGGCGTTTATCGTAAACAAAAGTTTCGGATGCAGAAGAAGCGCGGCCAACTTTCGATCGGTTAGGGATATCCTCGGTAAAGCCCGAAGCAGTTACATAATTAGGCACAATGGCATTTTGCACACCATCGGCACGTTTGGTAAGCCTGTAGGTAATAAACCTACCGTCAGGACTGTTCTTTACCCCACTTATGCGTTTATCGCCGGTTACAATTTCTTTTAGCTTTTCGGGTTTCAGCAATTCGGTTTGGATCGAATCTTTCTTTTCTTCTTTAGCCTGCTCTTTAATAATATCAAACAGTTCCAGCTGCTGCTTTTTAAGCCATTGCTCCTGCTCGTTGGGGTTATCCTTGCTTTTTTTATCAGTTGCCGTTCGCACAAAGTTGGTAAGCTGTATCAATTGGCCAGTTTTCAGGCTGATGGCGAATAGGTTATTATCCTCGCGGTAAATGATCTTGGTTTCATCGCCGCTAAAAGCCGGGGCGGTTTCTTGCGCTACGGTATTGGTGAGGCGGGTGGTTTTGTTAGTTTTTATATCGAATAAAAATAAGTCACCGTTTTTGCTGAATATTTTTTGGCTGTGCTTTTTGTTCCAGTCGCCGTTGTCGGTGCTAAGGGCTCGCTGTTCGGTAATGCTTACTTTTTGCGCCCGGTTATCGGCAGGGGCTACCGAATACAACGCCGTATTGCCTGATGCATTCTCATCCCATTTAAAATAGATCTTTTTACTATCATCGGCCCATTTAATGTTAGAGGGAGATACGCCGATCCATTTTGGGTCGCGCATAATTTTTTCGATAGTGAGGGTATCCAGTTTTTGGGCAAAGGAAGTTGCCGCCGGCAATAGCAGCATGAGGCCTAACAGTTTTTTCATATCAACTTAAAACGTGCAATTTAATAGTTTAGGCAATCATTACTATTTTTAAGCAGTTTATTGTTACAAAATGATATTACAGGGCGAAGATTTTTTATTACGGGAATGGCAAACGGGCGATGAAGCATCACTACAAAAACATGCTAACAACCCCAAAGTACCCCTGTTTTTGCGCGACAGGTTCCCGCACCCATATACTTTTGATGATGCCAAATTCTGGATCAACCTGGCCCAAAACCAACCACAGCTCACCAATTTCGCTATTATCGTTAACGGTGAATCCTGCGGCGGTATTGGCATTGAGCTCATGAACGGCGAAAGCCGCATAACTGCCGAAATTGGCTACTGGCTTGGTGAAGAACATTGGGGAAAAGGCCTAATGGCTGAAGCCGTTAAATTGATAACAAAATATGCCTTTGAGTATTTCCCTCTGGAACGTTTAGAGGCGGGCGTTTATGATAAAAACACAGCCTCAATGCGGGTGCTTGAAAAGGCGGGGTTCGTTAAGGAGGCTATACTGCGGCGTTCTGTTATTAAAAATGATGAGGTGATGGATAAGCATTTATATGCTATTTTTAGGGAGAGTTATATTAAATAGGAAGTATGCCGAATTTATATATCATAGCAGGGTGCAATGGTGCGGGTAAAACAACGGCGAGTTATACCGTTTTGCCAGAATTGCTTAATTGCAAAGAGTTTGTTAATGCTGATAATATTGCAGCGGGGCTTTCGCCATTTGATCCCGAAAGCGTAGCTCTCGAAGCTGGGAGGATTATGCTTCAGCGCATTGAAGAGTTATTAAATCGCGGTGTTGATTTTGCACTTGAAACAACGCTTGCAACCCGCAGTTATGTCTCATTAGTTAAGCGGGCTCAAGCAAAAGGATATGAGGTTACATTATTGTTTTTCTGGCTAAGCTCTCCACAAATAGCAATGGAACGGGTTGCTACCCGAGTTAGCGAAGGAGGGCACAATATTCCCATTGATGTGATTGAACGTAGGTATTACAGAGGGATAAAAAATTTAATATCTTTGTATATACCTCTTTGTAAAACATGGCTCGTTATAAAGAACATGAATACCGGACCGGAGGTGGTGGCGAAAGGTTTAAAAGCTTCAGAAACCTCTATAATAAAACCCGATGTTTGGAAGTTAATTGTTAATCAGGCAAATGAAAACAAATAATATGGATATAAATGAATTAGAAGCAAAAGTGCTTAAAGGCATGAATATAGCCATAAGGAAATTGGTCGAATCATCTGCGGAAAAAGGCAAAAGTTTAATCATTGGCGAAATTGACGGCAGCTTCAAAGCCGTTCCCGCCAAAGATCTTTTAAAAACCCTGCCACCCAAAGAAGCTTAATTAAAGCTCCTTCCGCATTACGTAATCATTCATCCAGTATTCTCCTATCGGGATATCCTCTTCATAGGCTATAACAAAGCCCATTTTTTCATAAAATGATTTGGCGTTGTTGTATTTGTTCACATTAAGTTCCAACACTGTTTTTCCCGCTTCAACAGTTTTATCAGCAACGGCATTGATCAATATTTTACCATAACCTTTGCCCTGTGTTTCGGGTAGGCAGTATAGTTTATGCAACTTGTATATTTCGGCGTCTTCTTCGCGGGGCGAATAAGCGGCAAAAGCTACCGGACGGCCATCCTCTTCTAATAACAAAAAAGCTTGCAGGTTTTCGGCAATTTGTTTGGAGATCTTTTCTTCCGAATAGATCTCGCCCAGCATAAATTCTATCTGCGCTTTTTCTAAAATCGGGCCGTAGGTTACCCACCAGGTTTTATCGGCTATCTCGCGGATGATTTCCACATCGTTTACTGTAGCTGTGCGTATGGTGTACATTTCTTTTGTTTTAGTTTTAAGTCAGAAGTCTTTAGTTCGAAGTCAAAGAAAGAAACAACTAAAGACTTCCGACTTCAAATTAACTTCTTTCTTCCCAGATCATGCAAAGGTGTAGTATGGTCTCCACTGCTTTTTGCATATCCTGTATTGATACCCATTCGTGCCTTCCGTGAAAAGCGTGCTCACCGGCAAAAATATTAGGGCAGGGCAGGCCCATAAATGAAAGTCTCGAGCCATCGGTACCACCGCGGATGCTACACAGTTTAGCGGTAAGCCCGGTACGGTTGATGGCCTCCATGGCGTAATCTACAATTTGTGGGTTTTGATCGAGCACGCCTTTCATATTGCGGTATTGCTGACTCACCGCGATATCATAGCTCGAACCCGGAAATTTCTTTAATACAGCATTAGCAGTTTTGCGGATCACATCTACATGCCCGGCCAATTTGGTCTCATCAAAATCGCGGATAATAAAATCTATCGACGCTGTTTCCACATGGCCTTCCATGCCTACCGGGTGTACAAAACCCTGCATGCCTTCAGTATGTTCGGGCGACAGATCATCGGGCAGGGTGGCAATGATCTGCCCTGCAATTTTAATGGCGCTTTCCATTTTGCCCTTAGCAAAACCGGGGTGCGAACTTACTCCCTGAATGGTAAGCCTTGCACCATCGGCAGAGAAAGTTTCGTTTTCCATGTTCCCGGCACTTTCGCCATCCATAGTATAGCCCGCAAATGCTCCTAATTTGGCAATATCAACATGATCAACCCCGTGGCCAACTTCCTCATCTGGCGTAAATAAGATCCTTATAGTACCATGCTTTATTTCGGGGTGATTGATCAACTGGTAACAGGCATCCATAATTTCGGCAACGCCGGCCTTGTTGTCAGCACCGAGCAGGGTGGTACCGCTGGCTGTGATCACATCATTGCCGATCTGATTTTTCAGATCGGGATGCTCGGCCATTTTTAGTACTTGGGTAGTATCATCAGGTAATATCAGATCCTGTCCCTGGTAATTTTTATGCACAATGGGTTTTACATCCTTGCCACTGCTATCGGGGGCGGTATCCATGTGCGAGCAGAAACAGATCACAGGCACATCTTTATCCGTATTGGATGGAATAGTGGCATATACATAGCCCCACTCATCTAAATGCGCGTCGCTAACACCTATGGCCAGCAGCTCATCAACCAGCAACCTACCCAGGTCTTTTTGTTTTTCTGTTGATGGAAATGTAACCGAAGTAGGGTCTGATTGCGTATCAATGGTAACGTAACGCAAAAAGCGTTCGGCTACAGTGAATGTAATAGATGAGCTGAAATTCATATAAAGCTATTATATTAGTAGCATAATAAGGCTTCCCGACCTAAACCGGAGCCAATTGTAAATATTGATTAAAATTATACATTGAAAAAATATTTTCTGCTTTTTGTTTTGGTTTCTGTCACGATGATGGCAAAAGCCCAGAGTGGTTTTAACTATTACGAATGGGGCGCGGGTTTCGGCGCAAGCTATGGCCGTGGTTTTGACGACCTTAACCGACAAGTTTGGCACCCAGGCGGAAGTTTAAACTTAACCTATAATTATAGCCCTTTCGTGCCAATGAGTCTTGAAGTTCAGTTTGGCACACTCGAAGGAGGCGGCCGTACTGAAAGCCAGGACCGATATGGACGTTATTCGAAAAACAATTTTAAAGCGCTTGTTTTACATGCCGACTTGCAGATGGGCGAAATAATTGACTACGATGACAGCTTTTTTTTAAACAGGATCAAAAATTTTTACATCGGTGCTGGTATTGGTGCTATATCAAATAACATGAAGGATATACAGCGTACAAACCTCTATTTATATAACGGTCCTAACACTTACGTTTTTCCTGGTAAAGATAAAAGTGTTAACCTGATGGTACCGATACGGTTTGGTTACGAATTTAAAATATATGATGATTACGACCAGGTAGGTTATACCATAACATTAGGCTATCAACACGCCTACACCTTTGGTGAAGGCCTTGATGGGTATAACGATAATACTCAAAAATTTAAAAACAACGTGCCTGATCAATTTGCCATGTTTACCCTCGGCTTTAAATATAACTTCGGCAACACGGTATCTTACACCAAATTGGTACGCAACTTCAGATAGTGAATATAGAGGACCTACGCGATTATTGCCTGCAAAAACCGGGCGCTACCGAAGGTTTTCCTTTTGGCGAGGATACACTTGTATTTAAAATTGCCGAAAAACTGTTCCTGCTCACCAACCTGCAAACCGGCGACAGGTTCAACGTAAAATGCGACCCGGAATTGGCCGTTGAACTGCGTGAACGTTATTCAGAAGTACAGCCCGGCTATCACATGAACAAAAAAATGTGGAATACGGTGTATATGAACGGCTCACTCACCCGTAAGCAGCTTTGCGAAATGATAGATCATTCGTATGATCAGGTAGTGAAAAGTTTACCGAAAAAAGTACAGGCGGAGATAGCGGCTTTGTGAGTTGACTCACCCCGTCATCGCTTCGCTCGACACCCCTTTCTACCTCGTAAAGAGGGGATTTGTTTTTTAAGATCTACTTTCCCTCCCTCTTTGCAGCTTGCTGTAGAGAGGGGCGGCCAGCGCAGCGTAGCCGGGGTGAGTAGATTATTCGCCATACCTCACCCCGTAAAATTCCCCTTACACCCAGCCGCTTTGCCATACTTAAAGTATATTTGAGCATTAAGCATTTCTATGAAGAGATTTTTATCAGCATTATTGGTTTGTTTTATCGCCCTGCAGGCTAAAGCTCAGCTTACTCCCTTTGAGCTAAGCAAGGATAAAAACTATACCGCCACTTACGCCCAGGTTATCGATTATTATCAAAAGCTCAATAAGCTTTATCCGCAGCAAATGCGGCTGATCAATTATGGCAGTACTGATGTTGGCAAACCTTTAACACTGATAGTGCTATCAAAAGATAAAGTATTTGATCCCGCTATCATCAAAAAGCAAAACAAACGCGTGCTGCTCATCAACAACGGCATCCACCCCGGCGAACCGGAAGGTATTGATGCCAGTATGATGCTGGTGCGCGATATGCTTAAAAATAACACCCTGCCAAAAGATGTGGTGATCTGCCTAATAGCCCTTTACAATATTGATGGCAGTCTTAACCGGGGCATGAGCCGTGTTAACCAGAACGGCCCATCTGCTTATGGTTTTAGAGGAAATTATCGCAACCTTGATCTGAACCGCGATTTTATTAAGGCCGATAGCCGTAACGCTTTAGCTTTTACACAGATCCTCACCACATGGAAACCTGAGATATTTCTGGATAACCATACCAGCGATGGTGCCGATTACCAGTATGTGATGACGCTGATAGAAACTCAAAAGGATAAGCAAAACCCAATCCTGGCAGATTATACTACCAAAACCCTCACGCCGTACCTGTACAGCAAAATGAAAAAGAGCGGGTATGAGATGATCCCATATGGTGCGGGCGAGGAAGGACTACCCGATTCGGGCATCGTGAGTTTTTTAGAAACACCGCGTTTTGCAACAGGTTTTACTGCTCAGCACAACATCATCAGCTACATTACCGAAACGCATATGCTTAAGCCGTTTGATAAGCGCGTGTATGCCACTTATGATTTTATGCAACACCTAATCGAGATCAACCAGCGCGATTCGAAGCTAATTGGCGAGTTAAAACGCAAGGCCGATGAAGAGGTAAGCAAACAAAAAACTTTTGCCTTAAGCTGGGCAGTTGATAACAGCAGGGTGGATACCATTACCTTTAAAGGGTATGAAGCCAAATACAAAACCAGCGAGGTAAGCGGCTTGCAGCGGCTATATTACGATCGCGATAAACCCTATACCAAAATTATCAAATATTTTAACAGCTATAAAGTAACCGCCACGGCCGATAAACCGGTGGCTTATGTAATTCCGCAGGCCTGGGGTAAAATTATTGATCTATTTAAACTGAATGGCGTACAGATGAAACAACTGGCACATGATACCACGCTTAAACTGCAGATGTATTACATTGCCGATTATAAAACTCCGCCTCGCCCTTTTGAAGGCCATTACCTGCACAGCGGTGTAAAGCTTAACCCGGTTGATATGCCTATTAAATTTTACAGCGGCGACTATGTGGTATATACTAATCAGCCAATTAACCGTTATATCGTGGAAACGTTGGAACCACAAGGTGTGGATTCGTTTTTTACCTGGAACTTTTTTGATTCGATGCTGGGCGAAAAGGAATATTTTTCGGATTATGTGTTTGAGGACATCGCTGCCGACTTGATCAAGAAAGATCCATCCATTAAACAAAAGCTGGAAGAGGCGAAAAAAGATGATCCCAAACTGGCACAAAGCGCCGAAGCGCAGTTGTTTTGGGTGTACCGCAATTCGCCTTATTTTGAAAAAACATTTTTACGTTACCCGGTGGGCCGTATACTAACTGATACCAAACTCGACCTTAAATAAATGGAATACCTTCAAACGGCCCCGGTGGCCTGTGTTATTTTTGTAATAAGTATTATTACCTCGCTGTTAGCTTTTTCAAATAACAACCTGTACAGCCGCATGATGCTGCACCCTTACACCGTTTCCCGGGGTAAGGATATCCATACCGTAATTACCAGCGGGCTGATCCATCGCGATTGGATGCACTTGTTTTTCAACATGCTGTCGTATTATTTCTTCGCGTTTAATCTTGAGCCGGTGATTGGGCATGCTCAATTTGGGATACTTTATGTACTAAGTTTAATATTAAGCGATATGCCAACTGTGGTTAAACATAAAGACGATTACAACTACTTTAGTCTCGGTGCTTCAGGAGCAGTGAGCGCTGTTATTTTCAGCACAATATTGTTTGCGCCATGGCAAACCATTATGATATTGCCAATCCCTATTCCTATTTGGTTTTGGGTGTTTGGCATTTTATACCTGGTGTATTGCCATTATGCCTCCAAATATTCGCGCGACAGGATCAACCATGATGCACACTTTTTTGGAGCGATAAGCGGACTGATGATCACTATTGTTTTTAACCACCACGTTTTAAGCGAGTTTATTCAGCAAATTATTTCTGAAGCCCCAGGCCGTTTGCATCTTTAAAACTGCCCTCGGCATCAAATAAAAAGCTCATTGGTTTTTCGGGGTTCTTGATGATCTCTAACAGCAGGAACCCCCAATTTTTCCAGAAGTTTTCTAATACCTGGCCGTAGGTCTTATTCATCCAATCGTCAAACAGTGGTTTGCTGCTGGTGCCGCGCAGGGGTAGTGCCTCTACAGAAATAGTATCACCTATGTTAAAAATATCATACTCGGGCAGGCGGTTAAACAGGTAGGCCGAGTAAAAAAAGCGGGCGTTCAGCTCTTCAAACTGGATGGGGTGAAGTATTTGATCGCCAATTTTATCTAAAGCTTCTTTATGGTAACGGGCGTTGGCACCATTATCCTGCAAGCAAATGATCATACCAAAATCGTTCACCCGTAAGCAGAAAGTCATGGTATTGATCTCATCGCGGTAGCCAAAAATATTCTCGGCATTATCTACCTTAAATAAAACAAGGCTATAAGGCTTAAAGCCATCAAACTCGATAGGTAAATTCAGGCTCTGCAACATCATGTGCAGATTATTGAATTTATGGATGATGGATTGCGAGATATTAAACTCTTCGCCCTGCGAATGCTGTAATTTGATCCCTGCCTGGATCTCATTAAAAATAATGCCGTACAATAATTTGCCCGCCCAAAGGAACAGCTTATCCTCATCTAAAGCCTTTACAGCTTCATATCCACCTTCAAAAGCTGCGGCAATTTCATTTTCTAAAGGCTCCAGGTATAATTCATTAACCTCGGCAGTGCATGGCAACTTCAGGTCTTTGTAGGTAGCCATGCTTTCATCAAGCAGTTTAAATGGCTTGTCTTCCAGTTCGTAACGGCTCATGAGCCATTGCGGAAAAACCTGGATGCGTTCTTCGGGCGAATTAAGGTTTTGCCCGGTGAGGAAGCATTTACTATTGCTGAAATTGAAATTAGTGAACGGTGAATAAATTTGTGCCGACATGGCGGCAAAGATAAGCACGATTTTGGTACTAAAATTTTAGCTTTGGTTTTTAACATGGAACTGACATATCAACCCTACGAGCTTCAGCTGAAGCATGCTTTTACGATAGCCAAATTTTCGCGCACCTCAACCCCGGTTATGCTGGTGCAGATCAGCCACGAAAGTAAAACAGGCTATGGCGAGGCATCAATGGTGCCCTATATGGGCGAAAGCCATGAAACGGCTAACGCGTTTTTGAGCAAAGTTGACATCAGCCAGTTCAGCTATCCTTTTGATTTTGGCTCGATCATCAATTACTTAGATAGCGTTGCACCGGGCAATCCGGCAGTAAAAGCAGCCATTGATATTGCCCTGCACGATCTGGATGGCAAGCTGAAAGGCAAACCCTGCTGGCAATTACTTGGCAGCAACCCTACACTGATGCCTGTTACCAGTTTTACCATAGGTATTGATACGCCCGAAATGATCATCAAAAAAGTAAAAGAAGCCGAAGGTTTCAAAGTGATCAAAGTAAAGTTAGGCAGGGATAGTGATAAAGAATTGATCGCCACTATTCGCTCAGTTACCGATGTGCCGTTATATGTAGATGCCAACCAGGGCTGGACAGACCTACAGCAAAGCCTTGACATGACCTACTGGCTGCATGAGCAAGGCGTACAGCTGATAGAGCAGCCCATGCTAAAAACCGATCCGGATAGCAATGCTTGGCTCACCGAGCGAAGCCCTATCCCCATTATTGGCGATGAGGCGGTGCAACGTTTTGAAGATGTAGAAAAAGCCAAGGGTGTTTACACCGGTATCAATATCAAACTCATGAAATCGGCCGGCTTATATGAAGCCAAGCGTATGATAGATAAAGCGCGTGAACTTGGCTTGAAAATAATGATAGGCTGTATGACGGAAACAAGCTGCGCCGCCCTGGCAGGTTTAGCTATTGCCCCGCAAGCGGATTGGGTGGATCTGGATGGACCGTTTTTGGTGAGTAACAATCCTTACGTGATGCCGGAGTTTGCGGATGGAAAGTATATTTTAAATGAGGATGCGGGATTGGGATTAAGATTTTAGATTTTTATTTCCCGGGACGAAGTTTAGCTGTGTAAGCGATTCATCGATAATAAAAGATGCTTACCATTCCCTCCATTTATCAGCAATCCCACCACCATCGCCATAATCATCAGGATTAAGACCTGCCGCTATGGTGATCTTATCTATCAACGCACAAAGCTCTTCCCGCTCCCCGGTTTCAATAAGCGATCCGTCAATTTTGTCGTTAAGCCTGTTTAGTGATGTCACTGCTTTTTCAAAAAGCTCAACCTTTTGTTTTTCAGTAGCGGCTTCACCTGCTTTGATCAGTCCGCTTATTAAATTATCAAAAATAGTTTTAGCCTTGTTGCAGTTCTCTTCGGTGTATTGGTCCAATCCATCATCAACCATTTTTCTCCATTGGGTAAAAGGATAGGTTGATTTGCATTGATTTAGTTTGTCTTGGTAGGTAACGATTATGGATATTTCTTTAGAAGTTGCTTTATGTTTTTGTGTAGTACCGCTACCGCAAGCCGAAAGCATGATAACTATAACAATAAGCGTTGAAAGCTTTGCAGAAGAAATGATCATAAATTTGTAGGTTGGTTCAGGTTTTTACTCAACACAGATAGACTGACAGAATGCAATTTGTTGGACAAAAGTACCGTGTGTATAGATATTGATTTTGAAAAGATCAAGACTTACGAAGTTTTCAAAACTTCGTAAGTCTGCCAGGACAAGAAACGAACTATTTAGCTCCCTTACCTTTGGTTTCTTTTTGCTCGGGTTGCTGAGCCTCTTTAACCTCTTTCAATAACCTCAGCTTTAAAAATATAACCACAGTACCAACAATCATGGCACCTGCCATGATCAGATACTGGTGGGTGGTAAACATTTTGTAGGCAACAATAAAGCACAACGCTACACCCATGGTGTACAACACATTGAGCACTAATTTAAAGCCCATATTAGTAAACGCTTATTTCCGGGTCAATTTCGGCCTGCCATGCAAGGATACCACCACGCAGGTTTGACAGGTTGGTAAAACCTTGTTGCTCCAATTGCATTATAGCTGCTGCGCTACGTTTGCCGCTGCGGCACATTACTACTACCGGTTTATCTTTTGAGATCTTGTCCGATTCGATCAGTACGCCACCCAACGGGATCAGCACACCGCCGATGTTTGAAGTTTCATATTCAAAATCTTCCCTTACGTCAATCAGTTGAAAATCTTCTTTATTGTCGATCTTTTCTTTTAGTTCCTGTACGGTTATCTCGTTCATGTTAGTTTTAAATTATAATTCAAAGGTAGTTTTTTTCTGTATCAAAAATTTAGGCTTGTTATTTGTAACAATCAATGTGTATGAGCGTTTCATACAATATTGACAAAATAATTACTTAATGAAAAAAGTTACACGCTTTTTCTGGTTTTGTTCTGGTGCACATATCGATACCTTGAAAAAATACCCTATCGAACATAATAAGTATGTAGGTATAGGGGCCACTATATTTTTTACTGCTTTGTTTGCGGCGCTTTCGGGCGGTTACGCCATGTACTTTGTTTTTAATGGCGATGGCTTTGCCGTAGGTTTTGCCATATTGTTCGGCTTGCTTTGGGGCACTGCCATTTTTAACATGGACCGCTACATCGTATCCAGCATTAATAAAGAGGGTACAAGCAGGCAACAAATATTGCAGGCATCGCCACGTGTTTTGCTGGCTATTATGATAGGGATAGTGATATCGCGTCCGCTGGAACTGAAGATCTTCGATAAGGAGATCCGCCAGAAGTTAAAAACTGCCTACCTTAAAGGCCAGCACAGCAAAATTGATACCCTCGAAAAAACCTATATGCAGAAATATGCCATGGAGTTGGGTAAAAATGGCGACCTGAAAAAGGAAAAGGACTCGTTAGAGAAAGATATCAACCGTTCCCGTTTCCAGCTTAACCAGGAAGTATTTGGCGATAAAACCAACCAAACATCGGGCATTACGGGCTATGGCACTTACGCCAAACAAAAGCAGGCCGTATTGGAAGAGAAAGAAGCCCGGCTAAAAACGGTGACCGATAATTTAGGGCAAATGGACCAGTACCTGAGTGCACGAAAGGATTACGAGGGGTTAAACAGCACCCGCCTATTCACCGAGCATCAGTTGGATAGCTTGGCAAGTATAGCCGGTTTTTCCGACCGTAACTGGGCTTTAGGTCAGCTAACTTATAACGAAAACGGCACCCGCGATCTGGATACTTACCTCGCTATTTCCTTTATCGGCTACTTGTTTATTTTGTTTGAATGCTTGCCGGTATTTGTAAAACTGATGTCGCCCAAAGGGCCTTATGATACGGCCATTGCCAAAACCGCCGAGGCCAATATCCATTTAGCCGAGCGCGATAAGGAACGCGACATTGCGGTTACGGATAATATTTATGACCATAATTTAGATACCGACGTTCAACGGCGAAAGAAGATCATCAGCTCACAATCTGATTATGATTTTGAGCGGCATAGTTATGAGTAAATAATTCATTTTTTTTAATGTAGTGAAGCATAATTGCGTCTCCCACAAGCAATTTACGGCAGAAATGATTTGCAAGGCCGCTTGTCCTGCGGGAGACGCAATTATGCGTCTCTACATTAAATTACATCTTCATCATTGCAGGGGTTATCCTCAAATAAACCTCAAATCCAACCGGCGTGCTGCTATAAAGTGGTTTTAATGCCGATGGCGAAACGTTAAGCGTAGCCTGCACCCCACCAGTTACATTGGTATTTTTAAAGCTGCCTAAAATGCGATTTACCCCAAGCGTTAATGCGTTGATATTTAAATTAGGATCTAAGGGCAATTCATTCTCAAGATCAAGCTCATGGGCATCTTTCTGTACAAACTCATATCGCCCATAAATAGCGGTTTTATTTAGCTGAAAAGTATTTTCTAACAATACTGACGGCTGTGTGCGTTTATTATCCGAGTAGTGGTTTTGCCCATATACCAGCGTAGTTGCCACATAGCTATTATTGCCTAACATTTTGGTATGAATGGCCGATGCTGTAAACCTGTTTACATTTTGTTGCGGCTCGGCTTCCTCCGGGCTGTGGATCCAGCCATCAGATACCTGCAAGGCCCATTCTTTTGATGGATTGTAGGATAAGCGTACCGAGTAAGAATCAAACCTCATTTTATCAAAATCATAACGGAACTCATCCGGTTCACGACCGGTAAATATCGAACCTTCCAGTTTTACATTCTTAACCCTAAAACCCAAGGTAGCCACACCAAAAGTAATGTGCGTAGCATCCTGGTAATGATGCCCAAGCGGTGCATCGGGATTATTCATGGCCGAAAGCCTGTGCATAAATACCGGCGGACCTAAAGCCGGTTCGCCCGGATAACCAACCGACAAGGAGATGTCGGCATCCTTAGCTACGCGCTGGGTATAGGCTACGCTTAACTCAGCAAACAGATCGTGCGGGTGCTGCTTATCTACCAATTTATGCCCTTGGTACGATTCGCCGGTTTGATAAAGCAGCGGGTAGCCGCCTGCGCCAACCAAAAAGGGATCGAACGAGAACATGGTATTAATAGAGAACAGGCCGTTGTTACCAACCTTGCGTTGTGTCATGAACATCAACCAATTGGGCACATCAAATCTACTTTTACCACCGCGTTTGCCGCTGTTAAACAGATCCTGGTTATTATACCTGGCGAAGAAGCTGCCGTGCACCATGCTCATCCATTTTTTCCCGTGGATCATGTAAGCGTACATCGGCGTTTCATCCGGCACCCATGATGTACCGGAACCATCACGGTTCATGGGCAGATCGCGCGAGAACTGGCTGGTCATCATCATGTGGTGGTGCATGGGGGTATCCATTTTCATATCGCCCATGTCCATACCATCCATCATCATGGGTTTGGTGCTCTTCATATTCATGTTCTTCTTCGCGCTATCCGTCATGTTCATTTCATGATGATGCTGAGCGAAGGCCGCAGTGCTTATCAAAAACACGGCGGTCAGTAAAATATATTTTTTCAAAGTAGGTGTAGGGTTAAAGATTAAATAAATTGTACTCCAACCTTATGAGGTACATGTTTTTGGTATTACGCTGCATATCATTGTAGATAGGGGTACGATATGAAAAATCCAACCGGAAAGTACTGTTAAAGATCAGTTGCACAGCAGGGGCCACATCAAGATAGCTTTGCCCCTTACCCGGATTGGTTTTGCCCAACAGCTCCACATACAGGTTGAGGTTGGTTTGGTTATAATCCCGGTATTTGCGTGGCAGCAACAGGTATCCTCCCGATAGGGTATAGGCAGCGGCATTTCGCGCTTGTCCATCTGGCAGATCATATCCGCCGCGGTTATCAAAAGCGCGCAAATAACTTACCGAGCCTGAAAGCGCCAGTTTGTGCAGCAGTTGTGTAAATACAAAACCGCTTTGTAAGCCGCTGTTATCACCTTCGAGCGTTATCTCCTGATTAACTATCGGGTTGTTGATGCTTGAAAGCTTAGTAAAAAATGCTCCCCTGAAATGTTGCTGAACGGTATCGATAGATAAAAACCTGAACTTGGCGTACACACTCCCACCTTCAAAATGTTGCCCGCTGGTATAATAGTTGGATGTGTACAACGAACCATGCACCATCACATAACGGCTCAGGCCAAACATACCCTCAAAAGTACTACGATTTTTAAAATCGGGCTTGAAGTAGCCCTGGTTTTCAATGCGTAAACCTAAGGAGTTGGTTGCCATGTTGCTGGCAGGTTCGGTATTTACATACAGTTCCTGCGCAAACAAAGGGCAAGCCACTGCCATAAGGCAAACAGCCAATAAAATCCTCTTCATAAAAAATATGTTTAAATGAAGGGCTTATATAGCTAAATGATAAACACGACCGCTGGCAGGTGCAGTATCGGTAACCTGGCCCAGGTACTTTTTAGATACTGATTTTGGTGCGAAACCATTATCAACCACGGTAACATTAACATCACCGGTAAATGATTTATCGCCGGCGTTAAGCACATGATAGGTGTCGCCGCCGTAAGTGAATTTACTCTCGGCAACTTTGGTGTTGGCAAAGTTATAGGTGGCTTTTAAGCTGTTAACCGAAAATCCTGAGCCTTGTACCTTTTTGCTGATCTGCTCGAAATTTACAGGCACATCATTTTTAAAAGTAAGGATATAAGTATTGCGGATGAGGTCGGTTTTGATCTCGCCGATAAAAGGGAGCGTACGTAAAGCTTTCTCGGTTGATTTTGCGCAAAGGGCGCAGGTTAAGCCGCTAACCTGAAGTTCGGCTTTGGTGAATTGGGCTTTAGCGGCAGTTACCGAAAGCGCGAATATGATGACAAATATTTTTAAAGTTTTCATGTTGATCTTTTTTAACTAATTGTTTGAGAATAAACTGAGGATAAGGTTTATCTAAGGTTAAACAATTAAAAGATCAAATACGGAAAATGCAGTTGAGGATAAAAGTAGCGATGCCCTGCAAAGGAGGATCGGGCGGACCGCGATCATAAAACTTTTCGGAAACCGACGATGGCAATGCCGGGAACAGGCCATCTAATGAAAGATGAGGTAACTCAAAACCAAATACTTTTGCCAGGAATGAAGTAGCTTCTTCGGCTTGATGAGCGTCTTTCACCTTCACCTCAACCTGCTTATCCTTGCAGCATTTCATTTTGCCGTTGGCCTTATCCATGCCGCAATTAACAGCCGGTGCATCAATTTTCACCGAAGCCACATAATCGCCGCAGATATGAAAGTTTAGCGCAAAGCCTAACACTGTAACTATATACAGCATAGTGAGTAATATTGCGCCGGTCCTTTTTACCATAAAACAAAAGTAAGCGATTAACTTATTGATTGCAAGTAGTTTTTATCGGGAAAGGAAAGATGACATTAATAAAGGTTAAAATCGCATATAGGCTATTAGGGAATTTTTGATTCCCTCCTTGGGGAGGGGCGCGGGGGAAATGAGCAATGGCAGGAAGGGGTTTGTACGCCAAGTTTGTAGATATGCAATTCGTAGAAACCCCTCCCTACACCCTCCCAGGGGAGGGAATCGCACTTCCCCCCACTTTTGAATATCAAATGACATTATGAGGTATAAAAGCAAAAAAGTCCCCGGCCTTGCGCCGGGGACTTCATCATTAAACTATTAACTGATCTTATTATTCAATTTTTATTGGGCAGATTTAGCCTGCTCTTTCATTTTGTCGTTAGCCACAATGGTGATCTCCACCCTGCGGTTTTGCGCACGACCTTCGGCGGTAGCATTATCGGCAATCGGCTCGTTTTTACCTTTACCAACAACAGTCATACGTGACGAAGCTACGTTACCAGATACAAGGTATGATTTAACCGCATCCGCTCTTTTTACCGAAAGTGTTTGGTTATAAGCAGCAGAACCAGTGCTATCTGTATGGCCAATAATGGTAATATTGGTTTCAGGATTTTTTTGAAGTGAAGCTGCTAAATTTTGCAGGTTAGTTTGCGCTGCAGATTTAAGATCCGATTTATCGGTATCGAATAAAATACCTGAATCAAACTTCACCAAAATACCTTCACCTTCGCGGGTTACAGTAGCGCCCGGTACGGTTTGTTTAATTTCCGCAGCCTGCCTGTCCATATTACGACCGATGAAAGCACCGGCTGTACCACCAACGGCACCACCAATAATAGCACCCAGCGCGGTATTACCTGCGGCTTTACCTATAAAAGCACCTACGGTACCACCTGCACCTGCACCAATCGCCGCACCTTTTTGTGTTTTTGTAAGCGAGTTACATCCCGAGCCTAATAAACCTACTGTAGCTAAAGCTACACCCAGGGTAGCTATCTTTATTTTTAGCGTTCTCATCGTATTTGTATAATATGTTATACAGCATGTTTGCAAAGCAGATGCCAAAGCATAGCAATGGCAGTATAGAAGCACAACAATAGTTCAATTGACCGTAGCCTGAACCCAGAACAACATTTTTTTAACTATTAACAAAGAGAATCTGCACAAAATGAAAAATCCCCTAAAAAGGGGATTAACGGGTGACTATTTTTTAGTACAAAATAAGTTGTAAAATTGTTGCTACAGGGCAATTTGGCACATGCCCCTGCCGTTTTACCTCGCAACGATAAGCGTAGCCGGGAAAATGAGTTTAAAAGTGCTGCCTTTGCCTTTTTCTGAGATCACATCAATGTCGATATCATGAAACAAGGCTATCGATTTTACAATAGGCAACCCCAACCCAAAACTATCCTGCTTTAAAGCCTGTCTCATTTTTTTAAAGCGATTAAAAATCAGCGGGATAGCATCGGCATCAATCCCTATCCCGGTATCCGTAATACTGATCACAAATTTATCAAACACCTGTACGCCGGTCACGTTAATGCTGCCACCTTCATTATTGTATTTGATGGCGTTATTGACCAGGTTAAAAAACAGGTTAAATAGCAAAAACTTGTTCATATTGACAAAATGCCAGTTATCGGGCACTGTCATTTCGTAGCTGATGTCTTTATCCTGCAAACGGATCGAGATTTCATCGTTAACATCCTGTAGCAAATCGACAACTGAAGCGGTATCTTCTTTTAAAAACTGCTCGTTCTCTATCTGCGAGATCAGGAGCAGGGTTTTAGTGATGCTTTTTAAGCGGTTCAAGATCCGCTGCATTTCCAGCAGCCGTGTTTTCAGGTCATCATTAATATCCTCCTCCTCAAACATGTTCTCAATTTTTGATTGGAGGATGGAGATCGGCGTCATCAACTCGTGCGAGGCATTGGAGATAAACTCACGTTCTTTATGAAACTTATCGGCAATGGTTTCGATCATGTTGTGGATACTTATATCCAGGTGCTCAAAATCGGAGGTCGTCGTTCGCACTTTTCTGTACGACTGAAAATTTGGAAACTTTTGCCCAACCAGCTTGGTTTTGATAATGAGCCGTAGCGGTTTAAGTACGTAGGTGGAATATACCTGGTCGGCCAATACGGTAAGCAATATCATACCCAATAACACCTGGAAGGCTATATTTTGTAGCGGCGCACTGGTTTCATCAAGCGTGTCAACGCTTTTACCTATTTCCAGCAGGTAGTTTTTCTTTTTTATTTTGAAAGTGTGGCTCAGGATTCGGTACTCCAAGGTATCGCCTTCGCTAAACAAACGCTTACCTCGCTTTATAGTATCCAGGTAATAATCCGGATCAACCTCATCCAAACTGATGTATTCTTCTTTAAGTGGAAGGTAACTGCCATAGGCCTCGCCATTTTCAATATAGGTACCAATGCCCTGGCTTTTTACAATCTGCAATAGCTTGTTTTTCTGTTTAACAAGCTGGCTATCAACATAACTCCTGCTGATATTTTTTATCAATACGGGTAACAGCAATACAAACAGTATCACGATAACCAGTTTTGATATGGCGTTAAAAAGCGTAAGTTTTGTTCCTAATTTCAAATACTCAAGCGTTATTTAAATTGTGTGTCACAATCATTTATGTAGAGACGCATCACATGCGTCTACTTCAGGACAAGCCTTGTTGCAAGAAATAGCCTATGGTTAACTTGGCGTAAATATCGCTTGCATATTACTCACCCCGACATCGCTGCGCTTGTCACCCCTCTCTACGCTGCGCGTAAAGAGGGGATTTTTGGTTTTTTATTTTTTTACCCTCTTTGCGGCTTGCCGTAGAGAGGGTGGTCCAGCGTAGCGTAGACCGGGTGAGTAAATTATACTCAGGCGTTGATCTTTATCTTGTATCCCAGCCCCCGTACCGTCTCCAACCAATCGGGCGGGGCGAAGGCATTTAATTTTTTGCGGATATTTTTAATGTGCGCGTCTATATAATTGCTGTCGTAATCATTATTTACAACGCTGCCCCAAATATGTTCACTCAGCTGCATACGGGTTAGCGTGCGGTTTTTATGCAAAATTAAATAGGCAATCAGGTCAAATTCCTTTTTGGTTATGGTATTTACAACGCTGTTGTAGTAGGATATAGTACGCGCTGTCAAATCGATCAGGAAACCGCCCAGCTCAATAATATTATTCTTTACCCCAAACTTTCGGCGTACAATAGCCTGCATACGGCTTTGCAGCTCGAGCAATGAAAAAGGTTTGGGCAGATAATCATCCGCACCCAGATCAAGGCCTTTTATGCGGTCATTAATTTCGGCACGGGCGGTGAGGATGATACAGGCTGCTTCGGGATCGTGTTTTTTGGCTTCTTTTAACAGATCGAGGCCATCATAATCAGGCAGGCCAAGATCTATCAATATAAAATCGTACAGGTTGGTACCAATTTTCTCGGAAGCAGATGCGCCATCATGGCAAACCTCGCAGATATAATTATAGTTGGTCAGGAAAATTTGTAGTTCCTGCGCCAGCGCTGTTTCGTCTTCTATTATTAAAACATTCATGTATTAGTACTAATAAAAAACGTAGTAAAAGGTTAGGTTATAAAACGATTCGCGCCGGTTAAGCAATACACCTTCCACGTTAACCGGGATGGAGTATTTATACGAAAACTCAAAAGTATAATGCGGTCGGTTATAGGCCACAGGTACTTTAAAGCTGTAATTAAGCATATTGAACCTGCGGTTACGGGCGGCATATTTAGGATCATAATGAACCGAAATATTGCTGGCCTCATCCCTGAAATTATGATCGAGCGAGTAACGTTGCACAAAGTTTTGCGTACCCAATATAAAATTGAACGATGGATTGAACGACAGGAAATCCTGATCGTCAAAAATACTCCAGCTGCTTTCCCAGTATTTAGAGTGGCTTACAGTAAAAAACTTATCGTTCGATTTTCCAAAGAGATAATCAAAAACCACCGTGGATTTCAGGAATTTCCAATCGTACGAGTTTTTAAAATTGATATCGTTTGATGAGGCTGATTTAATTACCTGTGCGGCATCCCTTGCAAAAAAGAACCTGGTATAGCTGATCGCACCTGAAAAAGCTTTCGAAAATTTATAGAAATAACCACCACCAACGTCAACCTCATCAACGGGAGCATAACCCAGCACCTTAAAAGCCGAACCGTATAAAAACACCCCGGATTTGGTATTGTAGATCAAATCGGCAGTAACAAAAGGATATTTAACCGGGCCGGTACGGCCAAAGAAAAGCACGTCGCTACCATAACTCACCCCTGCCGAAACCGAACGCTTGCGGATAATGGTATCCGAATCGGCAACTAAAGCATGCTTACCCTCAAATAGGTGCAGGTTAACCGGGGCACTGTAAACAGTACTGCCTGCAACTAATAATAAAAGTAAGCAAAGGTATCTCATCAATATGGTAGATTGTTTAACCAGTTTAATTGCCATTTCTCCTCGGTATTTCGGGTGGGCGCTCCATGCCTTCAGGGCGGCGCTGCCTTTTCGGTTTAGGTTTAGGTACAACGACGGCATCGTCGTCAACCGTGGCGGGTTTTGCCTGTTTTTTAGCCTTGGCTATCTCCTTGATCTTCTTCTTTTCATCCTCCTGCTGTTTTTTTGTTTTGGTAGTTGTATCTGTAGCCAGCGTTTTAATAGTATATGACGCATCGGCCGGTTTTTTGTTACCGGCATAAGCAATTAACGTAATACCTTTTGTGTTAGCATTAACAGATGATATACGTGTTGCAAATATCAATAACAAACCAATATACGCAAACCACTTTATCATTGAGGAGAAGAAAGACTTAAAATTATTTTCAAATTCCGACCAAGTTAAACAGATATATCAAAACACAGACGGATGCCGTACATAAAAAATCAGTTACAAAGGCACCAACCGTACCAATGTAACTGAGCAAACAATCTTAATTATGATGTAGGTTTAATAATATTTCAACTGATCGAAACCTCTTACAGACTGATATCTTTTGAGGTGTAAACGCGGCCCTGATCGTCAATAATTACACAGGCCACCTGGTTAAGCTGGTTTATCATGTACAAACCTGCATTAACACCAATGGTAAGCACAGGGCTTGCCATAGCATCTGCAAACTCGGCAGTAGGGCTCAATATGCTTACGCTGCTGATACCGCTAACGGGGAACCCTTTTTTAGGATTAAGCACATTAACAAATTTTTTGTTGCTGATGCTGGCGTAGTTTTCGGCATTAACCGAAGTAGCGAAAGCCATGTTGCTGATCTCCAGATCGGCAAACGGTTGGTTAGCTTGTTCAGCATCGGCATCGGCAACAGTCCATGGCATAGCGCCCGGCTGTAGTCCCCATGTAAGCAGATCGCCACCAGAGTTGATCACACCAGCGTCAACACCATTCATTTGCAACACGTATTTGGCCCTATCGGCAGCGTAACCTTTACCGTTAGCGCCAAAGCCTATACGCATGCCTGCTTCCTTTAAAAACACGGTTTGGTTAACCGCGTCAAGCACAATATTTTTATAGCTGGCCAAAGTTTTGGTTTGTTTAGCCGCTTTAACGGCTACATCAGCATTATCTTCGTTTTTACCGGCAAGGTAAGTGATATCAAATGCGCCGTAGGTAAGTTCAGAAATTTGAACAGCGCGGTTTATCAACCTAAAAGTTTCGCCGTCGGCCTGTACAGGAGCTATGCCCGCGTTACGGTTTATCCGGTTAATGCTGCTATCATCGCTAAAAGCCGAAAGCAGTTTTTCAACGCGGTTTATTTCATCAATGGCAATGTCTATTTGCTCATCGGCCAGTAGCGGATTGTTACCCACCACACTAATTTCAAATTTATCACCCATTAAACGTACCGAGCGTTTGTAGATGGTTAAATTATCGGTTAAAGTTTTTATAGCCAGCATAGTATCCAGTTTTAATATATGTTCATTTACACCAATGCAGTGTTAAAAGCTTTACGGTTGTAATAGCTATTACGCTACATTATTCCTTTACAAAAACTAAATTATGCCCCCTTTATGAAATTGAGATGAAAAACACTTTTCAATTAACATAATTAACTGATTTTGACATTTTTTAACATTTGGATGATAAAGGGATGATTGAGGTAGGAAAGAGAGGAATTTTTCAATAAATAATGGGTTTCAGAATAACTTATCATCTATTTTGTCTGAACCGGGATTTGGGGAGATTTATGGGATGGACAAGATTTTTTTAGGAAAGTGATGAAGAAAAAACTACAGTACACCAATCACAATCCAATAAATCCTGAAAATCCCCCCAAATCACGGTTCAGAAAAATCAACGAAATCAACGTAATCATCCCAATCAACGGTTCAAATATGGACGTTAGCCAACGGGCGGGCTATCCATTGCCAGTCCTTGCCTTGTCCGCGAGCAATCCCTACCCGCGCTGTGGGCTTTCTACTACTATCCCTCCCGACGCACAACCTCGAACGATATGCCCCCCTAAACGACAATTGCGAGATACAAAACAATCCCAAACATACAGGGCGAACCTGCTAATTGGGGATTGCTTCGTACCTCGCAATGACGAGATTAAATATTTCTTATCAATTGAGATATACTAAGCTTACGCTACCGTACCCTCTTTCAATTTCTCAGCATTCTCAGCAAACTGCAATGATTCTAAAATCTCCTGCAAATCACCATTCAATACACCCGGAAGGTTATAGATAGTTAAACCAATACGATGCTCGGTTAAACGGCCTTGCGGATAATTGTATGTACGCACCTTGGCCGACCTATCGCCAGTTGATACCATGGTTTTACGTTTTTTGGATGTTTCTTCCAGGTGTTTCTGTAACTCCATCTCGTACACCCTCGAACGTAATACCTGTAAGGCTTTATCGTAGTTTTTCAACTGCGATTTCTGATCCTGGCATTGCGCCACAATACCTGTAGGCAAGTGGGTTAACCTAACCGCCGAGTAAGTGGTATTTACCGACTGACCGCCCGGCCCTGAAGCACAGAACAAATCTTTACGGATATCACTAACCTGCAAATCGATATCAAACTCATCAACTTCAGGCAGTACAACTACCGATGCTGCTGATGTATGCACGCGGCCCTGAGTTTCAGTATCCGGCACACGTTGCACACGGTGCACGCCCGATTCGTATTTTAAAG
The DNA here is from genome assembly GCF_039839285.1 of Mucilaginibacter sp. CAU 1740. Taxonomy (NCBI): domain Bacteria; kingdom Pseudomonadati; phylum Bacteroidota; class Sphingobacteriia; order Sphingobacteriales; family Sphingobacteriaceae; genus Mucilaginibacter; species Mucilaginibacter sp. CAU 1740. Next base: position 283,081 of record NZ_JBDOQS010000008.1, on the reverse strand, counting down.
TACCGTACGCATCCTCCGCGGTTACGTTAAAAACGATCTCTTTGTAGCCGCCGCTGGTACCTTCGGTGTAATCAACCAGCTCGGTACGCCAGCCGCGTTTTTCGCAATAGCGCATGTACATGCGGTAAAGGTCGCCGGCAAAAAGAGCGGCTTCATCACCACCTGTACCTCCACGGATCTCAACCATCGCGTTTTTAGAATCCTCAGGATCTTTAGGGATCAGCATCAGGCGGATCTCTTCCTCTTTGGTTTCCTGCTGGGCAAGCAACTCATCAAGCTCCATCTTGGCCATATCGCGAAACTCTTCGTCTTTTTCGGTAGCCAGGATATGTTTATTGGTATCGATATTGCTCATAATGTTGCGGTATATATGATACTCGTCAACAATTTTGCTCAAATCTTTATATTCTTTATTTAACTGGGCAAAACGCTTCATATCCTGCGTTACCTCAGGATTGCTCAATTCACCTTCAACATTTTTCCAGCGCTCGTATATCAGCTCTAATTTATCTAACATATAATTAAAAAATAAAATGCAGCTAAGCTATTGATATTGAACCGGCTCATGAAAAACTCAATATTTGGAGCGGTTTACAGGCCAACTGCAAAAAAGTGCACAAAAGTACGTATTTTTTTCTGCAAAAAACTCCCCATATTATCCCGGGCGCTCAACTGTAATTGCTTATTACAATGTGCATACAATGCCTATCAAACAACATCGGTTTAAAACACGGTTTAGGTATTGTATTTTAAAAATACTAATTGATATATTAGCCGCTGTAACACCAATTTTTAAACCTTAAATCTTAAATCTATGGGTGGATTAGGCGCACCAGAAATCATTTTAATTATTGTTGCCTTCGCCTTAATGGCGGTATTTGCCATTGCCATTCCGATATGGGGATATAAAGCAGGGAGCACTCGCACAATTGGCGCAGTTCCGGGCCTATTTTTAGCTCTTTTTCTGAGTTTTATCGGCATTTTAATTATCTACTGCACTCCAAAAATTCAGAATAAAGATCCGTTTGCTTTTCCGCCCCGATCATCGGCAGATGAACTTCAAAAGTTTAAACAGCTGCTTGATAGCGGCGCTATTACAGAGGCCGAATTTAACAACCAAAAAGCAAGGATACTTAACTCAGGCTATAGTAAACAATATTGATCATGCTTCTTTTTCGAAATACTTAAGCTTAAGTTCCCTTCCATCAAACACGGCGTAAGTAAAATAAGAAACCCATTCGCCCAGGTTTATATAGCGGCTTTGATCATTTAATGCTATATCAAGCGGCAGATGGCGGTGGCCAAAAACAAGGTAGTCGTAAAAATTGGTTTCGAGTTCCTCACGGCAAAACTTAACCAGCCATTCCTGCTCGCCGGGTTTGGGATTCTCTTGTTTTTCGTGGGTATCGCGGCTGTGCTGGCTCCAGCTATTAGCTATACCCACACCAAAATTAGGATGAATCCGAGCGAATAGCCACTGGCAAAAAGGGCTGCGAAAAAAGTTTTTCAGGATTTTATAAAAATTATCGCCAGGGCCCAAACCATCGCCGTGATGGATAAAGAACTTTTTACCGTTACGCTCAAGTTTCAACTCATTGCTAATGATGGTTGCACCGAGTTCCTTTTCAAAGTAATCAAACATCCACATATCGTGGTTGCCTTTAAATAGGTAAAGCTTTACGCCCGCATCAACCAGTTCGGCCAGTTTGCCAAAAAAACGGATGTAGCCTTTTGGGATAACTGATCTGTATTCGAACCAAAAATCAAAAACATCTCCTACCAGAAACAGTTCGGCGGCATCGTGCTTAATGCTGTCAAGCCAGCGCACTATCCTGTCTTCGCGAATACGGCTATTAGCATAGCCTCCCGCGCCTAAATGAAAATCAGAAGCAAAATAAAGTTTATCGCGTACCGGCATAGCCGCAAAAATACATTTTAGGCCTGATACCAAAAAGATAAACATTGTTACATAACAGACAGCAAACAAGGCCGTAACTTAGGGGTTATAAAAGGTACACTAAAAACTAATGTTATGGCAATCCCCGAAAACCCAAATCTTGATGATGCCCAGGAAGACAAAGACCCAGGCAACGAGTTTGAACAAAACGAAGGCCAGGATACCGGCAACGAAATAATTGATAACAGCGAACCTGATGTAAAAGGGTTAAACGCGGCCAGCCGTGCTGCCGAATCATCTTTTACCCTGAACTATGAAGACGGTTACGCCCCTGCGCCGAATAATAAAAAGGAAGATGGTAACAACGAGCCCCAAAGCAGCAAATAGTACAGCATGAAAAAAATAATATTACCGGCACTGCTATTACTTGCTTTCGCAAGCAGATCATCAGCACAAAGCAAAGGTTTTAACATAACCGATTTTAAAAACAACATAGGCAAAACGGGCACCCTATGCGATACCGTCTATTCGCTCAGAACGATAAGCGATTCACTTACCCTGCTTAATATGGGCGGAGTGTACCCGCATCAAAAATATACCTTAGCGGTAAAAGGAAAACAAATAAAACTCGATTTGCCTAACATAAAAGGCAAGCACATTTGCGCTACCGGTGTTTTTGAATTATTTAAAGGCCAACCAGAAATTGTTGCTGATAAGCCGGAGCAGATAACGGTGAATTGATCTATCAAGGTCGTCATTGCGAGGTACGAAGCAATCGCACGGAAGCAAATCGGCTCTGCATAGTTCGCGATTGCTTCGTACCTCGCAATGACGGCTTCGTAAAACACCCATAAAACAAGAAAAGCAGCCCTCATCAGGCTGCTTTTCTTGTTTATAAAGTTCTTATTAAAATGCTTTGGTCAAACCAAATACAATTTGTCCTTCTGTAATAGGTTGTTTAGTTACTAAACGGCCAACGTTTAATGTACGGCCAGTAGTAGTTACATTATAACCATCCGATTTAACATAGTTGCCTTTTAACGATAAGCCCCAGCCTGCACCCATATCAAAACGGATAGCCGCGCTGCCACCATAAGCAAACGCGAAACCGGTTGCGCTTTGTTGTACAATGCTGCCACTTTGCGCGCTAACACCGGTAACTGCAATGGTTAATTGCGGCGACGTACGGCTTTTAATAGCACCTGCTGATGCCCTTAAATCAAACGCAAGACGGCGCCATGTAAACGTGTACTGCGGACCAAGCAAAAAGTTATAACTGCGGTAACGTTTATCGGCTGTTACAGTGCCGTTATCGGCTTTAAAATCTGTAGTATAACCTTGCGACAGGATCAAATCGTCATCGTACGAAAAATTGCTCTGATCCTGGTGCGACAATGTAAAACCAACACCAAAATGTTTATATACATAAACAGCACCATCAATTTGGTAAGTAACGCCCCTGTTGGCAAAACCAGATTTATTGTTGCTGTAATCGGCTTTAGCAAAATCGCCCAAAGCGTAAGATACACCCATACTTAAGCTAACATAGCTTCTAAGCTTCCTTACCTTTGTTTCGTCATCGCTATCGTTACTATCCTGTGCTTTTACGGTATATGCCATCAGCATTAAAAGGCCTGCTGTAAAAAAAGTAAGGGTTTGTTTCATGTTTTATTTCTGTAACTGTATTACTGTATGTTTTGCCCGCATGTGCTTAATTGCAAAGCAAAAACGTGTAAAAAAAAGCATTATTATTGATACCTGCACGATGATAAACCGGCTATCCGCTGTAAAAAATTAGCGGCCTGGTCTACCACAAAACGCAACAAGCTTATTATTAATCGTTTGTAGCGATATAAATAAAGCTTTTTTTACGCTGCTAATATAGCTTGCCCCGCCCAATTAAACAGCACAAGGGCGCAAAATTAACAACTTTTAACCTTTTAAGCCATAAATTACTTTGCGGTAAGATATACGGATGCTATCTTTAGTAGCCTGTAATTTAAGCAAACATGAAAAAAACGTTCTGTTTATTAGCATTAGCTGTTTTACTTTGCAGCTATACATTTGCACAAATGACTACCATAAAAACGCTCCCATATCCCAAAGCAAAAAAAGTTGATGTTACCGATACCTATTTCGGCACCCCGGTTATTGATCCGTACCGCTGGCTTGAAAACGACCGAGCCGATGATACCAAAGCCTGGGTACAGGACGAAAATAAAGTAACTTTCAATTACCTCGATCAAATTCCATATCGTGATGAGATCCATAAACGCCTGGAATTTTTGTGGAACTACGAAAAATACAGCGCCCCCTTTAAAGAAGGTAAATACACCTACTTTTATAAAAACGACGGCTTGCAAAGCCAAAGCGTATTATACCGCCAATTAGGCGATAACGGCACACCCGAAGTATTTCTTGATCCGAACAAATTCTCTAAAGATGGTACAACATCCCTGCAAGGCATCGATTTTACCAAAAATGGCGAGCTGGCCGCCTACCAGATCTCGGAAGGAGGGTCGGACTGGCGTAAGGTGATCGTTATTAAAACTGATGATAAAACTGTTGTTGGCGATACCCTTAAAGATGTAAAATTCAGCGGACTGGCATGGCATGGTACCGATGGCTTTTATTACAGCAGCTACGATAAACCTACCGAAGGTAGCCAGCTTTCGGGCATGACGCAGTATCATAAACTTTACTATCACAAACTGGGCACGCCGCAAAGTACCGATAAATTGATCTTTGGCGGAGAGAAAACACCGCGCCGGTATATTGGGGCTTACCTTACCGAAGATGAGCGTTTTTTGGTAATTACCGCTGCTACATCTACCACCGGCAACGAGCTTTATATACAAGACCTGAGTAAACCGGATAGCCAGATCATCAACGTGGTGAACAATTTTGATAACCAGCACAGCGTATTGAACAATGTTGGCAGCAAGCTTTACATTCTCACCAATATCTATTCCCCCAATTTTAAACTTGTTACTGTTGATGCTGCTCAACCAGATATTACGCACTGGAAAAACCTCATTGAGGAAACAAAAAACGTATTGAGCGCCACAACCGGCGGCGGTAAAATTTTCGCCGAGTATTTGCAGGATGCTACCTCGCTGATCCAACAATACGATATGAACGGCAAACTGGAGCGCACCATAAACCTGCCTGCAGTGGGCACAGCATCTGGCTTTGGTGCCAAATTGGAGGAAAAAGAAACTTACTACACTTTCACTAATTATGTATATCCGCCAACTATTTTTAAACTGGATATAGCAACGGGCCAGTCAACAGTGTACAAAAAATCGGGAGCCAAGTTTGATCCGGAACAGTACGAATCAAAACAAGTTTTCTATACATCGAAGGATAAAACCAAGATCCCGATGATCATCACCTACAAAAAAGGCACAGTGCTTAACGGGCAAAACCCAACCTTGCTGTATGCTTATGGTGGTTTCGGCATCAGTTTAACGCCATCTTTCAGTACATCAAACATTATTTTGCTGGAGCATGGTGGCATCTACGCAGTACCTAACTTAAGAGGTGGCGGTGAATATGGCGAAACCTGGCACCGCAAAGGCATCAAGCAAAAAAAGCAAAACGTATTTGATGATTTTATTGCCGCTGCCGAATACCTTATTAAAAACAAATATATCTCGAAAGATCAGCTGGCTATTTCGGGTGGATCAAACGGGGGCTTGCTTATAGGCGCTATGCTTACCCAACGGCCAGATCTGTTTAAAGTTGCCTTCCCGGCGGTGGGTGTTTTGGATATGTTGCGTTATAACAAATTTACTGCCGGTGCCGGCTGGAGCTATGATTACGGCACAGCCGAAGATTCGGAGCAAATGTTTCAATATCTTTATAAATACTCACCATACCACGCGTTAAAGCCAGGTCAATACCCTGCCACCATGGTTACCACTGCCGATCATGACGACCGCGTGGTACCCGCCCACTCTTTTAAATTCGCAGCACGTTTACAGGAATATCAACAGGGAACAGCCCCGGTACTTATCCGTATAGAAACCAATGCAGGCCATGGCGCAGGACAAAGTACCGCGCAAATGATAAACGGACAGGTTGATAAATGGGCGTTTATGTTTTGGAACGTAGGGTTAAAATGGTAAGGGATATACTCATGAAAAAGTACATTGCCATACTGCTATTAGTGCTATTTATCGGCACATCTTTCACTGATAAAAGTAAACCTGATATCAATATTGTATTTATTGGTGATAGTATTACGCAGGGCGTACAACTGGCAAATGCAGCTATTGAAGCGCCACCTGCTGTGGCGGCGGCCTATCTGCAAAAACAAAAAAACCTGGGCACGGTAAATTTCAGTAACCAAGGCCATAGCGGCTATACCACACTGGATTTTTTGCCTGGAACAGAAACATTTACCAAAGTTGAGGAGGCAGCGAATGGCTTCGCCGATAAAAACGCGTTACTGATATTTTCGATAAAGCTTGGTACTAATGATAGCGCGGTGAAAGGGCCGCATGGATCGCCGGTATCTCCTGAAAATTACCAGAAAAACTTGAAAACGATTGTGGATAGGCTACTGGCCGATTTCCCAAAGGCGGTTATAATTTTCCAGCACCCGCTGTGGTATAGTCCTAATACCTATAATGGCGCTCAATACCTTCAGGAAGGCCTCAACAGGCTTCAAAGTTATGTACCGATGATCGACGTCTTGGCTAATAGCTACAGTGCCACAAATCCCAAACAGTTTTTTGTGGGAGATACCAAAGCATTCGCCTATTTTGAAAAAAATCACCTTACAGATCAAATCCCTGAAGATGGGAAACAGGGTACTTTTTACCTTCATCCCAATAAAAAGGGCGCAGCAGCATTAGGTGTTTTTTGGGGCGAGGCTATCAACAAAATAATTAAACGTAATTTTTAAACTTAAAATGGATTTAAGGATTATTAACAGATCACAGCTGCCAAAAACTTATTAGTAACCGGGTTTTAATCTCAATTAAAAATTTCGCTCAGCGGAACATTCGCATTCATTCCGTTCAGTATTTTTAACCATTAGCATAATACTAACCCTGTGTTTAATTTTATGCCGATGAAATACTTACTGCTTTACATACCGCTAATACTATTCTTAATATCTTATGGTTATAACCGGAGATATCACCGCCTCATTCATGAAGGTCGAGCTACAGATATCAGGCAGGCCAATGAACGTTCCAGGCAATTTATAACTCTTGCTGTATTATCATTAGTGGTATTCGCTGTACTGATAAAATTTCTTTAATGCCCTCTATTTCAATACTACCACATATCCGGTTAACCTCAAATTTTCCTGCCTGCTATTAATCACGTAATAGTAAGTACCGCTTGGTACGGCACCTCCATTAGTGGTTCCGTCCCATGGTTTCGGATAGCCAATTGAATGGAAGATCTGCTTCCCGTAACGGTTAAAAACATCTACGGTAACATCTTCATAAGCAACAAGTCCGGTAATTTCCCAATAATCATTTGCGCCATCGCCGTTAGGTGTAAATGTATTTTTCACCGATATATTTGGCGATACTTTAACATTTACATAACTTGAATTAGGGCAGCCATTTGATGTTTGTGTAATAGTAAGTTTATAAGTGATATCTGCATCGCCCGTTACCTGCGGGTTTTTAACCGTGTTGTCGCTCAAGCCTGTTGCCGGTGTCCACAAATAAGTTACGTTTTCATTGCTCACCACAGGGTTAAGCGTTATGGTATGGTCTTTTAAAACATATCGCGTATCGCCTGCGGCATCAGCCTGCACTGTTGGCGGCGGCACAAAATTGATGGTTACATCATCTGTACCTGTATGACATTCATCCACACCAACCGCTGTAAGGGTTAATTTAACAGAACCCGTTGCTACATCGGATGGATCTGGCTCAAAAGTTGGGTTAAGTACATCAGCCGAAGGGATAAACGCCCCTTTCCCGGAAGCTGAGGTCCAGTGTGGTGAAGTACCTGGCAATACAGAAGCTCCCGATATTGGAACCATCGGGTTTTGGTTACAAACACCGTTGATAGTCGCGGGGCCGGCATCAGCACCAGCACTTGGCCCAAAAGTAAATGTAACAGATGATTTTACCGGATCGCAATAGCCCGTAGATGTTAGCGTGAGGCTTACTGTTCCTGCATCCCTATCCGCCTGAGATGGGGTGTATGTTGTTTTAAGGTTATCAACCTGGGCAATGTTGCCGGTCCCACTGCTGGTCCAAACACCTGTTCCGCCGGTGGGGATGCTGCCATCAAGTTGAATAAACGGTATGGTTTTACAATATTTTTCATTGTTACCGGCATTTACCACAGGCGTTGGATTTACATCAACATTTATAGGTGATGGCTCACTTAAACAATTGCCTACCTTAAAATAAAGCTTATACTCACCTTGATTGGCTATTGTTGCTTTGGGTATAATAGGGTTTTGGCTTTCCGATTGAAAATTATTAGGCCCGGTCCATAAAAACGTAGCTCCTGCCAGCGCCGGTGTTTGCAGATGAATATCCTGCCCTTCGCAAACCGGCGAATTGCTGCGGGCATCTGGTTTCGCAATTTGTGGCGCAATAGTTACCGAGTAGGTGAATGGTTTCCCGGCGCAACCGTAAGCAAAAGGGGTGATGGTATAGGTTACCCTAACTCCAAAAGGAGCTGTATTAACCAAGGCTTCGTTAATTACAGCATCTGTTTGATTGCTTACTGCCGGATTGGTAATTCCTGCAACAGTAGGCCTGCTCCATATAAATGTAGCTGATGGAATATTTGATTTTATAGTGTAACCCAAAGGAGTGTTACTACAAACCGCAGTAGGGCTTGAAGCATCGCTGGTAATTTGAGGCTCGGGATTGACCGTTACTTTAATTGGATAAGGCTCGGCCTGGCACGATGCAGTTTTGTAGTTAAATACATAAGTTACATCAATAGGAGCTGTTGTAGTATTAAATAAAACCTCTTTTATAGTAGCCGCGGCCTGCCCTGATACTGCCGAGTTACTGATACCATCAACCGCGGCACGGCTCCAGTTATAGCTGGTGCCTGTAGTGGTAAACATTGGCGTGTAATTAGTGCTGGAGCCATTGCAAACGGGAGGTATAGTTTGGTTGGTTATAGCCGGGGTAGGGTTCACAATAACTGTATATGTTACCGGCGGCCCTGCGCAAGCCCCATTCAATGGGGTTATAACATAATCTACATTGATAGCATTTCCGGTGGTATTAATTAAAGTTTCGGTAATAGTATTTGTTGTTTGGCCGGTTACTGCCGCATTGCTAATACCACTTACCGCCGCTCTGCTCCATGAGAAGGTAGCATCTGTTCTATCGGCAGTAATAGTATAATTTAATGCCGTACCACTGCATACAGGGTTAGGACCAACACCAATTACGTGGGCGATGGGCGTCACCGGCACATCAACTTTTTTACGATCGCTGGTACAACCGTTAACAGTGGTTTCTACATAATAAGTCCGGCTTATGGTTAATACCCCCGAAGTAAATGTATCGCCCTGCTTTAGCAGGTTACCCCCAACGGGCAGGTCATACCATTTATAAATACCGGTTGATCCTGTAGCCACCAGTGTTACAGCAGAGCCTTGACAAACCTGCGCAGGCACGGTAACATCCGGAGGTGCAGGCTGGAGGTTGGCTGTTACCAATACTGCTTTTCGCGGGCCGGTTATCCCGCCTTTGGTTACCGATACATAATACGTGATATCTGCGGTAATTGGAGGAGTAGTAAATATCGCGCCTGTTTTTAAAAGATTACCACCCGTAGCGGCATCATACCAGCGATAAGTGCCTCCCGGTGCAGTAGCTATAAGTGTTGCGCTACTCCCCGCACATACAGGTTTAGCATCAACCGTTGGCTCAGGCGGAACAGGGCTTATAGTAATAGTTACCTGTTTACTTACAGGACCGCAGGGACTAACGGGACTATCAGAGGTTAGTGTGAGTGTAACCTGCGTTTCTCCTGCCGCTGGTGTATAAATTGCTTTGGGATCAGTTGGATCAGAAAAAGAGCCGGCGCCACCTGTCCACTTACCGGTTGTTACGCCCCCGCTAATACTTCCGGCCAATTGCGCCGTTGTTCCCTGCAATATCGGCTGTGGCGGGCCGGCGTCAACAAATACCCTGGCACTGATTTTAACCTGCGTTGTATAAGTACTTGCCGCACAACCAGCACTTGCTGCTATGATATTGGTAACCTGGAACGTACCGGCCGAACTTTTATCAAGGTCAATTTCACCTGTACTCGTATTTTTAAATACTAATTTAGGAGATGATGAACTAAACACCCCCGCGCTTGCTCCTGCGTTAAATACCGGCAGTGGGTTATTATCGCTTTGACAAAACGGCCCGTTGTACGTAAAGTGGGCATCGGGCGTAGTTACTATAGCTATTTTCTGACTACTTGCCCCGGCACAGGCACCTCCGTAAGTAAATATCACGGTGTAGTTATTTGGAATACTTGCAGCAACATTGATCTCGCCGGTGCTATTATTAACAAATACCAAACCAGCGGGCAAGCTGCTAAATGTACCACCAGCCGGATTAAAAATTACCGGCTTTACGTTAGCGCCCGAAGTACAAACCGTACCCGAGGGATATTGAAACTGCGGGTTAATTACCGAAGTTATAGATACAGTAAAAGGAGTACGGTCACTTTCGCAACTGCCATTTGATACCTGCACGTAAAACGTTGTTTGATTGAATAACGGAGGAGTAGTATAAGAGCTACCTGTAAATACGGGCGTACCGCCTGTTGCAACGTTAAACCATTGTACAGTTCCCGAAGCCGGACTATTCAACACTGCCGATTCGCCGGGGCAAACCTGGGTAGGCCCATTTACGTTCGGGGCTACAGGCATAGGGTTAACGGTTACAGTAACCGCAGTTCTGGGGCTTGTACAATCATTAACTATGCTTTGCACATAGTAAGTTGTGGTAGTAGTTAACTCGGGCGTTACATAAGTATCGCCTGCAATAAGCAGAGTACCACCCGTTGGCTGATCATACCACTGGTAATCATCCGGCGACCCGGTAGCTTTTAATGTAGCCGCAGTTCCTGCACAAATAGGTGTAGTTGTAACAACAGGTTTGGCTATAGCATCAAGTACGGTTACCGATACCGGGATCCTTTCGCTGGCGCAACCACCGGCATCTCTGTATTGTACATAATAGGTTGCGGCTTGGGTTAAAGCAGGGGTTACAAAAGGAGAGCCCGTAAATACAGGGTTACCACCACTGGCTGCAGTGAACCATTGTATTGCACCACCGGTTTGGGTTGATGTGGCCGTTAATGTAGCCTGCCCGCCGTTACATACAGGCGGCACATCGGCAGCATCAGGAGGGCTGGGCTGTGAAGTAATATTCACAATAACGGGAGTACGATCGCTGGTGCAATCGCCGTTGCTGTGCTGTACATAATAAGTGGTTGTACTGGTCAATACAGGCGTTACAAAACTATTTGAATTGGACACCGCTGTACCGCCAACAGCAGTAGTAAACCATGCGTATGATCCGGTTGGGTTTGCATCGGCAATTAACGTAGTGCTTGTACCATAACAGGTTGATGGCGATTGAGAAGCCGGTGCTACAGGCAGCGGCGTAACCTGTACCTGTATAGCAGCGCGCGGACTTACGCAATCGCCTACGTTAGCCTGCGCGTAATATGTTTTTGTTGTGTTAAGTACCGGGGTAGTATAATCAGGACTTGAAATTAACGGCGTGCCACCCGATGGTACATCATACCACTCTATTACGCCATCACCATCGGCATGCAAATTCACCGATGATCCTGCGCAAACACTATTAATCGCGGTTATTGTTGGCTTTGAGGGTGGTGGAATAACCCTCGCGTTTACCAGTATTGGTTGGCTTGTACAGTCGCCAATTACAGCTACCAGGTAATATGGGGTTGTTGTGGTTAACAAGGGGGTTGCATAAGTACTACTGGTACTTAGCGGTGTTCCGGTACCTGTTGAATTAGAATACCAGGCATAGCTATCGGCTCCCGAAGCGATTAACGTTACTGATCCACCTGAACACACCGGATTTGCCTGAACACTTGGCCTGCCGGTAACGCTTACAACTACGGTGCTCCTAAAGCTGGTGCAACCACCAATAGTTGTTTCCACGTAAAAAACAGTGGATTGAGTGATAGGATTGGTAGTATATGTTGTACCGGTATAAAGAAAATCACCATTGGCATCGTACCATTGATAAGTACCGCCTGGTGCGGTGGCCGTAAGTGTGGCAGTTGAGCCGGGGCAAACCCTTTGCCCGGCTACCGTTGGTGGATTAGGCGTATTTACCGCCGTAACCAACTTATTTGCTACTACCGGTTGGCAACCAGGAGTTTTATCAGTAACGGTAACTGTAAAGGTACCGGCCCGGTTTACATCAATTGATGCTGTAGTTTCACCGGTGTTCCAAAGATAGGTATAGGGTCCGGTGCCGCCTGTAAGGTTGGTAGTTAAAGTAACTTTATTACCCGAACAAATATTGGGAGCAGAAGATGTTATGTTAACATTTAATGTACAGTTTTGCCCATACCCCGCAAGCGAACATAAAATCAGAAGGTATAGTACAAGTAACGGCTTATTCATACGTTATAAGTCTTTCATCATACTCAATAATTATGAACCAAATGCCCGTGTATTAATCAGGGCATCTTACTGAGTATATTAAATTAAGGCCGATGGTTGATGTTTAATAGCGACCCGGAAATGCGCTTTTATACGTAAAAGGAGTATATGTTGTTCGGGAAAAGCGTGAACAAAATGAACAATAGCAATAAGTGAAATTATTTATTTCAGAAGTTAAAAAAATACCCGGATAAGAAATTACCGGGCATTAAAGGTCTTTTTCTTAATATTTAATTTCCGGTATTGGTTCAGAAACCATTACCTGCCCTTTCAAATTGCAATAAGTACAGGTCATCAGGGAGGTATCTATCACCCATTTTTCTACCCCGGCATGGGCAACCTGCTTGCAAAAAGTATTAAAATCTGTTTGCCCCTGCTGATGAATGGTGATGATGTGACGTAATTCATCTGCCGAAGATCCGGTAGAAATACCCTGTTCGGGGTATTTGGATTCAGTAGCTATTACGTGGCTATTACCGCCGTAGTAAATGGTGCGGCCATTATCAACCCAAAACTCGTAGCGCAAAAGGCCCAGCCCTTTTATCTCATTAATATATGCCGGGAAATCAGCTCCTGTTTTTACTTTGCTATGTGCTGCTTTTAATTGTTGTTCGGTAAACATATATTGTGCATTTATAACAAAGCCACAAAATCGCGCATGGCTTGGCCGGGATCGGCCTGTTTCATAAAAGTTTCGCCGATAAGGAAACCGTTAAAACCTTCTAACTTAAGATGGCGGATAGTTTCAGGATCGCTGATAGCACTTTCCGAGATCTTTAAAAACTCGGCCGGGATATGTTTAGCCAGTTGGTACGATGTTTCTACAGATACAGTAAAATCGGCCAGGTTACGGTTGTTTACACCAATAGCATCCAGGTTAGGGTTGATGCTGCGCTCCAACTCTTCCAAATTATGTACCTCAAGCAATACATTCAAGCCGATGCTTTTAGCAAGTTTGGCCAGGGTATCTATCTCGGCAGGGGTAAGGATAGCGGCTATCAACAAAATGATATCGGCACCTAAAGCCTTTGCTTCTATCACCTGGTACTCATCTATCATAAAATCCTTGCGCAATACCGGGATGCTGTTTACCGACCGAGCTTTTTGCAAGTCGGCTTTGCGGCCCATAAAAAAGTTGCGATCGGTTAGTACCGATAGTGCTGATGCACCGGCAGCAGCGTAATCTGTAGTAACGGCACTCACTCTTACCTTATCATTAATGATACCTTTTGATGGTGATTTACGCTTAAACTCGGCGATAATACCGGTACGTGCCGGATCGAGCAGGAAATCTTTAAACGAATAAGTATCGCGATGAAAATATTCCGATTCTTCAAGCGCGATATACGATGTGCGTTTTTTGGCAGCAGCTACTTCTTTCTTTTTATTGGCAACTATTTTATCAAGTATGGTCATATTGGCCCATTTTTAAAATTTGTCATGTTGAGCGATAGCGAAACATCTTCTTCGCCCTGCAAATCCGCTATGCAAATCGAAGAAGATCCTTCGTTCCTCAGGATGACAATTGTATTAGCTTAATTTTTCAAAGTTATCATTATTCATCAAAACTAAGCCTTCAGCCAGTTTTGCATCATTTCTTTACCGTATTCAGTCAATATCGATTCCGGGTGGAACTGTACCCCACGTACATCGTACTCCTTATGGCTCAAAGCCATTATAGAATTATCAGCTTCATCAATAGCGGTAATATGCAATGAATCGGGCAAACCATTTTCACTCACCACCCACGAGTGGTAACGGCCAACTTTAAAGTTTTCGGGTAAGCCAACAAAAAGTTCTTCTTCATTATCGGTCACCTTAATGGGTGTAGCAATACCATGCATTGGTTGATTAAGGTTATGCAACTGCCCACCAAAAGCCTCGGCAATGGCCTGCTGACCTAAGCACACACCAAAAATGCTTTTGGTTGGCGCATATTTTTCGATCACATCCAGCAACAAACCCGCTTCAGATGGTATCCCCGGCCCTGGCGAAAGGATGATCTTATCAAAAGCATCCACATCCTCAATGGCAAACTGGTCGTTCCTCCAAACCTCACACTCCAGGCCAAGTTCGTTTACCAAATGCACCAGGTTATAGGTGAATGAATCGTAATTATCTATGATTAAAATATTTTTCATGTCTCTTTTCTAAAAATTCAACTAACCTCTATTACAACTCCTCCGCTAACTCAAACGCCCTTCTCAGCGCCGAGATCTTGGTATCCACCTCCCTTAATTCGCTTTCTGGAACCGATCCGGCTACAATGCCAGCGCCGGCCTGGTAGTGTAGCGTATTGTTTTTGCTGAGGAACGAGCGGATCATGATGGCGTGGTTAAAGTCACCATTAAAACCCAGGAAACCGATGGCTCCGCTGTAAAAGCTACGCTTGATGTTTTCATTTTCGTCGATGATCTCCATGGCACGGTATTTTGGAGCGCCACTTAGGGTACCTGCCGGGTAAGTGTCTGCCACTACCTTAAATGCCGATACACCAGGCTTCAGCTTGCCGCTAACGTGCGATACCAAGTGGATAAGATGCGAGTAGTACTGAACTTCTTTAAATGCCTTAACGGTCACATTCTCACAATGCCGGCTCAGGTCATTACGGGCCAGGTCAACCAGCATTACGTGTTCTGCCGATTCTTTAGGGTCATTCTCGAGGTTGCGGGCTATTTCGGCATCCTTTTCATCATCGCCGCTCCGTTTAAAGGTTCCGGCTATCGGGAAGATATTGGCTACATTATTTTTGATGGTGATCTGTGCCTCTGGTGATGAGCCGAAAATCCTGAAATCGCCAAAATCAAAGTAGAACAAATATGGAGATGGATTGATAGAGCGAAGCGCGCGGTAAACGTTAAACTCATCGCCCAAAAAAGTGCGGGAGAAAGCCCTTGAAGGCACTATTTGGAATACATCACCCCTGTAAATGTGCTGCTTCATTTTCTCTACTATAGCAATGAACTCGTCGCCGGTAAGGTTCGATTTTTCGTCGCCGTTGCTTTTGAAGCTGTACTCAGGAAAGTTTTTGTTTTTGATGAGGTATTCCAGTTTTTCGATCCCACCGTTGGTTGGAGCACCTTCGGGCTGGTTGTGGAATATGTATAGTTCGTTTTTAAAGTGATCGATGGCGATGATGTAGCGGTAAATATGGTACTGCATCACCGGGATCTGGCGGGTGGTATCGTCGCTTTGCTTTAGCTTGATGGTTTCGTAATGCTCAACCGCCTCGTGCGTAAAATAACCGAACAAACCGTTGGTGATCATTTTTAGCGGCAATGAATCTGTTTCGAAACTTCCGGTGAAACTATTGAGCTGCTCTATCAGATCGAAAGTTCCCGGCTCATGTGTTTCCTGGCTGCCATCTGGATAACTTTTTTTCAGCACACCGTTATTTAATACAATGCCGCTTAACGGTTCGCAGCAAATATAGCTGGCGCTGTTTTCACGGCTATGGTAATCCGAACTTTCCAGCAGCAGCGAATTGGGGAATACATCGCGCAGGCGCAGGTAAATGCTTACCGGGGTTGTGGTATCGGCAAGTAACTTTTTATAAGTAGTAACAATTTTAAATGTGCTCATGTTATAATTTCAAAATATCTTAAAACAAAAAAACCCGACGAATTGGGGTCGCCGGGTTTCCTATTTAGGTTCACAATTGATTAGTTGGTCTCTGATCAAAAAGCGCAAGCCGGCTGCCAATTTAATTGGTGCCACCAGCTGTTTTTATGTGTGTTTTTAATCATCGCGGTCACAAATTTATAAAGAAATTTGAATTGTCAAATTTTTTGTGAAATTATTTATTTGCTAAATCCTATTAGCTACATAGAATTACTTCGGGATAAGCACAATTGCCACCGAAATAAGGATCAAACCGATCAAATAAAACACTGCCACCGCTTTGTGTTTAGCCTCAGGCAGAGCAGCTTTCTTCGATTTGCTATGGCCGATAGTGATCAACGCGATAGCAATGATCATCATTACCCAATGCTCTACCGTCCAATAACGGGTTATAGGATTTTTCATGGTTTCTTTGCTGAACTGCACCATCGGACTAATGAAAAATAAAATGATGCCCAGCAAAAACTGTGTATGTACCGAGATCATGGCAAACAGGTTCAGTTTGCGGTTACCCTCGCCATAAGGCCTTTTGCTTAGCCAGCCCATAAAAGCGCGTACAATGGCCAGCAATACTAAAACGATAACAATGTACCTGAAACCTGAATGGGCTTCTTTAAAAAAGCTATAAAGTGTCATACCTCAAAATTTGCCGTGAATATACACATATCGGTCTTTGATGTCATTAGGTCATTGTGTCATTTTTTTGTAGGGATGCAGGGGTTTGTGCAATGATCAGTACAAAATATTATAAAACATGTCATTGCGAGGAGCCGTGCGGAATTGTGCGAAGGGGGCGACGCGGCAATCGCAAACTATGCAGATTGGCCAACACCGATAACCTTATTTTTTTGAAATATTCGAAAAACAGGAGGGGCTCCTAAATAAAACCAAATTGCCAGAACGCTATCACAAATGGCACAACCCTGAGATGATGACGGCGCGAAAACAATGATAGGATGGCCATACAAGTGATGTAAAATATCCCAGCAGGTATGCAGCAACCAGCCCAGGGCAATAAACTTGTAATTGCTCAGTCCCTGGTAGGCAACAAATAACATTAACGGACCGAAGGGAAATTCCCACACACCAAATCCTCCGCTCCAATAAACAGCTCCCGCTGCGGCGATGCCCAAAGCGTTAATTTTTTGCCGGTATGGTTCTTTTACAAATGAAAATATTAAAATAATTACCAGTGCAATAAGCACAGGCATAACAAAAGGTAAAATTGAATTTGGGTTGATCATAACGTATAATTTTATGAGTCCAAATTTCGTTTTCCATCAAAATGCCTGTCAGGACAAATCCGTCCATTTATTTCAATAATCAATCCTTTTCCTGTAATCTAACGGTGTTATGCCGGTGTATTTTTTAAAGAAACGACTAAAATAGGTAACGTCGGCAAATCCGGTTTCTACTGCAACCTCGCTAATTGTTGAGTTGGTGGAGTTGAGGTAAATTTTCACCTCCAGCAAAAGAGCTTCGGCTATCCACTGCTTGGTAGATCTTCCGGTTTCTTTTCGTAAAATCTTATTTAAATGATTGGGGGTAACACATAGTAAATCGGCATAATAACCGGCCTTGTGCTGTGTTCTGAAGTGTTGAAGCAAAAGTAATTTGAAACGGGTTGCCAATTCCAATTGCGACGATGCTCGACCAACATCTTTTGTTTCACTTACAAGCAATTCAAAAATAACACTCAATAAATAAACCCGGATCAATTGATGTGCACCCAGCCCGGATGCAGTATAAAGTTGCAGCATCCTTGATAAATTAAGATGAATACAGGCAGATTGCTGATCGGTAGGTGTGAAACGATTCTTTCCTGAAATATCAAGATGCCTCAAAGGATAGGCGTCATTTGAGGTTATTGGGCTGTGATGTAAAAACTCATCATTAAATGAGCATAAAAACCCGGTATTGATATCCAACGTATCAAAGGAGAACACCTGTCCCGTCGGTACTAATAATACCTCTCCGGCTTTAATTTGATGCTCCACACCATTGATCCTCATATTGGCAATTGCGCTTGTTAGGTAGATCATTGTATGAACAGAAACCCGGGAAGGCGGGACAGGCAACTTCATCCGGCAAAGCATATCTTCAACCTTTGTGATAAAAAAATGTTGGTATCCCGCTTTGAGGAACCCGGCAGGGAACTCATTACGGTGGGTATGAAGATCGATGAAAGCATCTGGTTGGTAAGTGTTGATCATCCGCATTATGATTAAAAGATTATTTTTTAACGCTGACGATCTGCCGTGAAATTTATTTTAATCTAAATCACTCCTGTACATGTTCTTCAGGGGGAGCTTAAGTTGAAAACTTAAGCTATTGTACACCACGGGTTACGCTATCGCTAAACCCGCGGCAGATTTTTAATTTTTATTGTGTACAAAAAAAGCGATGAGCCTAAACCCATCGCTTTTCAAAATCCGAAATGGAAAATCCGAAATCCGAAATCAATAAATTATATCAACAGCCTTACCGGCTCTTCTAATAATTGTTTAAGTGTTTGCAAGAAGGCAGCAGCTGTAGCACCGTCAACCACGCGGTGGTCGGCGCTCAGGGTTACCTTCATTACGTTACCAGGTACTACGGCACCATTTTTAACAACCGGAACAGCCTGGATACCGCTTACAGCAAGGATACAAGCATTTGGTGTGTTAATGATAGCAGTAAACTCGTCAACGCCAAACATACCTAAGTTTGAAATGGTGAAGGTTGAGCCTTCCATTTCGGCTGGTTGTAATTTTTTAGATTTTGCTTTACCGGCAAACTCTTTCACTTCAACCGAGATGTGGCTTAGTGATTTACCATCGGCAAATTTGATAACCGGTACCAATAAACCTTCATCAACCGCAACAGCTACACCAACGTGAACGTGCTCGTTAGTGCGGATCTTATCACCCAGGAATGATGAGTTGATAGCCGGGTGCTGACGCAATGCAACAGCACAAGCTTTAACTACAAAATCGTTAAATGAAATTTTAACCGGGGCAACCTCATTCATACGGTTACGGGCAGTAATTGCCTGATCCATATCAATGCTCATGGTTACGTAGAAATGCGGAGCAGTGAACAAGCTTTCGCTTAAGCGACGGCTGATAGCTTTACGCATTTGAGTAACAGGCCTTTCGCTAAATTTCTCTTCACCTGTAAAGGTTGGCAACACGATAGCTGCTTTTGCCGGCGCGGCAGACGGAGCAGCGGCAGGCGCAGCTTCGGCAGCAGGTGCAGCAGCTTTAGCAGATGGTGTATATTCCTCAACATCTTTTTTAATGATGCGGCCGCCTTCGGCGCTGCCTTTTACATCATTAAGGTTGATGCCTTTATCTTTAGCTATTTTACGTGCTAATGGAGATGCTTTTACGCGGCTGTCATCTGAAGATGAGCTTTCAGTTTCGGCAGCGGCAGTTGGTGCAGCTTCTGATTTTGCTTCGGCAGCAGGTGCAGCAGCTTCAGCGGCAGGGGCCGAACCACCATCCTGTAATAACGGGGTGATATCAGTACCTTCTTTACCTACAATGGCAATAATACCATTTACCTGTGCAGCTTCGCCTTCTTTTACGCCTATGTATAATAAAGTACCAGCTTCGTAACCCACAACTTCCATGGTAGCTTTATCGGTAGCCACATCAGCCAGTGAATCATCAGCTTTTACTTTATCGCCAACTTTAAAGTTCCATTTTTCGATGGTGCCTTCGGTCATGGTATCGCTAAGCAACGGCATGCGGATAACCGTAGCCGGGATGCTCGACAGATCAACCTTTGCAGCAGCTGGTGCCGGAGTAGCGGCAGGTGCTTTATCAGCTACCGGGGCAGCTTCTTTAGCAGGTTCTGCAGCAGGGGCGCTTCCAGCCTGGTCAAGCAATGATTTGTAATCTTCGCCCTCTTTACCTAAAACGGCAATAACGGCATCAACCGGGGCAGCGGCACCTTCCTGTATACCGATATACAGCAGGGTACCATCCTGGTACGATTCAAAATCCATGGTAGCTTTATCGGTTTCAATCTCGGCCAATACATCGCCCGATTTTACCTTATCGCCAACTTTTTTATGCCATTTAGCCAATACCCCTTCGGTCATGGTATCGCTCATCTTAGGCATTTTTACTACTTCGGCCATATACTATTTATATGTGTTTAATTTTTTAGTACTTCTTTGTGGAAAATCCCAAATCAAAAGTCGATAGCCTAAAGTCATTTACACAACTAAAAACATTCGGCTCAAGACTTAGAACTTAAGACTTCCGACTTAAAACTTAGTCCCTGATGTAAGGATAATCTTCCTGAACATATACATCGGTATATAATTCAGAAGCCTCAGGCCATGGTGACTCTTCGGCAAATTGAACTGCTTCGTCAACTATAGCCTTGATCTTAGCATCCATTTCGTCAAACCATGCTTCATCAGCATATTTTTGATCAAGGATGGTTTGTTTGGTAGCCTCAAGAGGATCTTTCGCTTTGTAGCTTTCCAACTCCTCTTTAGTACGATATTTTTGAGGATCGGACATTGAGTGACCTTTGAAACGGTAAGTACGCATTTCAAGGAAGGTTGGGCCTTCGCCGGCACGTGCACGCTGAACGGCTTCGTCCATTGCTACGTGTACAGCTGCCGGATCCATACCATCAACTGGTGATGAAGGGATACCGTAAGGCAGACCTAATTTGTAGATATCAGTTTGAGCTGTAGTACGTTCAACCGAAGTACCCATGGCGTAACCATTGTTTTCGCAAACAAAAATTACCGGCAATTTCCAAAGAGCAGCCATGTTAAAAGTTTCGGTAAGAGCACCCTGGCGTACTGCACCATCACCCATATAAGCGATGTTTACAAACTCGGTACCTTTATATTTTTCGGCGAAAGCGATACCGGCACCCAGTGGTACCTGACCGCCCACAATACCGTGACCACCGTAAAAATTCTTTTCTTTATCAAACATGTGCATAGATCCACCTTTGCCTTTTGAGCAGCCGGTAGCTTTACCATACATCTCGGCCATAATGGCTTTAGGGGTTACACCTTTAGCAAGCGCATGAGCATGGTCGCGATAAGCGGTGATCAAGCTGTCTTCAGGTTTAATTACAGACATAGCTCCGGCCAAAACAGCCTCCTGCCCAATATATAAGTGGCAAAAGCCCCTTATTTTTTGCTGTCCGTATAACTGCCCTGTTTTTTCTTCAAACCTGCGCATCAACAGTATCTGTTCATACCACATCAGGTAAGTGTCCTTAGTTATTTCGATTGAACTCATGTATTAAACAACCTTTTTGGAGTAAAGCGCAAATCTAATTATATCCTGCAAATTATCGAAACATCAGGCAATTTGTTGCAAAATTTTATTTGGCGGAAAACCGGGTTGTGTCAAATGAACAATTTATCCCAATATAAGTTTGGCACAACGAAACTATGCCAAATAAAACTTAAAAAATATTCACCACAGGGCAATAAATTATCGTTGCACGAAGTTTTAGAAATATTGTTTTTGCTTTTTATGGCGAAAAAGCAACGAAATAATTACAACTAAATTACATTGAGACGCGTACAAAAGCCTGTTTTCTAAACGAATGTGTATTATTACACACTTTTTTATCTTTTTCGAAAAAAAAGCATCATTTATTTGCAAATAAAGAAAATATAAATAGTTTTGTAGAGAACGATAGACATAGTGTCTTTTTTAATAAACAATTTGTTGACCCTACGCAACAAACAAACTGATTAAATGAAGAAATTTGCCCTGGCTATTGCCCTTATTTTCAGCGTCGTGGCTTCGCAAGCCCAAACAAAAAGTGTAGCAAGTACAACTGATGACAGCAAAGACGACCAGGAAAGTTTAGGTAAAGCGTATTTTTCCCAAATTATGGGAGTTGCTTTATCTGCCACCTCAAACATGAAATTATTTCACTTCGTTTACGATTGGATAGGCACTCCCTACCATTTTGGCGGAAGCTCAAGAAGAGGCATTGACTGCTCTGCTTTCACCAAAGAGTTGTATAGCGAAGTTTTCAACTTAGACATTAAACGAAACTCGCGTGATATTTTTAGCATGGTTAACCCTGTTGCTAAAGATGAGTTAAAAGAAGGCGACTTAGTTTTCTTTAAAATTCACAGCCGCAGCATTTCGCATGTGGGTATTTATTTAGGCAATAACAAATTTGCGCATGCATCATCAAAAGGTGTAGCAATAGGCAGTTTGGATGATGCTTATTACAGCCGCTACTTTTATAAAGGCGGCAGATTGTTAGCCTCGTTTAAAAACGAGTTTAAAGGTTCGGCATCCACGGCGGGTAACAACGATATGGGCGACGACGTTGACGAAAGTAAAAACTAAACGATTTTAAATTAATTCTATAATTTAGTCTCTTCATTAATTAATGAGGGGATTTTTTTTTGTAATGAGATCTTATTTATTCGCAGCCGCCTGCATGGCGCTGTTTTTACAGGCGTGTAACCATCCACCCAATAAAAAAACAGTACTAAGCCCGGCTCCCAAACCTAAACCCGATACCACAATAGCAGCAACCCCGGTTGCTCCTCCGTCCGACTCCATAACTATAGCCGCCGTTGGTGATATGATGCTCGGAACATCTTACCCTAATAATTACACTTTACCGCCCGATAGCGCTAAAAACAGTTTCAGCGTAATAGCGGATGAACTTCGCAATGCCAACGTGACCTTCGGTAACCTGGAAGGCAGCCTGCTTGACGGCGGTAGTCCCGCGCATTATAAATTGCATCAAAAAAGTAAAGCATATCTATTCAGGATGCCTACTGCCTATGCCGGCGTTTTTAAAGATGCCGGCTTCGATGTGCTGAGCCTTGCCAATAATCATATTGGCGATTTTGGAGATACCGGTCGCGTAAGTACTATGCGTGTTTTGGACAGCATCGGCATTAACTATGGTGGATTGCTAAGCCATCCAAGTACAGTGTTTGAACGCAACGGCGTTAAATATGGCTTTTGCTCATTCGCGCCGAATGCTAATACCTTGCCTATTCTTAACCCGCCTAACGCTGCCAAAATTATCAGCGAGTTAAAACAGCGTTGTGATATCCTCATTGTATCGTTTCATGGCGGAGGCGAGGGTGTGGGCTACGAGCATGTTCCTTTTGCTATGGAATCCTTCATTAGCGAAAAGCGTGGCGATGTACATGCTTTTGCCCATAATGCCATTGATGCCGGTGCCGATGTAATTTTCGGTAACGGACCGCACGTAAGCCGGGCTATGGAGGTTTATAAAAACAGATTGATAGCTTATAGCCTTGGCAATTTCTGTACTTACAAAAGTGTGAGCGTATCGGGTGTTTGCGGACTGGCCCCTTTGCTTAAAGTACACCTGAATAAAAAAGGTGAGTTTTTGAATGGCAAGATCATATCCTTAAGGCAGGATCATAGCAAAGGACTGGAGGTTGATACGCTTAACCGAGCAGCTGTTAGGATCAAGCAATTAACGGAGACCGATTTTCCTGATGCGGGGTTGGTGATTTCTGATACGGGGGAGGTGAGTTTGGCTCCGGCTATTTAAGCGGATACACAGTTCAATAACAATAATTCAGCTTTTGGTCGGTATTTTCACCGTACCACTTTTATATCCTCCAAATACTATCACCACCCGTAATCATGTGGTGCGGTGAAAACACCGACCATAGGCTTTAACCCTGTTTGCATTTATTTTCTGATACTTTTCTACCCTCTTTGCGGCTTGCCGTAGAGAGGGTGGTCCAGCGAAGCGCAGACCGGGTGAGTAGACTATGCAGCCTCATCCTTTGTATTCCGCACCAAACTAATCCCTGTTGTAAAAAAGATCAACGAAATAATACCTATTACCACCATAGTGGTTACCTGAGCGCTATGGTTAATGATAGCGATACCTGTATAAATCAGACCAACTATACCGAGCACGGTCAAGATGGTTCCGAAAGTACGTTTTAAGTTCATGGCAGATGTGCTGTTTTTTATAAGCATTTTTTAAAAAACAAATAACACACCAATAATTAGTACTACTTTTATTTTAAACTAATAAACCAAAGCCATGCCCGAATCATTAGGATCATTTGTAGGAATAATAATTTTTGTAGCAATCCTTATAGGGATTTTCAGTTCGTTTGTGTCTGTAAAACAGGGCACAATAGTAGTTATTACCGTATTTGGCAAGTACCGCCGCATCCTTACACCGGGACTTAACTTCAAGATCCCTTTTATAGAAAGCATTTACTCTAAGATCTCTATCCAAAACCGCTCTGTCGAGCTGGAGTTCCAGGCCGTAACTTATGATCAGGCCAATGTTTACTTTAAGGCGATGCTTTTGTATTCAGTACTGGATCAGCAGGAAGAAACCATTAAAAACGTAGCCTTTAAATTTGTTGATGAACGCAACCTGATGCAGGCCCTAATCCGTACGGTTGAAGGCTCCATCCGTGCCTTCGTGGCCACCAAACGCCAAAGCGAAGTATTGATTTTACGCCGTGATATTGTTGAGCACGTAAAAGAACAGTTGGACCAGATATTGGAAACATGGGGCTATCATCTGCAAGATCTGCAATTGAATGATATCACTTTTGATGATGTAATCATGAAATCGATGAGCCAGGTAGTGGCGTCAAACAACCTGAAAGCCGCTGCTGAAAACGAAGGCCAGGCTCTGCTCATTACCAAAACCAAAGCTGCTGAGGCCGAGGGTAACGCCATTAAAATTTCGGCACAGGCCGAGCGTGAGGCTGCGCAATTACGTGGCCAGGGTATCGCCTTATTCCGTGAGGAAGTTGCCCGCGGTATGACCGTAGCTGCCAAAGAAATGGCCGAAGCCAACATGGATACCTCGGTGATATTATTCACCATGTGGACAGAATCGATCAAACACTTTTCTGAAAACTCGAAAGGCAATGTTATTTTCCTTGATGGCTCAACCGATCAGATGCAACATACGTTAAAAGAAATGATGGCTTTAAACCTTTTACATAATGACAACGTCAAAAAGTAAAAGTTTGAAACCGCCATTTTTTAAATGAAAAAACATATTGTGAAAGAGATAGGCCTTGCGGCCATGTGTGTTTTAACGATGATAACAACGGCTTCGGCACAATCGTCATTTCATCAGCTTACCGCCAATGATTTTTGGGGAACGCCGCGGGCTAATGCCGGCGGCGTTGTTGCATATACCAACTGCACTATCGATTATCGTTATCAGGCACAGCGAGAGCGTGGAGGCTATCGGCTCAATTTCAACATCCGGCTTATCCTCAATAATAATAAATCGTGGCTTGATAAAAGCAGGGTAAGTACCCCGCAGCAAATGACCGAGATACTGAAGCATGAGCAGGGCCATTATACCATAGCCTTTTTAGAACAGCAGGAGTTATTACGTACCGTAAGCCGGATGCGCTTTAGCAGCAACTACAACTATGAGGCGATGGCTGTTTTTAACCGGATAGATGCCAAGTACAAACAGCTTAATTCGGATTATGATGAGGATACTGCCCACATGCAGGATAGGGTACAGCAACATAGCTGGGATATGTATTTTCAGAAAAAGCTTCGGTTTTTGCCAGAGGATACCGAGAGTTAAAGAAGGGTTTGCTGTCGCAAACGGTATGCTATTAAGTTGATAGATTTAAGGGTTGCGCCAGAGGTGCAAAAGGTTTGTAGAAATAGAACAGGCAAATTTTCAGTGTGCCAGAGGTACACAACCACGGTGTTCCGTACCTCTGGCACGACTAATCAAGCTGCATATTTTGCTACAAACCTGTTCCCCCCTCTGGGGGATTTTCTCAACTAACTTCTACGTTCAGGCGTCCACGCTTACATATCGTATAATTCAAGCTTGACGTTTGAACATGCAATTGCTCTGACTCTTTTATACTTTAACTGGCCTATATTTGCTATTATCCCCATGGCCGATCAATCATCCACAACCCACCGTAAAATAATCCATATTGATATGGACGCATTTTACGCGTCGGTTGAGCAGCGAGATTTTCCGGAATACCGTGGCAAACCTTTGGTAGTTGGCGGTTTGCCCGAGGGGCGGGGCGGCGTGGTAGCTACCGCGAGTTATGAAGCCCGGAAGTTCGGGATCCGGTCGGCTATGTCATCTAAAAAAGCATTGCAGCTTTGTCCGCATGCTTTGTTTGTGCGGCCGCGGTTTAATGTTTATCGGGAGGTATCGCAGCATATCCGGGAGATCTTTAGCCGTTATACCGATCTGATCGAACCGCTTTCGCTCGATGAGGCTTATTTGGATGTAACACAGGATAAACAAGACATAGGCTCGGCCATTGAGATCGCACAGCTCATCAAACAGGCTATTAAAGACGAACTCCAGCTTACCGCTTCAGCTGGAGTTTCTATCAATAAATTCGTTGCCAAAATAGCTTCAGATATCAATAAGCCCGATGGCTTGAAGTTCATCGGCCCATCAAGTATCGAGGCTTTTATGGAGCAATTACCGGTAGATAAATTTTTCGGCGTGGGCAAGGTAACCGCGCAAAAAATGAAGCAAATGGGCCTGCATACGGGTGCCGACTTAAAACGCCTGGAAGAAACCGAACTGGTAAAGCATTTTGGCAAGGTAGGCCGCTTTTACTACCAGATAGTACGCGGCATCGATAACCGCGAGGTACAGCCTCACCGCGAAACAAAATCGATGGGAGCCGAGGATACTTTTGCGTATGACCTCACCACTATTGAAGAGATGGAGGCCGAACTGGATAAGATCGCGCTAACCGTACATAACAGGTTACTGAAATATGAGCTGAAAGGCCGTACCGTTACCCTCAAAGTAAAGTATCATGATTTTAAGCAGATCACCCGTAATCAATCTTTTCCTTCGCCGATAAACGATCTTGAAACTATCAGCAACACGGCTAAGCAATTAATGGCGGCTACGGGTGTGGAGGATGTTAAAGTTCGATTATTGGGGATTTCGCTTTCTAATTTTGGCGAAGTTTCGGTTAAACAACGGGATTATAAAGAATTGGGGCCGGGAGATCAGTTGGAATTGGAATTGTAAAGCTTTGAACCCGGAAGCAGGATGCTTCCGTCAGTTTAGGTCGAAGTTACGCTATCGCTAAACTTCGACCAGATTATCACATATGACATTCGCCCATTTGTCATGCTGAGGCACGAAGCATCTTCTTCGCTCTGTATAGCGGCCATTCCTGATGAAGAAGATCCTTCGCTATCGCTCAGGATGACGACGCTTTTTTAACTTTTCATGGGTAGTAATAACACGGTTATAGAAGTCAGACTTACGAAGTTTTTGAAACTTCGTAAGTCTGAATCCCTTAGTTTTAATTCACCATCCGCCCCGCAATATCCACAGTACGTGCAAAGGGATTAAAATACCTATTAGCCAAAATAGCAAACTCCCTGCGGGTTACAGGCCGTTTCAAATCAAAATCCGAACTGAATTTATATTGATTTTTCCAGGCTTTTTGCATGCCTATCTCCAATGTGTGCGGATCTGTTAGTGTGGTTTCGCTGATAAATGAAAGAAGGTTACCAATAGTAAATACCGGACCTGGTTTCTCCCTATTAAACCATAAAAACGCACGGGTGTAAACTTCTTTCAGCACCGGCTCAACCTCGGCGGTAGCCACCAATGAATCAGGTTGAAACAATAACCTGGCGGTATTTCTATCAGCTTTTTGCACTCCTTTTAATAAGCCCGAAGCACCGATCTGCTGTATCGCCCTGAAATAAGGATCGGCTGGCTTGATATCCGAAAATGGCATAATCCAGGCTTTGAAATCCAATAGTTCGCCCTGTATTATTCGCACATTAAGGTTTTGCGTAGTAGTTTTAAAAAACGCGCAGAAAGCTGCCGTAGCGCCCGCACCTTGCCCTATGGCCATTTGTACCGAAGGGTACATGGTACTGGCATTTACCAAATGCGTTACCGACATGGCTTTCTCGGTTATTAATAAATTATCCAGATCTTTTAAAACAATAGCCCCCAGCGGAACACCGTAAGCCGGGAACGATTGGTAATCAACCAACGGCACACCTTCTCCTGTATAATGCTGACCGGGATATGCATCGCCAACAGCAATGGCCGTACGGTAAAGTTTCGATTCGCGGCTGTATGGTTTATAAATATCATCAAGCATCATCCTTATTAAACCCTTTGTCGCACGGCCTGCTTCGCGCAGATATGCGGTGTAAGGCAGATGATCTGGCGTAATGAAGCCATCATCAATACCGAGGTTTTTATAGCCAAGCTCGGTTTGTAAATAGTATATCAAGCCTAAAGTATGCAGGCGGGCTTTGGTGTAAAAAGCGTCCCGATTTTCGGGTTTAAGATCAGTAGTTGTAACAGGGAATTGATTACCGCAATCGGCCCATTTTATCACATACTTATCATTGGGTAGCCGGCCATCAGTAAGTAGCTGTTTGATGTTTTTAGTCTTTAGGCAGGCGTATTGGCTTGCATCATATCCTTCTGGTTGGGCAATGGTTTTATCTGCCTGGCTGCCATAATCTTTCAAAATAGCTATCCAACTCAGATCCTGCACCCGCGATGAGCCTTCTGTAGCCAGTGTTTCGCCTGTTTCTTTTTTGCTGTCGAAACCATAGGTGTAAACTTCGCCGGCCTTGGCGGCTACATCGCCGGTTTCGGTGGCATCAATAACTACTTTGGCTTTAATGATGGTTGCTCGACCGTCTATGGTGGCGCTTACATCCCAACCGGCACCATCTTTTTTTATGCCGATAAAAGGGCTGTTTAATTTAACAGTGAGGTTTTTTACCGTATCAGTAATTTTTTTGAGGATGGCTGCCCCGGTGTAAGGTTCAAACCTTAACGTGGCGTTATAAGCAGTATCATAACCCGGAGCTTTGGCGTAAAACTCACGTACCCTGCGCCTAAACTCGCCCCAAATACCGGTTGGCAAATTGCGGTTCCCTTCAACTACACACATCCCTCCCGAGGTTAGGCTACCACCCAACCAAGGGCCTTGCTCAATCAGCATGGTTTTTAATTTGCTACGGGCACCCTGTATGGCTGCCGCCGTTCCGCTGGCGGTGCCGCCTACCACTAATATGTCGGTCTTGATAGTTTCGGCGAAGGATAGCGTACCGTTAAAAATTAAAAGTACAAGCAGTAACTTTTTTATCATCAGTTAAATTAACAATCTGTAAAACGCTAAAATAGGCTAAAAGCTTGTGGCAGTATAAAATTATAGCTACTTTAAATTTTTTTAACATTTATGCTTACAGACGAACAAATGCGATACCCCATCGGGAGGTTTGTAAACCCGGTTTCATATACATCCGAAGATATCCGTCGCTGGATTGATGATATAGCTACGTTGCCTGGTAAATTAAGGCTTGCAATAGCAGGTTTAAACTACCAGGAGCTGGACACACCATACCGCACCGGTGGCTGGACGCTTCGCCAGGTGATCCACCATATGGCCGATAGTCACATGAACTCTATCACCCGTATTAAGCTCGCCCTTACCGAAAACAACCCGGTAATAAAACCTTACGAAGAAGCCGACTGGGCACTCCTTCCCGACTATCGCCTACCGGTTGAACCATCCATAAAAATGCTGGAGGGCATCCACCAACACATGGTTGCCTTATTTGAAAGTTTTACCGAAAACGAATGGGAACGTACTTTTGTACACCCGGCTTCGGGCGATACCATCTCCCTTAAAAAATGCCTTGCAACATACTCGTGGCACAGCCGCCATCATTTGGCACATGTTACCGAAACGGTGAAGAAGTTTGTGAAAATTTAGGTGAAAGGAAAAAGGTAAAAGGCGAAAGGTTCTTAGCACCGAGACATTTGAAAAGAAGCTTCGCGCTAAACAACCTTCAATGCAAACCTTTTACCTTTCGCCTTTTTCCTTTCACCTTCAAGAAGCGGCCGGTAAACTCAAGTAAAACGTAGTGCCTACGCCCATTGTGGTCTCGAACCAGATCTTACCGTTGGCATTTTCAATAGAGTTTTTAATAAAGGCCAAACCAAGACCGGTTCCCGAACTTTTGGTTGTAAAGTTAGGCTCGAAGATCTTTTCACGCATCTCCTCAGGGATGCCATTTCCGTTATCTTTTATGGTAAGCAGTATGTTTTTGCTTGTGATGAGGTAGTTTACCTCAATAATACATTGCGTACCCGGCGGAGTGGCCTCAATAGCATTCTTGAGCAGGTTATTAAAACAGCGCAACAACTGGTCGCGGTCGGCATTGATAATGAATGGCGCTGCGGGTTGCATGTAGGCAATAAACACGTTATCCATTTGCTTAAAAATGGTAACCGCCTGGTTAAGCATCTGGAAAATATCTATCTGCTCAATTTTAGTATCAGGCATTTTG
Organism: Mucilaginibacter sp. CAU 1740; assembly: GCF_039839285.1. NCBI lineage: Bacteria > Pseudomonadati > Bacteroidota > Sphingobacteriia > Sphingobacteriales > Sphingobacteriaceae > Mucilaginibacter > Mucilaginibacter sp. CAU 1740. Next base: position 252,582 of record NZ_JBDOQS010000008.1, on the reverse strand, counting down.
GCAAAGGCCGAAAACTCCGAAGCGATAGATGATAAACTTTCTATCTGCTCCACAAACGATTTACTGAAACGTTCAAACTTTTGATCAAACTTAGGGTCTTTATCCCTCCACGATTTATCAAGCAACTGCAAACCTAATTTAAGCGGCGTTAGCGGGTTTTTGATCTCGTGCGCTACCTGCTTGGCCATTTCACGCCAGGCACTTTCCCTTTCGCTTTGCGCCAACCGCTGGGCACTGTTTTCAAGGGCTGATATCATTTTGTTGTACTCCTTCACCAAAGCCCCGATCTCGTCATCGCGCGACCATTTGATCTGCTCGTTCTTTTTACCGTAGATGGTTTTACTTAAGCTTTGCTGTATAAAATTAAGCGGCGCAGTTATCTGCCGCGCTATAATAATGGCAAACAAACCTATCGCTATAAACACTATGGCGTACACGTTTATCATCACATTAAGCAACGAGCTTATGCGTTCGCGGTAATCAGTTTCATTACTAAAATATGGCAGCTGAACATAAGCTACCGTTTTATTACTGTTAGGTATGGTAATAGGTGCGTATGCCGTTTTATAGTTAAGGTCGCCAACTTTCTCATCGTTAACAAAACCTGTTTTTTGCAGCATGCTTAAGTTAATGAACGCGCGGGCGTTCATTCGTTTGGCAACAAGGCCGTATTCGTAAATTTTAGGTTGCGTGGTTAACAGCGGCACGCCGGTGGTATCAAACAAGGTAAGATCGGTTGCGTAGGTATTGGCCAGCTCATTAAAGTGTACCTGGCTTTCTTCATCAACGTGTTCAATATCTTTGGTAAACATCCCATTTTCGAGCGTGGCCGAAATACGGGTAAGTTTATCCCTGATCATTTTTTCCTGCTGGGCGTAATATTGGTTACTGATAGATAAAAAAGTAATAAAGCCAACCAGCACCAGCGTAATAACCACGGCAAGGATCATCGAGATCTGGATTCGGGTTTTATACAATACTTTATCAAAACTTATCCTGAATTTAAACCTGGCCCCATCTTCGGTAACGTTTAGTATCTTAATACGGGCCCACAACCATCTCACAGAAATAATAACCGCACTAAAAACAAGCAGTACCACCAAAAAGAAGGTTAACGAGGTAACGCCATAATAAAGCGAGTTCTCTTCCTTACTTACTACAATAAGGTTCCGCTCGCTGGGTTTGTATATGAGGTGACTATACGTTGTAAAACGTTTGTACCAGGTAGGGTTAAAGCTTTGGGTTGTTCTAACAGTGTACTTTTTTACCTCTCCTTTAAACTCGCCATTATTGCGCGAATACACATAAGTGCCACGCTGGCTCAATAACTTATTGTCGCTGTAAAAGGCGTACGAATAATCTTTAAAATCATCTTCCCTGTCAAAATTGCCATCTATCAATAATTCGGGAAAAGCGCTGAATGATTGCAGCGGTTTTGATTTGAGTTCGATAACGATGGTGCCCAATTGCTTATCGTTACTGTTAACGGGTAGTATGGCAAAATAATTTTGGAAACCGAATGATTCGTTTTCGCGATAAAAGTAATCTGATACCTTGAACGAGCTATACACCACCAGATCTTTAAAAACATTAAGCGAATAGTTTTTATCATCAGATGTTGGCTCATCATTAGCATCATACTCGTGCACCCTGAACTCGTATTTGGATAGGTAGCCATCAAAATATAGTTTCTGGAAACGGGTTTTCAGGTAATCGCCATTGCGGGTGCCGTTGGCAAAGTATTTCACAATGGCAGTATCCGTGATGATCTGGTTCTCGATCTTTTTGAAGATCTGGTCAGCCTCGGTATCGTCGGGTATTTCGAGTTTTTGAATGAGTGCTTTACGGGTTTCGTGTTCTTTCAGATCTTCAAAATGGCTCAATTTTATCGCGGCGATGGTAGCGCATATCAATACAATGCCTAAAAATGAGGTGGCGAAGAGTTGGCCCCGGTAGTAAATGTAGTTATAGGCCCTTATTAACACCAATATCATCCACAAAATGTAAAACAGCGTAAACTCGAAGTAATAGGCGATAATAGCAGTGGAGGCTATCACACCCAAAAAAAGCAAAAATGCCTGGTGCGACCGCGGAACGCTAAGTTTAAGGCAAATGGTTAAAACAACCTCGCTAATAAGGTAAAATATCAAAAAACTGAAACAAAGCATCAGCACACCCAGTACACTAAACCCTGTTAGGCTAAGCACATTATTTACATCAAAACTTATTTTTGAGTTGATGACCAGGCCGTAAAACAATCTTAATAGCGCGGTTGACGCAGCGATAAGCAACAGTACTGATGATATTACAATGATGTACCCTATCAGCCTATCCTTTACATTATTTAATAACCTACCGCGTTGCCTGTAAGTAAAACAAACAAGCCAAAAAATGAGGAGTATATTTATGCAAAAGTCACCAAGGGAGGGATAAATAGCGCTCGATGCATAAAACTCGGGATTAAAAAGATCGAGCTTATCGCTAAAATCGGGCAGGTTATAGTGCAGGTTTACAAACCGGAGCGACACAATGAACAAAGCCAGTAACACTATAGATGCTATTACGTAACCCTTGGCAGCTGCATACTTTAATAAATTATGCACCAATACACATAGCGAGAGGATACTTAATAACCAAAAAGAAAACTCGTACCAGGCAAAGCTATTATCGTTAACATTAGGCCTCAGCCTTACCGAAAACAGGTAATCATTGTTACTACTGTGTACTTCGTAAACATTAATGTCAGTAAAATCGGCTATATCAATATTGTCTTCATCGAGCAATTCTTTAGCGAAACGGTTTTTGAGATACCTATTTTCGAAAGCATAATTAGCCTTTATCGGGATAAAGAAAATAACTGAGGTGCTGCCCTCTGTACGGCGAATGGTTTCGTAATAGCCATTAGGCCGTTTTATAAACGAAAAACCCTCTTTTATCATGCCGGCGCTATCCGGCAAAACCTTAATACCGCTCCAAAAACTTAAATGGCTATTAGTAAGCACCAGAAACCACAGGTTATGATCGGTAGTAAATTCTTTGATGGCATCAAGTGCATCCTGCTCGTTTGTGCGCAAACCTGCAAATTTCTTAAACCTTGCCGGATCATTAAATTGCTGGTTTACATAGGCCTCCCGCTTGTGCAGATTATCTTCAAGCGTGCGTGCCGATTGTACCAGGCTATTTACCGGGGTGTACGTTTTTTGAACAATAATAGCTGTTGCCAGCAAAGTAACAACAAGCAGGGCAAGTAAAAGGCGTATTTTTCGGGAGGTGGTCAAGATATAGCTATAAAGATAGATTTTTATTTTGTTACACGCCTATAACAAAAGTAAGGGCCACAATGTTGATTGTGACCCTTAAAAAATTATTGCGGCAATACTGCGCTGGCCGTCACGGCTGTTTTATCAACCTTTTTAACAAGGCCTTGTAAAACGTTGCCCGGCCCTACTTCAGTAAATGAAGTCGCGCCGTCTTCTAACATATGTTGTACGGTTTGTGTCCACCTAACGGCACCGGTAAGCTGAGCGATCAGGTTTTTCTTGATCGATTCAGGATCGGTATATGGTTTGGCATCAATATTTTGGTAAATAGGGCATACCGGAGCTTTGATCTCGGTAGCTACAATAGCAGCTTCCAATTCAACCCTTGCCGCTTCCATTAACGGCGAGTGGAACGCGCCACCAACTTTCAATTTCAGGGCACGTTTGGCACCGGCTTCGGTCATTTTCGCACAAGCCTCATCAATACCGGCAATTGAGCCAGATATTACTAATTGGCCGGGGCAGTTATAGTTAGCAGGTACTACTACTTCGCTAATACGCTCGCAAATATCTTCAACCGTAAAATCATCCAGGCCTAAGATAGCGGCCATGGTTGATGGCTGGATCTCGCAGGCTTTTTGCATGGCGTTGGCTCGTGCCGCAACCAGTTTCAAACCATCTTCAAAAGTTAGTGCACCAGCAGCAACCAATGCAGAGAATTCACCCAATGAATGACCGGCAACCATTTCCGGTTTGAAATCATCACCCAAAACTGTTGCTAAAATTGTGGAGTGTAAAAATATAGCAGGCTGGGTAACGTTGGTTTGTACCAAATCATCTGCAGTACCTTCAAACATTACATCCGTAATGCGGAAACCTAATATCTCGTTAGCTTTTTCAAACAGCTCACGCGCTTTTTCTGATTGCTCGTACAGGTCTTTGCCCATACCCGGAAACTGGGCACCCTGGCCCGGGAAAATATATGCTTTCATTGTTTTAGAGATTAGAGGTTAGTTAATTAGAGATTAGTTGTTTGGCGATTAAAGGTTGGTATCAGGATAAGTTCTCAAAACCTAATCTCTGGCCTCCAACCTCTAATCTCTGCCCAAAGGGCTTAACTCAACTTCGATGAAATTAAATTCAAAAACTCGGTCCTGGTTTTTTCTTTCAAAAACTCGCCGGTGAAGGCCGATGTTGTGGTTACCGAATTTTGCTTTTGTACGCCGCGCATGCTCATGCACAGGTGGCGGCATTCAATAACTACGCCTACACCTATAGGGTTAAGAGTTTGCTGGATACAATCGCGGATCTCGTTGGTTAAACGTTCCTGCACCTGTAAACGGCGGGCAAACACATCAACTACACGCGGAATTTTGCTTAACCCAACCACATGGCCGTTAGGAATATAAGCCACGTGGGCTTTACCAAAAAAGGGCAGCATGTGGTGTTCGCACATCGAGTATACCTCAATATCTTTTACCACTACCATCTGGCTGTAATCTTCCTTAAACTTTGCCGAGTTTAAGATCTCTTCGGCATTCAGTTCGTAGCCGTGAGTGAGGTAAAGCATGGCTTTAGCTACACGCTCGGGAGTTTTTAACAGGCCTTCGCGCTCGGCATCTTCGCCTATCTCCTTGAGCACATTATGATAGTTGGTTTTCAAACTATCAATACGGTCCTGGTTGTAACGATCTATTTTAATGTATCCGCCGAAATCGTCGTCGTCGGTATCCTGGTTAAATTGGGAATCGCTCATTTTATAAAATTAACCGCCAAAATACTCGGCAGAATTATTTTCGGTTTCATACAACTTTACAGAGTGTAAAAACACACCTTCGTAAGCTTCAATAGGGCCTTTTAACTGGTTAAATATCTCAATGCAAAGCAACTCGGTCGATGCCATTTTGCCTGCCATAAAATCAACATCTTTATTGATATTTTTATGATCGAGCTTTTCGATCACATATTCGTTGATTATTATTTTGAGCTCTTTCAAGTCTATCAGGTAACCCGTTGCATGGGTAACCTCGCCTTTTACAGTTACAAACAGGTTGTAATTGTGGCCATGCCAGTTGGGGTTGGCACATTTGCCAAATACCTCAAAGTTTTTTTCAGCGCTCCATTCCTCACGGTACATCCGGTGAGCGGCATTAAAATGTTCCTTGCGCGTTATATGTATCATCATAACAAATTGGGTGCAAATATACAAAACAAAAACAGGTGAGTTGTTTTATATTAGCCGTCAAAATAATGCAATATGCTTATACTCATTGTTGCAGCCACCAAATTTGAAGTAGGGCCTTTAGTTAACGTTTTTGGTAACAAAGTAGATGTGCTGGTAACCGGCGCGGGCATGGTGCCAACCGCTTTCGGCATGGCCCGGCAACTCAGCAATCACACTTATGATCTGGCCATTAACCTGGGCATTGCCGGCAGTTTCGATCGTAATTTTAATTTAGGCGATGTACTGGAGATCACCGAAGATACTTTTTCGGAGCTTGGCGCGCAGGACGATGATGCTTTTATTAATATAGATACGCTGGGGTTTGGTGAAAGTGTTTTTACGCCTACCACATCACTTGACGAGGTTTATCCGAGCTTTTATTTAAAAAAGGCCAGGGCTATCACCGTTAACACAGTTCACGGCCATGAACCATCCATCCAAAAAGTACAGCAGCGTTTAAACCCGCAACTGGAAAGCATGGAAGGTGCAGCCTTTTTTTATGCCTGCCGGCAGATGAATGTGCCTTGCCTGCAGATCAGGGCTGTGTCAAATTATGTTGAAAAACGTAACCGCGAGGCATGGAACATTGGCCTGGCCATTAAAAATCTGAATACATTTGCCACCGACCTGGTTAGCCAGATCATTAACACGTAATCTATCTACCATGAAACTAACGCTCGGATTTTCGCCCTGCCCTAACGATACTTTTATTTTTGATGCCCTCATTCACCATAAAATTGATACCGAAGGGCTGGAGTTTGAGGTGTTTTATGATGATGTGGAAACCCTTAACCAAAAAGCTTTTCGCGGCGAATTGGATATTACTAAGCTCAGCTACCATGCCTTTGCCTATATGACCGATAAATATGTATTGCTTGATTCGGGTAGCGCGTTGGGTTTTGGCGTAGGACCCATGTTAATTTCGGATACTGAAATTTCAGTTTCGGATTTGGAAAAGAATTTGATCAATGATCCTAAATCAGGTACGAGAGAACCTGTAATAGGTATCCCAGGTAAATTCACTACGGCTAACTTTCTATTAGGCCTTGCTTTCCCGGAAGCTACCAACAAAAAAGAGATCGTGTTCTCTGAAATTGAAGACTCTGTACTGGATGGCCGTATCGATATCGGCCTCATCATTCACGAAAACCGTTTCACCTACCAGGATAAAGGCCTGAAAAAGATCATCGACCTTGGCGATTATTGGGAAAAACGCACCGGCTGCGCTATCCCGTTGGGCGGCATTGTAGCCAACCGTAATTTACCGTTAGATGTTCAGCATAAAATAAACCGGGTGCTGCGTAAATCTGTCGAGTTTGCTTTTGCTAATCCTAAATCGGGTTTAGAATTTATTCGCCAGCATGCACAGGAAATGAGCGAGGAAGTAATGTATAAACACATCGAACTTTATGTAAACCAATACTCGGTTGATCTGGGCGTGGAAGGCCGAAAAGCCATTAACCTGATGTTTGATACTGCGTTGGAGAAAGGGATTATTCCGGAAATAAAGGATGGGATATTTTTGACAGCGTGATAACTAAAGTACGACATTTAAATATCTAAACATTTAGACACAATTGGTATATTTGTGTGGAAGGGAGGATTTAAAATGAAGTTTAAAATAGCCAAAACAGAAGAACATACAATACCTTATATTCCTGAAAATCCCAAGTCATACGCTATAGATGAAGTTTTAGCAGCAGGTGGGGCCACGGCCTTTGCAAACAAGATGGGGAAAAGTTTAAAAGACTTTAAGGAAAAGATGGCTTCATTTTCTCCAGATTCATTTTTGACCGATGAAGAATTAAAAAGCGCATTAGAAACGCTTAATGCAAGTAAATGAACCTGTTACTTGATACTAACATATTATTATATCTAAGTAAAAATCCGGAGCAGATTTTGAAAAACATCCCTGTTGATCTTGACAATGACAGGGTTTACCTTTCTATAGTTTCAATAGGAGAACTTAAATCAATTGCATTTCAAAATAACTGGAGTATCGAAAGATGGGAAGTTGTTAAAGATTTTTATGATTCGTGTAACGTATTGGAAGTTAATGAAACTTTGATAAACGCTTATTCGCAAATTGACGCTTATTCACAACGGCGCAATCCGGGATATGATGATTACCCCTTCACCACTCCCCGCAACATGGGCAAAAACGATCTCTGGATAGCCTCAACAGCCGCCCTCCTCGGCTTAACCTTAGTAACTACCGATAAAGATTTCGATCATCTTAACCAGGTTTTTATGGAGGTTAAGCGCATTTCGCCGGAAGATTTGTTATCTCCAAAAAAATAATTTTTCATAAAACTTCTTAAAACTTAACACACCCTTTATTTTATAATTACGTATATTTAATATACCAATTATAAATCTTCATGATACGGCCGCTTAATGTATGGTGTACATTACTGCTGATCTTTTCATTGACTTTCGCATATGGCCAACATAAAGATCAAAGGCTTCGCTTTGACTTTTATGAAGGTACTTTTAATACTGCTGCGGATAGTACTTTATGGGTTGATGCCCCGAAAACGCTTACATCTAAAGATGTTAAAGCTTTTTATAACCGACTAAACCTATCAGGTTATCAAGCGGTAATTGATTCATTGAAGGCTTTTCAACAACATTATCAATTAAGCGATTGGCTTTACTACCAATTAATTCGCAGAGCGGCACAGCAAATCAGCCCAAAAGAAAACAACTACGCCCGGTACACGCTTTACAAATGGTTTCTACTCGCCAAATCCGGATATGATGCCCGGCTTGCACTTACGTCAAGCAAAGTTATTTTTTATGTTTTGAATGATGAGGATGTTGAAGATATCCCGTTTTTTATGGTAGGCGATAAAAAATATATCTGCCTCAATTACCATGATTATCCCAACACCAATCTTAACCAGGACCAGCCAATTCCGGTTAACATTAACATACCCGAGGCAACTAAAAGCTTTTCATACAAAATAACCCGCATGCCCGATTTTAGCCCGGATAGCTATATTGATAAAGAACTCCAGTTTACCTACAATCACAAAGTTTACTATTTCAACATCAAACTGAATAAAGATGTAGAAACGATATTTGCCAATTATCCGGTGGTTGATTTTGAATCGTACTTTAACATCCCCATGAGCAAAGAAACCTATGGCTCGCTGATCCCGCTACTTAAAAAAAATTTAACGAACATGGATCAGAAAAAAGGCGTTGATTACCTGATGCGCTTTACCCGCTACGCATTTTTATATGAAACTGATGAGGAAAATTTCGGGAAAGAAAAGCGCCTGTCGCCGGAGGAAACTCTGTTTGCAAAATACAGCGATTGTGACGACAGGGCCGCCTTGTTTTTTTATTTGGTGAAGGAGATCTATAACCTCCCTATGATAGCGGTTTTATATCCAACCCATATTACCATGGCCGTACAGTTTGATAAACCAATAGGTACACCCATCATTTACAAAGGCAGGGTATATTCATTTTGTGAACCAACCCCGCAGGCCGAAAACCTGGCCATTGGCAGTATTGCTAAGAAATGGATGGATAAGCCTTATGAGGTGGTTTATCAATATACACCAACCGGTAAATGATATCAATAAAGCAGCTGATCGTACGGATACCTCTCGGTATGGATCGCCTTCACCTCACTATACAATAAAGCCCTAAACTCATCCACATTCTCCTTTTTAGTTGCCGAAATAAATATGGCCGGTGCATTATTCTTAGCCATCCAGCTATGCTTAAAATCGTCAAGAGTTAATGGTTCGCCTTGGGTTTCAACCAAATGATCTTCGGGTTTAAAGGCATCTACTTTATTAAATACTGTAATGATGCGTTTATCAATAGCGCCGATATCTTTCAGGGTTTCATTTACCGTGCGGATCTGGTCTTCAAAATTAGGGTGCGAAATATCAACCACATGGATCAGGATATCAGCCTCGCGGGTTTCATCAAGGGTCGATTTAAAACACTCAACCAAATGGTGAGGTAACTTGCGGATAAACCCAACCGTGTCCGACATCAGCAAGGGTAGGTTCTCTATCACCACTTTTCTCACCGTAGTATCCAGCGTAGCAAAAAGCTTATTTTCGGCAAGCACTTCCGATTTGGCAATCATATTCAGGATAGTTGATTTACCAACGTTGGTGTAGCCCACCAACGCGGTACGCACCAATTGGTGGCGATTTTTGCGCTGGGTTTCGTTCTGTTTGTCTATTTGCTTAAGCCTTTCCTTTAATAAGGATATTTTATTCAAGATCAAACGACGGTCGGTTTCAATTTGCGACTCACCCGGCCCACGCATACCAATACCACCTTTTTGGCGCTCAAGGTGAGTCCAGAGACGGGTTAAACGGGGCAACAGGTATTGTAACTGCGCCAGTTCAACCTGTGTTTTGGCCTGTGCCGTTTGAGCCCGGCTTGCAAAAATATCCAGGATAAGGTTATTCCGATCCAGGATCTTTACCTGTAGTTCATTCTCTATATTACGCAATTGCGATGGCGAAAGGCCATCATCAAAAATAACTATATCAATTTCTTCTTCAATAACGTAGGCTTTAATTTCTTCCAGTTTACCTGAACCTACAAAGGTTGCCCTATCCGGGCGCTGTAGCTTTTGAGTGAATTGGTTTACAGTCAACGCCCCGGCAGTACTGGCCAGGAACTCCAACTCCTCAAGGTGTTCCTTTTCCATCTCATCAGTTTCATTTGGTGTTATTACACCAACAAGTACAGCTTTCTCCTGCTTCACAGCAGTATCATAAAATTTTTGTTTCATTAATTACAGTATATCAATCCAAATGCCAGTTAAATAAATGTACATAAACGGGCGTGGTAAATAAAATTTAATGCCAAAATAGCATAAGCCACAGCAAACAGGCAGATAAAACAGCTTTTCTTTCAAAAAAAATAAATAAAATGGCTATTAATTACTTTTCGTAACAATGTAAGTTTATTGTTATCTTAGCACCGATTAAACCTTATTACAATGAACAGGCTTTTAACACTCGCGGGAGTAGCCCTTTTTACCCTCTCAGCACAGGCGCAAACAGCAGCCCCTAAACCAGTTGTATTTGGCAAAGTAGATGTTGCCGACCTGGAAATGACCAAATGTGATTTTGAACCGGATGCCAACGCCGAAGTGCTTTTTAACAAAGGCGACGTATATTACGATGGCTCGTTTGACATTATTGGCGAATACCACAAGCGCATCAAAATATTTAATGACAACGCCAAAGATGAAGCAAACATCCGTATTGAATACATTGGCGGCAACCGGCTTGAATATATTACCGGTGTAGAAGCCCAAACCATTAACCTGGTTAACGGCAAACCCGAAATAACCAAACTTGATAAAAAGCTTATTTATACGCAGGCTATTGACAGGGTGCGTAGCGTAATAGTGTTTTCGATGCCTAACGTAAAAGCAGGTTCGGTAATTGAATATAAATACAAATACCACACTGTTTCGATAAGCAATTTCCCATCCTGGGATTTTCAGCAAAAAATACCGGTGAAGTATAGCGAGCTGGATACTTCTATTCCCGATCTGTTATACTTCAGGGAGGTGAACCATGTTTGGATGCCTTACTCAAAAAGCATACATAAATCTGAAGCCCGCACAATGCCTGGCAACAGTTCATTATCGTATAACGAAGAAAAGGATACCCGGGTGATAGAAAATATCCCTTCGTTGCGTGATGAACCTTTTATGCGCTCATATGCCGATAACACCATTTCGTTGCAGTTTAACCTCACTTCAGTAAAATCAAACTATGGCTTTTACAAGTCATATTCAGATACCTGGGCCAAAGTAGGCGGTATTATTGCTGATGATGAAGACTTTGGAGGCCAGCTTAAACGTAAATTAAAAGATGAAGAGCCCATTATTGCCAAGGCCAAAACTTTTAAAACCGACGAGGAAAAAATAGCCTATATATTTAACGCTGTAAAAAACACCATGAAATGGGATGGCGTTGACCGCTGGTACACCAACGATGGTACCTACCGCGCCTGGGAAAAGAAAACAGGCAACTCGGCCGAGGTGAATATCATTTTATATCACCTGCTTAAACAATCAGGCATAAAAGAAATTTATCCCATGATAGTGAGTACGCGCGAGCATGGAAAAGTAAACCGTTATAATACATCGCTTTCGCAATTTAACAGGGCAGTGGTTTATATACCTGTTGATACTACTAAAGAATATATACTTGATGCTACCAGCAAGTATAACATGTATAACGAAACTCCTGATAACCTGCTTAACTCACTGGGCCTGTATATCGATAAACCGGCCAATACCTACGATATGCTTTTTATCAAAAAAGAGCAGCCCGCCAGGCAGGTAACCATTATCAATGCCGAGATCATGGCTGATGGCAAAATGACCGGCACGGCAGATATCAGCAGCTTTAGCTATCACAAGATCAATAGCTGCGAGCGCTACAAAACTGATGGCGAGAAAAAATATATCGATTACCTGAGGGATAATGACAATAACCTTAAAATAACGTCATTAAAAATGAACGATATGGAAAGCGACACCCTTCCATTAGTTCAGAACATAGCTTTTAACCTTGAACTTACCGGATCGGACGGAAACTATATTTATGTTAACCCTAATTTGTTCACACCAATTAAGGTAAACCCTTTTATAAACGAAAAACGATCGACCGATATTGATTTTGGGCACCGAAACCGCTATGAAATAGCCGGCACTTACAAAATACCCGCAGGCTATAAAGTTGATGCGCTACCAAAAAGCATACGTATGGTAATTCCAGACCAAAGCATCAGTTTTAGACGGGTTATGGCCGAACAAAACGGAGTAATTGTAGTTCGCTACGTTATAACCTACGAAAAAACCTTTTACGAAAAAGAGAACTATCCTGAGCTGCACGAATTTTATAAACAGATGCAGGATATGATCAATGAGCAAATTGTATTGAAAAAAGCTTAGCCTCAGTTTTGGAAAAAGTTTTTCGGGAAACTTAACCAACAGGTTGTACTCAAAAAAACATAATCAATTAGTATGTGTATCAAGTTTTTTAACAGGCTGCTATTAACCGTAGCAGTTCTGTTTGTCTCGTTGGCTACAGTATATGGCCAGGATAAAAATATCTCTAAGGATCTTTATATAGCCTCAACCATTCCCGATTCGTTGAAGGAAGATGCAAATTCGGTAGTTCGCTATTCATCAGATGAGGTAACGGTAAAAGGGCCAGGTAAAATGATGACGAGGCACCACGCTATCATTACTGTTTTAAACGAAAAAGGCGATGGCGCGGCCTTTCTGCCATTATTTTATGATAAAAAGTTTTCAAGTATCGATGATGCACAGATGCTGGTGTACAACGCCGCCGGCACCATGATCAAAAAATACCGCAAAAGCGATTTTTATGACCGTGCAGCTATTGATGGTATTTCAATTGTAACCGACGACCGCGTGCTGCTTGTAGAACATACCATTTCAATTTACCCCACCACAATTGAGATCATATACGAAACTGATAGGAACAGCTATCTTGACCTTGGCGAGTGGAATATTCAAACACGCGAACGCTCGGTTCAAAATGCCGACTACACCTTTTTTGTAAACCCTGCTGTAGGCTTCAGGTACATGAACAAAAACATTAACATTAAGCCTGAAAAAAGCGCGGTTGGTGAACTTGAAAAATATACCTGGCACGTAAAAAATTTAAAAGCCATAAAGCCCGAGGATGATGCCGAAGCGTGGCAGGTTATGCCCAAGATCATGTTTGCCGCAAATTCGTTCCAGTTTGGAGGGATCCCGGGCGATATAAGCACCTGGCAAAACTATGGCAAATGGCAGCAGGCCTTAAACGCCGATATATGCACACTTAGCCCCGAACGGATTGAAGAGATCAAAAAAATGACTGCTGATATCAAAACGGATAAGGAAAAGGCCAAATTTTTGTACCAATACATGCAGCAAAATATGCGCTATGTGAGCATTCAGCTTGGTATTGGCGGCTTGAAACCTTTCCCGGCAACTTTTGTTGATCAGAAAAAATATGGCGATTGCAAAGCCTTATCAAATTACATGTACGCCCTGCTTAAAGCAGTAAACATACCATCGTACTATGCTATTATTAACGCGGGCGCTAATGAAGAACCAGCCGATCCATCATTCCCGAGCGATCCGTTTAACCATATCATTTTATGCGTTCCGTTTAAAGGAGATACAACCTGGTTAGAATGCACCAACATGCAAAAATCATTTGGCAAGCTTGGCTCCTTTACTGAAAACAGGTACGCGCTGTTAGTTACAGATGATGGCGGGAAATTGGTTAAAACCCCACGCAGCAATGATGCCGATAATCAGTTTAATGCCGAAGCCCATATTATACTGGATGCCGACGGCGGCGCTAAAGCTCAGCTTAAAATTTTAACTACCGGCGGTTATCGCGACGATTACATTGGCTTAGCTGCTTTAAAAACCGACGAGCAAAAGCAATACCTTATCCGCAGGCTTAATATGAAACAGCCCTCGATATTTGAGTTTAAACCATCAACCGATAAGGATGGAACCAAGGAGGTAGATATTGATCTGATATATGATAAGTTTTGCGATGTTGCAGCAGGTAATAAACAATTTTACAAACCCCGCGTGTTTGATATTTGGCAGGCCACTATGCCTGTGCTTGAAAAGCGAAAAAGCGATTACTTTTTCGAGATACCCATGTTAAAAACATGCGTTACCACTATTGATCTGCCTGCAGGTTTTGAAATTGATGCCTTACCTACCGATCAAAGCCTCAAATTTACTTATGGCACCTACGATGTTAAATATGTTTATGATGCTGCTAAAAACCAGGTTATCAGCACCACTAAATTCAATTTAAAAAATCACGTTATACCTGCCGCAAAATACAATGAAATGCAGGTGTACATGGATGCCATTGCCAAAGCGCAAAATAAAAAACTGGTGATCCGTCGTAAAGCTTAATTTTGCCCCTGAATGATATTCAGGCTCGACGAACGATTGATATTTCCAAAGCCCGATCTGGCCGAACCAGACGGGCTTTTGGCTGTTGGCGGTGATCTGTCTGTTGATAGGTTATTGCTGGCCTATCAAAACGGCATATTCCCGTGGTATAGCGAGGATGATCCTATTTTGTGGTACTCGCCGCACGAGCGCTTTGTATTGTTTCCTGACGAGTTGAGGATCTCCAAATCAATGCGGCAGGTAATACGATCGGGCAAATTCAGGGTTACTATTGATACTTGCTTTAATGATGTGATCACAGCCTGTTCAGCAGTGCCACGCGAGGGGCAGGACGGCACCTGGATAGTGGCCGATATGATAGCCGCTTATAACAGGTTGCATGCCGCAGGCCACGCGCACTCGGTTGAAGTTTGGGAGGGCCATGAATTGGTTGGCGGGCTTTATGGGGTACGCGTTGGCGATGTATTTTGCGGCGAAAGCATGTTTAGCAGAGCAAACAATGCTTCAAAAATGGCGCTTATTTATTTGGCTGGTACAGGCCTTTATAAATTGATAGACTGCCAGGTACATACGGATCACCTCGAATCGATGGGCGCACGTATGATTGACAGGAAGCAATATATGACTGTGCTGCAAAATAGTTTGGTTTGATTGGTTACCTTTGAGTTGATATGCAGCAGGCGGTAAACACAAAAGAGCGGATAATTTTAGGCATCGACCCAGGAACAGTGGTAATGGGTTACGGACTGGTGAAAGAAACAGGCTCTAAAATTGAAATGCTTGCCATGGGTGTAGTAAAAATGCCCGTTACGGATGATGCTATGCTGAAACTGCAACGCATATTTGAAAAAACGGTAGCCCTTATTGATAATTATCATCCCGATTGCCTGGCTATCGAAGCCCCGTTTTATGGTAAAAACATACAGGTAATGCTTAAGCTGGGAAGGGCGCAGGGTATGGCTATCGCCGCGGCCCTATCGCGCAATGTTGATATTACCGAGTATGCGCCCCGCAAAATAAAACAATCCATTACAGGTAACGGAAGCGCCACTAAAGAGCAAGTGGCAGCCATGCTGCAAAGCCTTTTAAAATTTAAGGAAACCCCCGATTTTTTAGATGCTACAGATGGCTTGGCTGTTGCCGTTTGTCATTCCTTTCAGCGGGTTACTACCGGCGCGGGAAAAACCGGCAGCAAAAAATCATACTCGGGTTGGGATACTTTTGTTAAGGATAATGCTAAAAGGGTTGTTAAGTAGCTCTTTTTGTTGAAAGAGGATTCTCCGCAATGTCATTGCGAGGTACGAAGCAATCGCAATGAAGCAGGTCCGACCTGTATAGTTCGTTATTGCTTCGTACCTCACAATTACAATTTTTGATATTTCGGCTATTTAATTTAAACAGCTTAAAACTACCGTAATGCCTCTTTTATTTTTTCGGCGGTTTCTTTCAACTCCTCGGGGCCTGGATTTAATTTCGGACGCGAAAAATTAATATCCTCCACATTTTGCAGCGGTATCAGGTGTATGTGCGCGTGCGGAACTTCAAGTCCTATCACCGCTACACCTATCCTCTTACAAGGAATAGCTTTTCTAAGCCCGGTGGCTACAATTTTTGCAAATAACTGTAGGCCGGTATAAGTTTCGTCATCAATATCAAACAGGTAATCCACTTCCTTCTTAGGAATCACCAACACGTGTCCTATAGCTAATGGGTTAATATCCAAAAAAGCCAGAAATTCTACACTTTCGGCTACTACGTAGGCCGGGATCTCGCCTGCTACTATCTTCGAAAAAATGCTGCTCATAAGGGTTTGTTTTTGTTTGGTTGATGCTTGTTTATGCCAACGGGGCAAATGATCCTATTTAAAAACCATCCACCCCGTTAAAGTATTTTTATAAAAATTACCTGCTAATCTCGAGGATCTCAAATTCAATTTTACCGGCAGGTACGGTGATCTCTGTTTTTTCGCCAACCTTTTTGCCCAATAGGCCCTTAGCAATAGGCGATGTAACCGAGATCTTGCCCGATTTCATATCCGCTTCACTTTCAGATACCAGCTGATAACTCATGGTTGCACCATTTTTAAGGTTTTTGATCTTAACAATTGATAGCGCCAATACCTTTGATACATCAATTTTTGATTCATCAAGCAAACGGGCATTAGCAAGCGTTTCCTGCATTTGCGCTATTTTGGCTTCATGCAAGCCCTGGGCTTCTTTAGCCGCGTCATATTCGGCATTTTCTGATAAATCGCCTTTATCGCGGGCTTCGGCAATAGCCTTTGATATATCAGAACGACCGGTTGTTTTTAATCGTTGTAGTTCCTCTTTTAATTTCTCTAAACCATCTTTGGTATAGTATGATACCTCTGCCATAACGCAAAAATTTATTAATATGATTACTGTTCGTTATCCAAAAAAAACCGCCCTTCCCTATTTCAAGAAAGGACGCGACGCTTATAAAAGCAAACAAGACTATGTAAGCCACTTGCCTGCATAGTCTTGCCTTTTGGTAATTAACGAAGATAAGTGATTTAAGTTTTAATATCCAAATTTTTAACCACCGTTTTTTTGGCCGGCCATCGATATAAAGTTCCTATTTATCGATACAGTGCATCGCGACAGCCTGTTGTTACTGCCATTTATTTATACGCTCGGCACGTTTTTGAAACTGCGCCGCCAACGATTTTACGCGGGCCTTCAGCAACAGCCTCCTGCCTTCGGCACTGCGGGTAAAAATGAGTTCGCAGTTACCAACAAGGCGCTGCCATTCTTTACTGAAATAAACCGCCGTACTTTTATTACGGCCAATAAGTTCGGGCACTGCATGAAAATCCTCCTGCTTAATATAACGCATAAACATGGCCCGGCGGGTTATCACATAACGAGGATTATCGATAGGCGCGGTTATTTCATGCAGCATGTTTATAAAAGTGAATTTTTCGAAGGTGGTTCCGCCATCTATGTAACAGTAAACCGCTCCAAATTTATCTACAGTTGCTTCCACCTCAAGCTTTGTCCTTTCTGTTTTCACAATGCCTATACTTACCAGGGTATTCAGCAAAGTATCGCCAATGGTTTGTATATCCTTGGCTATGTCACGATACTTAACATATAGCCTAAAAGCTTTAAATGCTTTACGGGCAAATACAAACACTGCAATTATTAAAGCGAAAGAAAAGTAAGTGTTCAGATCCTGCCGTGTGGAAATACTTTTGCCACTCCGGCCAATCCCCTCCAACATCCCAATAAAATAATCAACCATACCAATCAGCAGCGAAACAATTAGGTTTTTGATAGTACGATCAAAATACATGCTTTTAATGGCCTGATATTCCTGATCTTCGGGGAACGGAATCTTGATCTCCTCAATTAACGATACGCCTTTTTCAAGCGCGGCATCCCAGTTTTGTTTAAGCCCGGCACGGTCAGATGCATGTTTAAGCGTTTTTTGGTTTAGCTCTTCAATGTCTGTTCTGCCATAAAAATTTTCAGAAATATTTAACCGGGCCATTCCATTTTCAATACCCCTATCGCCCTTAAAGGAAATACCTACAAAACTTTTAAACCTCCGCGTAAGCATTTCAAAATCATCGCCTCCATTTGCCAATGTAGTATCGATACAGGCCAAGTGCCAGATATTGCCTGTTTTATCATTGTTCCCCTTTTGGGTACGAATAGCCCGCCCACGCATTTGGTTTGAGAGTACAAACGAGCCTACAAAGCTGGCCAATATCAGTGCATTAATGGCGGGAGCGTCCCAACCTTCGCCCAATAATGATTTTGTGCCGATAAGCAATTCTATTTCTCCCTGCTGAAAAATGGTGGTGATGATATGAACGATATCGTTTTTTAGTGCGGCACATTCTTCAATCAACACGTAATCGCCATCAAAAGGCACCTTAGTGCATACCAGCTTAGTTAAACCCTTTGCCTGGGCTGCCAGCTCGAAGGCGGTGTATGCTTTATGCGGGATGATCACTACCGAACCAGTTAAAACCCCTATCCGGATACCGGTAGCATTTTCACGGCGCAATTTTTCAAAAATGGTTATCACACCAATTTTGTTTAGTTCGATGTTATTGACAACATTGTTGACATAAAACTCGCTGCGGATATAATCTGTAAGCACTACCATCCGCATATTATGTCCCAGCTGCCCGTATTCAAACTCGACTATCTGTTTAATACTTTGCAGTTTGCTAATGCTTGAGGCGAGCGAACCCGTAACCTGCCTGTTTTGCGAAAAGTTGATCTGCTTTTTTTCGATGGCACCATTGCGCCTTAGCTTATTCTCAAGGTTTTTGTTGTGCTCCTGAAAATCCTTAAACTGTAGCTTTTCCTTATACAGATAAAAATCAAGCAATATTGCCGCCCAGTAATAATCAAACACCGGGATCTTTACATCCTTATCATCAATGATATCGAGATGGGCCTTTGAAATTTCACGACCGCAGGCGTTCAAAAATATCAGGCTGGCCGAATAGCATGATAAATTACTGTAGATCCAATCAAGATGCTGTTCGGGATCAATCCAGGCAGGATGGCTTTCTATGGCCACGATCAGTATCTCATCCTGCGTTATTTCATCGAAAACGAATTGCATCCGCTCCCTGAAACTGCTGATATTTTCCTTTTCGGTTTGGGTAGGCAGGCTCAGGTAAACATAATCCTGGTGAGGGCAAAGGTCGGCTTCAATAACCAGTTCCGGCACCGAGATCTCAACGCTTACCGGGCCATTAAGTTCAATATATCGCTGCCATTCATTCGGCGATACATCGTATGGCGGTGTTGCGGTAAGGCCGATAGTAATTGGATCAATAGCCTCTTTAACTTTGGTTAATGTGTAGTTCCATTCATTTTTAAGGTGATGCGCTTCGTCAATAACTATGGTTTTTATATTTTGCTGCTTTAAACCCGCAATAATATTTTCAAGATTTTGGTTATGCGAGGCTTGAGCAGGTTCATCATCAAACTCTTCTTCTTCGGCATTATCATCATCCGCCACACGCAAATTATTACATGCCGCATGGAGTCCCTGATAAGTTACTACCGTAAGGAAAGCAGGCTTGCGGATATCTTTCGAGATCCAGCCGGGTACCTCCGCGGTTTGTAAAAACATATCGCAAAACCGTTGCACCCATTGGTTACGGATGGCGATAGAAGGTGTAAGAATAAGCGTAGCATTGTTTATCTGCCGGGCAACCTCCAGGCCTAAAACAGTTTTGCCAGATCCGGGTGGAGCTATTACATGTAAATGCCCATCAATCAGATAATCATCAAGTCCGTCCAGTACACGTTGTTGATATTTGCGCCAACTGTACTGGAATTTTATATTGTCAGGAAACCCAGTCAATTTATGTAGATATTATATATTTTAAGATGATGCGCAGCTGGTTTTGTTACCAAACAAAGCCGCACTTATTACTCACAGCACCCTTTGCTATGGTTTAATCTTCATATAACTGCCTTATGCCCTCATTACAATCAAACCGGATCTCGCTTTTTATCTTATCGCTCAAAACACCATTATCAATCAATATCTCTACAGTATGTTCCCGGCAAAGTGCGCAAGTGTGTTTGTTATAAAGGGCTTCAAGCGGCCCGCGGCATTCGGGGGTTGGGTTATTACGATAAATATCCTGGTAATGGATAACCAGCGATTCTAAAGCACTTGCATTGTTACATTTTTCAACCAGTTGAGTTAACAATTCGTGATCGCCCGGCTGGTAGTTTGAGCGAAGCCCTTTCACATAATCTTGCGGATTTTTAACTGTAGTGATATGATCAATAACAAACTGCCTTATCTCTTCTCCCTGTAAAAACTGCAGCGCGTTAATAGCGCGCTGCCTGATCTTTTTATTAGCGCCATGCCGGGCAAGGTTAAGAATTATGTTGCTATCAAGCGGATATTCGTTCTGTGTAAATACTAATAAAAGCTTCTCGATATTATTCCTGTTTTTTTCGGTTGCTAAACGTTCTGCTATTAAATTCAGCCCGGCCCCATCGTCCTTAAAATTCCAAATTTTAAACCTGCTTTTGGTTAACAGAACCTCTTCCACAATATCTTTATAAACCGGGCGCAGCCTGGTTGAATGTGCCGCCTGCCGGGCCGTTATCTCCCTTACATTATCAACATGAAATTTAACAAAACAGTTCTGTTCCGCCTGTTTATCAAGCGTTGCCCATACATCTATGTCGGGGTTCTTGCCTTGAAAATACTTGATCAGGTCATCGTCGTGCCAATCTTCGGGGTTATTGCTCAGTCTTTTTCCAAATTCTTCGGCAATAAACTCAAGCCCCTTCATACCATCAAGTTCAACAATTTGATAGGTACCGGCCCAATCCGATCCCCACATCGGGTTTGACACAAAGGCATCATAAATAACCTGCCGTGCGCGGATATCACCTTGCTTGGCAAACAACAAAGCCAGTTCAAAAAGCTGCGTTAGCGTCCAGGTATCTTTTTGCGGGGTTAACAGGGCTTTAAGTATCGCCTCTTTAATTTTGTACTCCTGGTTGGATAGTTTGATCAGTTCGAAAAGATATCCAATCCGGCTGCTTTCGCATTGACCATCGTAAGCGAAATTTTTAATGCAGGCTTTTATAATTAAGGCTGAAAAATCAAGATCAGGATGGCCCTGCATTAATAAATGAGCCTCGCCGGTCCCGCGTTGTACGGCGCTTTTAAATTTTTGTTTGATAAGGTTGGTTTCGGTCATTAATATGTTTTACGATCATTTTTTAAATATCAACTGCCCTTTTATAACGGTATCAATATCATTAAGCGCTGTAATATCTTCAAGCGGGTTCTTGTTCAACAGTAAAATATCGGCTTTTTTTCCCTGCTCAATGCTACCGCTTTCATTATTCATCTTCATCATGGTTGCCGGTACTATGGTAGCCGCACGGATGGCATCCAGCAGACTTAAGCCTGCCTTTACATAGTTCTGAACCTCTTGGGCTACGGTGCCTTCATTATCGGTACCGGCAACTATCGGTACACCACTATCAAAAAACAGTTTAACAAAGCGCCTGTAGTAATCAACTTTTTTATCGCCTGTTAAGGCATATACGTTAAGGGTAGGATCGAGGTAGATCTTCTTTTCAAGCAGCTTATCTATTAAAGGTTTATTGGCCGATGTCAGGTCGCCGCCAGTAAACTTCATGTTGTTCATAAAATAGTGGATATGGCTGATACTGTTCATGCCATTATCAATAAAATAGCCAATAGTATAACCATTGGGCAGGTGGCCAACCACATCCATGTTATATGATCTTGCCTCTTTAACTATCGTATTGAAATCACCTTTCTTAATGTAGCTGTAGATCTTGATCTGGTTAAAACCGGCGTCGTGGTATTTCTTTATGTTGGCTTTGATCCCGGCTTCATTGCTCCCCCTCGTAGCCCCTAAGGCATTCGGCGAATCACCATCAAGCAGGCCTGCCGCTAAAATATGTGGGGCGGGAACGCCTGTACTATCAGCTATCGATTTTAATTTAGTGATCAGATCAAACTCGTTACCCATATCACGCACCGTGGTAACGCCCGAAAGTAGTTCGCGTTTCAAATATTCGGGGTGGAAAAGGTGCGCATGCATATTCCATAAGCCCGGCAGCAGGAATTTGCCCGCCGCGTCAATAATATGCGCCCGGGTGGGGATCATTTCTTTATTTAACGCACCAACATAGGCTATCTTTCCATCTTTTAACAGCAACATGCTGTTAGGCTTTATTTTACCGGCATCATCCAGATCGATAATATTGGCCCCCGTAATAGCAATAATATCAAAATGTTGCCCTAAACCTTTGTTCTCCTCAAGATACCGTTGTATGAGGTAATCGTCGGACTTTTGACTAAGCAGTTTAAACCGGGCCGCATATCTATCGTCAATCACCTCCCGTTTATCACTTTCGGCATCACAGCCGGAAAGGAATACAGCCTCGTTTTTTTCATTTATCCACAGGATCTCATCCAGACCGTTATTGATAGCCAGAGCCGTGAGCGAGCCGCCGTTAACCGCATCGGGCATTTTACCCAAAACGCCGACGGTGACTTTATTTTTTGTTAGGGCAGATGTTATAAAAGCTGGCATTCCGGCAGTTACCCACTCCCCAATAAATAGCTCATGCATTTTTATTGAGCCATTAATACCAAGCGGGAAACTGCCATCGGCTACAAAAGCGGTATCGATATGTTCGGTGGTAAAGCGTGATGTATTACCGGTTGATGTATATTTTATTTGCTTGCCTACATGTAAAAAGGATGCAGCAAGGCTCGTGGCAGCACCACGATCGTTTGCCATTATATTAATTAACTGGTTGCCGTTATTGCCAATCAGCGCACGCTCAATGCCTATTTTATTTTCAAGCTTGTATATGGTGTACTGGGCCAAACAGGCAAACGGCGATAGTAATACCACGATGAAAGTTAGGTATACTTTTTTCATATCAAACTGTCGGTATTATGATCCATCCCCATTTTGCCGCACATATATCCTGTTGTTTTAAACACATCATTTTCTGTATCCAATCCTATCTTTTTAAGCTCAAAAAATTGTTAACACTTTTTCCGATCCCGGAACCAGCCCCTTAGCTTTCATGGCACCCACCACTGCTGTTATAGTTGCCTTTTCATTAGTTTCATTAAGTGGTTGCCCTTGTTGGTTCAACATTTTGCCGCCTAAACGTTTTTGGCAATATTTTGCGGCATTAAGCATCGCATCAAAAACATGTTCAGGGTCGGCGCTTCGGGGTATGGAATAGCCGAAAACCAGGTCGGTTGGGTTCATCCTGCCTTCTTTTATCGCTTCGGGTAAAAAATATCCGGGGTCGGTGTCGGTAGCTACGGAAAATAGCGCTTCATCACCATAGCCAGATTTATAATTATTCCAATGAAACAAGTCGCCATCGCCCCACCGCAAGCCGGTACATTGCAGGGCATCCCATACATCCATTCCTTTATAAGGTTTATCAGTTTTTAAAATCACCAACTCATCGACATTAAAACGACGTTTAATAGCAACCAATTGACGCGCTTTTATAACAGCCCTGGCACTGGGTTCGGTAGGTTTAACAGTTGCCGGGTAGCTGCTTAGTTTCAGACGCAGGCTACCCACGTAGGCATCAAGTTTAAGAGGTACATAATCGGCCGGTTCGGTATCATATACCTGTAGTAAATTAACCGACAATTGTAATTTACTGTACTTTTTTGGCTCCTTACCTCCTGCTACAAATGCCCATCGGTTTTTATCTGCCTCATAACCATATAATGTTGCAGCGCCGTAGGTCTTGCTCCACCCGGCATCAAATATTTTGTTAAGATCTTCTTTTTCAAAAGGAGGGGCTGAGGCTGGTAAACCGATATTGATCACCCATTCCTGCGTGGTATCAGGTTTATACTCATCGCCATCTTTAGGCTGATCGGCCGGAGGGATCAATAATTTGCGTTTATCCAATATATAGGTAGCATTCTCCGATGGCTTATCCATACCAAGATCTTTAACACGCTGATCGGTTTCGCTCTGTGTCGATATAAAATAACCATCACCGGTACTCACACCCTTCGGTTTGGGCTTCTGTTTACAGGCCGAAGAAATTAAAGCTATACCTATTACTGTTACCAGGAAAAGTTTATTCATGATTTGACGATGCGGTTTAAGGATATTAACACTCGCGCAATTTACAAATTGAGGTGTTAAATTGTGAGTGAGGCTTAATTATTTATCAAACAGAAAGTAGCTGCTTTGGCACACCTTTAGCTATTTAACAAGTATGAAAGTATTAAATCTCCACATCAATTTCCAGGTATTACAGGCGCCGCATCTGATCAAAGCTAAATTGAAAAAAGATATTGATGCCTTTAAAGCTACTAAACTGCAGTTTTTGCGTAATAATGAAGTTTTTAACCCAGCAACTCCGGGCATGATTGCCTGATCTACATATATTTTCATCTACCTATGTAAGCAGCTTCCCCACGGAGGCTGTTTTTGTTTGTACACTTTTACGCTTGGGTGTATTCTTTTTTATCCGGTACTGATGTACTTTTTTACAGCCATGATTTTTATATCTTGCAGCACCTGCAAAAAATAAACGCCAGCTATGGAAAAACTATCTCCCGGTATCCTTAAAACAAAACAGCATTTTGAAATTCTTGATGGGTTACGCGGTATAGCAGCGCTATCTGTTGTCACCTTTCATTTTATGGAGATGGCCATTAGCGATTACAGCAAAAACTTTATAGCGCATGGCTTTTTAGCTGTCGATTTCTTTTTTTGTCTTTCGGGATTTGTGATCGCCTATGCTTACGATGATAGGTTGGAGAAGATGGGCATCCGGGAGTTTTTTAAATCGAGACTTATCAGGTTGCACCCATTGGTTATATTGGGTACAGTACTTGGCCTCATCACTTTTCTTTTTGATCCTTTTGGGGGCCATCCCGAATTGTACAATGCCGGTGGCTTAGCCTTATTGTTTTTAACATCGATATTAATGATCCCTTACCCGGTAGTGCAGGAGCGGGCGTTTAACCTGTTTAACTTAAATGCCCCGGCATGGTCATTATTCTGGGAGTATATAGCCAACATCATTTACGCGTTGGTACTGGTCCGCTTAAATAAGCGCTACCTGATCATGCTATTTGCGGTATCGGTGGTTGTTATTTGCATCTCTGATCACCATGCAGGCAACCTCATGGGCGGCTGGAGCGGTGGTACATTTTGGGAAGGCGGCGCACGTGTTTTCTATTCTTTTTTGGCCGGGCTTATTATTTATCGTTTCAACCTCATCATTAAAAACAAACTGGGTTTTATAGGCATTTCGGCATTGCTTTTCCTGAGCTTTGTATTGCCGTTTAACAAATGGAACTGGCTTAGCGAACCGCTGGTTGTAATACTTTATTTTCCTTTAATAGTTTCGCTTGGCGCAGGTGCATATCTTTCTGAAACCTTCAAAAAGATATGCGTATTTTTTGGCAATATCTCCTACCCGCTGTACATGACCCATTACGCCGTGATCTGGATGTTTGGCAACTACTACGCATCGCACAAGCCAGATTCCCTGCACCTGGCTTTGATCATCATTGCCGCGTTGGTTGTACTGCCAGCTTTTGCCTACCTGGTAATGGTTATTTATGATATTCCGCTCAGAAAATACCTCAATAATAAAAGACAAGTAAAGCAATAACGCTTGCTTAAAAATTAAAAAGTAGCGTTAAAGTGTAAAAGATACAATAAAAAACAACTTCCTTAAAACCTATGTGTTTAAACGACACTTAAACAGTAGCCTATTGCTATCTTTATTGGTGTTTTTGCGCAATTTGATGCTGGTTTTTCAGGCATCCAGCTATGTTCAAAAGCCATATCACAATGAAGAAAACGTTTGTTATTGTTTGGCTGGTTTTGCTATCCACGGCGGTGGGTGCATTGTTCTGGTACAATGACCTTCAATACCGTTTACCAACCCCTATCCCCGAAAGCTATAAGGCTGTTAAACCGGGAGAGCACATCTCACTAAATAAAAATTTATACACCAACCGCAGCCGCCCGCTGTTCCTGCATTTCTTCAATCCGGATTGCCCTTGTTCGCGCTTTAACATTAAGCAATTTAAAGCCATTGTTGAACAATACGGTCAGCAGGTTAATTTCGCCATAGTTATCATGAGCAGCAAGCACTTTACCGAAAGCGAAATACAGGACAAATTTGGCATGAACCTGCCGGTAATATTCGATCCATCAGTTGCTACGGCCTGCGGCGTTTACTCAACCCCGCAAATTGCCCTGCTTGATACTGATAGTAAGTTATACTACCGCGGCAACTATAACGTAAGCCGCTACTGTACCGACGAGAAAACAAGCTTCGCCAAAATAGCCATTAACGGCTTGCTTACCCAGCATACGCGTTTAACTTTCAATAAGCTGGCCCTGGTATCATACGGTTGCCGCCTGCCCGATTGTCATAATTAACATACCCTAAAAAATACGCTATTGACAGCCTCCATCGAACATAACATGCTTTTCCAAACCGAGATCAAAGACCGGTCGGATAAGCTCATGAATTACTTTTTGCCGGCCCACTTTATATTGGGCATTGGGCTTGCTTCCTTTTACGATACCTGGCTTATTGCCTTTGGTGTTGGCGGCATTTGCATGGTAGCCTACTATACTGCCAAATTATTACTGCCCGATTCAAACCTATATCAATACGTACTTGGGGCTGTGTTTGGAATCTTTATGGCTCAGTTCATTTACCAGATGCATGGCTTGTTCGAGATGCACTTTTTCGCCTTTACCTCAAGTGCTATACTTATCACCTACCAAAACTGGAAACTACAGTTGCCACTGGTTATTGTGGTAATTATACATCATGCCACCTTCAGCTATCTGCAGAATATTGGATACAGTGACATATACTTCACACAGCTTAATTATTTCGATTTTCAAACCTTTGTTATCCACGCTACGCTAACCGGCGTTATCATGTTTATATGTGGCTTATGGGGATATCAGCTTAAAAAATATAACGAGCTGAGGATATTCCAAACCCTGCAAATGACCGAGCTGCAAAAAGAAGCCATGCTATCGTTAGAGCGTAAACAGAACGAAGAAGTACTGGCCCGCGCCAATGCCGAGCTGAACCAATCGAACAAGGAATTACAGAAAGCACGTTTAGCTGCCGATCAGGCCAACCAGGAAAAGAGCATTTTCCTGGCTACCATGAGCCACGAGATCCGCACGCCAATGAACGGGGTTATCGGCATGTCGGCATTATTGAGCGAAACCCCGCTTAATGACGAGCAGCGCATGTTTACCGAAACCATTATCAATTGCGGTGAAACGCTGATCCACGTGATCAACAATATCCTCGATTTTTCGAAGATCGAATCGGGCAATGTTGATCTGGAACAGGAAGATTTTAACCTGCGCCAGTCGGTTGAAGATGTGATGGATATGTTTGCCGTTAAAGGCGGGCAAATAGGGCTGGACCTGGTTTACGAAATAACTGAAGATATCCCGCAAAACGTAATAGGCGACCCGCTACGCCTTAAACAGGTGCTTATTAACCTGATAAGCAACGCTATTAAATTTACCGAAAAAGGTGAAGTTGGCATTAAAATAAGCTGCGATAACAAGGATGCCGATGGCCTGCTTAAACTTCGCTTTGATGTTTGGGATACCGGCATAGGCATCCCACAAGATAAACTCCACCGCTTATTTAAAGCGTTTTCGCAGGTTGATTCATCAACTACCCGCAAATACGGCGGCACTGGTTTAGGTTTGGCCATTTGCGAAAAACTGGTAAAACTGATGGGCGGTAACATAGCGGTTGAAAGCACGCCGGGTGAGGGTACCAGGTTTTACTTTACTATCAACGCCTACCCAGGTGTAGCTACATCGGCGCCAACCATCAACTTTGATATAGCCGATATTAAGGGTAAAAAAATATTGGTGGTTGATGATAACCACACTAACCTGGCCATTTTAAGTCGCCAGTTTGAAAGCTGGCACCTGCAGCCCATCCTTGCCGAATCTGCAGCTGAAGCCTTGGTTATCTTGCAAAAAAACAAGGATATTGATTTGGTTATTACCGACATGCATATGCCTGTAATGGACGGCGCTATGCTGGCCAAACTAATTAAAGATGAGTACAGCCAGATCCCAATTATTTTATTGAGCTCGGTAGGCGAGGAACTCATTAAACCGCAACGCAGCCTGTTCACATCTGTTATGAACAAACCGATAAAACAACAGGTATTGGGGAAACAGGTATTGATGGCCCTCCGCGATAAATCGGCAGTAGTAGATGAGAAACAGGTTAAGAGCAAACTCTCTGTTGATTTTTGCGATAAATACCCATTCAATATCCTCATAGCCGAAGATAACGAGGTAAATCAGCACGTAATAAAACATATCCTGGGCAAAATGGGCTATAAACCTGGCCTGGTTAAAAATGGATTAGAGGCCGTAGAAGCCGCCGAGCAACAAACCTACGAGTTGATATTAATGGATATGCAAATGCCTGTTATGGATGGATTGGAAGCCACAAGGGTTATCCGAAAATCTGACGTAAAGCAGCCCGTTATCATTGCCCTTACCGCCAACGCTATGCCAGGTGATGAGCAGGAATGTTTACAGGCCGGTATGGACGATTATCTGAGCAAACCCGTTAAACTGGATGAGCTGATGAATAAGCTATCAAAATGGCATACAGCTGCTAATAATAAAAACGCGGTGGCGTGATTTAAAGCAAACAGGTTTTTATTATCTTGCCATACCTAATCTTATTGTATGGCCTTGAGTGGTACCGCTGTTTCAAAAATAATTATAGGCACAAGCATTACCATATACATGCTTGCTGTTACACAACCATGCTTTGATACCAGCCTTAGCACCGGAGAAAGCGGAGAAGGAATAGCCATCCTGATAACCGGACTTTTAGGGTTCTTCACTTCATTAAGCACTTTAACATGGTTCGCAAATCCTGCTTTGTGGTTATCATGGGCATATTGTATAAAAAAGCCAAAATCATCTTTACGAACAAGCGCCGCGGCTGTTTTCATAGCGTTACTTTTTTTGGCCTGCGAGAAGATTGCCGTTAACGAGGCCGGTAATACCGCCACAATTATTGATTACAGAATAGGCTATTGGCTGTGGCTTTTAAGTATGCTTGTTATGTTGGCCGGGAACCTATATCTTAAAATAAAAGCAAATCGTGATGCAAGCATCAATTAAAATGAAATCAATTATCGCCCTATCACTTATCGCATTATGTTGCATTGGTTGCAAACATCAAAAGGGCGACATTTTATTACGATTAAAATACTATCCGAGCGAAAAGATAGATGTAAGGTACCGTACTTATACCCTTACAGGCAACGAAAACGACGAGCCAATGATCAATGAAATGGTACGGTTTGGCCTTAAGGTTGATTCTGTTACTCATGATTCACTGTTCCACCTATCGGCTAAAATAGATTACATTAGGGCTAAAAACGGCGGCCTGTTAGGTAGTGAATATTCATCTGATAAAGACGAAGAAATGATGAGCCCCCAGGAAAAAGCGATGCATACTATATTTAAGCCGATGATTGATTCGAGTTATAAATTAACCATCAATAACCGGGGCGAAGTACGCGAACCGCTTACTTATACCAGTGGAGCCACAGTGTCTCGCCCTCCTATAAACTATACCAATTATCAACCCATTTTTCCGAAAGATAAGGTGGCCATAGGCGAAGAATGGACAGAAACAACCGGGCTAAGTAAAACAAAGAATAGACGCGAGTGCGCCTATCATATCGAAAGCATTTATCAATCCATTATCCAGATAAAAGTAACCGGAAAAATGGAAATGATTACCGGGGGGATGAAAGAATTTTCGGGCCGGTATATGATTGATCAAAAAACCAGCGAACTTGTGTCGGCCAAAATTGAGATTCCTTTAAGCAAGTGTCCCCGTAAATTAACTGCGGTGATTGATATCGAATCGCATTGAGGTTAGATAATTGATCAAAGCTGTTTTATACCGCCAAGCCCGATAATTACTATTGCAAATTGGTACGCACAAAAGTTTTTAGCATAATAAATGCCGGATGATCCGAATTTGTAGCAAGCTCATTTATTTTACGGGGATCGGTGAAAGCTTCAAACTCTGCAAACTCTGTTGCTGTGCCTCTTCTAAAACCCATCGACCAGGCAGCAAATGCCCGCTCGTCATGCTCACCTTCGGCAATTTTAATCAGATTTTTGTGTCGCTTATCAGCTTTGATCACATCGTACACGCTGTCAACATCAGCGGCATTACCTTCCAATACCTGTATAAAGCTTCCATCGTAATAAAGCAACATTCCACTAACAGACTTTTCGGCGTTGTTGGCCCGACTTTTTTTTAACAATTCTTCCAGTTGGTCCTGGTTAAATAAATTAACGGCTGTACTTAGATAAATGAGGTATTTCATACGGGCTAATATACAACCCGAAACCACCTAAAAACTAAGGGTAGACCCATAATTATTTCTCACTCCTTTTTGCTATAAAACTAATCTCAACAAGCTAAATCTCCGTATATAGGTGTTGCAAATTGCGGCATTGCTCCAGAGTTGCATCTTCAGTCTGCCGTAAAAAACACTGTGACTATTTTGATATCATTTGTCGGAATACCGTGTATTTATTTGCAAGTTTTAATTTGTTCAAATAGGCCCCTAAATGATAAACAGACGTTTTCTGCTATGGTTTACACTGGCAGTTCTATTGGTTATCGCGGTTGGAATTGCCGCTTACACTTCATTAAAAAAACAAATAGTTGATGAGGTTGACGTTACCCAAACCCACAAGGTAATTGATCAAACCAGCAAAATAAGTAACTTGCTTATGAATATGCAGGCCATAAGGCAAGCATACCAAAGCAGCAACGATCACAGCTATCTCGATAAATATGCTGGCTTCTTTAACGATGCTATTGTAACTACTGATAGTATTGCTGTTGCCAACAGCGCCTACCCCCAGGCCGCAAACCTTTTAAAAGCCGATATTCAAAAACTAAACCTGTTTTGGGAAACCCAGGCATCGCAAAACATAAAGTTTGATCAGGACAATTTCCGTCGCGAAAAAGAATTGGTAAATGTTATTCAAAACCGGCTTCGTAATATCAGTTTATCTGCCAGTCAGTTGCTTGAAGAGCGACAACTTGTAAAAAATAATGGCATTCAACAAGCTGTGGTCATTATTGTAATTGGCATCATATTGATACTTATAGTGATTTTAGGGCTGATACGACTGGTAATATCAGAACATACCAATCGCACCAAGGCAGAACTGCTGCTTAACGAAAAATACGATGAGCTAAACCGGGTTAATGATGTTACCAATACAGCCAACCTGTTGCTTGATGGCTTACGCCAGGTAAACGATAGCCTTATGGGCAACAATAGCGTAAACGAACTGGTAACCAACTGTCTTGAAACGCTTAGCAATTACCTTAAAATACCTTGTGCAGTTTGCTACTTATTTGATAGCAAACTGCAAGAACTGGTACGTGCAGGCGCGGTAGCTTTAGCCCCGGGAATGACTGAAAAGATAAAACCCGGTGAGGGTATTACCGGCGCGGCCATTAAAAGAAAAACACTAACCGTAATTAACAACGTTCCACAGGATTACTGGCAAATTGGTTCGGCCAGCGGTGGTGCCCGCCCGGATACACTTATTATATTGCCTTTGTGGAAGGGCAACGAACTGATAGGCGCTATTGAAATGGGTTGCTTTGGCGATGATGTGGCCGCGGCTATAGACTTATTGAATGGCATGTCGGCCAATATTGCGTTAGGCCTATCGGCTGCGCAATTACTGGCGCTCACCCAACAACAACGCGACGCTTTGGAAGCTCAACAGGAAGAACTTCGCCAAAGCAATGATGAACTTTCGGTACAAGCTGAAGAGCTTCGCGCATCTGAAGAAGGCCTTAAAGAGCAGGAAGCCGAGTTAATGCAGATGAATATTGAGCTAGAGGAAAAAACCGAAGGACTTGAACTTGCCCGCATGGAGGCACAGAAAAAAGCAGAAGATCTGGAACTGGCAGGCAAATACAAATCGGAGTTTTTGGCTAATATGTCGCACGAGTTGCGTACGCCTTTAAACAGCATCCTGATCCTTACGGCATTGATGCAGGAAAATAAAGACAAAAGCCTGAGCGCAAAACAACAGGAAAACCTGGGTATCGTATATAAATCGGGTACGGATCTGCTTAACCTGATCAATGACATTCTTGACCTATCGAAAATTGAGGCTGGCAAAGCCGATTTCCATTTCGAACAGGTACCTATCCGTAGCCTGGCCGAAGATATGCAGCAGGTATTTGCACACGTGGCTGCCAATAAACAGATCCGATTTACTGTCACCAACACGCTGCTCACTGCAGAATATATATTAACAGACCGTCAGCGGTTGGGCCAGGTTGTCAAAAACCTGCTCTCGAACGCGTTTAAGTTTACACCTAATAAAGGCAATGTAGATCTGAGTTTTTCATCATTGGATGAAGGTCTGAGAATCAGTGTTACTGATACAGGCGTTGGCATTCCTAAAGAAAAACGCGAACTTGTTTTTGAAGCCTTCAGGCAGGCCGATGGCGCTACCACCAGGCGTTACGGTGGCACCGGCCTGGGTTTATCCATCAGCCGTGAACTGGTGAGCAAGTTGGGCGGGCGCATTACCCTGCAAAGTACCGAAGGAAAGGGAAGCACATTTGTTATCCAATTACCTTTACAACAAGCACCACCATCTGAAAATGAAAACACCGCAACAACAGCTTACCCGGTAGCAGAAAATCCTTTACCCTTAGTCCTGCCAATTCAGGAGCAAACACAAATTAATGATAACCGTGCCGGGATAATCCGTAATGAGCGGGCTATATTGATTATTGAAGATGATGTAAATTTTGCGCGGGCAGTAAATGACTATGCTATGCAGCGAGGTTTTAAAACCATTATTGCGCTTAGCGGCGACGAAGGATTGCACTACGCCCGCAAATATAGCCCGGCAGCGATCATTCTTGATCTCGCGTTACCGGTATTGAGCGGGCAACATATCCTTAAAACTTTAAAAGCCGACCCTGAACTACGCCACATCCCCGTTCACGTGATATCAGCCCATGACGGATTTGACCTATCGGCTAATGACGTGGCAAGCTACGTGCAGAAGCCGGTAAAACAGCACGACCTTGAATATACCTTTGGCAGCATCGAAACCTATATTAGCCAACATTATCGCAAAGCCCTTATACTGTGCGATAACTCGGCCGCGCTAAAACAGTTATTTGAAAATGCTACCGCCAAAGGGTTGCCCGGGATAGTTTACGACATTACGGCCAGCCGCGAACAAGCGCTACATAGCATAAAAGCAGGACAGGCCGATTGCCTGATCATTGATTGCAGTGCACCTATTGCGCAGGAAGCAGAAATGATAAAGCTATTTCGTGAGGCAGCTGCCGGTCATTTATATGTGATAGCTTACATTAACCGCGACCTGAACAATGAGGAGATCAAACAACTCAAAGCGGTATCCAATTCTATAATTGGCCCATCAGTCCAGGCCAACAGCCGCCTTTTTGACGAAATAGAGCTTTTTTTGAAAAAAGTGGATGATATAGACGATGTTCAATTAATCTTGAAAAACAACGCTCCGGTTACCGGTGGCTTGCAAGGCAAAACCGTGCTAATAGCTGATGATGATATGCGTAACATTTTTGCCCTCTCCGCCCTGCTGGAAGCACAGGATATGGTGGTGTTCACCGCCGAACACGGCAAGGAAGCAATTGAAATGCTACAGCGACATCCCGAAACAGACATAGTGCTGATGGATGTGATGATGCCAGAAATGGATGGCTATGAAGCTATGCAACTAATAAGGGCTAATGATAAACATGCCCGGTTACCGATAATTGCCCTAACCGCCAAAGCTATGGTTGGCGACCGGGAAAAGTGCCTTGCTGCCGGTGCCTCCGACTATATTACCAAACCGGTCGACAATCAAAAATTGCTGGCCCTGCTACGTGTATGGCTGGCTGCCGATAAATAAAAAATATTTAGCTGATACTATTACTCCTAAAACTGACCCTATATGCAACCCTCCAATCAAATTTTCACTATCCTACTGGTTGACGACCGGGAAGAAAACCTGGTATCGCTCCAGGAAATACTTGAAGCACCCGATCGTAAATTTATAAAAGCTCACTCGGGTAACGAGGCCTTAAAAATGGCTCTTAAAAACGAAGATATCGGCCTGATCATGCTCGACGTGCAAATGCCAGATCTTGATGGTTTTGAAGTGGCATCGATCCTGAAATCAAACCCGCGCACGCGTGATATCTCTATTATTTTTGTAACCGCCATTAGCACCGAATTAAATAACGTACTTAAAGGCTATGCCTATGGCGCAGTAGATTACCTGCAAAAACCATTGCATATTGCCGTAACCCAATCAAAAGTTAAGGTATTTCAAGACCTTTACTTTTACCAAC
This sequence comes from Mucilaginibacter sp. CAU 1740, assembly GCF_039839285.1. NCBI lineage: Bacteria > Pseudomonadati > Bacteroidota > Sphingobacteriia > Sphingobacteriales > Sphingobacteriaceae > Mucilaginibacter > Mucilaginibacter sp. CAU 1740. The sequence continues at coordinate 218,124 of NZ_JBDOQS010000008.1, read as the reverse complement.
AGCAACTTAAAGAAACAATTGAACTTAAAGATAAGATCAACAAGCAACTGGAGCGCTTTATGTTTATGGTTGCGCATGATCTTAAATCGCCATTGGCGGGGGTTGTTGGTTTGCTGCAATTAATGAAAGATGATGATCGCATCACCTCATCTGAAGAGTTGCTTGATTATATGAAGCTGATGCTTGATGCCTCCAACCACCTAATCAATATGATAGGCTCCATACTCGAATATAGTCGCCAAAATCAAAAAGATCAAAGCATTGAAGAGTTCGATCTGCACGAAATGGTGGCCGAAATGGCAAGGCTCCTTTTCCCTCCAAGTCATATTCAAATTGGCTTTGATAACCATTTGCCAAACATCCGTACCAAAAAACTAAAGCTGCAACAGGTTTTTCAAAACCTGCTCACAAATTCTATCAAATACATTGATAAACCAACTGGTCAAATTAGTGTTGGGCATAAAGATGACGGGGAGTTTTATAACTTTTATGTTAAAGATAACGGAGCAGGCATCCCTAAAGAAGACAGGCAAAAAATATTCAGCCTCTTTGAAACCGCGGGGCATACATCTAACAGAGATACCAGTACCGGCGTTGGACTTAATATTATGAAAATGCACGTAGAGGAACAAGGCGGAAAGATCTCTGTAGAATCAACACCGGGCGAAGGCAGCACCTTCTACTTCCAGTGGCTAAAACGAATGAGCTAAACAACCGTATAAATCGGGCTAAATAAAGCCAACCCATCCCCACGAAAATAAAAAAGCGCTCCGTATCTCACCCCGGAGCGCTATTCAATGTTCCTACAAACACTGATCAACTAAACTCAGATCTCTACAATCTAAGAGTCTTTCTTTTTTAACAAGCGCTGTTAAAGCAGCGAATGTAAAAAATAGTGGCAATAAATAGCCATATATCATTTATAAATTTTCAACAATAAATAAAAGTTGAATTTACTGGCCAAAAATGGCGCTATTAAAATTCCAGAGGCTTTAACTTATTCTTTTTTAATATTAAAAGCTTTATTTTTAAACTAATAAGCAGTTAACATTTTAAAACAAGCTGTATCGTATATATGCCTGTTAAAGCGCATAACAATACATTTTTAGCTCACTAAAATTTTGCGGAGAATATTAACAGATAGCCTTGGGTGGCTGTTTGGGCATTGCAATGTGCCGGTCTTTTTCAAATGCAAAACAACCTGCAACAGGTGATGCGAGTTTTGTTTCACAAGGCTCAAAATTGATAGCGCTGAATGATTGCGTTATTAACACATCAGAAAAGGTTATACCAACATAAGGCACATGTTCCTTTTGAGGTACAGGGGTACCTTTTATAGGTGCAGTATGCAATATATTGCTGGCGTTAAGCCTTGTTTCACTATAGGTAGGGATACATTTTAAGTATAATTTATGGCTTGTAACCCGCATTTGCACATAGTTGTACGCTTGGTTGCCAAAATTTATCCGACCGTGAATATTTTCATAATTTTTCCAATCATGAATACCAGGCATATTTACCGGGATAGCTATCTCTTTCAGATCGTGAACATCATATAACCCCTTTGAAGCCTGTTCGTTGTAAAACTTCTCCATTTGCCATGATAAATATTGATGCAAAATTAAAGATCCACCCAAACCATAAGTATGGACGATCAGCAATAATATGGCAACAATTTTCTTCAAGGGTTTATAATCTTGTTACCGTAAATATAGAAAACGTGTAACATTTATGCAATAATTTACTCAACTATTTACGCATTTATTGCACATATTTTTCTATCAGGAAGCCGCACTTTCAATTTATTATTAAAAACGAGTTGCTATTTCGGTTTAGCAACATTGGTTAACAAAACAAAAGGTTTATTCATATCCCATCCGGGCTTAACCCCTTCCTGGTTAATAAACCCCTGCGAGTAATTTCCTAACAAAATATCCGGCTTTCCGTCAGCATTTACATCGGCAACATCCATACAAATCCATCTTCCTTCATGTTCAATGGGTAAGTTATGAGGCATAAAATGCAACGGCTTGTCTTGTTCAAAGTAAGTAAACCCTTCGGCCGGGTTGTTTTTTAAATCCGAAAAGAAGGCTATCAAAGCAATATCCTGCAGGCCATCGCCATTAAAATCGGCTGAGATAGCTTTGGTTGCACCGTTAACCGGGAAAAACCATGCCTTTTTATATTTGAAATTGCCTTGGTTTATAAAAATGTAAACACCGTGAAAAGGCTTCAGCACGCGGGAGTAATCGCTATTGTCGCCGCTGGTATATAGGATATCTAATTTTCCATCCTCATTAAAATCTACAAACTGAAAACTGCTTGAGCCATAAAATGGCGGAAACCGCAATAAATTACTGGTTTTAAAGCCTCCTTTATGATTGTTTAAAAACAACCAGATCCCCTCATCGGCCTGTGCAAACAAACAGGCTACATCGGGCCATCCGTCATGATCAAAATCGCCAATTATAGCATGTTCGGCCCCGGGAATGGTGCTTAAAACATGTTTTTCAAATTTCTGACCGGGTAATTGTTTGTACAGATACAAACCGCCGGTGTTGTGCCCAAAGCCGCAAACTATATAATCGTTCATTCCGTCCTTATCAAAGTCGGCAGTTAAGGATTGAACAGGGCGCGGTAATGTATTGGCAATTTCGATATCATGCCATGGGCTGTTTTGATCTGTTGTAATATCAGCAACCGATCCGTTAGCAATATCCACAGCATCCATCGACCCGATAAATGTAAATATGCTATGCTTTTTACCTGCCGCATCCTTTGTAAACCGCGCGTCGACAGCAGGCGAACTGTATTTATGTGCAGAAACCTGTGCCAACTTATCCGACCATTGGTAAATGCTGCTGCTTTCGCGATCGCTTGTATAAACCTGCCTGCTGATGGAATCAAACGCGATCATGGTGGTAGTAGCTTCGCCGGGTTTATAGCCCGATGGCTTTTTTAAACTAAAAACACCCCAATCTTTAACAGGTTTAACTGGTTGAACCGCTGCCTTGAGCGCTTTAGGGGCAGCATGGGTGTAGTAATCAACAATCTTTAGCCAATCATCATAAGATACTACTGATTTTGCCGATGGGTTATTTACATACTGATCATCTTCATAAACCTGTATCCCTAAGCGCGGGGCCATAGCCGGCAGCACATGCTTAACCCAACTTTCCTGATCAAGCGATTCGGCACCAGGGTATTGATGGCAGCTTTGGCAGTATTTTAACGAAAGCGATTTACCATCTTGCGCCTGAACCTGCTGAGGTTCCGGCTGGCCGCAGCCCCCCGACAAAACACTTAAAATTACACCAAAACCTAATAAGCACGATAACGCGAGCAGCTTTCTTAATGCCATTTAATTGTTGTAAACAGGCTTTTTATGAACAAATAATGGAAGAGGCCGCAGGGCAGCCTCTTCCATTACAATTATAATCAGTTTTACTATTAATATCCCTGATTTTGTTTCAAAATAGATGCACCGTTGATCTTTTCAAGATCCAACTGTGGTTGAGGGATAGGATAGTATTCGTTTTTGTTAGTTGTAAAGTGAGCACCGGTTACGTCGGTAATAACTTTACCATCAAAACTAAAGTATGTTGCCAACGCTGTTTGGGCTATACCCCAGCGTGAAAGATCGAAGAAACGATGACCTTCCATAGCCAGTTCAAGCTTGCGCTCAAAGTAAATAGCCTTCAAAGCAGCCTCTTTACTTGCAAAATAACTTGCAGGGTATGGGCTAACTACGTAGCTGGCAGCCGGTGTAGTGGTATAACCACCCATTGGGGCCGAGGCGTCTTTGTAAGTATAAACATAACTTGCTGGCTTAGCAGCACGGGCACGTACCTGGTTCACATAGCTTAAACCAAAATCGCCGGTTCCTAACTGTGCTTTTGCTTCGGCAGCCATTAACAGCACATCGGCAAAACGGATAACGTTAACCTGGTTAGCATTACCTGGTGCCCATGAATGTGAATCGGCATAAGTACCTTTTGTTGCCTGGTAGTAAACGTTCTTTTTAGGTGAATACGGACCAGCTGAACTTTGCTCACGGATCCAGTTTTGGCCTGGGTGATTGCCCCAGTCAAGATAAGGAATACCACGACGGCCAACTGTCCAATCCAAACGAGGGTCGATGTTATCAGCATCCAGAGTAAATGGTTTATCTGATGCGATATTCATATCGTTAGCAATTGGGTGGGTATTGTAATCATCAAGATAAGGCAAACCTGCCGCGTTGGTACGGAAAGAGTTGGCCAGATCTAAAGTTGGCTGGAAAAACCCGCAGCAACCAAAAGGGCTGTTGTATGGATAGTTCAACATATCGCCGTTGTTTGCTTCGCCAATGGTGTTGGTACCATCATTAGCTGCTTGTTGAATTGCAAAAACAGTTTCTTTGTTGTTTTTGGTAGCCGCGTTAAAGTTATCAAAGTAATTATCAGTTAAGCCGTAAGCTACACCCTGGGTATTGGTACCGCCTGTTATAACTTCAGTAAATGTTTTATCGGCATTGGCGTAATCTTTTTGATATAAATAAGTTTTAGCCAAATATGCACCGGCAGCCCATTTGTTTACACGCCCTTTTTGAGCTTGTGTACCTGGCAGGTTTGCGTAAGCATACTTAAAATCATCTACAATTTTTGGCCATATATCTGCAGTATTTGGCTGTACATAATTGGTTGTGGTTTCATCAATGTAAGGCACATTATTAAACATCTTTTTCAGATCGAAGTAGTAATGTGCGCGCAAAAACCTGGCCTGGGCAACAATATTGGTTTTATCAGCATCGCTGATACCAGTTGCAATAGCCGCAGCCTTGATCACGTTATTTGAACGGCTGATACCTTCGTAATCAGCTTTCCATTTACTGTTTAAGAAACCGTTACTTGCATCAACTGTAAAAGTTGCTATAGAGTTGATAGCCGGTTGGTCAATACCCGAACTACCTTTGTGTGCATCGCCACCGGCAACACTACCGTAGATCCAGTTATCGGGTGATACCTCCCAGGCGCTACCTCCACCTAAACCGGCGTTATTTCCGTTACCACCTTGTCCATCGAGCGCCGAGTAAGCGCCGATCAGCAAACCGTCGACACCGGTTTTTGTAGAGATTTGAGCGGTACTCAAAGCACCTATAGCCGGCTGATCAAGATACGACTTTTTACATGAGCCCTGTAAAATACCGGTAGCAATTAATGCCAGTACCGATACGCGTTGTATATTTTTCATAATAATTACTTGATTTAAAATTTAACTTGAACACCTAATAAATATGTACGGGTTGGAGAGTAGTTACCACGATCAACACCAAAGTTTGTGCTGCTACCAGTGCTGCTGGTAGTACCACTACCCACAATCTCCGGATCAACTCCCGAATATTTAGTAACGGTAATAAGGTTTGCACCAGATAAGTACACTTTTAACCTGTCAATACCTACCGATTTCAGAATTTTAGGATCGATAGTGTAACCAATCTGCAGGTTACGTAAACGCAGGTATGAACCATTTTCTACGTAAAATGAGTTAGGAACTGTGTTGGTACTGAACGATCCGTCAATTTCCTGGATAGGAGCTTTCGCATTGGTATTGGTTGGAGTCCATGAGTTATATAAAGCGTTTTTGCTTTTTGCACCGGCAAAGTTGGCATAAAAGTCTGTCCACCACCTAACGTCGTTCCAGATCTTGTTACCATATGATCCGTACCAGAACATATTCAACTCAAAGTTTTTGTAAGTGAAATCGAGGTTTAAGCCACCGGTAAATTTAGGGTTAGGATTACCTAATAAAGTACGGTCATCAGCAGTTACTTTGCCATCGCCGTTTATGTCGGCATATTTGAAGCGGCCAACAGCTGCATCATTTTGGTAAGTACCACCTGCAGCGGTGTTTGCAGCATCAATTTCGGCTTTTGAATTCCAGAAACCTGCAGTTTTGTAACCGAAGAAACCACCAACCGGGCCACCAACGCTATTCCTAACAATGGCACTACCGTTAAAACGGCCAGAGTTTTGCTCAAAATAAGTTTGACCAAGGGTTACTTGTTTAATAACGTTATGGTAGGTAGTGAATGTTAACGCCGCGTTCATTTTAAAATCGCGGGTAAATGAGGTGTGTGTACCAATAGTGATATCCAAACCTGTATTATCCATAGCACCTACGTTGCTGTAAGGTGCAGTAGCCGAACCGGCAGTACCTGGCAATGCCGGGTTAAATAACAGATCGGTAATGATCTTTTTGTAGTAATCGGCACTGATATCCAATTTTTGGCCGAAGAATGAACCATCAAAACCGATGTTAAAGTTTTTATCTTTTTCCCATTTAGCATCAGGGTTACCAATACGGTTTTGAGCAAAACCGGCAACGGTGCTTGTTGATGTACCGTTGATGTCATAGTATGAGTTAGTTTTGTTACTGCCGAAGGTAGTGAACGCGTTTGCAGGATCTACGTTGATCTGGTTACCCATAATACCGTAACCACCTCTGATCTTCAAATCATTGATCCAGCTAACACTTTTCAGGAAATCTTCCTGCGATACGCGCCAGCCCGCACTAACAGCAGGGAACCAGCCATATTGGAAAGATTTGAACCTTGATGAACCGTCACGACGGATAGTAGCATTTAAAAGGTATTTATCGGCGAAGGTGTAATCCAAACGTGCAAGCAATGAAAAGATCTTATCTCTTGAAAGGGTGCTGTAAGCAGTTGGAGTACCTGTACCTGTTGAAATAGTAGTATAATCTTTATCGAAGGTGAAGTAACCGGTATTGGTTGCACCTAACGATTGATACCTGTTTTTATATGCCTCAGTACCTGCCAATAATTTGATATCGTGTTTTCCGATTGTTTGGTGATAGGTTAAAGTATTGGTCCAGGTATAGTTGTAACCGTTAAATGAGTTTTCTGCGTAAGAGTTTGTTGAGTTATTCTCAGAGTTTTCGTACTCCGGAAAAGTGAAGCTGTGGTTGTAATCTGAATAATACTCGCCACCAAACTGGGTACGCAATACTAAATATTTCAGGAAGTCAACTTCGGCAAAAGCGTTACCAAAAAGCCTGTTAAACGCACCGTAGTTGTTTTTAGTACGATCAACAATTGCAACCGGGTTACGGGCGTTACCTAAGTTAGCCGTATTTGAACCTGCATAGTTGCCTTTAATATCATACACCGGAATAATTGGCTGCTCGCGGAAAGACATACCAATTGCCGAACCCTCGTCATTCTCATTGATCAGCGGGTTTTCGGTTAACGAGTATGATAAGTTTTCACCTATCCTGATATGCTTGTTGATATTATAGCTTGTGTTAGCCCTAACAGTGTAACGCTTATTGTAAGTATTTGTTAATGCACCTTGTTGATTAAAATAATTTACTGAAAACAAGTAAGTAGCAGCATCAGTACTTCCACTCATTGAAAGGTTGTGGCTTTGTATCGGAGCTGATTTAAAGATCTCATGATACCAATCGGTACCTGCTTTATTAGCCCTGGTTATACGATAAAAGCCAGATGCGTCGCCCGAAGTATAAAAAGGATTTACGCTGTATTTAGCAGGATCAACAGCCGGGTCGCCGTCATGTACGCCAGCCGGGCCTACACCGCCCGCGCTGATATAATCAGGCAGTACGTCGCCGTTAGGGCCGTAAAGGTTGCTATTCAAATTGGCAGCAGTCCCTTTCAGGGCCGCGGTATTTTTAATAGCCAGGTTCCTTAACTGCATCATTTCGGTAGGGTTAAGCAGGTTAAACACGTTGCCGCCTTTGGGCACCTGTGTACCATAATAAGCATCGTATGTTACTGTAGTTTTACCGTTACCTTTTTTAGTAGTGATCACGATAACGCCGTTTGCAGCACGTGCACCGTAAATAGATGCCGAGCTCGCATCTTTCAGTACCTGTAGGCTCGATACATCGTTAGGGTTGATATCGCTTACGTTAGTTGTTGGTACACCATCTACCACATATAATGGTTGGTTGTTACCGAAAGTATTTGCACCACGAATTTTAACTGAAGGATTTTCACCCGGCTGCCCCGAAGCAACAACTGTAACACCCGCGGCCTGGCCTTGTAACTGGTTTTCAACCGATGCAGTAGGCTGCCTGGTTAACGCAGCCACATCTACCACAGCTACCGCGCCAACAAGGTCTTTTTTACGTTGAGAACCGTAACCGGTAACTACTACCTCGTTCAATGAATTATTGCCCGCGGTAAGTGTGATCTTTAAATTGGCATCGGCGCCTAAGGTAATATCGGTAGTTTGATAACCGATGTAGGAGATAGTAAGTACATTACCCGCTTTTGCTGTGATAGTAAATTCGCCGTTTACATCGGTTAAGGCTCCGCTTGTTGAACCTTTGAGACGAACCGATGCTCCGACAACGGGCTGCTTGTCATCGCTCCCGATAACTTTCCCTTTGTACTTTGTTTGGGCGGACACTACCACTGAGGTTATCATGAGGCACAATAGCGCAGCAAGAAACCTCCCCTTGAGAAGTAAATTTTTAAGCATGATTTTAATTTAATTTAGTTAATATATTTGATTAAGAACACAGCCCAAAAAGCTGAAATACAGCCATTTTGGTTACGGAAGTGGTAGAGACACCGCCAGGATTTTTTGTTGTTTTCCGCAACTTTAAACAATGGTAGAGACATTGCCGCCGAAGTATGTAAAACACCCTCAGACAAATACAAGGTTACTGGCTATAGTGTAGGACAAAGCCGGGTAACAGTTACGAAAAAATAAATGCGATACCGATTATTGTGTAGGCAATAACAGTTTAGTTTCTTTTTTAAACGAAGATCATGATCATTAGAGGGATTGATTGTGAGATAAGCCTTGCGGCAATATCCCCCAGGATATGAAATTCATTTATCCCTTTAAGTAATTTAACATTTGCTATTGCCTAACAGTTAACGGATTGATTGTGAGATAAGCCTTGCGGCAATAACCCGAAAACACAGCATTAACACAATGGTTAATTTCTTTTAAGGTTGTTTAAAACTCAGTTTCTGCTGATGATAAAATAATATTAAAGTAAGTTTATTTTTAAATTTGGTTTAGTGCTATTGATTAATCCTAAAATAGGGATAGTGTACAATTTGCACAAGAGGCATTTCAGATTTGCGAATTAAATATCAAAATCAAGATAAAATTGCCAATACTAAAACGAAATAATTATTTTAATACTTTATTTCTTTAAAAAGCAACCTTTTATTATAACAGGTTTTTTACATGTATTTTTTACAGTAATCATAATTAGGGCTAACTTTTTAAAAAAGAAAGGCAGGTTTTTGGGATGATAATGATTTTTTTAAAAACAGTGGGTGTGAGTATGTAGGGCGAGTGATAAAAAAGTATCACATGTCAACAGGCTTTACAGAATAATAAAAGCATTGATCTAAAAACAACAATATATAATCGCATTTAAACAGACCCTTCCCTTTTTGGTTGATTAAAATTTTCGGCTTTTATACCGGGTTTCAAAATTAGTCTCTATATTTAGATGGAAACAGGATGTGCCTGTTTATTATTTAGAATACCTATTCCTGAAACAATGACAAGCAAGGTTACCTGGGTCAGCTGCCACAAAATGCCCGAGCGTTCCTTTTTTTGGAAAGGAAGGCAATTTCCGGTTTGTGCGCGATGCACCGGACTATATATCGGTTATTCGTTTTTCCCTCTCTTCAATTTCGAATTAATTTATTTGAATAGCTTCATTGCCTTGTTGCTTGTACTACCTACCGTGGCCGATGGATGCCTGCAAGCGTGGTATCAGCTTCCAAGTACAAACCCCAGAAGATTAGTTACAGGAATAATTGCAGGAGTAGGGCTTATGGCAATTATTGTAAATATTGGCACCTGGATCGGACATTTAATTTTAACCTAAATATCATTATGAGTAACAACGATTTCAACAATGGCAATCAATCAGATTTTTTTAACGACCAGCAGCCCGAAGAAGAATTGGGTGTTCCACTTACCATTTTATCTTTCTGCATCCCATTAGCCGGTATAATCATATACTTTAGCAATAAAGGCCGCTCTCCTAAAAAAGCAAACACAGCGTGTTATGCTGCTTTGGCCGGCATGGTATTAGGCGTAGTGATCAGGGTAATTACAATGGCTGCCAGCCACTAATACATCCGAAAAAGGTATAATTTATTAATAAAAGCATAAAGGGCGGATAAAGACTACTTATCAACTTTTTTCCTTGACGAAAAAAGCCAGTAATTTCTCAAAATTACTGGCTTTATAGTGGTCCCGACGAGAATAAAGAATGCGGCTTTTTTACAGCGTTTCAACTTCATTGGTCATCAAATCTTTGTAGACAAGTCGGTTTCCATGCCAATGGGATTTTACCTATTTGTTGCCCATTCAAGATTCAATTCAGTAGGGGAATTAATTTTATGATGGTTTTGCAACGTTTGCAATTTGTTCCACGTCAAAGACTGCCAATTCCGAATAGTCAGCATTATCTGAGTTTCACTTATTTGATGCCAGCTGATTTTTAGGAAACAGCTTTAGTTTTATCACGCGTCGCTTTTGAATATCTGTCGGGTAGTTCGTTATCCTTTCCCGAGGGTGATTGTTACGCTCGCAAGAGATTTAATGGCTTAAAGCTTGATTTCCTTTCGCGAGGACTGAGAATTAAAATAACATTGTACCGCTCTCAACTACTTTTCCGAAGTAATTCGGATGTGCATCGGAAGGGCAGCAAGCTCTGCTGGAAGCATGCCTTGCTGGTTAGCGGTTAAAAGCCTGAAATCTACACCTTCTTTAACTGTCATCAACGGCAAAAGCAAGGGCAATGTTAATGACATTCGCGAAAATGCCTGGGTGCAGCTTGCGGAAGTGTGGCATTAGGCTGTGTGAGGGATACCTTTCATTTTGGCGCTTGCTGAGCGGTCCAACAGACGAGTAAAGAAATGTACGCAACTTTAGCACATTAAATTGATAAACCGGCGTGTTGCACAAGGCCCATTGGGGATAGCAGCAAGTATCCTGCGTAGCAGATATTTCAAGTGGCCCGGCCTGGTTGTAACCGGAAAACGGTATATCAACCTTTATCTAATATTTAATATAGCAACTGCTCATTTACTTCCATGTTTCCAATTGCGTCCTGAAATGCTCGATATACTTGCTACCTCCCGCTGTCTGAAATATTGCTGCCAAGCCATCTGCCCAGGTGCTTAAATATTTGTGAAAATGTGACGTTACGTCATCGGTGGCAAAAGGAATAATTTCTAAACCAAGCATAGCATTATTAACACCTGTTGCATCAAACGTAAAATCAAAAAATCTTGCATTTTCAACATAACAAGTTACCACCCAAATATATTTAGGCATACTCTTCTTAATCAATTCAAGTTTATCTTCATCATCCAAACTTGATTGCATTACATACCGCTTAAAGCTTTCACTAAAGTCGAGTTTAATATCCCAATACAGCGGATCATTTTGCTGTAAACCAAAAGCGTCCTTGATAATGCCATCGAGTGGAGTCACTAAATCAAGAATATTTTCATAAGTAATTCGAATTTTCGGATATACTGGAATTACCGCATTTATAACATACGTAGGCCGAATGGCTTCGTCATTTGTGCTCCATGGGCTTTCAATTCCATCGCTTTCTAAAAATTTAACCCACGCAAATGGCCCAAACTGATCGTCGTGAACATAGAATTTTTCCATTCGGTCAGCCACAAATGGCGTTGTCCAAACACCAACAGCAGCGTCTTCAGCCATTTTATAACCAGCAACGGCGACTGCATGAAATCCATATTCGGTGTTTCTATGTGGAACTTGAATACATAAAATGATGGGGATACCAATTCTTTCGTAAGCATAGATCAATTGCTTGATACGGGATGTTTCAACGACTTTTATTCCTTTCGTAATCCCGCTCTCGGGTATAACGTTTCCCTGATTAACTTCAGGTTCAAGACCACAATTGATAATTGCCCGACAGATTTGCCTTATTTCCAAACCGCTATTAGGAAATAATCGCCCTCCTTGTTGCGATAAACCAGCACCCTTTGTGATTTCGCTGGGTACTTTAAGAATAGTATGATGATCCGTAGAGGCTCTGTTTAACATGCTCCAAATCGCAGTAGTAGCGCATGCAGCGATTACGCTGTCTTGCTCTTGAAAAGCCAAGGATTTTAAAGTCAGCTCTTTGCCGAAAAAATGAATTTTATAGTCCCGCAAAGCCGAGAATATTCGTTGTTCTCGTACTTCCGGAATATCAGGATATACTGATAATACCGTGTAGCCGATGACCGTGATCGGCAATGGTTTACTTACAATAAATCCTTTATAGCCATTCCAAAAAGCTTCTTCTGCCGGGTTTAACAAAGCTGCTTTAAGTGCAATTTCGTCAAACTCGGTAGAAAAAAAATGTATACGCTTGCAGATTTTTTCATAGCCTGCAAAGCAAAAAGCATAATAACTTGCATAGTCATGCAGATAATCCTTGCTGATATAACCATCTTCAATAACCATCGTTTTAACGCGGATACCATTATCTCCTAAATACTTTAGGAAATAAGCAAAATGCGTTTTATGCCTAATTACTTCGGCGGTCGAATGTTCATTGGATAATGCTTCAGCGAAGGATTGTTCGTCGAAGGGTAGTACGCGCACAGGATTAAAGCTTGATCACGATATTCAATTGCTGATTGTCTACGTCTTTCAGCTTTGATATTTCTGCTTGTTTCTTCTTAATATCGTCTATAACACGATCAAAGTTTTCCTTGTTTTCTTTTATAGTACCGGAAACTACGGTAGAACCAAGCTTGTTAAATGCACTAAAACTAAGCTTATTCATATTATTTAAATTGTTGAACATTTATATTGTAAGGGTCTAAGTTACAGGCGGCAAAAGTAATATTTTTCAACAAAACGCACATACTTTATCCCTCTAAATTAAAATTATTTTATATTATATATACAATTAAAAAAAAATAATTGTTTTACTTATGCCTGATTATTAACGATTAACCTCGTCATCAAGCTTATTTGACAGATCTTCAAGGTTGATTTTATCCTTAACTTTGTCAAAGGTCTTTTTACTAATACCGGTTGTTGTAGCAAAGCGGAATGGTACCGAACGCTCCTGAAAATATGAGTTTAAAAAATTGCTCGCGCGTTCTGGTGAGCGTGCGACAAAATCTTTTACTTTTAAGCTAAGTATTTTAAACGGATCAGATTCGCTGCGTTTAGCCGAAAGCCGAGATTCAAATGCCTGTTTTAATTGCTCAATTTTTAATATTGATGACTGCACCACTGTGTCGCTATCGATGCCGGCTTCAATAAGCAACTCGCGGCTTTCCCGGCTATCATCATCGCTGATATCGATCAGCGCATCTTGTAGCACAGTACTTAATGCTTTTGCTTTATTTGTCATAGTTTTAATTTTTGCTGTTTGTAAATACTTTTAACTTCCTTTGGAGGCGCTTTATTATGTTATAAATTTCTCTAACGTCCACTTCAAGTTCATTTGCAATCTCCCGTGGCTTTAAACCATCCCTTAAACACTCAAAAACTTCAGCCGCATCTGCATCGGTTTTTAATATTTCCAAAATTTCAGCTTCTGTCTCATTTACGATATAAAGCTCTTCAGGGTTTGGGCTAGTTCCGTATTCATATACAACCCGATCATCTTCAGGCATCGCGTCAGTACTGGTAACTGTTTTTGAATTTACATAATTGTAAATCAAGCTGTCAATAATTCCTTTTAAAACCTCTGATGCCGTTGGATAATAATTAATATTCCACTTGCGCGTTTCCTCCCAAAGTAACTTAACGGCTTCATCTGCGATTTGCGCAGAGAGTCCGGGAATATCATACATATCCGCCAAGGCAGGGTAACGTTCCAGCTTATTTAATGAATAATAATGCAATTTCGGTAACAAGTCATTCCAGTCTACCAGTTGTAACCGATCATATAAATCCTGTCCAGACAGTATCTCTTTCATTAGTTACTCCCCCCTTTTTATACTTAATGCTAATAAATTATTTTTTTTTTCCATCCGGTGGCAAATTTCTTTGATTGTTCAGCATCTGTTTATGGAAGGCTATTCAACTTCCATTTAAACTATGACCCAGCAAAGGTATAAAATTAACGTTAACGGCCGTGATTTCGAGCATGATGAGCCAAACATCACCGGTAATGAATTATTAAAATTGATCGGGCTTCACCATTCCCTGGATTATGAGATACTGCTTGCGCACGATGCCAAAGAATCAGAACCTGTAGAGCTTACAGAAACAGTTGACCTAAAACTTTACCCTGTAGCCACCTTTACAATTAAACCTTATCCGGAGGCAGTATTGGAACTGGATGATGAAGAATACCCTTTCGCCGAGGTATTTATGACACCTGTGGAAATCATGGTGCTTGGTGGTTACAAAGATACGGAATATTATCTGAAACAAATCATCGGGCACCAGGAAATCACTTACAAAAATGATAAGGAGCACATCATTGCGCTTCATGATAAAATCAAATTTGTTACCTGCAAAATAGCTAATACAACCGTATCATGAAGCTTGGGCACGAGTTGATTATCGAACAATTGACGGAATTAGGGTATGAAGCAATTTCATACCCTGATCACCCGCAATATCCCGGTGGCTTTGTGGCTTTAAAATTTAAAGTGCCGGTAGGCCGATTCAGGGGCCAGGAAATAGAGGTTGCTGTTAACGCGCCTCAGTTCCCAGCAATACCGCCGAGCGGTCCTTATATTAAACCACATCTGTTACCGATACAAGGTGGTAATACCCTACCTTTTGATGGGATACACGCGAGGCTTGTACCAACGCCGGACTTTCAATATTGGAGCAGGCCATACCAAGATTGGGTCGGTACGGACCAGCACATACGAACCTATATTTCTTTTTTAAAAGCACTTTTAGATTTTGAATAATGCATAGCGTAGCCATTAACGAATCCGACCATCAAACGATGTACGCACACCTGATCCGTAAGGACCGGCAGGAAGACCTGTGCTTTGCACTTTACCAGCTTTCAAGCGGCAAGAAACGCCAGACAGCGGTTATAACCGAGGTCATATTGCCGGAGAAAGGCGACCGTGTGCTACATGGAAACGTAAGTTTTACCGCTCAATATTTTGACCGGGTAAGTAAGCTTGCCCTGGAAAAGCAATCGGGCATTTGTTTTATGCATAGCCATCTAACCAATGGCTGGCAATCTATGAGCGATGATGATATTGTTGCAGAAGAATCTTTAGCGCCGAGAGTAAAAGCCCTTACCGGCTTACCCTTAGTAGGACTTACTTTGAGCAGGGATCATTTTTGGAGTGGGCGTTGGTGGCCAAAGGTCGCTCCCAAAGTATACCATAAAAAGGATTGCCCGTCTATACGGGTTGTCGGCAAAGTGCTTAACCTTTCTATCAATGATAACCTTTTTCCAGATCTCAAATTTGACGAGTCAATATCCCGCACTATTTCTGCCTGGGGTATTGGCAAACAGGCAATCATAAGCCGGTTAAAAGTAGGGATTGTGGGCTTAGGTAGCGTCGGGTCTATAGTTGCAGAAGCACTCATAAAAACCGGTGTACGCCACCTGGTGTTGATTGATTTTGATATTGTAAAACGTAAAAACCTGGACCGCCTGAATGGTATTGGTACTCGGCAGATCGGTCAGCTAAAGGTGGAAGCAATTAAAAACTATTTGCTTTCCGTAGCAGCGACACCAAATGAATTAAAAATTGACGTTATCCCTTACAGCATTGCTGAACAGGAAGGTCTATTAGCGGCCTTAGACAGCGATGTTTTATTTTCATGTGTTGACCGCCCTTGGCCGCGCTTTATCTTAAATGCTATTGCTTATGGCAATTACATCCCTGTTATTGATGGAGGGATTGATTGCAGCCCCAACAAAAAAGGCGATAACTTGGGGCAGGCGAGATGGAAAGCGCATACCGCTGCACCAGGACGCCAATGCCTTTGCTGCCTGGGACAGTACGCGCCGGAAGATGTCGCTCTGGAAAAATCGGGCATGTTAGAAGACCAGCATTATATCAGCAACCTGCCAAAAGATCATTTTGTACACAGAGGTGAAAATGTTTACGCCTTCAGCCTTAATCTGGCTAGCATGGAAATCCAGCAACTACTTTCCCTGCTGTTACAGCCTAACGGACAGTATATCGGGCCTAAAGAATACAACTTCAACTCCGGTAATATCGATAGTGATTTTAATTTCCATTGTAAACCTAACTGTTCATTTTCAGGCTCGATGCTTGGACAGGGGGATGGCTTAAATAAGTATCTATCCAGTCCACACGCCATAGCTGAAGCAACAAGGAATACTGCATTCCAACCACAACAAGCCGCTAAAACGGCTTGGTATAACAGACTCTTTAAAAAATTGACTTCTTTATTTAAACATGAACGAAACTAAAATCCAATGTTATGAAAATGCAAGAAAATTTATTAGACAAAGGGCTTCAGGCCCATAGCCAGGAACACACGCACTCACCAACCAACCTGTTTAAAAAAAAGAGGCTTGACCTTGTCCCAAAAGACTTTCCGGGAGGAATTGCCATATGGGGTGCGTTACCGGCTGTATTCAACTCAAGCGCAATGATAGACGAAGATGATGGTGTCCATGTCCATGCACGGATGACTATAGGCGGCCCCAAACAGATCGATGAAACATTCGATATTGTAAGAATACATATAGATAGTGCAGAGAGTTCGTCAGTTTATTTTGATATTGACGGCACCGCAACTGCTAACTATAATATCAGTACCATCTTAAAAAAGAATTTAAAATACCTCCTTTGCCCATCCTGTAACAAGGTTCATACAGATATCGGTATATTGGCAGTAACCTATCACACGCTACACCATTGCGAGCATTGCGGTACTGCCTTTTTAGACAAAGAACCGGGCATTAGCAACTCCGTAATGTTGCTTAAAGAAGTATGCGGTGACGTTCTGCAAGACCGCATCGTAATTGATCCGGTAGATCGCCGCTTAAACGTTAAAAGAAAAACATTCAGAGGTGGTATGCAGATGTGGGGTTCGAATCCTGCCGTATTATGGACCTCACCAAAGTTTGAAGAAGGTGGAATTCATTTCCATGGTTTTCAAAAAAACTCAGACTTACCGACTGTTGACGAAACCTTCGGTACGCTTATTATAGACGGCTTATTACTTGATCCTGAGATGATGCGTCACTTGATGGTTCAAAAAGCCATGCCATTCCTCACTAAATATTTAGATGCTCTGGTATGCCCTAACTGTGAAACTGATCATTTTGACACTTTTGACGATGCGGTAAACCCACATCTTATTCATACTTGCGAGCATTGCAATTGTAGCTTTTATGCCCATTCACAGGAGCCTTGCGTAAGCAATCCATTAATCCGCACATTAAAGTCATTTGCGGTATGATCACGATCACCAACTTATTTTTTAAAGCGGTTAAAGGCGCACCTATGGTGGCTAGCCGCAATTTAGAGCTTAGGAAGGGGTATGGTATCGTGAACGATGTAAATGCCTGCCCTATAAGCCCCCGTCAGATTTTATTGACCAGACAAGAAGATCTGGACGAATTATCGATCAGGTACGGCGGCTTAAGGGAAAACCTTATCATCGCTGGTTGCCCTTCTGCGCTATTCGTTCCCGGCGCAATGGTTAGTATCGGTACCGCTTTGATTAGATTAACTTTTTATTGTGAGCCTTGTAAACGAATAGCAGATGCTGTACCCAGCATGAATGCGGTGCTAAACCGCCGTGGAATTTTGGGTGTAGTGCTTAATAGCGGGCAAATACATGTAGGGGAAGAGTTAGAAATTGAACCAGGTAAATACCCGCCAGTTTCTGAGACACCTTACGAAAGATTTTTACTTTTTGTGCGCCAAATACCCCCGAGTAGGGTCGTTAATTATAAAATGATTTGTCAGGGAATGGGCGTGGCCGAAAGTTATATTCGCGCCATACCCAAATATATAGAGAAAGCCAGTTATTTAGATGATGCGATACCCATACACCGCATTGTTGATTCTGCCGGAGGATTACTGACAGATTACATCCCTGAACAAGAGAACTTACTAAGATCTGAAGGCATAATAATCATTGATGACTTACAACTTTTTGAGAGCAAATCCACTAAGCGGACTGACCTGGCCCGCTTCCAGTGGGGGGAAGATCCGCTTTTTTTATCCTAATTAAACATATTTAACACTATAACATAAACAACTATTTACCATCATATAAATCTACTAAGAGCATGTAAAGCTATCAAGTTCCGTAATTTTAAAAATCATCGAACTTGAGGTGTAGATTAATTCTCAGTACTTTAATTACAGAGATTATGGTCTACTATTGAAAGCAACGAAAAGAATTCTTGCCATCAACCTTATAAAATGCTTCACTTTCAGGTTCGATTCCTATCCGGACTTATTATTTCTGTAAGAAGCTTACATTTATAAATACCATCGGTAAAGTAATAGGTAAAATTTATGCCACGAAATGCTGCCCTCTGATATTGGTTACGTTATTTCTGAGGCCTGATAACAATACCACCGAAGTACGCCTCACCAGCAAAACATTTTACACCTTTGATGAAACAGCGAGAACTCCGATAAAGCTTGCCATCTTCAATATATTTACCTTGACAACCATGTCCATCGTTGGTAATATTATAAAACATTACAGGGCTTCCTGCTTTATCAGCAATTACGTCCATGCATTTGTTACACACATAATCCGGGTAACGTTCATTGTGTTTAATATATCTGTTGCATGTAGGACAATGTTGTTGTTTTTTGTGTTCTTTAACGTGGTGCGTTTGGTATTTCTTAGTCATTGGTTGTGAGATTTATATAATCTGTTATTAATGCTGAAATTTGTTGAGAGGCCAATTTTATCCTTCCGATTAGTCATTGCCCAGCCAACCCAGCTTTAGTTGCCCTGTCGGCTTTAAAAGGCATAAAAAAACCTAAACTGGTATGGTTTAGGTTCGATTTTTAAGTAATTTCTTTTTTCATCCATTCGTCTATTTCATCTTTAAACCAATAGGTGAACTTACCCCTCTTTCGACAAGGCATAGCATCATCATATACCCATCTACCCAATGTACTTTCACTTATATCGAATAGCTCCATAACTTCTTCTTTGGTCAACCATGACTTGCTCAGCCTTTGTTTTGCTTCCTGCAAAATGTTTAGCTCACGCCCAACATCCTCTTTAGTTAATAGCGGTGTTGTGTTTTGAAGATACTCTAACTCCGCTTTTATCCATTTAACAGGTTCAAAATGAATTTGCTCATCCTTAAGCTCAGCCATCTTTTCAAGATATAAATCTTCATTTGCTTTAAGCCATTCAGCATCGGGTACGCGCATCGTCTGTTTTGCAAGCTTCATAAAGTAATAAAGGCAAGCTATCTTATCTTTTGCAGGTAGTTTTTTCAATGTACTTTCCATAAACTCAACAAAGTCGCGGTTCATGAAAAATATTTTTACCCTCTTCTTTAACCCAAGTTTAAAATCATGGGTTAAACGCGGCGAGGCATGGTATTCTCGGGTCGATATTAGCTTTTCAGTGCCTTTTTTTACTTTTTCCATGTTATTCTTTTCGTTTAGGATGCTGATGTGTAGCATGGTTGTTTACTACTTTATGATTTGATCTGCCCATGGATTCCGGCGATGGAATCACATGACTTGGCTCGATCCGTAAATCTTACTCATCTTATCCATAGTCCCGAACAAATCGGCTGTTTGGCTCTTGGTGTAGATTTGGGTTTCTGTAATCTTAGCATGCCCCATCAAATCCTTCAAATGAATTATATTTGTATCCAGCTGCACATGACATGAAGCGAACGAATGCCTGGCTACGTGAAAGGTTAAGTTTTTTGTGATTCCCGATAGCTTCATCAACCCTTTTAAGTTGCGGTTGAGTACTTGATTATCGACATAGGGAAATACCCTTGTTAATGGCGTTTTGATAATGAGCTTGTTATAATGCTCAATGATAGCCTTAGCTGGTGGTACAAGCGGCATCATTACTTGTTTCTTCGTTTTCGTCATCTCAATGGTAATAGCATCCGGATCGGTTTTTATGTTACAGAACTTTAGGTTTATTACATCGCTGTAACGTAAGCCAGTCAGACAGCTGAAAACAAAGTAGTCTCTTGTTTTCTGTAGCATCAAGTCTTTCTCAGGTATTTCTAAGGTCATCAATACTTTTACTTCGTCAATACTCAGGAACGCTCTTTGGGATGCTGATGCTTTAATCTTGAAGAAACGGTAGGGGTTCTCTTTCATGTGACCATTCATTATAGCACGATTGATAATCGATTTTAGACATTTATGCTTTACGAAACGACCACCTATGGCATTACCCTTTTCTTTAGCCATATATAAGTCAAACTTTTCAATAGTATTCAGATTGAGGTCACCAAAGTTCAGTTTGCTGTTGAAAGACTTTAACATGTTTAGCACCGAACGGTATGATTTTAGCGTGTTCTCCTCTTTGTCATTTTGCCATAACTCAACTTGTTCAGACCAAAAACTAAACAGGGTAATTTTGCTGTTGCCTCTCAGAAAGTCTGATGCTATTGTCAAGGTGATGGGTTTGCTCATGGTCTGCAATTCCATCATATAGGTTTCCCAATCGCTCATTCGGTCGCCGAGGTACTTTGATAGTAGCTGATTGTGTTTACTATTTTTCTTGACGCAGCTTTTTTGGATGTCCCAGTTGGACAACTCGACTGTTTTTCCAGTCGGGATACGAGTTGTTAAATCGCCTACGCGAACACTAAAATAAATCGGAATGTTACCGTCTTTTTTTATCTTGTCGGTGCGTAGTACAATTTTTATATTCCAGGTAATTTTCATAATTCGAAAAGTTTGATGATGGCTAATTTCCAGCGAGTTATTGGGATTTTAAAGGGTTTGATGAAGTTTATTTTTACTTTCTGGCCTGTAATACAAATATTTACCACCAGCTGATCTGCATTGGTAAATCTCTTTTAAGATTTCATATTCAGGATGCTTTTCTAATGGAAATAAACTCAAAAATGCTTTCGGATATGTAGATATATCAACATTTTGAGTCAAAACAAGCGGGTATCTTTGTGTTAGTCCATTAAAATTTATACTGATTTGCCGTGGCCATTTATATGCGGGTCGAAGTTTAATTGTGATAAGACCACACGTCTTAAGCTCTTTGAGGTATGTTTTCAACATGGTTTTTTTTAACCCTACTTTTTTTGAGAGAGTATCATTAGTTGCGTGAAAAATTCCATACTTTGTACAATAGGAATTAATGACCATAAATAGTATTTTGGCATTAGCACTTAATTCAAGGTCTTCTATTATCGCGACTGATGCGTAAACCCATTTTCTCCCTTTTTGGAACTCATTCCAATTGTTCCTAAATTCTAATTCTCCTCGTGTCATTGTTTCCTTTATGTTGTGTCTATATTACTTGTAACTTCCCTGTAGCTCTGGAAATGACCAATTCAAGGTGTTTTTTTAGATTATTTATAGAAAAAATTTCTAATTGACTGAAAAACAGCGTATTAACAATACACCTTTAGGTTGTGAAATTTAACATAGAAGGGGCGATATTCCGGTTAACGGTAGTCGATATCCCGACTTAGGTGGGGTCGGTTGCGCCGTATTACAAGATAACAAGTAGAGATAGTAATAGAGATAGCAACTTAATTACTAATTACATTCTTTCGATAGAAAGAATGTAATATTTAACAACAGCGCTGCGCTGCCGTTGGGCCTGCTCTGTCGGCAGGCATCAAGTTCAAGAATCAAACTTTGCTTTCCAGAATAAAACCCGATATTAGCGAGTGAAACAAAATCAAGAACTTATTGAATAAATAAAAAGGAAACACAACATATTGTCATAACGATCTTGCGTTAGCTTCGATTTCTGCAATCAAAAACTGGTAATTTTTAAACACACAGAAAAGAAAGGCTCAACGCTCACGCTACAGGCGTGGGCTTAGTCTATCTGTGTGTGGGTATACCAGTACCTTGATTGCGGTTGGCTACAGTTCCACGCTTGTTTTTTTTACTACCTTTTGGAACTGAAGGTAACATTCCCAAACCTTCAATGAAGCACAATAAACCTTCTTCAGACCAACAACAACGGACTAAACTATTTCTCTATTTAATATTTACAATAGTCGGAACTGTATTAGTTGCGAATATTATAGAGAGCAGATCGGTAAAAAAAGACTTTATGACAACCCAAAAAATGGGTGAAGATACATCATCAATCAAAGAAGACTCTGTTCAAGTGGCTGATGAAAAAATTCCGGCATCAACCTTTGAATCTGATTATTCAGCAGAAAGCTGGTACAAGCGATACAAGGCAAATCCAGTTGCTTTTAACGACAAGTACGACCAACAGCAAATTGATATACATGGAACAATAACAGACATTTCATTAAGCCTTTCCGGATATTCCATAGTTACCATTGGCTCAGAAAACAACGCTCAAGGGAGTATCATTTGTGATAGTGAAAAAAATGATAAGGATGCTTGGAGAAACGAGGTCAAAGCTCTTACGGTAGGTCAAGAAGTTCATATTAGAGGTTTCTTTTGGAAATCCGGATTAGATTGGGATAACTTTCACATGGAGAGATGTCATGTCATAGATTAACAACTTTATCATTTATTCACGAGTTTGACTTTTACGTAGTTTTCTCGCGTCTTACTGATGAATTTCTCTCAATTGGATCTTAACTCACACCGAGGGGCGTTCGTTGCTCTAAAGCAAAATTCTACCAGTTAAATCTCATTATTCTCGGCGGGATAACCCCGAAGTTTCGCGCTCCCGTCCGTTGTCACTAACTTATAACTTCAGCTTACTCCTATGGACTTTACCGATTTTTAGCATGGGTAAAATTGGTTTGAATCGTGCTATTTGCGGTTTATTTAAGCAGTCTGATGATAAAACATTGAAATAAGTAGATCGCGTTTCACCCTCAAAACAACCTGTTTTGTCGTCATAGGTCATCACCAAAATTCGCCCTATTGCTTTACCTATTTACGAAAAAACGCCCTTCTCGTACATGAAAAGAGCGTTATAAGTGGTCCCGACGAGAATCGAACTCATATCTAGAGTTTAGGAAACTCCTATTCTATCCGTTGAACTACGGGACCTTAACCGGCTTTTAAAGGCCGGTGTTTTATTTAGTTTGCAAAGGTGCAATTTTTCAGTGAAAAATCACACCCTAAAATTCAAAATTTAAAACGCAATTCATTTGCACATCCGCACATCTGAAATTTGCACTTTTACCTGATCACCGCGCCGTTGTGGAAATCTTCGGTAGGGGCTACAAAGCTTAGCTTGCCTTCGCTGTTTTCGGCCATCAGGATCATACCTTGCGATACGATACCTTTTATCTCTCTTGGCTCCAGGTTTACCAGGATGCTTACTTTTTGGCCAATGATGTTTTTCGGCTCATAATATTCGGCAATGCCGGATACTACAGTGCGCTGGTCAATACCGGTATCTATAGTAAGTTTCAGCAGCTTTTTAGTTTTAGCAACCTTTTCTGCTGTTAAAATAGTACCTGTACGGATATCCATGGTAGCAAAGGTTTCGTAGTTAACGTTTTCCTTTGCCGGTAGTACATTAGCGCTTACCGGCGATGCCGTTGCTGCTTTTTTATCGGCCAGTTTTTTAAGTTGGGCTTCAATTACATCATCCTCAACTTTTTCAAATAACAAAGCTGCCGGGTTTAGCTGGTGGCCGTTATTAAAATACATTTCCTGATCATAAGCAATTGGCTCGTTAGGCAGGTTAAGCATAGTAATGATCTTCTTAGCCGTGGCCGGTAAAAAGGCCTGCGCAGCAGTAGCCAAATGGCCAATCAGCACCAAGCAGTTATGCAGCGCTTCTTTGGCAGCAGCCGGATCTGTTTTAATGGTTTTCCACGGCTCTTTTTCGGTGAGATAGCGGTTACCCAGGCGGGCCATATCCATTACAGCCTGTAAAGCCTGGCGATAGCGGTAAGCCTCCAGGTTTTTCTCTATCTCATCGTAGTATTCTCCAATCCCGTTGCTTAGGGCCTCGTCTGTAAACTCGATCTTATCAGTATCAGCCTCAATTTTACCATCGTAAAATTTGTGCATTAATATCATTACCCGGTTAACAAAGTTACCGAGAATAGCCACCAGCTCATTGTTTACGCGTGCCTGGTAATCTTTCCAGGTAAACTCGCTATCGCTGGTTTCGGGCAGGATAGAGGTTAGCACGTAACGCAACTCATCCTGTTTCCCCGGAAACTCTTCAAGGTATTCGTGCAGCCAAACCGCATGGTTACGTGAGGTTGAGAGCTTATCACCTTCCAGGTTCAAAAACTCGTTGGCTGGTACGTTTTGCGGCAAAATGTATTCACCGTGCGCATGCAGTATGGATGGGAAAATGATACAGTGGAAAACGATGTTATCTTTGCCTATAAAGTGCAGCAAACAGGCGTCATCCTGCTCATCAGCTTGTTTTTTCCAGTATAGTTTCCAATCCTTATTGTTGTCAATAGCCCATTGTTTGGTGGCCGAGATGTAGCCTATCGGCGCATCCATCCAAACGTAAAGCTTTTTGCCTTTGGCTTCGGTAAGCGGCACGTCGATGCCCCAATCAAGGTCGCGGGTCATGGAGCGTGGTTGCAGGCCCGATTTAAGCCATGATTTACATTGGCCAAATACGTTTACCTTCCAGCTGCCTTCTTTGGCGTCTATCCATTGTTCCAACCATGGTTGATATTTATCTAATGGCAGGTACCAGTGTTTAGTTGATTTCAAAACTGGCGTTTTGCCGCTCAGGGTTGATATCGGGTTGATCAGATCGGTTGGGTTAAGCGAAGTACCGCAGCGCTCGCATTGGTCGCCGTAGGCATTTTCATTGCCGCAGTTAGGGCAGGTGCCTATAATGTACCTGTCGGCCAAGAACTGTTGGTAATCTTCATCAAAATACTGATCAGAAAATTTCTCAACAAACTCATCTTTCTCATACAAGTTCAGGAAAAACTCCTGGCTTAGTTCATGATGAATAGGCGACGAGGTGCGGTGATAAATATCAAAAGCTATCCCAAACTCCTCAAAACTTTCCTTTATCTGCTTATGGTATTTATCAATAATGGCCTGCGGAGTGGTATCTTCTTTTTTGGCTTTGATGGTAATGGCAGCGCCATGCTCATCCGAGCCGCAGATATACACTACATCCTTTTTTTTGAGCCTTAAATAGCGCACAAAAATATCAGCAGGCAGGTATGCGCCCGCCAGGTGACCGATGTGCAATGGCCCGTTGGCATAAGGCAGGGCCGATGTAATGGTGAATCGTTTATATTTGTTGAGTTGTGACATTAAATATCGCCTTGGTAAATAGTGTGCAAAGATAATTTAAAAATCCCTGAACCATGATGTTCATGATTTAAGGATTTCCTGATTTTTTGTACTTATTATTAAAGGAATCGTTCAATCATTAAAATCATGGTTTCAATTCAACCTCCATACTTAAAAAAAGGCGACAAAGTTGCCATTACATGCCCCGCTAAAAAACTACCCGAACCCATGACCGATGCCATCTCCCTACTGCAAAGCTGGGGGCTGGAAGTTGTTTTGGGCGAAACGGTAGAAGCATCATACCATCAGTTTGCGGGAGATGATGACCTACGTGCCCACGATATGCAACGTTTTATTGATGACGATGAGATAAAAGCAATAATAGCTGCCCGTGGCGGTTACGGTGCTATCCGCATGATCGACAAGGTTGATTTCGGCCGCTTTGCTACAAACCCAAAATGGCTTATCGGCTTTAGCGATATCACTATACTGCACACCCACCTGTTTGCTAATTACGGCGTACAAAGCATCCATGGCCAAATGCCTATCAATATTCCCGATGCTTCCAAACATTCGTTAGATACGCTGCGACAGGCCTTATTTGGTGAACCATTAAGTTATGAGTTTACCTCGCACGATAATAACCGGAGCGGGGAAGCAAATGCTATTCTGATAGGCGGCAACCTCTCATTACTGGTAGCTGCTGCCGGGTCGGTATCAGATCTGGATTACGAGGGCAAAATATTATTTATTGAAGATGTGGGTGAATACCTTTATTCGGTAGATAGGATGCTGCGAATGTTGAAACGAGCCGGAAAACTTGCCAACCTTGCCGGATTGATTGTGGGCGGATTTTCAGGCATGAAGGATAATGACATCCCCTTTGGCCAAAGCATACCCGAAATTGTGATGGATATTGTGAAAGAATATGATTACCCGGTATGTTTCGATTTCCCGGCCGGGCATATACCCGATAATAACAGCTTGACACTTGGCCGGAACGTTCACCTGAAAGTGGATGATCAGCAAACAAAACTAAAGTTTGTTTAAACAGTGATAAAGCGTTTATTCATATAATAAAAACAATAACTAACCTCTAAACTCCATTCTCTAATCACTAACTATGGCTTTACTTGGCAATTTAAGTAATTACAAAAATACAGGCTTGTTAATAACACGCGTTGGGCTGGGCATTATGTTTATATACCACGGATACCCCAAACTAATGGGAGGCCCCACAGGCTGGGAACATACAGGCGAAGCAATGAAATATGCAGGCATCCATTTTTGGCCAACAATATGGGGCTTGCTTGCCGCGGCTACCGAATGCTTTGGAGGTTTCCTGCTGATAATTGGCCTGGCATTTAGGCCGGTGTGCATACTTATGCTTATAACTCTTGTAGTAGCCACATTAATGCATTTACGCACTGGTGGTGGTTTGGGCGATGCCAGTCACGCTATTGAAGATACAGTAGTGTTTGCAGGTTTGTTATTTGTTGGGCCAGGTAAATATAGCGTGGATAAAAAGTAAAATAGCTTATTACAAAAAAAGACCGGTTTTCTTTCGAACGCCGGTCTTTATATATAGTTGTTAGATTTTTAGTTCCTAACTAACTTCTCATCAATTTGCCTTAGTCCACCTGCTGCGGTTAAATAACCACAATGTATCTCAAAGGTTTTAGTTGCAGGATCATAAGTACTTGAACCGGCTGTGGTACCTTGAATGAAAGCAGTAGGCGTACCGCTTGCCGACGCTCTTGGGTTTGGCAATACAGTTACTTTATTAGTGGCAGCATCTACTTGAAGCGCCCACGTATAACCAGAACCGCTATCACCAGCTTGCCCGATTACAGTAGTACCATTAAGTGTTTTTAATGCCACATTACCTGAAATGCTAAATGAATCTAATACACCACTTCCAACTGTACCGCCGTTAAAGCGTGTACGGGTTCCTGAAGTTGCATATGTGGCGTCGTATTGATTTTTGATCGTAAGCAGTATGATCACAGAACCATAGTTACCGCTAATTTCGGTACCTGATGCATCGGTTATCCTAATAGGCAACGCATATGATTTATTGCCATCCAATCCAGAGTTCGTCTTAACAAAATTGATTGGCAGATAAGCTACCTGTGAACCAGAAGCAATATTAACTTTCAAATTTGGAATAGAGTAATTTGCAGAAGGCAGAATTTCCAAGTCAGTTCCTTCAATATCATTATACTTAGCCAGTACCGTTGGGTCAACCGCTAATGTAACATTAACACCAGGACTTGGTTTACTGTAAGCATAGTTAACCGGGATCTGGTAAGCAATAGGATCAGGACCGGCAACAAATGCGTAACTAAAAGTATTTGCAGCTCCGTCGCCCGAGTTATCCGGCGAAGGAACACCTGTATCTGTAGTAATTGGAACCGATATCTCAACAACTGGCTTCAATTTTGAAAAATCCAGATCAGGGTTTTTATCTTTCAAGCAAGATGAAAGGCCCATCACAATTGCAAGCGCCGGGATAAACCTTTTATTTATATGTTTGATTTTCATTTTTTTAATTTTAATGGTTATCTTTTATAAACCGGCAATTATCTTGCACCTTTATCCCAGAAAATCCTTGAAGTTTGAGGGTTAATAGTACCTTCTTTGGCTACGTTGGCCGCGTTGAAGTTATACTCATTTTGAGGATACATTAAACGCAACGGAATTGTACGTGAACCGCGGCTTGGTGAAAGTGAAAGCGGAAGTACTGGCTGAGTTGCCTCTACGCTTGATAAAATAGCGTCATTACCGTCCAGCCTTCTGTAATCAACCCATGCCTCGAAATTAGCAACACCTGCCAGTGCAATGTACTTCTGAAATGCGATCAACGAAATTTTACTATTCTTACGTGGTTGACCTTTATCATCTACATAATCCCATTTTGCTTTTGAATCATTCGTTAAATAGTCAGAGGCTTCACCATTCGCAGCACCTAACCAGGTAAAAGATGCAGTAACAGCGGTTTCGTAAGCCGCTTTCGCATCACCGGTTAACCATCCACGTTGAATAGCTTCAGCTTTTAAAAACAAACTCTCTACCGATGTAAAAAACCACTGAGGTTGTGCAGGACTCAAGGCTAAACCCGGACCAGATACATCAGATGAGTTTCCTGCTTTAGGAGCTGTACCTGGTAAAAGCTCACCATAGTTATATCCATAATAAACAAGTCCATTTAAAGGACTCGAAGCCTCAGCAAATACATATTGGAAACGAGTATCATAGCTGGTCGCTGAACTCCAACCATATATAGTATTCAACAAATAATTGTTAGCCCTGTAATATTGGTTAGCTGCGCCTCCATTATAAAGGCTTTTAAATGTATCCCAGAAAGGGTTTTGCCTTCCGTCTTCCTGAACGTATGGAGGGTTCACATAAGCCGATTCATCAGTAGATGATCCGTTTTTTCCAACATTGCCGTCGCCTTCACCCAAAAAGCCTGCGCCATCGGCGGTAATTTTAGCAATTTCGGCAGATGCGTTAGTCAATACTTCCGATTCGTGAATCAATAACCTCAAACGTTGGCTATTGGCTAATTTTCTCCATTTATCGGCTTTACCGTGAAAAGTGATATCAGCTTGTTCTAAACCAGGGTTTGCATCAAGATTTGCTGCTTTGATCAATTTGGCAGCATCATCTAACTGTAATAATAAATCTTTGTAAATATCAGATCCTTTATCATAAGCGGGAGTAATGTTACCAACTATATCAAACGCTTTTGTATATGGTACGTTGTTATACTGGTCAACCAGGTACATAAATCCGATCGATTTGATGATCTTAGCTATACCAACATAAAATGTTTGATTGGAAGCAGTAGCTTTTTTCTCCATAGTGTTGGCGTCAGCCAATATATCAAACCAGGTCCACTCATCAGCCTCAAAAGTAGTGGTGATGTTGTATGATTCCTCTTCGGTACTTGGTCCGTATGAACCAGAACGAGCCCAATAACCCAGCCAATCAGCTTCGGGATTATATGAAGTTGACACTTTAGCTGCGGTACGGTGCAACAACTGCGGAAGCAAAGCTGCAGGTGTAATAGCCGCGTCGGTAGGAGAGTTTGGATTGGTGTTTATATCAAAAAAACTCTTTTTGCAACTCGACGACACAATGAGCGCCGCGGCAAAAAATACGCCTATTAGTTTTTTCATGATTATATCTTTATAATATTATCTATCAATTAATTAAAATTTAACCACTATGTTACCACCGATAGTACGTGTAGCAGGGTTAATTTGCGAATCGGCAACACCAGAAACGTTAGAAGTATTAACGCCAAAGTTACTGCCAGATGTTGAAGAGAACGTAAAGTCAGGATCGCCGTAGATGTTAGTTTTAGGAGTCCATAAGAAAAGGTTCCTGGCTGTAACACCAATCGTTAAACCTTTAATTACGTTTTGTTTACCCAAGAAACTTTGTGGCAGATCATAAGTTAACGAGATCTCACGTAACCTCCATGAATCAGCAGATGTAAGGAAGTTTGAAGCTACGTCGCGGTAAACACCGGTATAGTAGTCAGATACGTTTGATAAAGTTACGTTAGTATTTGCAATGTATTTACCTGGGTTAGCAGGATCTGCGATTGAAGAGTTTGGCAATACAAAACGCTCGCGGTGGTTAGTTGCTGTTGCAGCGCCCACACCTGTCCAGGCCATAGCGTTACCAATATCGTTATATACATAGTGACCGCCTTTGTATTCAAATACAGCAGATAGGTTTAAGCTTTTCCACCTGAATGATGGGTTCAAACCTACTGTCCATAAAGGCATGGTACGGCCAAATTGTTTAATATTAGGATCGGCAGTTGGATAACCTGTGTTAGCGTCAACAATTACACGGCCCTGATCGTCGCGCAGGTAATCGGTGGCTTTGAAAACGAATGCAGGAGCACCAACAACAGCATAGTTAGATGCAAAATTGGTAAAACCACCAATAGCTAACTGATCTAAGCCCTGGTAAATGCTGTTTACACGGCTATCGTTGTAAGTTGCATTAGCTTTAAAGTTAATAGCAACATCTTTAATGCGTACCAATGGGTTCAAGCCTAAATCTAACTCCACACCTTTGTTAACAAATGATGCAGCATTGATCTGATAGCTGGTGTAACCTGTTGCGTTAGAAACCTGGATAGGGATGATCTGGTTAGTGTTATTTTGGTGGAAGTAAGTTGCCTCCAAAGTAACCCTATCTTTAAAGAAACCTGATTCAAAACCCATCTCAAAGCTTTTAACAAACTCTGGTTTCAGGTTTGGATCATAGCTTCTGTCGTTTGCGGTATAACCTGCAACCGGACCATAAGGAAAACCGTTAGCTTGTGAAAAAGTAGCAGCTAAACCATATGCAGCAATGTTAACACTACCTGATTTGTTGGCCGCGCCACGTAATTTCAAGTATGAAAGAGTGTTGCTGTTTTTTAAAGCTGGAATTGCTTCAGAAAGCACAATTGAAGCGCTCACGCCTGGGTAAAAGAAAGTATTATTTGCAGCAGCAAGTAACGAAGTTTTGTCTTGACGACCTGTTACCTCAACACTTGCCCAGCCTTTGTAGGTTAAGCCCGCGCTGCCATAAACAGAGAATAATCTTTCACGGGTAAAATCTGATGAACCTGTTAGGTTACCTGTTCTTTGTGAAATATCAAACAAGTTAGGGATTACCAGGCTGGTAGTACCAACTTGGGTGTCGCGGCTATCACGTTGCCTTAAATCAGTACCTAAAATGGCGCTTACTTTAAAGTCCTGAGCGAAAGTTTTATTGAAAGATGCAAAGAACTGAGAGAATAACTGCTGATATTTGTAAGCACGTTCGCTCACAGTTTCAGGAACAGCGGTAAAACCCCTGTCAAGACCCATCTGATTTGGAGTAACACCATTTGAAGTATGCCTTTCGGTAACAGTGTTTGATGTTAAGTTTGCCCTGTAGGTAAAGTTTAACCAATCTGTAGCTTTCAGGCTTAGATCTAAACTTGTGATCAAATCTTCCCTTTTTCCTATCTGACGCCAGTTATCTAAAGCAAAGTATGGGTTAATACCATAGTTAGTGAAGTAACCGTTGTATCCAGCATATGGATCGGTATTGATGTTTTTATACCTTGTAAGCGGAACATCAGCAGGAATATTGAATAATAAGTTCATCAAACCACCATTTAAACCAACGTTATTGTTGGCATTGTAGGTGCTCATTGCATCATCATCAAACACGTTATAGTTATACTGTTTGTAGTTTACACCAGCTGTAACTTTTAACCTGCCGTATTCTTGAGTAGTATTTAAATAAATACCAGTCCTGCGGTTTTTATCATCAGGCACAATACCTTTAATATTAGCATCCTGAACACCTAAGTAAGTAGCACCAGTCCTGATCGAAACGTCATTAATAACAGTTGAACCTGTGTTGAAGAAATTTTTCTTCTCGTTAGGTAACGCGCTATATTTAATAGTTTGTGTAGGAGTACCATCATCAAAAGGAACACCAATTTCTTTGGTCGAACCATCAAATGCAGGGCCCCATGACCAGTTTTCGTAAGGAACATAACCGCCGTAATCACCGCTACCAAACTCGTTTTGCATCTTAGGGAATTTAGATACGCTTGTAAACTGAGTAGAGTTGCTTAAAGTTACTTCTGGTTTGCCGTTAGCCGATCCTTTTTTGGTGGTGATAACGATAACACCGTTAACCGCATCCGGACCGTAGATAGCCGCACTTGATGAACCTTTCAGGATTGAGTAAGTATCAATATCATTAGGGTTTAATGAAGAGATATAGCTGATTGGAACCTGCACACCATCCAATAACAGCAACGGGCTGTTGTTACCTGTTAATGAACGGATACCACGAAGGTTAATTTTCACATCCTCAAATACACCACTGTTGATAGTGGTAATATTTAAGCCTGATACTTTACCTTGTAAACCGTTAATTACGTTAACTGGTTTTGCCTGGTTAACATCTTTTGATGATAAAGAAGTTGCCGCATAGCCCAACTCGCCTTTTTGCCTTTTAATACCAAGGGCCGCGGTTACCACAACCTCGCTTAATTGTTTTGCCGAAGTAGCAAGCACAATATTGATTTTGTCAGATGCACCTACGACAACATCCTGTGTTTGAAAACCAATAAATGAGATTGAGAGAGTTGCTCCGGCCGGAGCGCTTAATGAGTACTTACCGTTTACTCCGGTTTGGGTACCTGTGGTAGTACCCTTAATTTTTACGGTTGCTCCGGGGATTGGTTGCCCGTCGTCTTTCGCCGTAACCGTACCGGTAATTGTACGATTTTGCGCAAAAACCTGTGTCAAAGACAACACAAGTAAGCACAAACTTACGAGTAGAAGTTTTTTCATTTCGTTAATAATAAGATCAGTTAATAGTTAATTAATTATAAAAGTAGTGTTACGTTATCAAAAAGTCAAGTAAAATCTTCAAAAACTATATTTTTTTTTCAAAAAGTCAACCCTTAGCTTAAAAATTGATAATTATAGTACTATGTATTGCATAATACAATCCAAAACATATATCTTTGTATTATGATCGTTGAAAACACTCAAACCCAAATGAGGAAAGGCATACTGGAGTACTGCATTCTTTCCATCATAGCTAAGGGCGAAACATATGCATCAGACATAATTGCTGAACTTAAGAAAGCCCAACTGCTTGTTGTTGAGGGAACTCTGTACCCTCTTTTAACCCGTTTAAAAAATAACGGACTGCTAACCTATAACTGGGTCGAGTCCATTTCGGGGCCGCCGCGAAAGTACTATGTCCTATCAGACGAAGGTCGTTCAGTGCTCGAACAATTGGATAAAACCTGGCAGGAACTGGTATTTGCTGTTCAAACAGCTATCGGCGAAAGAAAATAACAAAAACCTAAAATTCACTTACAATCATGAACAAAACAATCATCATAAATATAAACGGCATGGTTTTTCACATTGAAGAAGATGCCTACGAGGTACTGAAAAATTACATGACCGACGTAAAGCGTCATTTTTCAACCTCGGCCGATAGTCTGGAGATCACAACCGATATCGAAAACCGTATTGCCGAAATGTTTAACGAGATACTGGCTGCCGAGGCCAAACAGGTTATTGTTGAAGCCGACGTAAATAAAATTGTTGAGCAAATGGGTTCGGTACAGGATTTTGAAACTGCCGAAAACGACGCGAAAGATCCGCAAAACCCATTCTCATCATACAATACCGAACGCCGCAGGCTTTTCCGCGATCCGGATGATCACCTGGTAAGCGGTGTTTGCGCGGGCATAGCCAATTACTTTGATATCAGCCCGGTTTGGGTTCGTCTCGCCTTTGTGATACTGGTGCCTTTTGCCGCCATCGGCCTGTTTACCTACATCATACTATGGATGGTAGTGCCCAAAGCCATTACCCGTGCCGACCGCATGGCCATGAAGGGTGAAAAACAAGACCTTAAAGGCTTTAAAAAGAATTTTGAAGAAGAACTCAGCACCGTACGCGATAACCTTCAAAATTTTAAGCACGAAGCTAAACCTTTCATTTACCAGCTTCGTGATCTGATAGGTGATATCTTCCAGCATCTTGGCGCTTTTTTAAGAGGCACTGGTAGCCTGTTGGGCAAAATTATCGCGGCAGCAATATTGATCGGCTGCTTTGGAATGGCGGTGGCGCTTATCATTTCGCTAATAGGATTATTCGCGGCCGGCAACATGGGCATCTATAACATATTTCCGTTTAACATTGCCAATCGCCAGGCCAATGGCATATTTATGGTAGCGGGCTTTTTTGTATTAGGCATCCCCTTGTTAACCATTATTTTAATGACTATTGGTTATTTGTTTAAAAAAGCATCGTTCAGCCGTTCTATTGGTACTACTTTATTGTGCATCTGGTTGGCATCGGTAGGCGCGGTAGCTTATTATGGAATCAAAACCGCGGCAGGCTTTCGCGAGGGCGGCAGGTTTACGCAAACCATCAAACTTAAGCCAACAGCTAACAATGTTTATTACCTGCAATTAAACGATACCAAGTTTTTAAGTAACGAGGACAGTACCCGCCTCAGGATCAACGATCGTTTTAAAGGCACCATCATTTTAGACGATGATTTTAATGGAACCGACGGGCCTTACCACAATGTAAACATCGACGTTGAAAAAAGCGATGTACCGCAACCCGTGCTGGTTGAAACGTTCAGCGCCCGCGGTGTTGACGAAACGGAAGCGCTTAACAATGCCCGCTCGGCCACGTACCGCTTTGAGCAGAAAGATTCGGTGCTTAATTTCGATCGTCATTTATCAACCCCTAAAGGCTTTTTATGGAGAGGACAGGAAGTTCATTTAACGCTAAAACTGCCGGTTAACGCTAAAGTTATTATTGACGATAAGCTTGACAATAACATCAACTTTAACCTGTACGAGTGCAAGGCCAATAACAACAACGAGCAAGGCAACACGGCAACCTTTATCATGACAGCCAACGGTTTGGAGTGTAAGATAGCCCCGGTGATAGCTGCCAAAATGAAAGCCGATAGTATTAAGGCTGCGGCGGCCGACACGGCGCGCACCGAAGATCAGTAACATCACCTACCTATGAAAACCATTTTAAAATACATAAGCCTGCTAATATTTAGCGGGCTTATTATTCCTTTTTGCTACCAGTTTAGGGGAGTTGATAATTGTGCAACCCATAATATCAGCCTCTCTTCACCAGGCAGAAACAAACAGCCTATCACGTTCCGGATTATTAAAGAATTGGCAAAAAATTTAACGCCGGTGTTAAAAAGTGAAAATAATCTGTAACCAAGAGGCCCCTTTTTGCATCTTACTATAAAAAGCAACACAATTACCGCCCTCGGGTAATCCGGCATATAAATTTTGATATGGATTAAAAAACGGCCTAAAAGCCAGGTGGGATTGTTTTGCCTAATTTTTAAACAAAATCAGGAACGCTATGAAAACAATTGCCTATATCTCATAAATACTAAAACCCTAATCCGGTAAAACAGCCGGGAACTAAACAGAAACTTATTTACACAACTAAAAAAAGAAGCCGATTCTTTTTAATGGCAACGCTTTGCCCCAATCATCTAAAACATAACTAAAATGAAATCCATCATACACAACATATTTAATACACTGCTGCTTGTTGCTATCAGCTACAGTGTATCTTTTGCCCAGCAGGCTAAGCCCGCTGCAAAGGTTTCGGGCTCGTTAACAAACGAACAAGGTAAACCTGTTGACTACGCCACCGTAAGCCTGTTGCGCGCTTCCGACTCAACAGTTG
The DNA here is from genome assembly GCF_039839285.1 of Mucilaginibacter sp. CAU 1740. Lineage (NCBI taxonomy): Bacteria > Pseudomonadati > Bacteroidota > Sphingobacteriia > Sphingobacteriales > Sphingobacteriaceae > Mucilaginibacter > Mucilaginibacter sp. CAU 1740. The sequence goes on along the minus strand of NZ_JBDOQS010000008.1, from coordinate 182,502 downwards.
TTAAAGGCGCTTTGAGTAATGAGGCCGGTGCTTACACTTTTGAGAACATTAAGGCTGGTAATTATTTAATTAAGGCTTCTGTAGTAGGTTACAAAAAAGCGGTAAGCAAGCCGTTTGTCGTAGCCGAAGGCAGCCAGCATGTAACCGCGCCTGCGTTGAACATGCAATCAGGCTCAACCGAACTAAAAGGCGTAACCATTACCGCCACAAAACCACTCATCGAACGTAAAATTGACCGCACGGTAATGAACGTAGAAAACAGCGTACTGGCAGCCGGCAATACCGCTATGGAAATTTTGGAACGCGCCCCCGGTGTTACTGTTGATAAAGATGATAACATCAGCCTGAAAGGTAAACAGGGCGTAACCGTGATGATCAATGATAAGCTTACGTATTTAACTGCTGCCCAACTGGCTACTTTGCTTCGTTCTACCGATGGTAATACCATTAAATCTATCGAGATTATTACCAACCCATCTGCAAAGTATGATGCCGCGGGTAACTCAGGTATTATCAACATAAAATTGAAAAAGAATACCCAATCGGGCACAAACGGAAGCATTACTGTTGGCGGAGCCAAGAGCCAGTACTGGCGCGATAACAGCAGCCTTAACCTCAATCATAAAGATGGCGGACTAAACGTTTTTACATCGCTAAGCAGGGGCGATAATAAACGCGGCCATACCATCGGCATTAACAGGATCATTACTGATACCCTTGGGAATAAAACCTATTTCAATCAAAACTCGAACATGCCGAGCACCAATCATTACAACAACTATCGTTTAGGTGCCGATTATGATCTTACCGCCAAACATACTATTGGCTTCGTAGTAAGCGGCTACTCAAACAGCGGGCAGGATTTGAATAATAACACCACCATTATAGGCAAACAATTTGGCGTTGCCGATTCATCTCTGCATACTAAATCAGATATCAGGCAAACCTATAAAAACTTCGCCCTTAACCTTAACGACCGACTTAAACTGGATACCAGCGGCCAGGAGTTGAGCATTGATCTGGATTACTCCAAATTCAAAAACAACTCGAACGCGATGTACAATACCGACTATTTTTTACCGGATGGCAGTAAACAGCACGATCCGCAAATGTTGCGTAACCAAAGTCCATCAACCATCAGCATTTATACAGGCAAAGCCGATTATACCAAACCGCTTACCAAAACCGTTAAACTGGAAGCAGGTGTAAAATTTAGCAGTGTTAAAACCGATAACGATTTGCAAGCTCAGATCTATGATAATGGGGCTTACCGTAACGATACAACCCGTACCAATCGTTTTATTTACAACGAGAAAATTAACGCCGGTTACCTGAACCTCAACAAACAGTTCAAAAAATTCTCGGTGCAGTTAGGCTTACGTGCCGAGCAAACCAAATCTACAGGTAACCTGATAGGCAGCACACCTGTTAAAAGGAGCTATTTAAACCTTTTCCCGAGCGTGTTCCTTAACCAAACTATTAATGATAAAAACGAGGTTAGTTTTTCATACAGCCGTCGTATTGATCGTCCGGGCTATGATGATCTGAACCCGTTTGTTTACTATCTCGACCCTTACACTTATTCGCAGGGCAACGCGTTCCTTAACCCGCAATACACTCAAAATTTTGAGTTTAACTATACCTATAATAAAACCATTAACGTAAGCTTAGGCTATAGCCATACCACAGATGCGATCACCGAACTGATCCTGACCGAAGGTAAACGCTCGTTCGAGACACACCAGAACCTGCAAACACAAACAGGTTACAATATCAATATCAATACGCCATTTACCATTACCAAATGGTGGGAAGGCAATGTAAACGCTACCGGTTTTTACCTGGGATTTAAATCGGATACATTGGCCGGGCAAAAATTTAATGATGGCCAATGGGCGTTTCAAGGTCGCACAACCCAAACGTTCAAATTTTCGGGCTACCGCTTTGAAGTAACCGGCGATTACCAGTCACCGTTAACATACGGTATTTATAAGATCAGGCCACGTTATTCGGTTGATATGGGGGTAAGCAAATCATTTATGGAGAAGAAATTCAATATCAAAGCCTCATGCGATGATATCTTCAACATCCGCCGTAATGATTTGAGCAGCCAGGTGGTAAACAATAACTTCACCATCAAACAAAAGAATGATACCCGAGTAATGCGCCTTACGTTCACCTACAACTTCGGTAACAGCGCCATCAAAATGCGCCAACACCGCTCAGGAGCCGATGATGAGAAGGGAAGGGTGAAAGGGAATAATTAATTCAGTTTGCAGTTGCCAGTGGACAGTTTGCACGCATATATAAAAGGAAAACGCCGGGAATAAATTCCCGGCGTTTTCCTTTTATTATCGTTTTTCGTAACTTGATTAGCTGTTTCGAGAAACTGCAAACTGCAAACTGCAAACTGATCTACTGTCCCACCATAAACACAGCGTTGCTAAATAGCAGCTTTCCGTTTTCCCAGAAACTGCGGAACAGCGGGTCATCAACCAGGTAAACTACCGAGCCACGGCCCATTGGTTGTACCCCCAATAATAAACCATTGTTGATCTTCTTTTTTGATTCGGAACCTACGAAGCCTGATACGTAGCCATCTTTTTTGATAGTGCCTACATTCCAGCCATCATCATCGCCAAATAGCTCGTAAATATCATCGTTCAGTTTTAACGAGTAATAATAATCCGGCAGACCGAAACCAAGCGGGTGGGTATTATCCAACTTTAACTTGTAGATAGCGCCGGGGATTGATGAACTGATGGCCGTGCGCTCACGGTCGCCATATATTTTAACCGGCTTATCTTTTTCTTTATCCTTATCGTCCTTTTTCTCCTCTTTGCGTTTTAGCAGGATGCCTTTTTTATCAACTAATGACGACACGGCATTTTCGATAGCGATTAGCTTACCACCGTCACGAATCCAGTTTTGGAGTTTTTCTGATGGAAAATCATCATAACGACCGTCCGGGAAAATGGCTACATCAAAATCGCCCAGTTTGGTGCGGCCAAGGTCCTGGTATTTTACCAGTGTAACAGGGTAACCGATCTGCGCTTCGAACAAATGCCAAACTTCGCCCATAGCTTCTGAATTTACACCTTCACCGGCAACCAGCAATACTTTAGGCTGGCGGATCACCCTAACAGCATCCGAACCAAAATCAGATCCTTTATCAACAAAGCCGGTTGACAGCGCAGTAATTTCCTGGTTAAGTGAAGCCGCGGTTTGGGTAACCACCTGGTCGAAATTAGGGTTATCATTTCCAGCACGGGTAATGATCAGCGAGCCAGCAGTAAATTGTTTACCACCTGCTTCAAAAGCTTTTTCGGCGTAACGTACTTTGATCTTCTTTTTTAACAGCGCGGCTAAAAATTTAACATCATTAACAGATTGCCACGCCGATACATAAGCGTATGCATGCGTATTGGTTAAAGGTGCCGGATCAAGAACGCCCCATTTGGCATTGGCCGGTTTAAATGATTCTTTTACGCCATAAGCTTTTAAGCCGTAAGCATAAGGTAAGGACCATGCGGTAATATCATAAGTGGCCGAATCGGGTATAAAAGTTTTAGGCTCGAATAATACGTGTAACAATACCGCTTTAGGCTGATAGGCGTTAACTACCAGATCGTTTGCATCTACACTAAACTGCTCTGTTTTTTGCGAGATGTAATTAAAGCCTGTCGCCGTTTTATTACTCAAACCAAAACCATATTGGATGCCGTTACGATCAAGCATTTTTGCCAGTGCGCTTACCTTCCCATTGTTATTATTTTTAATAACGTAGGTTTTGTATTCGCCGGGAGGATTGGTGCGGTTATTATCAAAAAACTTTTTGTACTCATCCAAAAGCTTCTGGGTATTAAGCGAAGCTATTTCCAACGTGCTTAAACTGGTTGAATGGTGATGGGCAACACGCTGCACCAGAGTTAAGGTATCGCCTGCACGGGTAACAACAGCTAAACCGGCGCTGATACCGCCCTGCTCGTACGTCATCCCTATCGAACCATTATATAATGGATAAGTATCACCGTAAGATGGGTAAAGCAGATCAAACTCGTATTTGGTAAAATACATCCAACCATTCTGGTCAAAATACTTGGCGTTGTTTTTACCTATTGTTACCTGGAACTCGCGTTGCCATTTGGTAATGTCCTTGTGGTATGGCTCGGCAGCTGGGGCAAAGTAATATGGCGCGTTATAACCTTGCTCATGGTAATCCACATGTACCTGTGGTAGCCATTGATTATATAAACCTACACGTGCCTGGGTTTCTTTTTGTTGCTGCCATGCCCAATCTCGGTTAAGGTCGAAATAGTAATGGTTCACCCTGCCGCCCGGCCATGGTTCAACGTGTTCGCGGGCGCTTGGCGATGGATCAGGGACAATGCCATGTACCGAATTATAAAAGTTTACGTAACGGTCGCGGCCATCAGGATTTAAACAAGGGTCTATCACTACAAGCATGTTTTTAAGCCATGCTTTAGTGGTGGTATTTGCAGGATCAACCAGGTCGTACAAAGTCCACATTGAGGCCTCGCTCGATGCCGGTTCGTTACCATGCACATTGAAGCTTAGCCATGTTACTACCGGCATACTTGTACTGCCGGTGCCGCTTTCAATACCTGCCAGCTTCATATTGTTATGACGGATCTCTTCCAGGCGGCCGATATTTTCATCAGATGCGATGAACATAGCCAATAGGGGCCGCCCCTCGTTGGTGGTGCCAAACTGTTGCAGTTTTACATTTTTTGATACCGATGCGATGTATTTATAATACTCAACAATGCGGTAATGCGGGGTAAACTGTTCGCCCAGTTTATAACCCAAAAACTCCTGCGGAGATTGGATTTTTTGTGCCCGGCCAACAAAAGCCGAAGCGACAGCTATAAAAACAAGAAGTAATTTTTTAATCATATATATTATATGTGTAGAAGTGTAGCAAAAGCTAATCTAAAAATAAAATCCCGATGTATTTCGTAACCTTTCACAGATTTTATTAAATATCAGTTGGTTCGATATAATTTTTACAGTATTCTATCCGCTCTCAATAATCGGGATCAAGAAAAATTGAAAACTTCAAATCAATCTTAGCTAAAATTTATAGCAAAAATTCACATCTTTGTATTCCTGGATCTTATTAACTTACAGCATTGAAATAATTATGTCAATGAATCCACAACAAGCCCTGCAAAAGTATTTTGGTTACAGTGCCTTCAGGCACGAGCAGGAGGCTATTATTCAGAATATATTAAAAGGGCAGGATGTAATGGCGCTGATGCCCACCGGCGGTGGTAAATCATTATGTTATCAATTGCCAGCGGTTTTATTGGATGGACTAACCATCGTTATATCGCCCCTGATAGCCCTGATGAAAGATCAGGTAGATAGCCTGAATGTGAACGGCATACCAGCGGCATTCCTTAACTCGTCCTTAAACCCCGAAGATACCCGGATCCTGGTTAACCGCCTGCGCGATAACGAGATCAAGCTACTATACCTGGCCCCCGAGCGTTTGTTCAGCGCCGAGAACAAGGAAAATAAACTCATCCCCTTTTTAAAAACGCTTAAAGTATCGCAGATAGCTATTGATGAGGCGCATTGTATCTCCTCATGGGGACATGATTTCCGTCCGGAATATTTGATGCTTGCCGGGCTGAAAGAGGAATTTCCGGGTGTGCCGGTGATAGCACTTACCGCAACTGCCGATAAACTCACCCAAAAAGATATCCTCGAAAAACTGAACCTTACCAAACCGGCTGTTTTTGTATCCTCGTTTAACCGGGCCAATATCACCTACCGGGTATCGCCCAAAAAGAACAGCTTTAAACAGCTCATCGCTTTTTTAAATGAGCATAAAGATGAGTCGGGTATTATTTACTGCCTTTCCCGCAAATCAACCGAAGCGTTGGCCGAAGACCTGAAAGAAGAAGGGTTTTCTGCCGAGGCCTATCACGCCGGACTAAGCAATGAGACAAAAGCCCGCAATCAGGAAGCCTTTCTACGCGATGATATTAAAATTATTGTTGCCACTATCGCCTTCGGGATGGGTATCAATAAATCGAACGTGCGCTATGTGGTGCATGTGGATCTGCCCAAAAATATCGAGGGCTACTACCAGGAAACAGGCCGGGCCGGGAGGGATGGTTTACCATCCGAAGCGCTGTTGCTTTATTCACCCGGAGATGCCATGAAATTACAGGCCTTTGCCAAGGTAGAGGGCAACGAGCAACAAAGCCGCATTATGCTTAATAAGCTGAACGATATGGTGAAATATTGCCAGCTGTTATCATGCCGTCGCCAGTACCTCATGAAATATTTCGACGAGGAGTTTCCCGCAACTTGTGGCTCCTGCGATGTTTGCCTCACCGAATACAAACGTTTTGATGGTACGCTAATAGCTCAAAAAGCGCTATCGGCAGTGGCGCGTTTAAATGAGCGTTTCGGCAATAATTATGTGATCGATTTTTTACGGGGATCAAAAAGCGAAAAGATTCGCGAAGAGCATAAACAGTTAAAAACCTACGGCATTGGTGCCGATATCAGCAAAGCCGATTGGCAGCATCACATCCGCGAGCTGGTTACCATGGGTTACCTGCAAACCGTCGGCGATGAATATCCGATACTGAAACTCACCGATCAAAGCAACGCCGTATTAAAAGGCGGACAAAAGGTTGAATTTATTGAGATAGAAAAGGTAGAGGAAGTACATCACGAAGAAACCTTACCATACGAAATACCATTGTTTAATCGACTGAGAGAGGTCAGGCGAGGCATTGCGGAAGGTGAAAATGTGCCCGCTTACGTCATTGTATCTGATGCTACCTTACAGGAAATGGCCACCTATCTGCCGCAAAGCCTGGACGAACTACGGATGATCTCTGGTTTTGGTGATATTAAACTTGCCCGCTATGGCCGTGAGTTATTGGAGCCCGTGAAAGTTTATTGTACAGAAAAAGGACTCGGTTCAAAAATAAAGCAGAAATCACCTAAGCGGGAACGGAAAGCTAAACCAGCAGGACAAGCCAGGCCTTCTTCAAGGATCAGTGATACCAAAACCGAAACTTTTAATTTATATCGTTCCGGAAAAACAATTCCCGAAATAGCTGCCGAGCGTGGGTTCACGACATCTACCATAGAAACTCACTTGAGCTATTACGTACAAAACGGCGACTTGGATATAACCGAAATAGTGCCGCAACAAAAAATAGCGGTTATTACCGATGCCGTTGAAAGTTACGGAGCAGAAAAACTTTCGCCATTAAAAGAAGTTTTAGGAGAGGATTACAGCTATGGAGAGATCAGAGTTGTAATAGATTGGATGAAGCGGGAGGAATAATTTTTGTTATTAACTTGCGCGTGTTTGTAAATCCTCGATTTACTCAACTCATTTTATATAAAATTGTCATTTCGATAGAGCAGCGAGAGGAAAGAGCGTAGGGGCGAAAGAGAAATCTTGTACGCCATGATTAGTCGAACGGTATGGTTTGGATACGAGGCGTATAAGATTTCTCCTCTCCCATTCGCACCATCCCCTCGCTTGTTCGTCGAAATGACATCCGTTTAATTAATACGGAAACTTAAAAAAAGCCGAGATTAAGTTTACAAACGAGCGTAAGCTTAATTAGCTATTTTTGAATTGTATTTTGTTTTAACAACCATGACTACAACCCAACAACTATACGATATCTACCTCAAACACCCGGTTATCAGCACCGACACCCGCAAAATAGCACCCGGTAGCCTGTTCTTCGCCCTTAAAGGCGATAAATTCGATGCCAATACTTTCGCGCAGAAAGCAGTTGAAGCCGGTGCTGCCTACACCGTGATCGATAACCCGGAGTATCAGTTAGGAGATCAGTATTTGTTAGTTGAGGATGTATTGACCACCTTGCAGGATCTGGCCCGCCATCATCGCAGGCAGTTGAATATTCCGGTTGTTGGCCTTACCGGTACAAATGGAAAAACTACCACCAAGGAGTTGATCAACGCCGTATTATCTCAACACTTTAAAACCCAGGCTACGCAGGGCAATCTGAATAACCACATCGGTGTGCCGCTTACTATTTTAACTATCGATTCCAATCATGAGGTTGCGGTTATTGAAATGGGGGCCAATCACCAAAAAGAGATCGAACTGCTTTGTAGTATCTCACAACCATCACATGGCTTGATCACCAATGTTGGCAAGGCGCATTTGGAAGGCTTTGGTGGTGTTGAAGGGGTGAAGAAAGGGAAGGGGGAGTTGTATGATTTCTTCAAAAAGTCGGAACGTCTGGAAGTAGGAAAGCCCGGAAGCGAAAATGTAGTTTTCGTTAACAGCGATGATACTGTTTTAATGGAGATGGCTTCGGCTCGACATTTAAAGCATGTGGAATATTATGGTACGGATGCCATCGATAACCTGATCAGTGGCGAACTCCTGGAAAACTCGCCGTTACTAACTTTAGAATGGACCAACAACAAAACGGGCGATAGTTATAAAGTTAAAACACAATTAACCGGCACTTACAACCTGCCGAATATCCTGGTAGCTATTTGCATAGGCGTATATTTAGGTTTAACTGCCGAAGAGATCAATGCCGGCATTGAAGGCTATCAGCCTAAAAACAACCGCTCGCAAATTGTACAGACCGCTACCAATACCCTCATCTGCGATTATTACAATGCCAACCCCAGCAGCATGTTTGTAGCCATCGAAAACGTGGGCAAAATTGATGCAAAACGCAAAGTGCTCATTTTAGGCGATATGTTTGAAATGGGGCCTGAAGCCGCTGTTGAACACGCCGCCGTGATCCGCAAAGCAATGGAGACACCGGTTGATGAGCGTATTTTTATCGGCAAGGACTTTTTAAGCCAGCAATCGGAAGCCGGAGGGTTGGGCGCAGCGGTGTTTTACGAAACGGCGGAGGATGCTATTATCGCTTTAAAAGCAAATCCAATCACTAACTCAACTATTCTTATTAAAGGATCGAGGGGGATGGCATTGGAGCGATTGGTGGAGTTGTTTTAAACCCGCCTCTGCCTCTTTAAAAAGCTATTTAAACTTATAAAGGCCGCCATTGCGAGGCACGAAGCAATCCCCAACAGCAGAGAGACCAAGCAAATCCGCTCTGTACAGTCGGGGATTGCTTCGTACCTCGCAATGACGTTCGGAATTTTAAACAACCTTTAACGGATTTACGCCAAATAAATTCCAAACATAATCCGCAATTTATTGTCGATATTTATACTATGCTTAAAGCAAGTTATATCAATATCGTGCTGTTGTTTTTTGTATCAGGAATTGCCGCAGCCCAACAGCCTGCTTTTAAGGGCGGGCAACAGGCGCTTAATGATTTTCTGAAAGCGAAGATCGTTTACCCGGAATACTCCCGGCAAAACTGCATTTCGGGGGTTATTAATGTATCCTTTACTCTTGATAATAGCGGTATAGTTCATGATGCCAAAGTACCGGATGGCCCCGGTATTGATCTTGACGACGAAGCCTTGCGTGTGATTAAACTTACCTCGGGGCAGTGGATAGTTCCGGAAGAATACAATATTAAAACCAGTATAATTCAACCCATTCGCTTTGACCCCGATGCCACCCGTTGCGGCCCAGCCAACACCCGTGATATGCAAAGTGCTATAGCCGGTTACCAGACACAGCAGGAATTGGAAAACGCGGTTACCAACTACTACATCAATAAATACAAGGGCAAGGCTGATACATCTAAAGAAGCAACCATCATCGCCCTGAAAAAACAACTTGGCTACGATGATGATTTTATAACAGATGTTCTAAACCAGGCCAGCGAAAAACTGAAACAAGGCGATAAAGAAGGTGCCTGTCGCGATTGGAATTTTATCAGGAATATTGGTAGTGATAGGGCGGATAGTTTTATTGGGAAGTATTGCGCCCGTTAGACTCAATACCCCAAATATTCCATCACGTCATTGCGAGGCACGAAGCAATCCCCAATATGCAGAGGGGCTAAGCAAGTCCGCCCTGTAAGTAGGGGATTGCTTCGTGCCTCGCAATGACGGGGTGAAGAATTTCGAAAATAGCTTAGATTATAAAATAGAAAAGCGGTTGAGTTTTGGCTCAACCGCTTTAAAAATATTTCAAACTCCCTTCAGGGCAGGGGGCTTATTTCTTACCCCATCCATCCTTCAAAGTAACCGTGCGGTTAAACACCAGCTTATCTTCGGTGGAATTTTTATCTAAAGTGAAATAACCTTTACGCATAAACTGAACAGGTTTGCCTAATTCGGCGTTAACCAGATCTTGTTCAATATATACCGGCGATAATACCTGTAGGCTATTAGGATTGATGTAATCTTTAAAATCGCCATCTTCGTTTGATGGGTCTTCTACCTGGAACAGACGATCGTATAACCTTACTTCTGCGGTTTTAGCATGCTCAACACTTACCCAGTGTATGGTACCTTTTACGTTGATGCCGCTGGTATCATTGCCTGATTTTGATTCGGGCAGGTAGCTGCAATGAATTTCGGTGATATTGCCGTCCGCATCTTTAACAATGCTTTCGCCTTTAATGATATAGGCATTTTTAAGGCGCACCATAAGGCCGATACCTAAGCGGAAGAATTTCTTCGGCGCAACTTCCATAAAGTCCTCACGCTCTATCCACAATTCCCTGCCGAATGGGATATCCCTACTACCATCACCGCCTTCAACTTCGGGGTTGTTTTCGCCGTGCATCACTTCGGTTTCGCCTTCGGGATAGTTATCCAATACCAGTTTAACCGGATCAAGCACTGCCATACGGCGCCATGCGGTTTTGTTTAGATCTTCGCGGATACAAAACTCCAGCAAACCAACATCGATCATATTTTCGCGTTTGGCAACACCGATACGCTCACAAAATTCGCGGATAGAAGCCGGGGTATAACCACGGCGACGTAAACCACTGATAGTAGGCATGCGCGGATCGTCCCAACCGTCAACAAAATTTTCGGTAACCAGTTGCAGCAGTTTGCGCTTGCTCATTACCGTATAGTTAAGGTTTAAACGGGCAAACTCGTATTGTTTTGACGGGAAGATCTCCAGTTTTTCGATAAACCACTCGTACAACGGGCGGTGAGGTACAAACTCCAACGTACAGATAGAGTGCGTGATCTCCTCGATAGCATCCGATTGACCGTGGGCGAAATCATACATCGGGTAAATGCACCATTTATCACCTGTGCGGTGATGGTGCGCGTGTTTAATGCGGTACATTAATGGGTCGCGCAGGTGCATATTTGGCGAAGCAAGGTCAACCTTGGCGCGTAATACTTTAGCACCGTCAGGATATTTGCCATCCTTCATATCGGCAAATAGCTGCAGGTTTTCTTCAACCGAGCGGCTGCGGTACTGGTTTGGCGTACCCGGCTCAGTAGGCGTACCTTTTTGAGCGGCTATTTCTTCGGCTGTGCTGTCATCAACATAAGCCAGATCATTTTTTATTAATTCAACAGCAAAAGCGTAAAGCTGGTCGAAATAATCGGAAGCATAAAGTTCATTGGCCCAATCAAAGCCAAGCCATTTAACATCTTCTTTAATGCTGTCAACATATTCAACATCCTCCTTAACGGGGTTGGTATCGTCAAAACGGAGGTTGGTAAGGCCGTTATATTTTTTTGCCAAACCAAAGTTAAGGCAAATTGACTTAGCGTGGCCAATGTGCAGGTAACCATTAGGTTCGGGCGGGAAACGGGTAAGTACACGGTTGCCGTTTTTACCGGCCGCCAGATCTTCTTCAACTATCTCCTCTATAAAGTTCAGTGATCTCTCTTCGCTCATAAGGGCAAAAGTAACAAAATTTTATACGGTGAGGCAAGGGATTACGCTAAGAAGTATTGTGTTGTAGTGAAGAGTTTTAAGCTCGCAAAGGCGCGAAGACGCAAAGGCTTTTCTCCGCCACGTCATTGCGAATATATAAAAGCGGCCGCCTCTGAAGTAAATATGATATTTGGCGGGCGGGGCTGTCACTCTGAGCTTGTCGAAGAGTCGTGCGCAGAGGCCCTACTCACCATGCTTCGACAGGCTCAGCATGACCCACTTTTAATTATTTCATGGGTAGCCACGAAGCTGACGGCTTGTTTATCAATTCAATATTAATTATATACTCCCAACCAGCAACTCAGCCACTTCCTCTCCCACCAAACTACCCATTGCCACACCCATACCATTACATCGCACCGCGCAAAAAATACCTGGTTGCACTTGTTTTACAATGGGAGAGATCTCCTGCCCAAAACCCATGATGCCGCTCCACCAATAATCAACCTCAGCATTCTGGCCCGGAAGAATCACCTCATTCAAATAGGCGATCAGTTGATTTTTCACAGCTTCGGTATGTCCAAAATTCCAGGTTTCTTCAGCCTTGTAATCAAGGTTACGGCCTCCTCCAAACAGTAAACGGCCATCAATATTGCGGAAATAGTAATACCCCTGGTTAAAATGATAAGTACCTCTAAGTTTTAAATTAGAGATTTGTTTGGTAACCAACACTTGTCCACGACCGGGTACCACATCCAATTCAGGGTAAAGCTGCCCGGCAAAAGCGTTTGTAGCCAGAATAACTTTGGGGGTTTTAAAATTGCCTTGCGAAGTATTTAGCGAGATGCGACCGTCCTCTTGCTCAATTGCCGAGATACTACAATTATTCAATACCAACACACCTAAACCATATGCTTTATACAAAAGCGTGCGCATCATTTTGCCGGTATCTATCTGCCCTTCAAATGGGTTGTATATTATATGCTTCACTTTGCCAAAGCCGAAAGCTGCAATTTTTTCATCGGCTACTGAATAAATGTCAGGCTTGCCAATGGCCTGCTGCAGTAATTTATTCAGGTAATCGATCTGATCTATACAAGTTTTTGCATGGCCTTCTTCATGATCCATGAACAATTCATGGCCTCCGTATTGGTGATAATCGATATTGGCATCACCCAGGTTTTCCCTTAAACGTTGGAGGCCTTGCCAGCGGTAGGCTACCAGGCGCATGGCTTCCTCTTCGGAAGAGCGGTTTATATTCTCAATTTGCTCGGAAACTGTACCAAAACATGCAAAACCGGCGTTTTTAGTACTGGCGCCCGATGGTAAAAGGCCCCGCTCCAGAACCAAAACTTTTAATGATGGTTGCTGTTTTTTGAGATGAAGGGCGGCGCTGAGGCCAACAAGTCCGCTGCCGATGATAATTACATCGGCGTTATCAGTAAATGATGTTCGCTCCCAGTATGAAAATGTGGGTTCTGCCATGATCAAAAATAGTTAATCAGTCCGGCAAAATGGGTTGGAATTTGAGTTTGTTGATCAACTCCCGCTTAAATTCGGAATAATTTTTGAACTGGTGCTGTAACGTTTAAAGCGTTTCAAACTACTTAGTTTTAACTTATATTATAAAGATACCCTATGAATCATCTTTCAATAATTTTAGGATACATCGCCCCTAATTCGGCCTGGTTCCTGATGATCATTATCGCCCTGGTAAGCTTCGTTGTGCAATGGAGGTTCAGGAGTAAATTTAAACAGTACTCGGAAATTGGTTTACTATCTGGCCTTTCCGGACAAGAAGTTGCCGTGAAAATGTTGCGCGCTCATGGCATTTTTGATGTGCAGGTTATTTGTGTTGATGGGCAGCTTACCGATCACTATAACCCCGAAACAAAAACAGTAAACCTAAGCAGCGATGTATTTTACAGCCGCAGCATTGCCGCCGCCGCCGTAGCCGCCCACGAATGCGGGCACGCTGTTCAGCATGCACAGGCCTATAGCTGGTTAAGTTTCCGTTCGGCACTGGTACCTGCTATTAACGTAGCATCAACCATAACCCAATGGACATTGTTTATCGGCGTTATTTTGTTAGCATTTTCCGGCAGCCCATATGTATTGGCCATAGGCGTGGTAGCATTAGCCTTGGTTACCTTTTTTAGCTTTGTTACGCTGCCGGTTGAGTTTGATGCCAGCCGCCGCGCACTGGCCTGGCTGGATAATAATTATGCCGTTGTAAAAACCGGGCAGGAACACGAAATGGCTAAAGATGCCCTTTGGTGGGCCGCCATGACCTATGTGGTTGCCGCGATCAGCGCATTGGCTACATTGGTTTACTATGCTTCGTTTTTGTTTAATAACCGGAGAAATTGAGAGACAAGACAACAAGAAGAAGGAAACAAGAAAAGAAGATAAGAACCGAAAACTAAACACTCATAAAAAAGCCCTAACTGAATAATCAGTCAGGGCTTTTTTATTTGCTCTTTATTCTTTCATCTTGATCTCTCGATTCTTGACTCTCAATACCTTGCCTCTTGCTGTCTTGCTTCCTGACTCTTGATTTCCTGCTTCTTTCCCAGCGCTGTTCATCTTCATTCATTGTTCATTTAACCGCTTAAAACTTAATAAATTGTTCATCTATCGGGCATAAGTTTGGTTAAAATTATCAGTTATGAAAAAGATCATCAGTGTATTTACAGTGCTTTTGCTGGTAGTGGCAACGGCATTTAAATCTCATGCACAAGTAAGTGTGGGAGTTTCTATTAATATCGCTCCTCCTGTATTACCCACCTATTCGCAGCCACCGTGCCCGGTTGATGGCTATCTTTGGACCCCGGGGTATTGGGCTTATGATGCCGACAACGGTTATTATTGGGTTCCGGGCGTGTGGGTACATCCGCCACGCATTGGCTACCTCTGGACTCCTGGTTACTGGGGTTATGATGGTGCCATTTATGTTTTCCACGAAGGCTACTGGGGTAGGCACATTGGTTTTTATGGAGGTGTAAATTACGGTTACGGCTATGGGGGCAGCGGCTACGTTGGTGGGCGCTGGGCTGGTAATTCATTCCAGTATAATACCGCTGTAGTTAATGTAAACACTACCGTGGTACACAATACTTATATAAACCGAACAGTGATCAACAATAATGAAACCGTTAATAACAACAGCTTTAACGGCCCCGGGGGCGTAGCTACCAAGCCCAATACACGCGAACTTTCGGCCGCTAAGGAAGACCATGTGCAACCTACCACCGAACAGGTAAACCACCGCCAGGTTGCCGGAAAGGATAAAAGCCAGTTTGCAAATAACAATAACGGTCGCCCTTCAACCACAGCTATGAATAAGGTTGGCGGCAACAGGTTTGCATCGGATGGAAACCAAAGGCAACGCCCGGTAAAAACAAATGACAACGCTTCGGCACAGTCAAAACCGGATAATAACAAACCAACACCCTCGTCTGATAACCAAAGAGACCAGCAAACTCCAGACAGGAACAATTCAACAGAGCCGAAACCATCTAACAGGAATAATTCGGCAGAGCCAAAAGCTCCAAAACAGCAAAGGCCGCATGCAATACCACAACATAGGTCGGCCGTTGCGCCTCATCACGAAGGTGGGCATAGAGGAAGGCGATAAGATAGATTCAAGAGGTCAAGAGTCAGGAAGCAAGAGCCAAGAAGCAAGACAGCAAGAGTCAAGAAGCAAGAAGAAGAAAAAAGCAAGTCTCAAAATAAAGAGGCCCTAACCGAAATCTCGGTTAGGGCCTCTTTTATGTTAAAAATCTTACTTCTTGTTGTCTTGCTTCCTGACTCTATCCTTAATTCAACCTATACGGTGCTATTAAATAAAACTCAGGGATCTGTACGTTGAAGTTGGCATTATCCAGCATACGTACCATGTGGTACTCGCCTTTCATACTGCCTACATCGGTTTTTAGGTTACAGCCTGATACATACTCATGAGTATGGCCCGGCTCGATGATAGGCTGCTGACCTACAACGCCTTCGCCTTCCACTTCGCGCTTGGCTCCGTTCGAATCAAAAATATACCAGTGGCGGCTCATCAACCTGATGGCGTAGTTGGTCATGTTTTCGATGCTTACTTTGTAAGCAAACATAAAATGATCATTAGCCGGGTTTGAATATTCCGGCTGATATATGGTTTCGATGGAAACCTTAACACCTTCAGTTATAGTGGTAACCATGTGACAAGTATCGTTTATTTCAAATATAATGATTGGGAGCAAATATTACGCCAACTCAACGCTATATTTTTCCTCTATCTCTGCCAGGATCTGATCAACCGCTTCCAAATCTGGAGCAGTAACAAATCTCATCCTGAACTCTTTGAAGTGATCAATTCCTTTAAAGTAATTTGAGTAATGCCTGCGCATTTCGAAAATGCCTGTTTTAGGGCCTTTCCACTCTATCGATTTGTACAAATGCGACCGGCAAGCGTTAACACGCTCGGCAATAGTTGGCTTATCCAAATATTCGCCGGTTTTAAAGTAGTGCTTTATCTCGCGGAAGATCCATGGGTAACCAATGGCCGCGCGACCAATCATCATCCCATCAACCTCATATTCCATGCGCCATGCGGCAGCTTTCTCGGGCGAATCGATGTCGCCGTTGCCAAAAATGGGGATTTTAATACGCGGATTTTTCTTGATATCACGAATTAAAGCCCAGTCGGCTACGCCTTTATACATCTGAGCGCGGGTACGGCCGTGTATGGTAAGCGCCTTGATACCTACATCCTGCAGGCGTTCGGCTACTTCGTAAACGTTTTTGGTATTATCGTCCCAGCCAAGACGGGTTTTAACGGTAACCGGTAAATGCGTTGCATCAACAACAGCTTTGGTCATGGCTACCATTTTATCAATATCCTGCAAAAGGCTTGCACCTGCACCGCGGCAAGCTACCTGTTTTACAGGGCAGCCATAGTTAATATCCATCAAATCGGGACCAGCAAGGGTTGCTATTTCTGTAGCTTCGCGCATGTGGTCGATATCGCTGCCGAAGATCTGGATGCCGATAGGTCTTTCATATTCGAAAATATCCAGTTTCTGGCGGCTTTTGGCAGCATCGCGGATCAATCCCTCGCTCGAAATAAACTCGGTGTACATCATATCCGCGCCGTTTTGCTTACACACATAACGGAAGGGTGGATCGCTCACATCCTCCATCGGTGCCAGCAACAGCGGGAACTCCCCTAAATCAATATTTCCTATTTGTACAGACATCCTTATCTTTAGCCTGCAAAAATACGAATTTTACATCGAATGATAAAAGAGCCATATCAAGACCCTCAGCCACAGGGAAGTCAAATAACGCCTATTTTACAGTTTGTTATCTTATCCGCAGGAACAATTGGGCTCGTTTTTATTTTTTCGCTGATAGCCGCCGGTATCATCACCGTGATATTTGGAGCTGGTACACTTGCCGATACTTTCGCTTTTAACACTCACAA
Organism: Mucilaginibacter sp. CAU 1740; assembly: GCF_039839285.1. Taxonomy (NCBI): domain Bacteria; kingdom Pseudomonadati; phylum Bacteroidota; class Sphingobacteriia; order Sphingobacteriales; family Sphingobacteriaceae; genus Mucilaginibacter; species Mucilaginibacter sp. CAU 1740. The sequence continues at coordinate 165,262 of NZ_JBDOQS010000008.1, read as the reverse complement.
TCCGCATATCGGCCCGGCTTTATGGACTTTACAGATCATAAGCACCACGCTGCCCCTGTTTTTAACGCCATTGCTTTTTGCCCGCTTTATTGTTAAAGAGCCGCAAACGTATCTAAAGGCTACAGCTAAATTTCCGCCTGTTTTATTGCTGCTGATCCTATCTATCATGATCTGCTCATCGCCGGTGTTGGAAGTATTGGTAAACATTAATGAAAAATTAGTGCTGCCCGATTCGATGAAAGCACTCGAAGCGATTTTGCGGAGCATGGAAGATCAGGCCCAGAAAGCCACCGATGCCATGCTGCAAATGAAAACCGTATGGGATATGATCTGGGGCGTGCTGGTAGTAGGTCTGTTCACCGCCATAGCCGAAGAGTTTTTATTTAGAGGGGCGCTGCAAACCATCATGATCAGGCTAACCAAAAACCCGCATGCCGGTATCTGGATCACGGCTATCCTGTTCAGCGCTTTCCACATGGAGTTTTTTACTTTTCTACCGCGCGTAGCATTAGGCGTATTTTTTGGCTATTTTGTAATGTGGAGCGGCAGCATCTGGCCGAGCGTTTGGGCGCATTTTTTAAACAACGGCACCCAGGTAGTGATCATGTACCTGTATCAACAGAAAAAAATAACCCTCGACCCTGACGATCAGCATGTATTTAATTACCAGAGCTATGCTTTAAGCCTGATAATTATTTTAATTTTGCTTTTTATGTATCGAAATACCGCTAAAGGAAAAAGTCCGCTGCTTAGTTAAATGGAAAAGAATTGGGTTAAAATTTTTACTTCTACTAATTTTTACCAATCAGAAATTGTTAAGCAAATGCTTACCGGGAATCATATTGACACCGTTTTACTCAACAAACAGGATTCATCACACCGCAACTTTGGCGAGATAGAGGTTTATATTCACCAGGAGGATTTTAGTAAGGCTATCGAGATCATGATCCTCAATCAAATTAATATATGAAACAACGCGCCATCACTGGCTTATTTTTTATCATCGTAATGATCGGGTCTAATTTGTTGGGTCCTTATGTTTTTAGTGTATTTTACCTGTTGCTAAGCCTGTTTTGCCTGCTTGAGTTTTATAAACTGGTTAAACAGGGCGGCTTAGTTCCCGAGCGTTTTACCGGCGCGCTTGTTGGGGTGATCATTTTTTTATTTTTCGCTGCCAACTGCTATTTCCCGGCGTATAAATTTATTTTATTGCTGCCTATTTTATTGAGTTTTATACCGATAGGCGAGCTTTACAAAAAATCGACAGTGCCGTTTACCAATATCGGCTTCACTTACCTTGGGTTATTAATGTCGGTAGTGCCATTTATATTTTTCCACGCCATGGCATTTACCCGCGGCGATGGGGTATTTAATTTTCACGTACCGCTCGGCTTTTTAATTATGCTGTGGAGCAATGATACCGGCGCTTACCTGGTGGGCAGCAAATTTGGCCGCAATAAGCTATTTGAAAGGCATTCGCCAAAAAAATCTTGGGAAGGCTTTATCGGCGGGATCCTCATTTGCGCATTGGCGGCATATATTTTGAGCCGTTTTTATGTAGAGTATTCTGTTTTGCAGTGGATCATCATGTCGCTCATTATTTCCAACTTTGGCACCATGGGCGATCTGGTTGAATCCATGTTTAAACGCAGCCTCAACGTGAAGGACTCGGGCGGCATATTACCGGGACACGGCGGCCTGCTGGATAGATTCGACGGCCTGCTGATGGCAGCGCCAATTGTATATGCATACCTGTACTTAATTTCAAATTAGTAGTTTTGTATTAAAACTTATAAATAATGACCATACATAAAGAAGGCTATACCTCGCTTGCAATCACTATCCTGTTCATTTTTGTACTGAACGCGGCTATTCATTTCTATTTACCAACCGCGCACACCTTAAAATGGTTAGTTTACATTTTTTCGGGGGCTTTATTTTTGATCATTCTTCAATTTTTCCGCAGTCCGTTTTTTGATATTGAAACTGCAGAGAATACCATTCTTTGTCCTGCTGATGGCAAAGTGGTAGTAATTGAAGAAACTGAAGAAACCGAGTTTTTGAAAGATAAACGAATTCAATTATCGGTTTTCATGTCGCCGGTAAACGTACACGTTAACCGTAACCCTATTGCTGGTGTGGTAAGCTATTTTAAATACCACAAAGGCAAATACCTGGTGGCCTGGCATCCAAAATCATCTACCGAAAACGAGCGCACCACCATAGCTATCGAAAACAGCAAAGGTGTAACCGTATTGTTCAGGCAGATTGCAGGTGCATTGGCCCGCCGTATTGTTTGGTATGTAAAACAGGGTGATATTGTTGAACAAGGTCAGCAATTTGGTTTTATTAAGTTTGGATCGAGGGTAGATGTATTTCTTCCGCTGGGTACTAAAATATTGGTGAATATTGGTGATGTTGTAAAAGGTGGTCGTACAATTTTAGCTGAATTGGTTGATCCGGAGCCGGTGAAAGCCGCTCCTGCAAAAAAAGAAGCCATTGTTACTCCTGAGTCTCCGGCAGCACCCGTTGAGCCTGCTGTTGTTGTTGAAGAAACTCCAACTATGAATGCTGTTACTCCAGCACCTTCGTTAGTTATCGATCATCCTGAAGTTGTTGCTGATGCGGAAACGCCTGCTGAGGCTGAGCCGAAAAAGGTTGTAAAAAAAGCTTCTACGCCGAAAGCTAAGAAAGCTGATGGTGATGAACCGAAAGAGGAAAGCGCAGAATAATTTTATAATATTTCAATAACGCAAAAGAGCCGATGGATATCCATCGGCTCTTTTGTTATAAAAAAACCTAATCTACTAATCTGCCGCGGGTTTAGCGATAGCGTAACCCGTGGTATACAATAGCTTAAGTTTTCAACTTAAGCCCCTTAAAATTGAGGAGGGTCTTAATATCAAATGGTGTGCGATGCGGCGGTAGGATACTAACAACAATGTGTTAATAGACAAGCATCGGCCGCTCATTTGCCGCGGAGGCTGTTCCTTTTGTCTTGACACAAAAGGAACCAAAAAGTCAAGACAGAAAAAAGCTTCAGCCCACAAGGCCAGCTCGCGGCCGGCTTTTCTGTCAGGCCACCGCTTGTTTGCTTCATTTACGTATCAGTCTTCCATGTTGTTGCGAGGAGGAACGACGAGGCAATCGCATGCTATACAGGGCGGCTATACTTCCGTGCGGTTGCCACGCTACGCTCGCAATGACATTAGGAAGGATAGCACTCCCAAAAAACCATCGTATAGCAAAAGGCCTTACCGAAAACTGCTTTCAGAAAGGCCTTTTAATTTTTTATATGCTGCTACGCAGCGAGGTAATTAAACGCGTTTTGATTTGATACGGGCAGCTTTGCCGGTAAGTGCACGCAGGTAGTAAAGTTTTGAACGACGAACTTTACCTACACTGTTAACCTCGATCTTATCGATGTTTGGAGAGTTAACCGGGAAGATACGCTCAACGCCAATACCATTTGATACTTTGCGTACAGTAAAAGTTTCAGTTACACCAGTACTATTGCGTTGGATAACAACACCTTGGTAAACCTGAACACGTTCTTTATTTCCTTCTCTGATTTTATAGTGAACACTTACAGTATCACCAGCTTTGAAGGTTGGAAGCTGCTTTTTTTCTACTGATTGCTCTTCAACAAATTTTACTAAATCCATGATTTTAAGCTCTTAATGCGATTTTTAGCCCGTAAAAATCGGATTGCAATATTAGGCATTTTTTTCATTAAATAAAAACCAAATTTAAAAATTTCCACATTTAGTTTTTTTATTAACAAAGGGTTGCGGTTTTTAGCCTGATTTAACAGTTGCCACATAACGATATTAGCTATAAAATATAGATAGGCAAGCTATAAATTAGTAATATTGATAGCTTAATCAACAAGGTGATATTTATGATCAGTAAACTAAGGCGGAGCCCTTATATTCAATTTCTGCCCTTCCTGTTATACTACATTTATTATATCATCAAGTTCCGGTACCCGGAACTATTTGGCGACGAACCACGGTACATCACTTTTGCCGCTAATCTTTTACACGGCTTTTTTTCGCCACCCGCTCCTGATATTAACCTTTGGAGCGGACCGGGATATCCTATCGCGTTGATTCCTTTTACTGCGTTGCACCTTTCGTTCCTGTACCTGTCATTATTGAACGCGCTTTTTTATTACCTATCGATAGTGTTTTTATACAAAGCATTAAGCTACGTGGTTAAAGAGCGGTTGGCCATGTTGTTTGCTATCCTGTGGGCATTTTATCATAACCTTTACCAATTTTTGCCGGCTATTTATACCGAGATCTTTACCGCGTTTTTAGTGTCGGCGGTTATCTACAGCCTTGTTTTATTATATACCAAACAGAAAACCAGGCATCTGTTATTGTCCGGGTTTTTGATCGGCTTTTTGGCATTAACCAAAATCATTGTTGGTTATGTAATTGTGATCGGCCTTATAATATGCCTAATGCTGATGCTCATTAAACGCAACAGAGGTTATTATTTAAAGTCGGTTTATATCCTGTTGCTGGCTTTACTTACAACGGCTCCCTATCTTTTATATACCTATAACCTTACTGGCAAAGCTTTTTATTGGGGAAACTCGGGCGGGATGAGTTTGTATTGGATGAGCTCGCCTTATGAGTTAGAATATGGCGATTGGAAAGTACCTTACCTATCTAATTCCATCCAGCCAATGCCGTTTAACTCTGCCGAGGGGGATTCATTATTACAGGCCAATCATGGTAAGGAGATGGCATTTATTATGAGCCATAAGGGTGTAGAGCAGGATGATCTTTTTAAACAAACTGCTATCAAATACATCAAGGCCTCGCCTAAAAAGTTTGTCAGGAATTACTTTTATAACCTATCGAGGTTGTTTTTTGATTTTCCGTACTCTTATACATACCAGATAACACAAACCATTAGCAATATCCTAATTGGTTCGTTATTGCTATGGACTTCTGTTATCTGTTTTATTGCAAGCATGATCAACTGGCACAGACTGATCTACCCCGTAAAATTTGCCATGTTGCTATTTGTGGTTTATATATTACTGAGCGGACTGGCAAGCGCCTATGCCAGGCAATTGGACGTGATGGTGCCAATTTTACTATTTTGGATAGCCTACGTGATCAGCAAATTCCCAAAAATAACTTTGAGGTTTAATTAAAAGTTTCCGGCTTTGGCCAAACGTTGCAAGCGTATTGGGGCTGAAGCCCATTTTTCGCTGCTCATTAGTTCGTTGGTTAAAACCAACGGCAATGAAGTTTCATCTGGCTTTAAATTGCGCTCGTGATGATTAGTTTACTTTAGCAGGTCAGGTCTTCTTTGCCTGGTACGCTCCAGGGCCTGCTCATGCCTCCACTTTTCAATTTCGGGGGTATTGCCGCCTAAAAGGATATCAGGTACTTTATGGCCATTCCAATCGGCCGGGCGGGTGTAAACCGGGGCATCTAACAAATCATCCTGGAAAGAATCAGACAAGGCCGAAGTTTCATCATTCAATACGCCGGGGATCAGCCTCACTACCGCGTCAACCAGTACGGCTGCGGGCAGCTCTCCGCCCGAAAGTACGTAATCACCTATCGAGATCTCACGGGTAACATAAATGTCCCTGATGCGCTGATCGATGCCTTTATAATGGCCGCAAAGGATAATGATATTCTTTTTGATGGAAAGCTGGTTGGCTATGCCCTGGTTAAGGGTTTCGCCATCGGGGCTCATGAAAATGATCTCGTCGTACTCGCGCTCAGATTTTAGCTTTTCGATGCAGGCCGCGAAAGGGGGGATAGTCATTACCATGCCGCTACCACCGCCGTAAGGGTAATCATCTACACTTTTTTGCTTTTGTGTTGAATAATCCCGCAGGTTGTGGACTACAATTTCAGAAATACCTTTTTTTTGCGCACGCTGCAAAATAGAGTGGGCAAAAGGGCTTTCCAATAAACCGGGCAAAACAGAGATGATATCAAAACGCATGCGCAAAGATAATAAATCAATGCGCAGATGTGTGGGTATGGTTTGCTGGTTTCACGCTAAGTCGCTATGACGCAAAGTTTTCTTCATTTTGTAACTTAACTATAACTATCCGCCGTGCTGATAGATCCCCCATAAATTACCGGCCGGATCAGTAAAGTGCGCGGTAATTTCGGATGAATCTTTATCTATTGCTTTAACAACTGTACCTCCATTTGCTTCTATCAATTTAACGGAAGCTTCAGCGTCATCAACCATAATGGATATCAGCAAGCCTGCTTTTCCCATCGGTTCTCTGTCGGTTACCCACATACCGCTTACTTCTCCAACCCCATCATCAAAAGCGGCGAAGCCTTGGTTGTCTATTCGCACGTTCCATCCAAAAACAGTTTCAAAAAAATTTGCCGATGTGGGGATATCAATGGCAGGTATCTCAATATAACAGATCTTACCGTTGCCGTAGGTTGGTTGCTTTTCCATGGTTGCTTTTTATCCTTGTTTCCTGATTCTTGAAGCTTGTTTCTTTTATATCGCTTTCTCTATCATCCATCTATGCCCAAACGGATCAACAAAATCGCCCTGCCTATAACCGTAATCATAATCCTGCACCTCTGAGGCTACTATTGCTCCGGCCTGCCTGGCCTGCTCCATAACGGCATGTACGTCGTCAACAAAAAGACCTATAGTTACACTGGTGGACTTTGCAGTATCCGGGCACAGCACATTAGTACGTTTCGTTTCTTCGTGCAGGTGAAAGATCGTTCCATCTATCGATAGTTCAGATACATGGATGCTGCCATCATCATTACTAAAACGCCTTAACTCAACAGCACCTAAAGCTTTAATGTAAAAGCTTATATCGGTTACGCCATGTGGTATAGCCAGCTGCGGCGCAAAGAATGCATTTGTTGCCATGCTTTTATTGGTTTGGTTAATCAGGCTTATCGTAGTTAAAGATAAATTGTTTTGAATTACAACAAAGTAACAATCAACAGGCTACATGCTTTTGCATTACGCTATCTCCTTTAATTGAAAATAAACCAGCATAGCGCCAACGTGTTTGCCATATTATTATACAAAAAATGCCCCTATCTCTACGGGCACCTGTTTTTTATCCTGACTCTTTATTCTAACAGTCCTGCTTCTCGAAACCTATCCTTCCAAATAAACATCCAGCAATCCTTCAGGCAAAGCAACATAAATTTCGCCGCCTTCTACATCAATGCCTTTAATAATTTCCAGGTTAAGCGGGAACATTACTTCCTTGTTTTTGTACTCAACTGTAGCTATTAGTTGTTGAGGGTATTCCTGTACGCTCAGTATTTCGCCAAGTTCGCCGTGTATTTCGTCGATAGCTATAAAGCCTTCCACATCATTCAGGGTAAACTCTTCTTTCTTTTTCTTCGGCTTTAATTTATTAGGCAGATAGATATCACGTTTTACCAATGGCGATGCTTTTTCGATGGTATCAACATCCTCCAGGTTAAGGTAGGCGTTGTTTTTTTGCAGGTATTTTATCGATGATACAAAATAGGGGATCATCTTACCGGCAATATCAATAAACACGGCATTGAATTTAATAGCTTCGATGCCATCAAAATCAACATAGATCTGTAATTCGCCTTTCAGGCCTTTGGTTTTTAAAACACTGCCTATCCTGAAATGATCTTCAGTTTTCATTTAAAATATTTTAAACAACAATGGCGAAGCTATTTGCTCCGCCATTGTATTAGATTCAAGAAATCAAGAACAAAGATTCAAGACAAAAATTGTCGACGATCCGGTTCTAACTTTCAATAAATTATTCTGCGCTTTCAGCTTCTTCAGTTGCTGCATCTTCTGCAGGAGCTTCAGTTTCTTCGGCAACAGGAGCATTTTTAGCAGCAATAGCAGCAGCTTTTTCTTCGCTCTTTTTAGCTTCAGCAGCTAAAGCAGCTTTACGTGCTTCATCTTTAGCAACGTTAAGGCTGGTTTTTTTGCCGGTGATTTTGCTGTCTTTTTGGTCAAGCCATTCAGCAAATTTAGTTTCAACTTGCTCTTCGGTTAAAGCACCTTTTTTAACACCACCTTGTAAGTGTTTTTTGTAAAGCACACCTTTGTATGAAAGGATTGCACGACAAGTATCTGTAGGTTGAGCACCGTTGTTAACCCAATCTAAAGTTTTGTCGAAGTTGATGTCGATTGTTGCTGGGTTAGTGTTTGGGTTGTATGAACCTAAACGCTCAATGAAGCGTCCATCACGTGGAGCGCGTGAGTCTGCTACCACGATGTAATAAAAAGGTTTACCTTTTTTACCGTGTCTTTGTAGTCTGATCTTAGTTGCCATTGTAAATTTTTATGTATTCAACATTATCCCCGGAGTTCTTTCTGCGGGGATGCAAAAGTACAAATAATTATTAAAATTAAAAATGGTTGATAATTAATTGTTTGCGATTTATTTTGGAAGAGAATGGTTGATTGGGTTGATCAGGTAAATGGTTGCCGTGTACTGCCCTGATATATTTAAAACTTAACATTGCAATAAGTTAAAAAAATCGCATTTTGACAGCCATGAGCATCAACAGAAAAACACGTATAGCTATTGATATGGACGAGGTGATGGCCGATACCATTGGCAAGTTCATCACCATGTATAAAGAACGCCATAATGAAGATCTTTCGCTTGGCGATATGCACGGTAAAGAATTTAGAGAGATACTGCCGCCCCATCTTAGCGAAACTTTACGCGTTTATATTAACGAGCGCGGCTTTTTCAGGGACATCTCGGTTATGGCCGATGCGCAGGAAGTAATAAAAGCCCTTCACGATAAATATGATGTATATGTTGCCTCGGCAGCCATGGAGTTTAAATACTCGTTAGAAGATAAGCAAGCCTGGCTTGAGGAGCATTTCCCGTTCATCTCCTGGACAAACATTATTTTTTGCGGCCACAAGATACTGGATGTTGACATTATGATAGACGACAGGATAAAAAACTTCGCCACCTTTAACGGCCGAAAGATCCTGTTCACCTCGCCCCATAATATGCTGCTTACCGATTATGAACGGGTTGACACCTGGAAAGAAGTTGCTGCTAAATTATTGTAACAGTAGCATTTACAAATTAAATACTTAGCTTTGTGCCGTTCCCCTGTTAGTTTGCATGTTAGGTCAGTTCCCCCACGGTAAAGTTCATTGCAGTATTGCTTTTGATGTTGATGCACAGCGTTATTTGCTTGTTAGCGACAGCTTTAGCGATATTTTGGGAGTGGAAGCCACGCACCTGCAGCAAAACACCGATTTTTTAAACGGGATCATCGCTCCCGAAGCTTTTAATAATATAAAGCAGCTTACTAATAACCTTACCGAAGGCGCGCACATTCAAATAAATTACACGCTCAATACCAATAACAGGCAGCTCACAGAGCATCGCAAACTTATTACAGATGCCATTACCAGGCACAAAATTTTAATAAGCGAAATTACAGGCATACAGCTACCGGAAGCCAGCCGAAGGGAACAGTTTTTAAACTCGCTTATTGATTCGCAAACTAACTTCCTGGTGCGTATAGATGTTGAGGGTAATTTCACCTACGTAAATCCGCAGTTCACCAAAACTTTTGGTTACGCCTGGAATGAGATCATCGGGCACCACTTTTCTGAAACAACCATCCCGCAGGAGGTTTATAAATGCGAAGAGGCTTTTGTTAATTGCCTCGAAAATCCTGGTAAAATTGTTAAGCTGATTCATAAAAAGCCAGATAAACGGGGCTTTCTGCACGATACCGAATGGGAGTTCATTTCAATTATTGATGATAACGGAAAGGTTGTAGAAATACAAGGCATAGGGCAGGATATCACCCAGCAGCTACATGCCCAGGAAGAGGCGATGCGGATCAAAACCAGCCTGGAGGCACTCATAAATAATACGCAGGATCATATTTGGTCGGTTGATAGGGAGCGGCGGTATATGTACATGAATCAATCCTACATTAGCCAGATAACTTATTTAACCGGCGTTGAGCCAAAAAAAGGTGATTATTCAAATAAACATGCCGGTTTTACCAAACAGATAATTGATGAATGGAACATCTACTATCAGCGTGCCCTAAATGGCGAAAATTACACAGTAATTAGCCAAAGTGCCGACCCTGCCGGCGGCAGGCCTTTATACTTTGAAGTTAATTTTAACCCCATTTATACCGCCAGCGGCGAAATTATAGGGGTTGGCTGTTTTGGCCACAATATAACCAGCCGCCTAAAAAACCAACAGGACCTGATGGACCAAAACCTGCGCCTGCGAAACATTGCCTCCCTAAGCTCGCACGAACTGCGTCGCCCGGTAGCCAGCATGCTCGGGCTGATCAGCATTATGGACCGCGAAAACTTTTTCAATCCGGATAATGAGGCCATCATTGGGCATGTGCTGACCGTGAGTAAAGAAATTGATGAGGTAGTGAGATTAATTGTTGATAGTACTTTTGTTAAGTAAGAGGCATTAAAAGTAGAAAAAGCAGGGACTTGTGCGATTCCCTCCCTCGGGAGGGTGGAGGGAGGGGTTTCTTCGTTTTGCATATTATTAACATGGCGTACAAACCCCTCCCTGCCACCGCGCTTAGCTATCACACCCCTCCCAAGGGAGGGAATTAAAGTCCTTCACCATCAGCGCTCTTACGAAGCCAACACCCACATCAAGAACCTATAAAGTATATAAATAAAACAGCCCCGGAAAAATATCCGGGGCTGTTCCATTTATCGTTTTAGCTACCAGTTACATAGATAGCATTTCAACCAGCTTGATCATATTTGGATCGATACCCTGGTGGTGTTTAATGGCATGTTCAAATGGTGTATAAGCAACCTCCCCATTAATTAAACCAATCATTTCATTGCGGTGACCATCGCGCAGGGCTTCAACTGCGGCTGCACCAACACGGCTTGCCAATACCCTATCCATACAGCTTGGCGCGCCGCCACGTTGTATGTGCCCTAAAATAGAGATACGGGTATCATAGTTAGGGAATTTTTCCTGAACCAAACGACCTACTTCAAAAGCACCACCGGCAGTATCGTCGCCTTCGGCAACAATTACAATACGCGACGTTTTATCTTTACGGCCAAACTCCAATCGGTTAAATAAACCCTCAAGTCCGGTTTTGCTTTCAGGGATCAGGATGGCCTCAGCACCGGTAGCAATACCTGTACGTAAAGCGATCAGGCCCGAATCGCGGCCCATTACTTCAACTATAAATAAACGATCGTGCGATTCGGCAGTATCACGGATCTTATCAACCGCGTCAACCACTGTATTAATGGCAGTATCGTAGCCTATGGTAAAATCGGTACCAACTAAATCATTATCAATAGTACCTGGCAAGCCAACAACCGGAATATCAAATTCGCTACCAAAAACTTTGGCACCGGTAAAAGTACCATCGCCGCCAATAGCAACAAGGGCATCCACTTTATTTTTTACCAATTGTTCGTAAGCGTTTTTACGGCCTTCGGGAGTGCGGAAACTATCACAACGCGCAGTTTTTAAAATGGTACCACCGCGTTGAATGATGTTTGAAACCGATTTGCGGTTCATGGGTACAAATTCGCCTTTGCCCATACCGTCGTAGCCACGGCGGATACCCGTGACCTCAATTCCGTAATACATGGCCGAACGAACTACCGCCCTTATGGCAGCATTCATACCGGGTGCATCACCTCCAGAAGTAAAAACGCCGATATTTTTGATCTGAGTCATTTTTTTGTTGGGGCTATGATATAGGTTTCCCTATTCATAACTAATTAGGGTTATAAATATTGTTCACTAATTAAACGCCGCCAACCAATAAAACGCGGCGTTTAATATTTTGCGCGAATTTACACTTATTTTTAACTCGAACCTTATTTTTTATACGCCGAAATGCCGCTATCTAAAAATTTAAGGTATAACGGGATGTGATATTCGGCCGGTAACGGAGCTATTTCATTACCAGTAGCATCCTTTAATAAGTTTCCATCGCTATCCAGCATAACGTACAACGGCTGGGAGTTTGCATTGAAGCGCCCGGCTTCCAGGTCGCTCCATTTACCACCCAGAGTTGTGATTTTTTTACCGCTATAATCAGATGTGAAGCGCTCGGCTGCCGGTAACTCAGCTTTATCGTCAACAACCAACTGCAATAGCACAAAGTCGTTTTTAATTCGGCCGAAAACATCCTTGTCCGACCATACATCTGCTTCCATTTTTCGGCAGTTAACGCAGTTAAAGCCCGTAAAATCAATCAGTATAGGTTTGTGCAAAGCTTTCGACACCTGTAGGGCCTGGTAATAATCATACCATGCATTCAATCCTTTGGTTTTGATACGGGTATAATTTTCGGCATACTTTGGTGAGCCGATGTTTGATGGCAAAGCAACTGATGGCGCCGCGGCAGCACTTGAACCCGAACCATCCGGCACAGCCGAAAGGTTAAAATCCTGCGTAGCTTCTGGCGGTAAAAATGCGCTTATTGATTTTAAAGGCGCTCCCCATAAACCTGGCACCATATATATAACAAAGGCAAATACGATTATAGCAAGGAACGTACGCGGAATAGTAAGGTATTTCACATCACTATCGTGCGAAAACTTGATCTTACCGATAAGGTATAACCCGATCATTAAGCCGATAGCTATCCACAGGGATAAGAAAATTTCGCGATCGAACCAGTTCCAGTGATAAGCCAGATCAACGTTTGATAAAAACTTAAGCGCGAAAGCCAACTCAAGAAAACCCAAAACAACTTTTACGCTGTTTAACCATCCGCCCGATTTTGGCAAGGTTTTCAACAACGAAGGGAATAACGCGAATATGGTAAACGGCAAAGCCAATGCCAGCGAGAAACCGAACATACCCATTGCAGGGCCTAAGCGGTCGCCTTTTGAAGCGGCATCAACCAACAAAGTACCTATAATTGGGCCAGTACATGAAAATGAAACCACAACAAGGGTGGAGGCCATAAAAAATATACCCGCAAGACCTCCTTTATCCGAGTTTGCATCCAGCTTATTGGCCAGCGAACTTGGCAACGTAATTTCGAATGCCCCCAAAAAGGACATACCGAATACTATCAGTAATAAAAAGAAGAAAATATTAAATATACCATTGGTGGCCAGTTCATTCAAGGCATCCGAACCAAAAATGATAGAGATCAGCAAACCCAATGTAACATATATTACAATGATGGATACCCCATAAATGAGCGACTGCATAACAGCCTTGCCTTTATTGCCGCTCTTTTTGGTAAAAAAGCTTACAGTTAAAGGCAACAACGGATAGATACAAGGCAAGATCACCGCAGTAAAACCGCCCAGCAAACCCTCAATAAATATCTGCCAAAGTGATTTTGGTTTTTCGTCTTTATTTTTTGATGCCGATGTTTTCGCTACAACCTTTTTTGCAGCTTCCGCTTTTTTAACCGAATCCAGGTGCTTTTTCCTGATCGCTAAACTGTCCGCAGCGGTAGGGATCGATGTAAAATTAAGATCTGATGTGGATACCGTAGTATCAGCAGCCTTTTTCTGCACCGCATAAACCGGGTTCACTCCGGCTATGTTGATAATAAACAGGGTAATTAATGTAATAAGCCCGGCGCGCAGGATAGCACCTTTATTTAATAATTTCATGACTGTTGTGGCGCTGCTGAATTATTTACCTAAAGGGATAGTAAAGTCAACATCTTCGGGCGGAAGGCATTTCATATCGTTACAGGTCATGTAAGTTAATTTACCGGTAACAGCCGTTGCTTTTGGCGATTTTAAACTGATTTTCTGGCTAAATACAACCTCTTTTTCAAAGTAGCTCACATTCATGCTGAATGATTTTTCGTACTTGGTAACCGGGGTTGGCTCGGTAGTTTTGCCTGCAACGGCATATAATTTTGAAGGAGTAAACTCAAACGAAGTTTTGATAGGGCCGCCATCTTTTACAGTTTGCGAGTAGATGTGCCAGCCGCTTTGTATGGTAGCTTTTAAAAATACAATGGCTTCTTTGTCATTTACTTTTTTTGCCGCATACGACCACCTTACCGGCGATTCGATCTGTGCGTAAGCGCCAACGCTGATGATAAGCGCGGTTACCAATACCAATAGTTTCTTCATTTGTGTTTTGTAGTTATTATTATTTGTTTAAAAATTTCAATTCTTTGAGGTTAAACTCCATTTGCTGCCCGTTAGTATCTTCAATAACCAGCAAGCCCTCCGGAAGCACGTTTTTTACAATGCCGTTAAAAACTCCATTGTTCGACTCAAAACTGCGCTCTTCGTTTAACCAATATAGTCGGGCCAGGTAAGCATTCCTTACAAATTCCGTTTGGCCCGCCCTCAGCTTCAGATAGTACACTTCTATATGCTTGCAAATTTCCGATAATATAAGGGTTAATTCATAATCCTTTTGTAAGATTTGCTTTACCGAAGTAGCATTTGAAGCCCCTTCCGGAAAATTTTCCTGGTTTATGTTGATGCCGATGCCCACAACCGAATCCTTAAGCTTATCGCCCTGGATAGTATTTTCAATCAGCATACCGCCCAGTTTCTGATCGCCATAATAAATATCATTGGGCCATTTTATCTTCAGTTTGTCCCCAAGCAGGGGATATAAGGCATCATAAACACCCAAACTCGCGGCACGGTTAAGATCAAATTGTTGGTTGGGCGCTAAAAAATGAGGCTTTAGCAGCAGACTGAAAGTGAGGTTTTTGCCGGGTTCGGCATGCCAGGTATTTTGCTGTTGGCCACGCCCGGCATATTGCTCTTCTGCCATAATGACCGTACCTTCAGGTACTGGCGTGGAATTTGACAATAAATTTTTAAGGAAACTATTTGTTGAATCAACTTGTTTAATTGTTACTAAATTTTGACCAACAAATAATCCTGAAAATATGTTATTTTGCAAGGTGTAATAATTTTATACTCAAAAACGTTCAAAACTAATTCTTTTTGATGGTAAAAAACAAAGTGTTAAATGAATCTGCCTATATTTCAGAACTGGCAATACATGGTATCCAGGAAAAAAAAGGCAATGATATTATTAGGTTAGACCTTCGTAATATATTCAGTTCGGTATCAGATTATTTTGTGATCTGTCATGCCGATTCGTCGACACAGGTAAAAGCAATTGCAAATAGTATTGAGGATGAAATTTTCAAAGCCACCCAGCAAGATCCCTGGCGCAAAGAGGGTATTGAGCATGGCGAGTGGATTCTGCTTGATTATGTGGACGTTGTAGTTCACGTATTCAGGACCGATAAACGTGAGTTTTATGGAGTGGAGGATTTGTGGGGCGATGCCGAAATTAAATATTATAAAAGTGCATAAATATTCGTCACATAAAGGCTCAACGCATAGTCTTACTGTTACCGCGTAAAATTTAAATTATAGATTGTAAGTTTGAGCTCGTATAAAGAAATGAAAGATATTAAAGATTCTAAATCAGAAAATCCAAGACCTATCCGAAAAATTGTGAATAAGAAGCCCTCATCTCCCAAGCCACCTAAGTTCAATATCATGTGGCTATACGGTATTGTTATCCTGGCTTTTTTACTCATCCCTACCTTAATGAATAACGGAACGGGTAAATTGGTTAATTTTCAGGAGTTTGAAGCTAACATGCTTCGTACTAATGATGTTCAAAAAATTGTAGCTTATAAAAGCGGCGACCTGGTTGTTGCCGAGGTTTACATTAAGCAAAGCAGCTTAAATAAACCATATTTTGCTGCAGCGGCACAAAAAGAGAAAAACTTTTTCAATACCAGCACAAGCAATAGCGGTCCGCAGTTTTCATTTACCGATGCAACCTACGAAAGCTTAAAAAAATCAATTGCCGACGCGCAAAAGGACATTCCGGACGATCAGAAAGTACCGGTTACTTTTGAGCAGGGCCATGAAAGCCTGTTATCAAACTGGTTGGTTCAAGGCATCATTATGGTTGTTTTATTTGCTGGTGTGTGGATCTTCATTATGCGCCGCATGAGCGGAGGTTCGGGCGGTGGCCCGGGTGGCCAGATCTTCAATATCGGTAAATCAAAAGCTACCCTGTTTGATAAAGAAGCACAGGTAACCGTAACCTTTAACGATGTTGCCGGCTTGGAAGAAGCTAAGCAAGAGGTTATGGAAATTGTTGATTTCCTTAAAAACCCTAAAAAATACACCAACCTGGGTGGTAAGATCCCTAAAGGCGCATTGCTTGTAGGTTCACCGGGTACAGGTAAAACTTTGTTGGCTAAAGCCGTTGCAGGCGAAGCGCAGGTGCCTTTCTTCTCACTTTCAGGTTCTGATTTTGTGGAGATGTTTGTGGGTGTGGGTGCATCACGTGTACGTGATTTGTTCCGCCAGGCAAAAGATAAAGCTCCTTGTATCATCTTTATCGATGAGATCGACGCCATTGGCCGTGCCCGTGGTAAAAACAATATTGTAGGCGGTAACGATGAGCGCGAAAACACCCTGAACCAGTTATTGGTTGAAATGGATGGTTTCGGTACTGACTCTGGTATTATCATCCTCGCTGCAACCAACCGTCCGGATGTACTGGATTCAGCGCTATTGCGTCCGGGCCGTTTCGACAGGCAGGTATCCATCGATAAACCGGATTTGATCGGTCGTGAGCAAATTTTCAAAGTTCACTTGAAACCTATCAAATTATCTGATGGTGTTGACGCTAAAAAATTATCAGCCCAAACCCCAGGTTTTGCAGGTGCCGAAATTGCCAACGTTTGTAACGAGGCTGCTTTGATAGCCGCCCGTAAAAACAAAGAATCGGTTGATATGACAGATTTCCAGGACGCTATCGATCGTGTTATCGGTGGTTTGGAAAAGAAAAACAAGATCATCTCTCCCGAAGAAAAACGCATTGTTGCTTACCACGAAGCCGGTCACGCTATTGCAGGCTGGTTCCTGGAACATGCCGATCCATTGGTTAAAGTATCTATCGTTCCGCGTGGTGTTGCTGCTTTAGGTTATGCTCAATATCTGCCAAAAGAGCAGTTTTTATATACCACCGAGCAATTGCTGGATGAAATGAGCGTATCAATGGGTGGCCGTGTTGCTGAAGATATCGTTTTCGGTAAGATCTCGACTGGTGCATTGAGCGATTTAGAACGCATCACCAAACTTGCTTATGCCATGACCAAAATTTATGGTATGAACACAAGTGTTGGTAACGTATCCTTCTACGATCCACAAGGCGAGTACCAGTTTAACAAACCATATTCGGACACAACTGCCGAAATGATCGACAACGAAGTACGTAAACTGGTTGATGTGGTTTATCAAAAAACCAAAGACTTGTTAAACGAAAAACGTGCTGGTTTGGAAAGCATCGCTCAAAAACTATTGGAGAAAGAAGTATTATTCCAAAGCGACCTGGAAGAAATTTTAGGCAAACGTCCGTTTGATGAGCGTACCACTTATGATAAGTTTGTAAACGGCGAGGCTGCGTTAAACCCAGATGTGGATAACAACGCCATCCCCGAAACTGTTACCAACCCCGAAATTACCAGGGTTGACAGCGAAGATCCAAAATTTTAATACACCATATTAATTAAAAGCCACCGGCCTTGCTGGTGGCTTTTCTTTTTAACATTATGAGGGATATCACCACATCAAAAGAAAAACTGCTTAAAAAAATAAGGAAAGCGCTTCTGGAGAAACGGGATAACCCATACCCTCAACTGGAAGATCTTCCTTTTTACCCGCCCACCGATGAAATGCCCGAGGTGATCTTCGCCGAACAATTCACCAATGTAGCCGGGCAGTTTGTTTTTTGTGAGGATGAACTCCAATTTATCGAAAACCTCATTAATCTTGCCGAAGCCCGCGAGTGGCGCAAAATTTACTGCTGGGAACCCAAACTGCAGGAAATACTAAACCAATTCGAATATCCCTTTTACGAAACCGATAAAGATTTTGAGCAAGCCGAAGTAGGCTTTACCCTCTGCGAAGCTTTAATTGCCCGTAACGGCAGTATCCTACTCTCAAACGGAAACATGGCCGGGCGCAGGTTGAGCATCTATCCATCGGTTCATATTGTACTGGCCTACACATCGCAAATGGTGATGGATCTTAAAGACGGGTTTAAACTCATCAAAGAGCGTTACGGCAACAACCTACCATCCATGATCAGCAATGTTACCGGGCCAAGCCGCACTGCCGATATTGAAAAAACATTGGTTTTAGGCGCGCATGGGCCTAAGGAGCTTTTTGTGTTTATGTTGGAAGGTTAAACAAGCCGGAAGTCTTTAGTCTTAAGCCATCAGTCAACGTATATTTCATTTTCTTCCTTTTTACTGAAGACTAATGACTTCAGGCTTTACAAAAGCTCCTGCAATTTACATTCATCCAGCACTTTTCTTTCGCTTTTCTTTTGATCGTTGTATTCCCATTTAATTAAACGGATCTGGCCTTCAGCTATTTCTATGCCTGTTATATCGCCATCATCAAAACAGCAACAGCCGCTATTGAAATAGGTGGGACGGTAGGCGCTAAAGTCCGGGACTACATCGCCTTTTGCCTGCCGGTTTACTATTTGTTTGCTTAAGCCATCAGCCAATTGTTGATCGCCCGCTTTTTTGGCTGCGGCAATATCGTTATACAGTTTTTCGAGGTGCGTTAACGATTTAAATACCGGCTGATGCGTGTGGCCGGTAATTAGTATTGTATTCTCCTGTTTCGAGCTCCAATCGTACATGATCCGGTTATGATCGGTTTTTAAGAGATCATTATTAGCCGGCGTGTTAGGGTTTATTTTAAGGAAAGCCTGTAACGGCCCCCATATATCTGATACAAACCATTTGCTAAACCAATTACCGTCGCTTTGCAAATCACCCTGGTGACCATGCGTAAGCAGGATATTTAATGATTTGTTTTTAATGAGCGAATGTAAAATTACGCCCTCATTTATTTTTATCGGCTCTCCATAAATTTGCTTTAGGCCAGTCGCCGCTAATGGATCATTATCCCAATACAGATCATGGTTGCCAAATATTTTGATGAACGCTTTGCGGCTGATAAATCGCTTTTCGCTATTAAATGTAGCCTGGTTATGCTTTTTGATGGTGACAAACAGGTTCTCCCACAGTTCTTCACTATCGCCCAGGTTGATATAGAAAAAGTTGTGCTGATGATAATAATCGAGGGCGGCAAGGTAGTTACCTTCGGCAAGGGCGAAGATGTCCATATCATCACGCCCGCCTTTATGTTGATCCGACAAGATGATGAAACGGTCGGCTTCCGGATTAAAATGTATCACAGGCCCTCGTTTGCCGGGTCTCAAAATCAAGTTTTTATAGAGCTGGGTTAGCGCCTTGTCAACTCTTTTTTTATCTGGACGGGACGAAAGCCTATCGGCCAGTTTAATGATAGGTTTGGTAAGCAGTTTTTGCAGCAGTTTACGCATGGCTATTTAACATGCAATGTAAAATATTGTTATTTCAAGTTAGTAATTAACAATTATACCGTGTTTAAACGGATTTAAAAATGGTGAAATAACGGGTGGGATAGTTTATAATATTTATATAGATTGGTGGACACAATTTAATCCCCTAAACTGTATGGAAATTATTGATCCAAAAGAAGCACGTGAGATGGTTGAGCGTTACAAAAAACACCGCAAAGCTATTATCGACAAGCACCATGGTATCAGGGATACTGAATCTACCTGGGTATCTGTTGACCATCTGAAGAAATTTGTTGAGAACTTGCCGTCAAATGCCACCGGTGTGAGATTTCATTTCGGTGTCCATCATGATAAACATGAAATATCGCCAAATCAGATGTCAATAGCATTTGCCCCAACCGTTGCCGGGCCAGATGGTAAGGATATAGACGCACTTTCTTCAGAAGAAGCAGTAGCAAAAACAGGCGCGATACTACCGGTGTACAACAGGGGCAAAGATTGTCCTCCTTCGTGTCCATAAATATTTGAAAACAGTTAACAGCATGACAGCTAATAACCTTTATTTTAGCGGTCATGCTCGAGAACTTTTATTATGTAATGGACTTAATAGCATTTTTATGCTGCATCATTGCATATAAGTCACTTCCCAAAAACTTTAAGTGGTTTTTGCCATACATGATCTTTATATCTATCTATGAACTTTTAAACGTATTTAATTTACTGATAATCAACCACACTAATGCGTGGTGCAATAATTTTCAAGACATTATCGAATTTGTGTTTTTCACAGGCTTCCTTTTGTCATTAGATAACAATAAAACCCGGATAAAATCCGGACGCATCATCGTTGTCGGTGTAATATTGCTATCGCTAATAGATATATTTTTTATTCAGGGCTTTTGGAAAAGAAGCACCATTGCCATTGTTACACAAAACCTATTTAGCTTGTGGCTAATATGCAATTATTACTACCGGTTATTAAATGAAGATACCGATGAGTTTATCGAGCTTGCTACTCATCCTCCTTTTTTAGCAGTAACCGGCATGTTTTTTTACTACCTGGCCACTACGTTTTACTATTCATGCTTTAGCTACATGGTGTATAGAAACAATTATCATTTCTATTTGCTGGCTGGCGCATTGATTGACATAAACTCGGTTATATTTAATTGTTTACTTTCATTTGCCTTTATATGCTCTTTCAGGAAGAACAAGTTATCCTTATCATAATTGCCGGTACGGCGTTACTGCTGCTACTCGGCGTATTTATGATCAGTTTTATGCTGATGTACCAGAAAAAGCAAAACAAAAACCTGCTCGAAAAAGAGAACCTGAAAGCATCGTTTAAACAGGAGATGCTCAAAACCCAGATCGAGATCCAGGAACAAACGCTTAATGATATCAGCCGTGAAATTCACGATAATATAACGCAGGTATTATCCTTTGTAAAATTGAACCTCGGTTTGTTAAACAACAGTTTGGATGAGGACAAGAAAGTTCGGGTAAATGAAAACCGCGAACTGGTAGCGCAGGCAATTAACGATTTGCGCAACCTTTCAAAAAGCATGAGCTTTGAGCATATAGGCGAGCAGGGCCTGGTTAAGGTACTCGAAACCGAAGTTGGCAGGTTGACGCGCAGTGGTATTATTAATGCTACCCTCAATGTAGAGGGCGATGTGTTTAACCTTGGCGAACAGCGCGAACTGGTACTGTTCAGGATTTTCCAAGAGGCAGTAAATAACACGCTGAAGTACGCCAAAGCCGCCAACCTAAAAATCAGTTTGTATTATAATGAGCAATTGTTTAATTTGCTCGTCGAAGATGATGGTGCTGGTTTCAATACCGAAAAGGTTGAGGGTAAGGGCGGTTCAGGATTACGGAACATTGAAAACAGGGCAGCTTTAGTTGGTGCAACTGTAAATATTGATAGTTCATTGGGTAAGGGTTGCCGGATCAAACTGTCGTTTAATCCCCTGGCGCAACAAATTTATGCTAACGGAACCCATTCAAATAGCCCTGGTTGATGACCACAAACTTTTTAGAAGTGGCATGGCCGCGCTTGTTAGCAACTTTAAACGTTACAACATTTTATTTGAAGCAGCCAACGGCCAGGAACTGGTAAACACCGTTACCGGCGGTCTTGTTCCGGATATTGTTTTATTGGATATCAGCATGCCAATTATGGATGGTGTAGAAACCGCCCAATGGCTCCGTGCAAAACATCCCGGTATTTGCGTTATCATCCTATCTATGTTTGAGGATGCCGAGAAGGTATTGCTAATGGTGAAGATGGGCGTAAAAGGCTACCTGCTTAAAGATTCGGAACCACATGAGGTGGAAGATGCTCTTTTGAAAGTATCGCAAGGCGAGCTTTATTATCCTGAATTTGTAACCCGCCACCTCATCACCAATTTTAATAATAAACTCGAAAATATTAAACTCAACCCCCGCGAGATAGAGTTTTTGAAATTTACCGGCACCGAGCTTACCTACAAGGAAATTGCCGAAGCTATGAACATCAGCGTACGCACGGTTGATAGCTATCGTGATCAGCTTTTTGAAAAACTGCAGATCAAAAGCCGTGTGGGCCTCGTTTTATACAGCATAAAAAATAAGCTTATTGAGTTGTAATTTGCTAATTTATTTAGCAAATTTGTTTAATGGCACATGAGGAAAATCCCGACTTTTTTAAGGGAAGGGGCGCACAGGTAAATACGCACAATAAGTTTCTGAAAAACAGCTATGTTCTTGATCATATCGAGGGACTCGACGAGCCTTTACTCGAAAACTCCAACACGCAACTTTTTGAGGAAACACCAAAAAAAATAGTAAGCGAATCCAACAGTCCGGATCTAAGCCATATGTACTCCATCAACCCCTACCAGGGTTGTGAGCATGGTTGTATCTATTGCTACGCCCGTAACAGCCACGAATATTATGGCTTTAGTGCCGGTTTGGATTTTGAACGGAAGATCATTATCAAGCCTAACGCCCCCGAACTGCTGGAACAATATTTTAATAAAAAGAACTATAAGCCGGTTTGCATTATGCTCTCGGGAAATACCGATTGTTATCAGCCTGTGGAGCGTAAATTGGGCATAACTCAAAGGCTGCTTGAGATGTTCTGGAAATACAAAAACCCGGTAAGCATCATCACCAAAAACAATGTAATATTAAGGGATATCGATATCCTAAGCGATATGGCCAAGCTTAACCTGGTACATGTAAACGTATCTATCACCTCATTAAATGAACAATTGCGCCAGAAGCTGGAGCCGCGCACGGTAACCGCGACAGGACGGTTATCTGTGATTCAAAAACTTTCGGAAAGAGGCATTCCGGTTAGGGTGATGGCCGCCCCCATCATTCCCGGATTGAACAGTAACGAAGTCCCCAATATCATTCGCGCCGCTGCCGATCGGGGCGCATTAGCGGCCGGCTTCACTATGGTACGCTTGAACGGCAGCATCGCCGAAATTTTCAGCGACTGGATCTACAAGGCATTCCCCGACAGGGCCGAAAAAGTATTGAACATGATCCGCTCCACACACGATGGAAAGCTAAACGACAGCGAATACGGCCGCAGGATGAGCGGCGATGGCAAGATAGCCGAATCTGTTCATCAAATGTTTAAAATGGCTTGCAAACGCTTTATGGCCGACAGGGAGATGCCTGAATACGACTATAGTTTATTTGTGCCAAGGAAAGGGAAGCAGACGAGTTTGTTTTGAGATTAGTAAGTAAAACAGATTTTGTGTAAATTTGATAAAAGGGCAATACAATGGTATTAGTACTAAAAAAAGGAGCCAGTAAAAAAGAAATAAAAGCCATTGAGCAAAAGATCTATCAAGATGCTCCTGCTACTGGCTTCAATGCAAAAAAATACAGCGGAATACTTTCTTTAGATGAAGACCCGATGACCATTCAAACAAAACTTAGAAATGAGTGGGAAAGAGATTTTAGTTGATACTAATATCATGCTATACTTACTCAATGGTGATACTGCTATAGAGGAGTTACTTCAAGGAAAGCAAATTTACATATCCTTTATTACCGAACTTGAATTACTTGGCTTTAAAGGATTATCGGATCAACAAGAAAAGCAGATCAAAAACTTGTTGGATGATTGCTCTATTATCTCAATGAGCAATTCGTTAAAAGATCAATATGTTGAGGTGAAGAAAAAGCATAGCTTGAAACTTCCAGACGCAATTATAGCGGCAACTGCCATCTTTTTTAATCTACCATTTATTACATCTGATAAACAGTTCAGAACTATAGATAGACTAAAGCTTATTGTATACGAAGTTTAGATAGTTGCATGAATTGATCAACCCTAACACCTATCCCCACTCCCAAACCATAACACAACAAATCGCTCCATAAAAACCCCTGCCCTAAAACCAGCCTCCCCAAAAGCGTATGTCGCAGATCGTTTATCCACGGCGCCTGGTAAAGCTGGCTAAACTCTATCGCGAAGCAAAATACCAATGCAGCCATAACACTAAATTTAACAGGCCTCTCAGTAAAGATAAACCGCATAATAAAGTAAACCATTGTGGCATACAAAACATCGCCAATAAATAAAGGGATGGTTTTAAAATGCCGGGAGAGCAGGCCGAGGATAATAGTGGCGATGGTTAAAGCAAAATAGGTGATCCGGTTTTTAGGCATGATCAAATATCAACAAAAAAGGCACCCAATTGGATGCCTTTTATATATTTAACTTTATAAGTGGTTGCTTATTGAGCTTCTTCAACTTCCAAAGCCATCAACTCGTCAACAAGGATACGTCCGCAGTGTTCGCAAACGATGATCTTTTTACGCTGACGGATGTCTGACTGGCGCTGAGGCGGGATCTGGTTAAAACAACCAGAGCATGAATCACGCTGAATGGTTACAACTGCCAAGCCGTTTTTAGCGTTTTGACGTAAACGGGTGTAAGCAGTTAACAAACGCTCTTCAATATCTTCTTTAGCTTTTGCAGCCTGTGCGTTAAGTTCGGTCTCTTCTTTTTCAGTTTCAGCTGTGATGGTACCTAACTCTTCTTTTTTGGCGTCCAAATCAGCCTGACGAGCTTCAAGGTCGGCAAGGGCTTTTTCGTAAACCTGGGTTTTATTGGTGATCTCGAAGCCGTACTCACGGATCTTCTTTTCACTTACTTGTATATCTAAGCCCTGGATCTCGATCTCTTTTGAGATAGCATCGTATTCGCGGTTATTTTTAACCTCGTTAAGTTGAGCTTCGTATTTTTTGATGTTAGCCTGAGCTTCTTTGATCAGGTTTTTACGGGTAACAATGTCATCCTCCACATCGTCAAGCTCACCTTTAATTTTTTGGATGCGGGTTTCAAGACCAGCAACGTCATCCTCAAGGTCGGCAACTTCCATTGGCAATTCGCCCCTTACCTGGCGGATCCTGTCAATTTTGGTGTGGATAGTTTGTAGCTCGTATAAAGCTTTAAGCTTTTGTTCTACGGTTTGTTCCATTAAATAAAATATTTGACGGGGTTTGTATTTACTTCTGTTAAACGGACGGCAAAGATAGGAAATTTTTTCCTAATTATTTCATACAATAATTGTTGCGTAAATTGTTCACTTTCAAAGTGTCCGATATCCGCGATAACTATTTTTCCTTCGGCATCAAAAAACTCGTGGTACTTGTAATCGGCAGTGATAAAAATGTCGGCTCCGGCAGCTATGGCATGCTTCAATAAAAAGCCTCCCGAGCCTCCACAAACCGCTACTTTCTTAATGGGTTTGCCCAACAATTTGGTATGCCTTATTACATGGGTACGCATCTTATCCTTTACCTGGAAGAGGAAACTTTCCTCGTTAAGCGGCATATCCAGCTCGCCCACCATGCCCGAGCCTATCTGCTGGTGCTGATTGGTGAGGTTGTAGAGATCATAAGCAACTTCCTCGTACGGGTGTGCTAATATTAGCGCCACCAGTATTTTGCTTTCCAGATTGACAGGGTATACGGTTTCAATGCGTACTTCGTTTTCTTTATGGCGCTTTCCGGCCTCACCCACATAAGGGTTGGCGGCTTCGTTGCCTTTAAAAGTGCCTGTGCCTTCGGTATTGAAACTGGTTTCGCTGTAATTGCCAATATTGCCTGCACCTGCCGCGAATAACGCATCGCGAACAGCATCCGCATGGCTTAAGGGTACATAGGTAACCAACTTTTTAAGTAGGTTATGTTTAGGTGCAAGTATGCGAGTGTTCTTTAAACCTAAGGTTTCGCAAATGCGGGCGTTAACGCCGGTCATCACGCTATCCAAATTAGTATGGATGGCATAAATAGCAATGCCTTTGCGGATGGCCTTTTCAACCACACGCTCTACATAGGTTTTGCCGTTAAATTTTTTCAGTCCTTTAAAAACGATAGGGTGGTGCGATATGATCACCTGGCAGTT
Source organism: Mucilaginibacter sp. CAU 1740 (assembly GCF_039839285.1). Lineage (NCBI taxonomy): Bacteria > Pseudomonadati > Bacteroidota > Sphingobacteriia > Sphingobacteriales > Sphingobacteriaceae > Mucilaginibacter > Mucilaginibacter sp. CAU 1740. The sequence continues at coordinate 139,463 of NZ_JBDOQS010000008.1, read as the reverse complement.
GGTAGCTATCGCTTCATCAACTACAGCCTCTGTACAATCCAGAGAGATGAGGGCCTGGTTCACCTCCTGATCGGGATTACCGACGATTAGGCCAGAGTTATCATAATCTTCCTGGTAGCTAAGCGGGGCAAGGCTTTCCAGGAAATTAGTTAAGGCAGATAATTTCATATTAGCAAGTATAACAATTAATAATGGCCTTGCTTAGCTACTCATCTTAGCCATCTGGTAGCTTTCGTAAGCCATATTTTTATTATACTCCAAAGTGATCGACTTATTGTTGATCAGATCAACAATAGTACCTATCCCGCAAAACCCTCCTGTTAATAAGTAAAGTATCCCCATACCAACCTGTCCTAATACAAAGCGCTGTATGCCCGCCACGCAAATAAAGCCAAGCAGCGTAAACAATAAAATATCCTGTGAGTTTTTGCGCTTGTTACTGTAAACCATGTAGAAGTATTTCTTTTGATTTTCAGTAAGATCGGGGGTAGCATATTGTAAAAAGCCTAATTCATCGGGCGAAAAACCCGCAAAGTTACTGTAAGGATTCTGAGACATATTCATTTTAGGTAAGGCTTGTTTGATAGTTATTTCAAATTTAAATATTTCTGCCATTAAACCTAATAGTTAATCAACCCGAAAAAATTTAACTATCAGCATAGGGGTAAGCCCGGCAGCAGTTGTAATACCTGTATGAAAGTATTAGTAACCGGCGCAACAGGTTTTATAGGCAGGCAGCTTACATTGGCTTTAGCAGAGCAAGGCTATGAGGTTAAAGCACTATGCCGCAATACCAATCATCCATATTTAATAAAACACCTCAACATTGAGCCGGTTGCCGGCAATATCCTGTACCGCCAAAGCCTCGCCCGTGCCATGCAAGGTTGTGATCAGGTTTACCATACTGCAGCCATGGCCAAAATGTGGTGCCGTAACCCCGATGACTACCACGAAACTAATGTAGTTGGCACCCGCAATGTGCTCGAAATTGCAGCCAGTACTGGCGTACAAAAAGTAGTTTACACTTCAACCTGCGGCGTATGGGGACCAACCATCAAGCACCCAATGAGTGAGAACGATCCTCGTATAGCAGGTTTCCCGATAGCTTACGAGCGCACCAAATACCTGGCCGAGATAGAGGTGCAAAACTTTGTTAAACAAGGCATGCAGGTGGTTACTGTAAACCCATCGCGCGTGTACGGCGAAGGTCCTGTTACAGAAAGCAATACGGTTGGCAAAATGGTATCGGCATATTTGCGGGGTAAATGGCGTTTTATCCCCGGCAACGGTGAGCAGGTTGCCAATTATGCTTTTTTAAGCGATGTGGTTGATGGCCATATGGCAGCCATGGAAAAAGGCAGTAGTGGCGAGCGTTATATTTTAGGCGGAGAGGATATCAGTTTTAATGCTTTTTTCGACACTGTATATCAGGTATCCGGCAAAAGGCATCACCTGTTCCATCTACCGCTGAAAGCTATAGAGGCTTACAGCCATATCGAAAAATTAAAAACGCAACTTACTGGCCTGCGCCCTTTCTTTTTACCGGAATTTGCCGAGCGTTTAAAATACGATCAAAAATATAGCAGCCAAAAAGCTATCAACCAATTGGGATACCGCATAACGCCTTTTACCGAGGGAATGCACAAAACCATTAACTATCTGAAACATGCCTGAATACACAACAACTCAAACCGCCATTATAACCGGGGCCAGTGAGGGGCTTGGCAAATCATTCACTATTGAATTGGCTTCGCGGGGTATTAACCTGGTGCTGGTTTCGCTACCTGCTTCGGGTTTGCCGGAACTGGCTTCATTTATTCGCAAAAACTTTGAGGTTAAAGTAAGTTTTCTTGAAATAGATTTAACACAGGCCGAGAGCTACCCTGCTATTTTTGAGTATCTTAGATCAGCCAAAATAACGGCCGATATGCTTGTGAACAACGCGGGTTTGGGCAACTGGTCGTGGTTTGAGGATATGAACATCGGGTTTTACAAAAAGCAGATAGAGCTGAACGTGATCACCCCGGTATTACTTACGCGGCTATTTTTGGCGCAGGCTAATGCTGATGGGACATCGTACATACTGAACGTTGGCAGTTTAGGCGGTTTGTTTGTGGTGCCTAAAAAACAGGTATATGGTGCTACCAAATCGTTCATCAGGTATTTTACCAAATGTTTGCAGTTGGAATTACATGGCTCGAACGTAAAGGTAAGTTTGCTGAGTCCGGGAGGAATCAATACCAAGCCCGAGCTATTGGTGATGAACAATAAGCTAAAAGGCATCTCGAAGGCAACCATTATGGAACCCGGCGACGTAGCACGTATAGCGGTTGACGGTTTGCTGAAGGGCAAAAAAGAAATTATTCCCGGCTGGATAAACAGGATGCTGGTTTTATTAAACAGTTTGCTGCCCGCCAGTGTTAAAAATATCATTATCAGGCAGCGCCTGGCATCTGTTATAAAGGGCTAAATTATGATTGTTTCTATACTAACCTATCGCCATATTAAAAACCTGTGCAGCTTTTTTAAACGCACGCGCAGTAATTTTAAGCTGATCAATAACGATAGGATCATCATCCTATCGGGCAGCATGCGCGGTCTGGTACTTTATTTTGACCGCGATGCCTGCGAGGTAAAAAGCGGCGACCGTGATTATATCAGCATTGATATTACGCGTAATTTTTCGGTAGATATGCTGATGCAGGTTTTAGCGAAGCATAATATAATAGCGCCTGTTTTTGAATGATTTAGTACATTCAATGGTTTACTCACCCGTTCTACGCTTCGCTGGACCACTCTTATCCTTTGGATAAAAAGAATTTGAAAAAACAAGCTCTCCCTTAACGTATAGCCTCAATGCCAGTAAGTCAAAAGCCTTGCAAAGCTGCACCAGAGGTGCAAAAGGTTTGTAGAGATAGTGAAAGTTTTTGTGTGCCAGAGGTACACCACCTCCGATGTTCCGTACCTCTGGCACGGATAATCTAAAAGAATATTTTACTACAAACCTATTCCCCCTCTGGGGGATTGCCTAACTTTACTCACAGCGCAGATGGAGATAACAAGCGCAGCGATGTCGGGGTGAGTAAATCCCGGCCAAATGCGCAAAGCCGAACACCCGATTGTCCGTATCCGAACGATAGCCAATTCCACCAACAATTCAAAAACCTAACAATCAACAAGTTAAAACATTGGCATTGTTTTGATTGCTCATTGATCAATAACGCCGATACCATGCTTAAAAACTATATCAAAACCGCCTGGCGCAATTTGGTGCGCAATAAGTTTTATTCTATCATCAATATTGCCGGCCTTACCATGGGGCTTGCGATAGGTATATTGATTTTACTGTGGGTGCAGGACGAATTGAGCTTTGATAGTTTTCATAAAAACGCCTCCAACATTTACCGCGTGGAGCTATTTGGTGGTACGGGTGCCAGCAAGCAGATATGGCAGGTTACCGTGGCGCCAATGGGTCCATTGGCCAAACAGGAACTGCCCGCGGTACAAAACCAGGTGCGGCTTACCAATAATTGGTTCTTTTCGTTATTTAAATACCAGGATAAAGTTTTTAATGAAGAAGGCGTAGGCTTTGCCGACCCAACTTTGTTTACTGTTTTTGATTTTCCGCTGGTAGAGGGCAATACCACGAAGCCTTTCACCAACGATAATTCAATAGTGATAACCCGGAAAACGGCTAAAAGATATTTTGGTAACCAGGAAGCATTAGGCAAAGTGATCGTTGCCGATAACAAGGAAAACTTTACGGTATCGGGTGTTATTGATGATTTTCCGCTTAACTCCAGCATCCACTATGATATGATCATGCCGATGAGCTATCATATCAAATACATGCTCACTAATTTTAAAAACGACTTGAACCATGATTTCGGTAATTACTCGTACGAGACATACCTGCAACTGAAACCCGGCACCCCGTTAAAACAACTCGCGGCCGATCTGAATAAAGTCCACCTAAAAAACAGGCCCGAAGATACCGATGCCGATTACCTGTTATTACCGGCTACCAAAATGCACCTTTACAATGCCGATGGTACCGACAGGGGCATCAGCACCGTACGCATCTTCATAGTAATAGCTTTGGTGATTTTGGTTATCGCCTGTATCAATTACGTTAACCTTTCAACCGCAAGGGCTATGCTCCGCGCTAAAGAGATCAGCATGCGTAAAATTATTGGTGCGGCAAAAATGCAGCTGTTTATGCAGTTTGTGATTGAAACAGCTTTGCTCTTCATACTCTCATCGGCCCTTGCCATATTGCTTATTTATAACCTGATGCCAGTGTTCAATGATATAGCTGGCAAGCAGTTGATATTCAATCTTGCTGATTATCATATCTGGTTTGTAATAGGTGGTACTATAGTGGCCACGCTTGTGTTATCAAGTATTTACCCGGCTTTATTACTTTCATCTTTCGAACCATTGAAAGCGCTTAAAGGCAAAATATCAAATGGTATTGGCGATGTGCTTTTCCGTAAGATTTTGGTAGTGGTTCAGTTTACCTTTTCGGTAGTATTGATCATCGGTACAATCGTTATCACCGGGCAATTGAATTATATCCGGTCGAAGGATTTGGGATATGATAAAAGCCATGTTTTTGCCTTTTGGATGCGTGATATGAAAAATCATTACGACGCTGTTAAAGCCGAACTATTGAAACAACCGGGTGTGGAAGCGGTAACACGCTCGACCGGAAACCTTGTTCACAACGGCGGCATTTCGGGCGATAACGATTGGGATGGCAAAGCTGTTGGGCAAACTTTCATTGTACACCCACAGGGCATCGATAAAGATTTTATCTCGTTCTTCAAGATGAAAATGGCGGCAGGCCATGCCTTTGATGGTTCAGTAAGTGATTCGGCGCATTACATCCTTAACGAGGCTGCCATTAAAGAGTTAGGAATGAAAGATCCGATAGGCAAACGTTTCAGGCTGCGCAAAACAGAAGGCACCATTGTAGGTGTTGTTAAAGATTTTCATTTCGACAGTATGCGCGAAAAGATCGGGCCTACCGTATTTTATTACGCTCCGGACACCTACGCTTCCATCTACATTAAAACCACAAACAACGGCGCGCCACAAGCTATTGCCGCGGCCGAAAAGCAGTTTAAGCAATACAATGGTCAGTTCCCGTTCGGTTATACATTTTTGGATGAGATCTTTAATCGCCTGTACCAGGGCGAGCAGCGTGAAGGCACCCTGTTTAATTACTTTGCCGGGATAGCCATTTTTATTTCATGCCTTGGTTTATTCGGTCTGGCTGCCTTCACAGCACAGGTACGTACCCGCGAAATTGGTGTACGCAAAGTTTTAGGCGCTACCGTAAGCAATGTGGTAACCCTATTGGCGAAAGATTTTATTAAGCTGGTGTTGATTGCCATTGTAGTTGCATTCCCGATAGCCTGGCTGGCCATGAGCCATTGGCTGGACGCATTTGCTTATCGGGTTGGTATTAGCTGGACAACGTTTGTACTGGCCGCGGGAATTGCTGTGTTGATAGCATTTGTAACTATCAGTTTTCAATCCATCAAAGCGGCGTTAACTAATCCTGTGGATAGTTTGAGGAGAGAATAATAAACAATCAGATCAATAGTAGGCAATGAATAAGGCACCCGAAAATTTTGGGTGCCTTAATTTTTTATGCGCTAACGGCTCCGGCATTCACCGCATCCGGAAACCTCAATATCAAACCCGGATCGGGGATATTCCTTTGCCAGATCTCTTTTTCCGAAAACTTGCATACTCCGGGATAATCACCTTTTTTGCCTTCCATATCAAACATCAGTTGAAAATGCAGGTGTGGCGGCCAGTTTCCATTTTCTTCTATATCGCCTAACGTAGCAATCTGCTGATCACGGCTTATCGGCATACCTACATATAATCCCGATAGGCTTTCACGGCTTAAATGCCCGTAAAGACTGTAAAGTTCAAGCCCATCTAAATTATGCTGTAAAATAATGGTTGGGCCGTAATCGCCAAGGTGATTATTATTCTGGTAGCTATGAACAATACCATCTAAAGGCGCATAGATAGTCGTTCCCGCATTGCCCCAGATATCAACACCTAAATGTAACCGGCGCGGTTCATCTTCGGTATCAAAGTGGCTGCTGAAAGCGTAAATTGTACGGTGTTCCATATAACCGCCGATACCGTAGTGGCAATTATTATCGCGGAGCTTATCATTAACCCATTGACTAAATAAGCCGGTGTTATTGATAAGTTCCACGGTTAATTCTTTGTTGGCAGCCGTAAGGTCGAGTTGAAACAGCCTGTCGTTCGCCGCATCAAAATCAACTACTTTGCCAATAGCTTCGGGGTGGTTGTTGACGTAATTGGCTAACAGCTTATGCTTATCCATAGGCGCTGTTATTCGGTATCGGGCTGGCGCTCTTCTTTGCTTATCTTATCAAAAATTTTGTCCATACGCTCAACGTACTCGCTGGTATCGTCAACAAAAAACTCAAGTTGAGGGATGATCCTTACCTGGTCTTTTATGCGGGCACCCAGTTTATACCGGATCTCTGAGGCATGCGATTTAATGGTGTGCAAAGCTGTTTGCACGTTGGGGTTACCCAAAAAGCTTAAAAATATGCGGGCTATGGCCAAATCGGGGGTTACGCGCACTTTGGTTATGGTGATCAGCGTATTTGGTAAATAGCTCATGCCTTCGCGCTGAAATATCGCTGCAAGGTCTTCCTGTATTACTCCTGCAAATTTTTGCTGACGTTTCGATTCCATTGGTTGTAAATTAAGGCCGATAAGGCAGATGTGTACTTAATGCTTAATGCAAAAACCTAAGTTATGGTTTTAAGCTTTTATTAACAATGCGCCGGAGGTGTTAGTTACACACGTCCTGCGGTATTTCTTTGGTTATTTTAACTACTTTTTTTACTACGATGGTACTGTCGTATTCAGATCCCATACCAGCCTTGCCCGATTTTGACTTGATGCCTTCTACCTCAACATAAACAGGTTCGTAAGGCTTTTCAAAATTAAGCTGCGAGTATTCCAGTTCGAGGTGTTTCGAGCTATCTACCGCCCAAAATTCCTGTCCGCTGTCGCAATCTTTAAACGATTTTATTTCGGGACCGGCACTGTATAATCCTTTAAAAAGCACTACCTGGCCTTCCTTGTCCGAATTGCTGTTACAGGCATAGGTAAAAACAGTAACCAGCAGCAACGCGAAAAATTTGATATACCTCATACCCATAATAGCAAATTTACAAATCCTGTTTAATTTCGTCCAATCCTTTAATACTTAAACGGGCACTGATACCAGCCGCGATTACCGAAATTCCTCCAACTGTCAGTAATACCAGGCCAAAATCTTTAATGCGCAGGTCAACCGGGTAGGCATCCATTACTGTTAATTTAGCGCCCATTTTTACCAGGCCATAATGCTGCTGCAACAGGCAAAAAGCAGTACCAAGTATTATGCCTACAATACAGCCAATGGCGGTGATCATCAGCCCCTCAAAAAAGAAGATACCCTGGATGAGGTTTTTGTTGGCACCCAGTCCGCTTAGTATGGCTATATCCTTCCGCTTATCAATAACCAGCATGGTTAACGAGCCTATGATATTAAATATTGCGATGATGAGCACAAAGGTTAAAATCATGTACACGGCCCAACTCTCGTAATTGAGGGTTTTATACAACTCGCTGTTTTGCTCCTTGCGGTTTTTAACAGTAAAATCTTTTCCTATTTTATCGATAATGCTTTGTTGAACGGCGTTAAGGTTAGTCCCCTTTTTATAATTAAGTTGGATGGATGATACATTCACCGGCTGATCGAGCAGGTCGCGGGCAAACTCGATAGGGGTTACGGCGATATCATCAAACTCCTGCTGAATGGCGAACACGCCGGTTGGATTGATGGAACGCACCACAAACTCGTTAAGCGGATTAGCCGAATTTTCCGCACCACGACGAGGCGAATAAATGATCATGGGCGATAATTCATCATGAACATTAATGCCAAGGCTACCTTGTATGGTAACGCCAATTACTGCGTAGTTATGACCGCCACTTTTTAGGGTGAACGAACCCGATGTTACGGTACTATCTAGTTGCTGGTTTTTCAAAAAATCATCGCTTACGCCCATTATAGTACCTAAGAAAGGCCTGTCGCCATATTTAATGAGCGCTTTTTCCTGCAGCACTTCGGTGTACGAAAACAGGTGCGCATCCTGGTGTAGCGATTTAAAGTAGGGGGTATTAGGATCGAATGTTTTGCCGAGCTTGGCTTCGATCTTGATCTCGGGCGTAAAGTTGCTGTACAATGAAAGGATCACTGTTTCGAACCCGTTAAACACCGAAAGTATAATTAACAGCGCCGCGCTGCCTATCAATACTCCCAGCATGGATATGCCCGAAATGATATTGATAGCATGCATTTTTTTACCCGAAAACAGGTAACGCTTTGCTATGTAAATGGACGTGTTCAATTGTGCGGGGTTATACGTTCAGGTTGAATGTTGATGCCTTTAATAAAGATACTGTAAAGCAATTAACTAAGTTAAAAACGGATTGTTTTGTTTTTCATAACCGATAGTTGTTGATGGCCCGTGACCGGGATAAACAGTAACATCATCGGGCAGGGTAAACAGCTGGGTTTCGATATTATCTATCAGTTGGGTAAAGTTACCGCCCGGTAAATCAGTACGACCAATACTTTGCCTGAACAGTACGTCGCCGCCGATCAATATCTTATCCTCCTTATCATAAAAACAAAGGTGTGCCGGTGAATGCCCCGGGGCAAATATCAAATGTAAAGTAGTATTACCAAATTGGATGGTACCGGTTTCGGGCAAAAACTCATCGGGGATAGGCGATACTTCATACCTGAAACCCATGCTTGGCGCGTAAGCAACAACCGCGGCTAAAGTTTCCGATTCACCGATGTGGAATTTGGGTTTTAATCCCCATTGATCAAATACAAATTTATTGCCCAGTACATGATCAACATGGCAATGTGTATTGAGCAGGTGTACCGGCTTAAGGTTATTGTTTTTGATGAAGGCAACAACGGCATTTTGCTCGGGCGCGGTGTACATGCCCGGATCAATGATCACACATTCGCCTGTTTCATCATATAGGATATAAGTGTTTTCCTGGTAAGGGTTATTTACAAACGATATAACTTTTGCCATGCGGTAAAAGTACGGAATAAATTGATTGGGTTGTTTGGGGTGGGGAAATTGGCAGATATGAAGTTTATAAACTAAAGCTACACCCTAAAACTTCCGAAGTGATTTTACCTATAAGTTCGTAAACGAGTTCATACTGATTGTTTTCACTCATGGCGAACATTACCACTTTTTTATCAGCCGGATCGATAATGAAATATTCTTTCACACCCGCCTTTTCGTAAAGGTTTTTCTTCTTTAGAGTATCGTGAATCCGGTTACCTGACAGGATTTCGAAAACAATATCCGGTGCACCGTAAATACCGTCATTATGGATGATCGATTTATTTTCATTGAGAATAACTAAAACATCAGGTTGCAAAACAGATTGCTCCTCCTCAAAATAAACATCGGCGGGGGCATGTAAAATAACGCCCTTTTGGGTTTCTTCAAGATAGTTATAAAGTAGTGCAGATAGCTTTACGGAAATGAATTGGTGATCGGTATTAGGTGCCGGGGTCATGATCAATTGGTTATACAACACTTCGCACCTCGTCCCCTCCGGTAGCATCCGGTAAATATCGACAGCAGTTGCAGGGATGGTAGCGCTCATGTTGTAAATGCTTTTATGCTAATTTAGTTAAAACGGCTCAAATAAAAAAGTATTACGCCGCCGTAGCTCCTTCTATCAACTCCACCTCAGCAACCGGGCTAAACAAGTAAATGCGCCGGGTAGCTACCTCAGTACATTTAAACCGCTTGCGCAACTTCTCGTCCTTCCTAAACACACGGCCATCCTTTAACTTAAACAAAGCCTTGAGCGGTACTTTTTCTACCGTTAAAATAGCTTCAGATTCTTTAGGCGGATCATATTTACGCAGGGCGCGGTACAGGTTCAGATCCGAGCAGCTTGAGGCCGCCGGGTTATCCAAATAGTTTACTATCGCTTTTTTGATATCCGCAGGAAAAATCTCTTTTTCAAAAAATGGTTGCATCATTTTTTTGAAGTTGGTTTTCCATTCGGTACCGTGCGGTTTGGCTTTTTGCTTATGCTCGTTCCAGGTGTGCAGGTGAGCAAACTCATGCACGGTTGTTACCAGGAAAGCGTAGGGATTAAGATCGTAATTAACGGAGATACGGTGCCCTTTACCGCCGTAGGGCGAACGGTAGTCACCAAATTTACTATTGCGGTTGCGCGAAATTTTAAATTCGCATTTGAAGTAGTCAATCCAGCGGCCAATAAGCGGGGCGGCTTCTGGTGGTAGATATTTCTCTAAAACTTTTACTTTATCCAATTTTTACCTCTATGCAAATATAAAGCTTTTTGGTGATTGATGGCTCGTAGACAAGGGTTGATGATTTGTAAACTTTTTACGCACAACGATACGTTGCTATCCAAGTCTTCGACTTCGGATGTATATGCCCGGAGTTTGCAACTCCGGGAGGCGTAAACTTACATGATGTACAGCTGGAGTTACAAACTCCAGGCATAGCTCATTCGAAGTTGGAAACTTCGAACAGCGGTGACGGCGTTATGGCAACAAAAGAAGGGAAAGCTACTTCAACCAATGGTAAACTATAAACGAAGCAGCATAAGCCAAGGCCGTCATATAAGCAAACTGCGCTGCCGGCCAGCGCCAGTCTTTAGTTTCACGATAAACTACAGCTACGGTACTTGCGCACTGCATAGCGAAGGCGTAAAACATCATCAACGAAAAAGCAACCGCTAAGGTAAACACCGGCTGCCCGGTATCAGGGTTTTTAGCCTCGTGCATTTTTTCCTGTACCGATTGGAGTTTATCAGCATCACCCTCCACACTGTAAATGGTGGCCATGGTGCCTACAAATACCTCGCGGGCGGCAAAGGAACTGATGAGGGCAATGCCTATTTTCCAGTCGAAACCCAATGGTTTGATCACCGGCTCAATAACATGGCCGAATACACCGGCATATGAGTTTTCCAGTTTTTCGGAAGCGATAACCTTGGTGAGACTATCGGGTGTCATGGTTTTAGTATATTGAGGCTGGGCGTATTGTTTATCTATCTGCGCGAACCTATCGCCGGGACCGTATGATTTCAGCACCCATAGTACAATGGATACGGCGATGATCACCTTACCGGCCTGTAGTACGAAGGTTTTTGAACGATCATACATAGTGAAGATCACATTCCTCCACCTTGGTGTACGATATACGGGCAGTTCCATGATAAAGTAACCACGCTCACGGGCTTTAAGCACAAACTTCATTACAAAGGCAACGATCACTGCCGAAACAATGCTCAGCACATACATAGCCGTAAGTGCAAGACCCTGTAAATTAAAAACCCACCAAACGTTGCGGCTTGGCACTACAAGGGATATCAGTAACGTATAAACCGGTAAACGGGCCGAACAGGCTACCAACGGGGTAACCATAATAGTGATCATCCTATCCTTCCAGTTTTCGATAGTGCGGGTACTCATGATAGATGGTACCGCGCAGGCAAAACCACCAATAAGCGGCACAACCGATTTACCGTTCAGGCCCACCTTGCGCATCACCTTATCCATCATAAAAGTAACGCGCGACATGTAGCCGGTATCTTCTAAAATAGAGATTAAAGCGAACAGGATAGCTATCTGCGGTATAAATACTAACACACCGCTCAATCCGGCCAAAATGCCATCGTTGATCAGGCTGCTTAGCGGGCCAGCAGGCAGTACTTTAGCGGCACCGGCCTGTAGCCATACAAACAGATCTTCAATTAACGACATTGGGTATGCCGACCATGAAAAAATAGCCTGGAATATGAATAACAGTATCGCGAAGAAGATCACAAAGCCAAATACTTTGTGGGTAAGTACCTTATCTATTTTATTGCTTACAGTTTCGTCATGAGCGGCCTGTGGTTTGGTAACCGTATCATAAAGCAGATCATTAATGAAATTGTAACGGGCGATGGTTTCCGATGCCTGCGCTTTTTGCGAATGGAAGGAATGTTCCTGCTCCAGCGCTTCAATTCGGTCACTCTCTTCGGTTGATAGATAGCTCAACGTTTCGTGCTGATGGGCGAGTTGCAGGGCTACGTATGGGTTATCAATCTGCATTTCGCCGCTTATCTGGGCAATGATGCCAGGGGCCAGGCTGTGTACATCTATAGTGTCCTGCTGCAACGCCACATTATTGGCGTAAGCAATGGCGATTTTTAATTTATCAATGCCCTCGGCCTTTCTTGCCGAGATCGGTACAACCGGAACGCCGAGTTTTTTAGCCAGCAGATCAACATTAATTTTGATCCCTGCCTTTTCGGCCACGTCCATCATGTTGAGGGCTACGATAACCGGGATCTTTAAATCGGCTATTTGGGTGTAGAGCAGCAGGTTGCGTTTCAGGTTCGAGGCATCAACTATAACCACGACCAGATCGGGCACCAGGCCTTTTGATTTATCGGCCAGTACTGAAAATACAATGGATTCGTCTTTGCTTTTGGGGTAGATGCTATAGGTACCAGGCAGGTCAACAATCTCGGCCGTGCGACCGTCGGGCAACTGGCTGGTTCCGGTTTTTTTATCAACCGTTACCCCCGGAAAGTTTCCTATTTTTTGATTTAGCCCGGTGAGTATATTAAACAGAGTTGATTTACCGGTGTTGGGGTTCCCTACTAACGCAACTCTTATATTGGCGTTCAATGCTTACAAGTTATTGCAAAATGATGGTTGATGCTTCAAATTTACGCAGACTTAACTGGTAACCAGATACACTGATGGCAATAGGATCGCCCAGTGGCGCTATGCGCGATACACGTACCTCTTCGCCCGGCAAACAACCCATCTCCATCAGTTTTACCGACATTTCCAGATCGGTAAACTCCTTTACGATACCAACTTCGCCTATTGCTAACTGTGAAAGCTTCATCCTATAAATTTAAAACACAGCAAATGTAATCTTATTTATAATAAATCCAAATAAGATGAGTGTTCTGACGTGTAATTTAAATAAAGGTTTGTGTAAATGACTTTAGTGTGAGGTTGTAAAACAAAGTGTTCAATTTTTGAAAGTGTAAACACTTCGTTATTTTTACAAAATTGAACAATGCTGTTAGTCAGCGACTTACGTGTTATAGATATTGTACAATTTTCCACAATTGAACGCATTGTTATTGATATTCAATAACTTACGATTTTGAAAAATAAAACATTGAACACCCGTTTTTCAAAAATTGAACACTGACAGGGTTTTGTCAGTAAGCCTTGATAAAATGGCTGCCTATTGTAATCACTCACCAATGAAATCGCGAACAATACATGACGAATCTGCTAATTGGGGATTGCTTCGTGCCTCGCAATGACGACTTTGATAACAACCAAAGTTTTTTTAAGCAACCGTACAAGTATAACCTGCCGATTTAACCGCCCCAAAATGCGGGCAGTTGCAGCTTTTATGAAAAATGCCACATGATGACCCTGCCATAAGCGTTATCGCCCCTAATAATATGATCAACCTATTTTTTTTCATTTCCTATTGCCCAAACTGTTAACATCACACCAAAAATACCCATACAGGCACCCAGCACATCGCAAAACATATCGTTCCAATCGGCAGTGCGCCAGGTAAAAAATTCTAATTGCAGTATTTCAATAAGCCCGCCGTAAAATATGGAGACGGCCAAAACTGCAATGGCTTTTTTATACGTAAAGGCGCGGGGCCTTTGTTGCTTTATGATACCAAAACATAAAAGCACGGTAAATGTGAAAAACAAACCGCAATGGGTTAGTTTATCAAAACCCGCGAAAAACATGGGTGCTTTATCAACTGATCCAAGATCGGCCGAGCAGATGTATAAAATAAATAAGGCCCACAAAGTAGCGGGCCCATGATATTTTAAAAACAGCTTCATTTATACGCCGATAACGGTTTTGTAATCATCAGCAGATAAAAGGGCCTCAACATCGGCAACATCGGCAACGGTAATTTTTACCATCCAGCCTTCGCCATACGGATCGCTGTTTACCAATTCTGGTTGGTTGTTCAGTGCAGGGTTAACCTCGGTTACCGTACCGGCAACAGGCATAAACAAATCAGATACGGTTTTTACCGCTTCAACGGTACCAAACACATCATCTTTGCCAACTTCTTTACCTAATGAGGTAACATCAACATAAACAATGTCACCAAGCTCGCTCTGAGCAAATTCGGTAATGCCTACGATAGCAACATTGCCTTCAACTTTTATCCACTCGTGGTCTTTGGTGTACTTTAATTCAGCCGGAAAATTCATGTCGTTAAGTTTTTGTGCTCAAAAATAGTAAAAATTAAATTCTTGTCTGAACCGGAATTTATCGAATTAAAGAATTAACAAAATGCTAATCAAGTTTGATAAGATCTTTAATATACGCCTCAATCCTAACGGAAGCCACTTTGAGATTCGCTGATGTATTTTCAAGCCATATCCCCCTCGTCATTGCGAGGTACGAAGCAATCCCCGACTATACAGGGCGGATCTGCTTAACTTTTCTGCCTATTGGGGATTGCTTCGTACCTCGCAATGACGACAGTTGATGGAATCCAAGAAATAAATCCGAAATCGAACATCCGAACTCCGAAATCCTCAAAAAACTATTTCTCCTGAATATTATCAGCCAGCCCTCCAAACAAGGCAGTGTACATATTCCAGCTTTTCCAGTTGATTTGGTAGATGGACTTTTTGCCCTCGTTTGATGCAATGATCAAATTAGCCGCCGCCATCTCCTTTAAATGATGCGATACGGTGGCTTGCGCCAGCGGCAGCAAATCAACAATATCGCCCGTAGTACAATTAGGATTTTCGGATACAATGCGCAAAATGGCAATGCGCGCCGGGTGCGACATGGCTTTCGCAACCATCGATATCATTTGATCTGTTGAAGTAAACTCTTCCTTTTTATGAATTGCCATGTTTAAAATCAGCTAAAGATACTATGCCCGGCAAGTATTTTCCAACAAATTGATACTATCATTTTGCTTTTGCCATTGTTGGGCAAATAAATAACCCCTTTGTGAAGAAAATATGAGGATTTGCCTTTTGTTAAATCTAATATCTAAGATATTCGATATGATAATATTAAATTAACATTCGTTTAACCCGTCCCGGGTAGTTTTGCCACATCATTAAATTTTATGCATCGGTTAAAAAGCTACTCATCAATCATTTTTATACTGTTAACCTTATCGGTAACACAGGCATTTTCACAATCAACAGGAAAAATAGCCGGTAAAATTACCGATAAAAAAACAGGCGAAACGCTTATCGGTGCAAGTGTTGGTATCACGGGTACTGGCAAAGGCGTATCAACCAATGTTGATGGCCGCTATATATTAGGCAATATCGCTCCGGGCAGGTACACCATCAGTATCAGCTATATCGGTTATCAAACCAAATCGGTATCGGATGTTGAGGTAAAAGCCGGCGCGGTTGTACAACTGGATGCCGTGCTTGACGAGGCCAATACGCAAGCCTTAAAAGAGGTTGTGATCAAAGCTACCTATCGTCAGGAATCGGTAAACGCGTTATACGCAAGGCAAAAATCGAGCGTGCAGGTTACCGATGGTATCTCGGCCGATCTGATCCGTAAATCTCCGGACCGTAACACCGGCGACGTTTTAAAACGTGTAAGCGGTACTTCGGTACAGGATGGAAAATTTGTGGTAGTGCGCGGCTTATCTGAGCGCTATAACAATAACATGCTCAACAACACCTCGCTGCCAAGCTCCGAACCTGATAAAAAAGCCTTCGCGTTTGATATTATCCCGGCCAGCATGATTGATAATATCATCGTTTATAAAACTGCTACGCCCGATCTTCCGGGCGATTTCGCGGGCGGTACCATCAATACCATCACCAAAGATATTGCCGATAAACAGTTTTTAGAAGTTGCCCTTAGTGTTGGCTACAACTCAAAAACAACCTTCAAAAATAACTTTATTGATGCAAGGCCAAACGGCAAATACGATTTCCTGGGTTTTGATGATGGATCAAGAAAACTGCCATCGGCCTATACCAGTGTAAGAAACAATTACACATCAGGTACTACCAGCGATCAAAAAATAGCGATAGCGCAACGCTTCCCTAATACTTTCTATTACCAGGAAGGGCAAAGCAGCTTGCCTAACATCGGTTTCCAGTTATCAACCGGCAACTCTTACCCTACCAAAAACAATAACCGTTTTGGCTATAACTTCAGCTTAAATTATAGCAACGGGCATAGGGCCGCGTTTGGCGACAGGATAGGCTACACCGGCTTTAACGATGCAGCCAACGAGATCCCTCAATACAGCTTTGACCGTAACGTATTTAACAACTACAAAAGCCTGGGCGGTTTATTAAACTTTGCCTACACTTTTGGCAAAAACAAGATCGCGTTCCGTAACCTGTACAACAACGATTTTTCGGTAGATTTTGAGCAGACAAGCAACGCTAATAATTTTGAAACAGGCCTCAATACGCCGCTTAAATTTAAAGGCTACTCGGTCGAGACCACTCAAAACGGCATCTACTCGTCGGTATTAGAAGGGCAGCATACTTTTGGTAAACGTAATATTGTTTTCGACTGGAATACATCGTACGGCCTATCATACCGTAATCAACCAGATCAGCGCATCGTTACCATTTTTACACCGGATAACGCCCCTGAATATATTTCATTATCGAGCGAAAACAGTCCGAAACCCAATACCCTTGGCCGTGTATATTCAAAGCTTAATGAAAATATCTATGGCGCAAAGGCTAACCTGGCTATCCCTTTTAAATGGTTAAACCAACCACAAAAATTTAAATTCGGTGGCCTTGCATCGCACCGCGACCGTGATTTTACCATCGACGCCCTTGGCTACACAAGCGCCGATGCCCTTGGTTCAAAACCAATCGAGCTTACCAACGGCTATACCATATTCAACATATTCAGTCCACAAAGTATAGCGCAAAACCGTATCAACCTATCTATACTTGACCTCAGCTCAACCAGCTACAAAGCCAAAGCCGATCAAGGTGCCGGATATGCTATGTTAGATAATAAGTTTTCGGACAAGCTACGTTTGGTTTGGGGTGCGCGTGTTGAAAGTTATAACCAGGAACTAAGCCCGGTTGGCAAAACCAAACAAAAATATAACAACACCGATGTACTGCCATCGGCCAACCTTACGTATTCTTTAACCGAAAAAACAAACTTGCGGTTATCATATTTCCGTTCGGTAAACAGGCCCGAGTTTAGGGAGCTGGCCAGCTTCAGGTATTTTGATTATCAAACCAACTTTATTATAGCGGGTAACCCCGACCTGCAACGTAGTTTGGTTGATAATGCCGACATCAGGTATGAATACTATCCATCGGGCGGCGAGATCGTATCCATCTCGGCCTTCTACAAAAAGTTTAAAAACCCTATCGAACAAATAAACCAGGGTAATGATATCCTTACCTATCAAAACGCTTTAGATGCAAAAGATTTTGGTGTAGAGGCAGAGTTACGCAAAAAATTAAACTTTATAGCCGAGGGCAGCTTTTTACGCAACGTTACTTTTTATGTAAACGCATCGTACATCAACGCCAAGGTTAACCTGGGTGCCGGCAGATCGGTTTCAACCCCGCTGCAAGGGCAGTCGCCTTACCTGATCAATTCGGGCCTTTATTATACTCCTGAAAGCGGCGACTTTTCATTCAACGTGCTTTACAACCGTGTTGGGCAACGTCTCAAATTCCGTGGTGTAGTTGGTTCTGTTGATATCTATGAGAATGCCCGCGACGTGATCGATTTCCAGGCAAGCAAATCATTGTTCAACAAACACGCCGAGCTTAAACTTACCGTGTCCGACCTGTTAGCGCAACCGTTCAGATTTTATAACAACTACGGCGCTGCCAACAAAACCGCTTACAAAGCAGGCGAAGACAAGATCATCCAAAGCCGCTACGCCGGCTTCGGTACAACCCTTTCATTCAAGTACAACTTCGATTTTAAAAAATAGAAAAGCTTAATACAAACAGAGAAAACACCGATTAGAGAATTATTAAGGATTATTATGAAAAAAACCATTTATTTATTGAGTTCATTAGCCGTAATGGCTTTTGCATCATCATGTTCAAAGAACGATGATCCCGGAACCACCATCCCTGTTAATCCGCCGGCAGCAACTAATGTTGATGTTCGTGGTTCGATCACCAAAGACACCAAATGGACTGCAGGTGTTACTTACAGGCTGCGCGGCTATGTTTATGTAGATAACAACGCTACTTTAACTATTGAGCCGGGTACTAAAATTGTAAGTAACAAAGATTCGGCTGGTGTATTGATCGTTTATAAAGGCGCTAAAATTAACGCTGCCGGTACTGCCGATAAACCAATCGTTTTCACTTCGGCCGAAACTGCACCTAAGCCAGGTGATTTTGGTGGTGTTATTGTGGTAGGTAATGCTATCGGTAACGGCAACCACGAGGCTATTGAAGGTGGCGTTGATGCCGCCCACAAAGCTTTTGGTGGCACTAACGATGCAGATAACTCGGGCGTATTACAATATGTACGTATTGAATACGGCGGCAAAGCTGTTAACCCAGGTGATGAGGTTAACGGTTTAAGTATGTACACTGTTGGTAGCGGTACTACTGTTGATCATATCCAGATCGTTCGTGGTTTGGATGATGCCTTCGAATTTTTTGGTGGCTCGTTCAACGCTAAATACCTGATCGCTTATAACTGCGCTGACGATGACTTTGATTTGGACGACGGATACCACGGAAAGATCCAGTTTGGCGTATCTATCAAAGATCCTGCGTTTAATGATGATAAAGGTACCTCAGGCGATATTTCAAACAACTTTGAGGTTGATAACACTACCACCGCTAAAGGTTACCTGTTAACGCCTATCACCAACCCAATCATGTCTAACTTCACCGCTATCGGCCCTAACAACGCTACCGGTACAGTAAGCACCTACGGTTACAACATGCGTTGGAGAAGAGGTTCGAAATTTACTTTAGCCAACTCAATTGTTATGGGCGGCCAAAGGGCTGGTTTAGATATCGATAACGATCCAACTGCTAAGAATTATGTTGATGGCTTAAGCGGCTTTAAAAACAGCATCTTACAATCGTACGGTGATAATTACAAAGTCGACGCTTTATCTGCTACCCCGGCTATCCTTACAGCTGCTGGCTTAAAAACACTGGTTGAAGGCCGTGATGCAAGCAAAGTTTACGCAACTGCTGCCGAAGTTGGTTTAACAGATCCGTTTAACAACACTGCACCTAACCTGTTGCCTAAAACCGGTTCGGCTGCGGCTACTGCAACCGCGGCATTTACTGCAACTGCTTTAACAGATGCTTTCTTTACCAAAACTACTTATGTAGGCGCGGTTGACCCTGCCGGTACCGATTGGACTAAAGCTGCCTGGGTATCATACGGAAAATAATATCGCTTTTTCAATTGTGTTAATAACAAAAAAACCTGGCCTTTTAGGCCAGGTTTTTTTTGTTATTATGTAGCGTAATGGGCAGTGGTTGCGTAATATATTTAAACCACAAACCAATGAGAACCACCTGCAAACTATTGATCATCATTTTATTTTCGACCGCCATCCTATCATGCGGTAAAAACAAAAAAACAGATCAAAACGAACCACTTACCGGTTGCCCGGTAAACTCCAGTTGCACTTACAATTTTACCAACAAGGCCGATATTGGCCAGCCCGCGCAAATTGTTGCAGGCGATAACCGGGTATTTGCTTATAATGCTGTAAACAACAATTTATGCAATGCCAGTGCCAAACTGTACTTTAAAACAGGATTAAGCAATGCCGATTTTTCCATCAGCAGCAGCCAGATCACATCGGGGCAGGTACTGTATAATTTTACATGCCCTTGCTGCGATTATATAAGCCAGCAACCCGTTGGCGGCGAAATAAAAGGAACAATGGTTGGCTCGGGCAAATGGCTGGTAAAGGCCACGGTACTATTGGGGAATCCGTCGGTACAGCGTATAGATACATTGAAGATCAACCAGTATTTTACGGTTAAGTAGGGGTATTCGCCCCTTTGTCATGCTGAGGCACGAAGCATCTTCTTCGCCCTGTATAGCGGCCATGTTTATTGAAGAAGATCCTTCGTACCTCAGGATGACAAACTTTTTTTAATTATGCTATGGATATTAATAAAGTCGAGGCCCCTGAAGGAAATGCGACATTTGGTGGGTAGGCCTGTCAGCCTGAGTAAGGTTTATTTGCGCGCAAATAATAGCATTGCAGATGACATTTTTGCGTACCTGATTATCAACGCGTTATAGACTTATCAATGGCAGCTTGTCGAAGGGTCGCGCGCAGAGGCCCTGCCCGCCATGCTTCGACAAGCTCAGCATGACACCCATTTTTAAACATCTCATAGATATTACGAAGTAATCACGGCTTTTATATACTTCCAAACAACTTCTTAGTAGACTTACGAAGTTTTTGAAACTTCGTAAGTCTTAAACGGCTCAATTAAATTTTTATACTGAAGCTGCCTCATCGGCTCTTTCTACCCGATATATAGTTCAACTTCTCTTTCGCGCTGTCCAGCATCTGCTCGTCATAACCATTTTCATCAATAATTTCGGCAAGTTGGTAGCTGTAGTATTCTTTTTTAATTACCGGATAGCTGATGTATAGCTCCTTTGACAAAATTTTCAACTTATCAGGATTAATAGATGCTTTGCCGCATTCTATCCGGCTTAGCTGACTGCGATCGACAGTTATTTTTTGCGCGAAGTTTTCCTGACTGATGTTTAGCTCTTCGCGGTGCTTTTTGATAAAAGCACCAAAGTGCGCGTGTGGTTCTAAAAGTTCATCGCCTGTGCTATTATTTTTTTGCAGGGGAGGCGCGCTAACAGATGGCGTTTGCAAGCCGAACGAACTCCCGCCAAAAACGGCCGAAAGATCGGCGATCATCTGGGTAAACCAGCTTTGATCAATATGGTACGTAATGTGGCCGCGTTGCCCTCCCATTTGTATAATGCCAAGGGTGCGTAATTCGCCTATATGTTTGGTTACCGTAGCCTGGTTGGTATCGGCAAAAAACAGGTCGTCTTTATTTACGTTGAAGCCTTTTTCAACAATAAACCTTATGATCTGTACCCTGATGGGCAAAGCTAAAGCGCGGGCAAAATCAGCCAGCTTTACATCGTTTTCGTTAATACTGTACTTAAAGGTTTTCATTTTTGCAGGATGAAAAATGCCGTATAACCAGATATAACGCCTGCCGGCAAGCGCGAGGCATTGGGTGTAATAAAATTAAAATTGTGAGTTTGAGATCTATCGGCATGCTAAACCTATCAGGTTTGCAAAGCCTTAATTGCAGGTATAACTATACCTGGCAATTGGCCGGATCAATTAGATAAACGGGAAAGAAGAAAAGAAGGATCAGATCTTTAGATTGCCGAGCGAGACGACAAGGTCGCGGGAGTATAATTGCTTAAAATAAACAACCAAAGGAAGGTTATAGCCCCATTTATTATTGAAGCCGATAAACAGGCAACTTAAAATAATGATAGCGCAAAAAGTACCCGGCGTTTTAACATCGTGCGATATTACGCGCGGTCTCGACATAAAATTACCCGCCGGGTGCTTTGATTTTTTTTGAGATTGTGTTGGGCCACTTTGCACCGTTGCGTTCCCTTTATGGAGGGACACAGGTAAATGACCAAATTTAGGGCACCTGGTTACATAGCAGCACGAAAAAAATAGATACACCAGAGATATCAAAAATATCAATGATTTATACCTGGTGTATTTTAAATGCATGGAGGTTATTAGGGGCTATTTGATGTTTTGTTTATACAAACACAAATTTACCCCAAAGGTATTAGGCCATTATAATGTTAATGTTACCAAAGCATTAAGCAGGCCTAATTTCTATCTAAAACTCCCGTTTGGTATTGGCTAACCAACTATCAAGTGCGGTTAGTTTATTTTCGTTTTCTTTAAACCATTTAACATTCTCATCCTGCTTGGCGGCCAATGCTACCAAATGTGCAAATGCTTCCATGTTTTCACTTTCAGCAAGTTTCTTAAAATAATCGGCAAAGTAGTGGTTAAAAAATGTGGCGTCACCTTTATCGCCATACAATGTTGATCCTATTTTAAAAACTTCGGTAAGCTGTAACTTAAGCGAATCGGTGGCTGTAAGTCCTTTTTTATCAGATGTGGCATTTACTATTGCAAGTGGCAACATCAGGTTGCCCGATTTAAGATCTGATTCGGCGATATTGATGTTGATACTTTTCTCGCCCGTTTTTTTGATCCCGTAATTTAAAATCCCCTGGATCTTATTATAAGCCTCTATAGATCGTTGGGTTTGTGGCTCTTTCATTATAAAGCTGCACCAGGCCAACAGGGCACAACCCCGCTTTTGCAGGGCGGCCAGGGTCATGGCATAAATACGGTGACTGCTGGCATGTTTGGGATCGAGTTTGATAGCGGTAGCGGCGTAGCCCTCCGCTTCGGCAACCTGTCCTTCGCGGTAAAGCGTAATAGCAATATTAAAATACAGGCGCTGATATTCCGGATCTAATTTGATCCCCTTGCGGTAATATTCAATCGCTTTGGCGGTTTGCTTATCATCGTCATAAATACTGCCCAGCATATCATAAGCACCACCCGCATTAGGGTTTAGTACTAAAACTTTCTCGAGGTAGGGGATAGCATCTTTTTCTTTGCCCGAACTAAACAAGGTATAACCAATTTCATAGTATGCGTTGGCATATTCCGGGTTAAGCTTTATCGCTTCTTTATATTTTTCAATAGCCTCGTCGTACTTACCGGCATCGTTAAGGGTAATACCGGCATCAACCAGGTCTTTGGCTTCATTTTTTTGTTGCGCGTAAGTTGTCGAGGCAAAAAATAGGGCTACAAATAGCAGCAGGATATTGTGATAGGTTTTCATGCTGAAATTTACAAAACCTGTTTGGCAAAATGCAAGGCCTCAACTAAAATTTTCTTTCGGTTGCAGCTATCCAATCCTCCAATTGCTTGCGCTTATCCGCATTATCCTGCAGCCATTGGGCCGAGGTTGTTTTATCGGCACTTAATCCTATCAGTTTAACGGCGGTTGGGAAATGTTCCGTTTGAGATAGCTTGTAAAAAAAGGCCACGTAATAATTCCAGAAAAAACTTTGCCTACCGGGCTTTTGGCCAAGCTTGCCCACACTTGTAAAAATATTTTTTAACTGGGTTTCGAGGTTGCCTCCGGCTGTGGCTACAGATGCGCCCAACGTTTTGTTGAGCAGCAAAGTTTCGGCATCGGCTTTACCTGCTTTCAGGTCGCCGCCTTTTAATAAACTTTGCAGGTTGGTATAAGCTTCATCAGCGCGCGGGCCATCAGGATCAAGCAATAAAAAGTTACATAAGCCCATTAGGGCCGGTACCCGTTTGTTTTGATGAAAAGTTACCAGGCCATACAAACGCTGGCTATTGGCATGTTTCGGGTCGAGTTTAATCGCCTCAATAGCGGCCGCTTCGGCCTCTGCATATTTTTGCGCGCGGAAATAAGCTATACCTAAATTGAAAAATAAAGGCTGATAATCGGGCTTGAGTTTAATGCCTTCTTTATAGGCATCAATGGCTTGTTGGGGTTGATGGCCGGCATCATAAATACTGCCCAAAAGTTCGTAAGCAGGGCCGGTTAAAGTGCCGTTAGTTTTAATTACCGTTTTTAAATACGGAATACCTTCGCTCCCTTTTCCGGCGGCGTTGAGGGTAAATGCCATTTGGTAATTGGCCTGGGCATTATCGGGCTCGGCGGTAATGGCTTGTTTGTATTTTTCAATAGCACCGGCATAATCCTGCTGGCCATTAAGCTTGATGCCTTCTTTTACAATACTGTTAACATCGGCGTTTTGAGCATACACACCCATTGAAAAACAGATGGCGAAACCGGTGAACAAAAGTTTTTTAAACAAATCCATACTTAAAAACGCGTTAGATATGCTAAACAACATAAAATTTTAAAACTTTAATCGTTAGCTGATGTATAATTTCTAATTTTCGCAATCGTTTTAGCGTGAGATATTGATTTTATGAGATTAGTGTATAAAAGCCTTGTAGTTTTTACTGCCCCCCTGTTACTGTTAACCTGTTCATCCAATACTAAAGATAAAAATAAAGCGGCCGATGTGATACCTGCGAAGCCGCTTGATACTACCGCGCTTTTGGCCTATAACCCAAAACAAGCCGATAAAAAGATCGACGCTGTAATGCAGGAACTGCACCGCACCCGTGGCTTTAACGGCAACGTGCTGGTGGCCAAAAATGGCAAAATAGTTTATGAAAACGCTATTGGCTGGGCCGATTACCTGCACCGAGACAGCCTGAAAATTGGTAGTCAGTTTGAGCTGGCCTCGGTTACCAAAACCATGACATCAACAGCTATTTTGCAATTGATGGAGCGCGGTAAACTGAAGCTTGATGATAACGTAAAAAAGTTTTTTCCGGATTTTCCGTACGATGGCATAACCATCCGCCTGCTGCTTACGCACCGATCGGGCCTGATGAACTATGTTTATTTTATTGATGATATTTATCGTAAAGAACACCTTGACCAACGCAAAGGCCTTACCAACGCCGATGCGATGAAAATTATTGCCGAACGCAAACCCGCACGCTATATAGCGCCTGATAAAAAGTTTCATTACAACAACTCCAACTTTATGGTGCTGGGGGCTATTATTGAAAAGGCAAGTGGCATGAGTTACGCGCAGTACATGCAAGAGAACGTTTTCAAGCCATCGAGCATGAGCCATACCCATGTATATTCAAAAGCTGTGTATGAAAAAATCCCGGTAGATGTTGTGGGTCATGATCGCGGCCAGTGGCGGTACTCGGTAGTGCAAAACTTTTTGGATGGCCCTGTAGGTGATAAAGGAATCTACAGCACCGTAGGCGACCTCTTTTTATACGACCGCGCCTTACGTGCCGGACTGCTACTGAAAAAAGCCACGCTCGATTCGGCCTACGTACCACGTAACCCAATGTTACACGGTCACTTTAGCTACGGCTACGGCTGGCGTACATTTACTGCCCCAGGCCAGGAAGTAATTTACCACACCGGCTGGTGGCATGGCTTCAGGCACATTTACCTGCGCGATATGAAGGAAGATGTAGTTGTTGTGCTGTTAACTAACTTAGCTAACGGTAGTCTATTAAAACTCGACGACCTGTTTAAAGCAGCTGGCATGCCTATTGTGCGTAAAAGTGCTTATAAGGGAAATGGGGATACCAGTGATGATTAGTGGTTTGGTGAGTTGTTGATTGGGTTGATTAGGTGAGTGGTTGGATTGAAGAATAGTTTATTAGGCCGCTTAAGTGAATGGTTTTACTGTAGATGCTTATGGCTTAATAATCTTGTTAGCTACCCACCCAATCAATTTAATCAATCGCTCGCTTAAACCCAACCACTCACCCAATAAACCCAATCAACTACTCACAAAAAAATAAAGACATGTTTGATAAATTAATGGAAGCCCAGCAAAAGGCTGGCGAAATGAAAAAACGCCTTGATGCCATCAGCGTATCGGGGAGTGCCGAGGGCGGCAAAATTGTAGTTAATGCTAACGCGAACAAAGTAGTACAATCTGTACAGATAGACCCTGTTTTTTTGGCCGATGCCGATAAAGAGGAACTGGAAGAACTTTTGGTAGTAGCCATTAACAAAGCCATGGAACAAGCCGAAAATGTAAGCCAAAGTGAAATGGCCGCCATGACACAGAGCATGTTTGGCGGAATGGGCGGTTTAGGCAATTTGTTTGGCAAATAACCCCTGAAGGGAAAACAATAGTTCAAGTTTGTCCTGCGTCCTTTGCCGAGAGACTTGAGAGGAGGAAAAATATATGTCATTGCGAGCGTAGCGTGGCAATCGCATACTATACAGGGCGGCTATGCTTCTGTGCGATTGCCGCGCTACGCTCGCAATGACATACTTATACGGCAATTAAGATTAAGTCGTGTCTCACAACCACGTTTTTGGGTTAAAATCACCCATTATAAATAAAATCTATTTGCTGTTTAAACATCAATTTGTAACATTTATACCTTCAAACTAAATGTTTGCTATTAGTGTTTTAACTTTGATCAGCTTACATAAAACCACTTTCTTATGAAAACTACGTTCTACGGCCAATCGGCCCTTATGATTGAAGCAAGCGGAAAAAAACTGCTTTTTGATCCTTTTATATCTCCCAACCCATTAGCTAAAGATATCGATATCCACAGCCTGAAGCCAGATTACATCCTGGTATCGCACGGTCACGGTGATCACGTTGCCGACTTGCTGGAAATTGCCAAAAGCAGCGGCGCAAAAGTAATTTGTATTGCTGAGATTGCCGGATGGTTGGGCAGTAAAGGAATTGAAAATGTACACGGCATGAATATTGGCGGTGGATTTAACTTCGATTTCGGTCGTGTTAAAATGGTGAACGCGGTGCATTCAAGTACATTGCCAGATGGTTCGCCGGGTGGTAATCCTGCAGGCTTCCTAATTTTTTCTGAGGGCAAAGTGGTTTATTTTGCCGGAGATACCGCGCTTACTTATGATATGAAATTATTGGCTGATGATAACCTTGATTGGGCTATTTTACCTATCGGCGATAACTATACGATGGGTGCGGATGATGCGATCAAAGCCGCGGCCTTTATCAATTGTAAAAACATTGTTGGGGTGCATTATGATTCGTTCCCGGTAATTGTGATTGATAAAGATGAGGTAGCTGAAAAGTTTGTTAAAGCCGGCTTAAATTTGAAATTGCCTGCTATTGGTGAGACTATCGAGTTGTAGCCTCATAGTATAACCCAACACGTCATCAAGTTAAGGGAATCTCCCAGAGGGAGAATAGCTTTGTAGTAAAATGTTCAGCTTGATTAGCCGTGCCAGAGGTACGGAACGTCGGCGTTGTGTACCTCTGGCACAACTAAAACTTGACCTATTTCATTTCTACAAACCTTTTGCACATCTGGTGCAGCTAAGCAAATCTCTTAACTTAATGGGATTGCGATGACTACTTCATGAGGAATGCTTTACAAACAAAAACAGCCCCGGCATTTGCCAGGGCTGTTTTGTTTAATACCATCACAACTTATTTCCCCATCTTCATGGTGTCTTTCTTGGTGGTATCTTTTTTCATTTTTTTCATCTTCTTCGTTTTCTTTTTAGTGGTGTCAGTTTGGATTACACCTTTTGCAGGCGTTACAATTGTACCATGAGCGAAAACGCTTCCGAACGAGATCGCTGCCAGGGCGATCATACAAAGTGCCTTTTTCATAATTGTTTATGTTTTAAATAGTTTGTACTATCTATAACAAGTTAACTATGAATTGTTTCTATTTTATTTTTTATTAAATAACTGTACCACTTGGTATTATTGCACGCTTTTTCACAACTACAATACCATCTTGCACAGTATGTGTACCATAATCTCCATCTTCCAGCTTTTCACCGCAGTTAATGATCACGTCATCGCCTATGTAAGTATTTTTATCGATGATGGCGTTTTTGATATGGCAGTTGTTACCGATACCCATAATTGGCGAAGCGCTTTCTTTCAGCTCGGCAATTTGCTCAAGAGTTTGATAGTTATCGCTACCCATTACATAGCAGTTTTCGATAATGGTACCGGTGCCTATACGTGTACGAACGCCGATAATGGAGTGCGTAACTTCTTTAGCGCTGATGATACAACCATCGGCAATGATAGAACTTTCGAGCGTTGTGCCCGAGATCTTCGACGGCGGCAGCATGCGCGCGCGGGTGTAAATCGGATTTTTATCAAACAGGTTGAATTTCGGGATATCATCCGTTAAGCCCAGATTGGCCTCAAAAAACGACGGGATAGTACCGATATCTGTCCAGTAGCCTTCATATTGGTAACTGGCTACGCGGTGGCCTTCGATAGATTGCGGGATAATCTCTTTACCAAAATCGGTACGTTCGTTACCTTCCAGCAAATCATAAAGCAGTTTACGGTTAAAGATGTAAATACCCATCGAAGCCAAATACACACGACCTTCAGCTTCCATCTCCGGACTAACCTCTGATGCCCAGCTCTCGAAATTGCTTTTAGGCTTTTCGATAAACGAGGTGATCATGTTGTTCTCATCCGTTTTCAGGATCCCAAACCCAGGAACATCGGCAGCATCAACCGGGATGGTCGCTATCGAAATTTCGGCATTGGTTTCGATGTGATGGTTGATCATGTCCTCAAAATCCATCTGGTACAGCTGGTCGCCTGAAAGGATCAGCACATACTCAAACTCATGCACGGCTAAATGGTGCAAGCTTTGCCTAACCGCATCGGCAGTACCCTGAAACCAGGTTACGTTTGATGGCGTTTGCTCAGCTGCGAGGATATCAACAAAAGCATCACTGAAGCTGCTGAAGTGATAGGTGTTTTTGATGTGTTTGTTTAACGATGCCGAGTTAAACTGCGTAAGCACATAAATACGAGTAATACCCGAGTGCAGACAGTTTGAAATAGGAATATCCACCAAACGATATTTACCCCCTATCGGCACTGCCGGCTTTGACCGCGTTGCGGTAAGCGGTGATAAGCGGCTGCCCTGGCCGCCACCGAGCACAATGGAAATTACTTTAGATGTCATATAATTGGATTTAAGCTTTTGTACAGATCGATATATTCTTGAGTTGACCGCGTCCACGAAAAATCGAGCGCCATCATTAGTTTGCGTAATTGCTGCATTTTTGCAGTGTCTTTATAAAGTTGCTTTGCCCTGAAAACAGAGTGGCAAATATCCTGCACACTATCCTGTACAAAACGGATGCCGTAACCACCTTCGTCACCAAAATCAATTACAGAATCTTTTAAGCCGCCTGTAGCACGCACTATGGGCATGGTACCATAGCGCAGCGCATAAAGCTGGTTAAGACCGCAAGGTTCAACACGCGATGGCATCAGCAGGAAATCGGCCCCGGCATAAATTTGATGTGCCAACGATTCGTCGTAGCCTATAAACACGGCACAATGTTCGGCGTATTTGTTTTTTAGTTTGAGCAGTTCAAGCTCGGTTTCTTTATCGCCAGTACCTAATATCAGGAAGTTTATCTCGCCTTCATTTTCAAGCAAGCTCCGTTCGATGGCCTCGGCAAGCAGGTCCGCACCTTTTTCAATCACCAATCTGCCAATGAATGTGAACAGCGGCTTATTCGGGTCTAACTCGAAGCGTTGGCAAAGTACCTCTTTGTTAGCCTGTTTACCTTTCGCCAATGTACGCGCGGTAAACTTGGCGGCTATCATCGGGTCGGTTTGGGGGTTCCAAACTTCGGTATCAATGCCGTTCATAATGCCCGTGCCTTTTCCCCGCTCAATGTAAAACAGGTATTCCAACCCGTTCGAGTTGTAGGTAAGCTCTTCCAAATAACTTGGCGACACCGTGGTGTAACGCCAGCTGGTTTTAACTGCAGCCGCTAATGGGTTAATACCGCCGGCCCAATCAAGCAAACCGGTTTTGGTCAAGTCGATCTCTGGTAATAAAGAAAGCTTCTCCCAGCCAAATGCACCGTGGTATTGCCCGTTGTGTATGGTAAATACAGTAGGTACATTAGCCAAACGGGTATATAGTTTTGAATGATACAGCAGGAAGGGTACTAAACCGGTATGGTGATCATGGCAATGGATCAGATCGGGTGTTTGTTGCGAGTAGCTGATCCAATCTAAAAATGCCAGTTGGTAGGCTATAAATTGTTCGCGCTCGTCGGGATAGCTGTAAATATTTTCCCTATCCAACAGGCCCGGAATTTTGATCAGATAAAGTTCAAAACCCAGCTTGTTGGTTTTTTCTTTCAACACTTCGAAGAAATAACGCTTATTGCTGAGCAAAGTTGCCGCAGCGAATACGGTTTCAAACTCGTTCTCCTGGGTAAACTTTCGGTCGTAAAAAGGCAGTACAACAGCAGCCTGCAAACCTGCAAGATTCTGGTACTTAGGCAATGCGCCAACAACATCGCCCAGGCCGCCAACTTTGGCAACAGGGTAACATTCGGCACTCAAATGGTATATTTTCATCCGGCTTTTATTGGCTCAATTTAAGGAAAGATTACCAAAAGAGAAACCTGCGAGAATTAATATAGTTTTGAAAAATTTAGAATAAGAGTGCTGAAAGTTTGGTATTTATTAGAGGGTATGATTGTGATTTTGATAGGGGAAAGGCACTTTTCAAATTCCCTCCCTTGGGAGGGGTGTGCGGGGTTGTGTAGTGGCAGGGAGGGGTTTCGTCGCGATGCTGATAGATATGCATAGCGACGAAACCCCTCCCTACACCCTCCCGGGGGAGGGAATCGCAAAAGCCCGCCCTCAGTTTGTTTATCGTTTGAAACGAGGCAAGATAAAAAAATGTCATTGCGAGCGCAGCGTGGCAACCGCACGGAAGCGTAGCCGCCCTGTATAGTATGCGATTGCTTCGTACCTCGCAATGACATTTTAAATATTAGAGGCTTAATGCGCCTCCAACCAATTCACGCCGGTACCAATCTCTACCATAATAGGCACTTCGGTTTTAATGGCCGTTTTCATGTTGTGCATAATGATTGGTTTAACGATCTCTATCTCGTTGTTAGGAACGTCGAACACCAACTCGTCATGTACTTGCATGGTCATGCGGGAAGCCAGGTTTTGGGCTTTAAATTCTTTGTGGATATTGATCATCGCTATCTTGATCATATCTGCGGCCGAACCCTGTATCGGCGCATTAATAGCATTTCGTTCGGCAAAACCACGAACGGTGGCATTGGCCGAATTGATATCGCGCAAATAACGGCGGCGGCCCATCAGCGTACATACGTACCCGTTTTCGCGGGCGAAGTTCATGGTATCGCTCATGTATTGTTTTATGCCTGCAAACTGCACAAAATATTGTTCGATGATATCGGCAGCTTCTTTACGCGGGATGCCGAGGCTTTGCGATAAACCAAAAGCCGATTGACCGTAGATGATACCGAAGTTAACCGCTTTGGCATTACGGCGCTGGTCGCTGGTTACCTGGTCGAGGGCCACGCCGTAAACATTAGCTGCAGTAGCTGTGTGGATATCGAGGTTATCAACAAAAGCCTGCATCATATTAGGGTCTTTACTGATCTCGGCAATGATGCGCAGCTCTATCTGCGAATAATCGGCAGATACGATAGTATGGTCGTTATCCCTTGGGATAAATGCCTTACGCACCTCACGGCCCCTCTCGGTACGGATAGGAATATTTTGCAGGTTAGGATTAACACTGCTTAACCTGCCTGTAGCGGCCACGGCCTGATTATATGAAGTATGCACCCTGCCGGTTTTAGGATTTACCATTTGCGGTAAAGCATCAACATAGGTTGATTTTAATTTTTGCAACTGGCGGAAATCCAAAATATCACGCACAATATCGCTTTTCGCAGCTAATGAAAGCAGCACATCTTCGCCGGTTTGATACTGACCGGTTTTGGTTTTTTTAGCTTTTGGATCGAGCATTAGTTTCTCAAACAACACCTCGCCCAATTGCTTTGGCGATGCGATGTTGAATTTTACACCGGCCTTTTCATAAACCGTTTTTTCAAACTGGGCTATATCGGTTTCCAGCTGTTTACTGAAATCGCGCAGGGTATCATGATCTATTTTTACACCCTCGTACTCCATATCGGCCAGTACGTAAATAAGCGGGTGCTCAATTTCGTTCACCAATTTTTCGCCTTCAACCTCTTTCAGTTTCGGTTCGAAAACAGTTTTAAGTTGTAGGGTGATATCGGCATCCTCGGCGGCGTATTCTTTGATCTTTTCAATTTCCACATCGCGCATGGTACCCTGGTTTTTTCCTTTAGGGCCAATAAGTTCGGTGATGGAAACAGGTTTGTAACCCAGATAATTTTCTGATAGGATATCCATATTATGGCGGGTATCCGGATCAAGGATATAGTGGGCCAGCATGGTATCAAACAGGGTACCTTTTACTTCAATGTTGTACCATTTCAGCATCAGCACATCGAACTTTATGTTTTGCCCTATTTTGCCGATGCTTTCGTTTTCAAGTACCGCTTTAAATTCGGTAACGATGCTTAACGCCTCAGCCTGATTGGCAGGAACGGGGATATACCAGCCCTCGCCCGGTTTAACAGAGAAGGATAGGCCTACCAGCTCGCAATTGTTAGGATCGGTGCCGGTGGTTTCGGTATCGAAACAGAAAGTTTCTTGCTCTGATAATATTTTGATAAGCGCGGCACGGCTTTCAACCGTATCAGCCAAATGATATTCGTGAGGGGTATTGTTGATGTTTTTAGCGGCTATGGTAATATCCTCGCGGATATCTTCCACATCAACAGCCAGGGTGGCGCGACCGGCGGCGGTCGGGTTGCTAAACATATCGATCTGGGTACCGGCCGGCTTAAGTTCGGTGATACTGAAATCATCCCCAAATACACGCCTGCCCAAAGTGCGGAACTCCAATTCGGCAAAAAGCGGCTCTAACAATTCTTTGCTTGGGGCACAAACTTCCAGTCCTTCTTCATCCAACTCAACAGGAACATTCAGCAATATGGTAGCAAGCTTTTTCGACATCAAGCCCTGATCTTTAAAGTTATCAACGTTTTCGCGTTGCTTGCCTTTAAGTTCATGGCTGTGCTCAAAAATATTCTCCATCGAGCCATACTGCTTGATGAGTGCTTTGGCTGTTTTTTCGCCAATGCCGGGGATGCCAGGGATGCCGTCTACAGCATCACCCCATAAACCTAAAATATCAATTACCTGGTGAACGTGTTCAATTTCCCATTTGGCCAATATCTCCTTAACACCTTGTATTTCCATTTCGTTACCCATACGGGCAGGTTTGTAAATGAAAATATTATCAGATACCAGTTGACCAAAATCTTTATCCGGCGTCATACAGTAAACGGTGTAGCCTTTTTGCTCGGCTTTTTTTGCCAGGGTACCTATGATATCGTCAGCCTCATAACCATCCGAAGTGATTACCGGGATATTAAAGCCTAATATGATCTTGATAACGTAAGGTAGGGCTTTAGCCAGATCTTCGGGCATAGCTTCGCGGTGGGCTTTGTAGCCCTCAAAATCCATATGGCGTTCTGTAGGTGCATCGGTATCAAAAACTACCGCCATGTGGGTGGGGGCCTCTTTTTTCAAAACATCCAGCAGGGTATTGGTAAACCCCATCATTGCCGAGGTGTTTAACCCGTTTGATGTAAAGCGGGGTGTTTTACTTAAAGCAAAATGCGCCCGGTAAATAAGGGCCATGCCATCCAATAGAAATAGTTTTTTCATCTTTTTATGATTTCATTGATTGGTTTTTATGTGATTTCACTGATTGGTTTGATTTCACTGATTAGAAAAGTGATAAATGAACCCTTGAGCGAATTGATAAATTAACTGATCAATGCGATTTTCTGGTTCCAAAAATACGATTAATGTTGACGAATAATCATCGCCTCTTCGCTAAAAACAGGGATGGCTAAACGTCAAAAAGAATCGGTGAAATCAAACCAATCAGTGAAATCAAAAAAATCACTTAAAACTACAAGTCGGAATATGGTCATTCACCATACCGGTAGCCTGCATAAAGGCGTAACAAATGGTAGTTCCAAAAAACTTAAAGCCACGCTTTTTCATATCCTTAGCAATCGCATCCGACTCGGGGCTGGTAGCCGGAGTAGCGTTTGAATGGTTCATGATTGCTTTACCATTCGGCATAAAACTGTACAGGTATTTATCAAACGAACCAAATTCCTTTTGTATGCCGATAAATAGCTGCGCGTTGGTGATTGACGTCTTTATTTTAAGTCTGTTACGGATAATGCCTTCATCCTGCATCAAACGGTCGGCATCCTCTTCCGTAAATGCCGCTACTTTTTGCACATCAAAATTTGCAAACGCGTTACGGTATGCTTCGCGGCGGCGTAATATGGTTATCCAGCTAAGGCCGGCCTGTGCCGATTCGAGGATGAGGAATTGAAAAAATGTTTCATCGTCATGAACTTCTTTTCCCCATTCTTCATCGTGGTATTTGATGTATAACTCATCGGTACCGGGCCAGCGGCAACGGGTTAAATTGTCTGTTTGATTGCTCATTATATCTGCTTTTTATAGGAATAGATGATTGAAAATTTATTGATTTTTTGCTGCGCCAGCATTGCTATTACATTTTTGATCTCAGGGTATGGGGTGGTAGCATCGGCCATTATAAAAATATGCGACCATATGCCATACTTATCAAACGTCACCTTGCGCGATATTTTTATCCATTCGGCCAATTCATCGGATGTTAACCCTGGCTGATTGTAATAATCAGCAGCATTATAATAGCCTGAAATATATTTTTTCATTGTTACCAGAGGTGTTCCGATCACATCTGTTTCGCCAAATTTGCTTTCCTCTGCTTGTGTAAATTGGGTATCGTGCCTGGCGCCTATTTGTTTTAATGTAACCTCGCGAATATCCGCGGCCTCAAGTTCTAACATTAATTTATTCTGACCGATGAGTATGGTCGTAGCATAGCCGTCGGGGTCAGCAGTATTAAAATATGATCCTATTGGCAAATTGATAGCTATTGGATAACGGATAGCCGGCCGACCGCAGAGGATGAGGAATGCCAAAACGATTAACAACAAGTTAAACATCGGGAACATATCGATATCGAAATGCTTTCCGCGGGATTTAGATTTATACATATGTGAAAGGTTAAGTAACGAATTAAACAGCATCGTTATAAGGACAAAATCCTAAAATAGCTGATTACTCCTTATAACGATGCTGCCTTACACTTATTTCACTTCGTTCAACTCATCCCAATATTCAACGGCACGACGATAATGCGGAATAACTATTGAGCCACCCACCAAATTGGCGATCATAAAGATCTCGTTCATTTCATCATGATTAACACCGGCCTCGTGGCATTTGCCCAAGTGGTATTTGATACAATCATCGCAACGCAAAACCATACTGGCAACCAGGCCAAGCATTTCTTTGGTTTTAACATCCAGCGCGCCATCTGCATAACTGGTGGTATCGAGTGCGAAAAAACGTTTGATATTAGTGTTGGCTGTTTCCATGATCCTGTCGTTCATTTTGGTACGATAGGCATCAAATTCTTCTACAAGTTTTCCCATGGGATGTTGAATAAATATTAAGCTAATAAAGCTAAATTAATTAGCATTTTAAAATATTGATGATTATTTTTATCGGCGTAAATCAAATTTTACGCCCCTATTATGGAAAGCCTTTCGCCCAATATTTTTGTAAGCAACATGACCGAAACCCTCAGCTTTTACCAGCTATTGGGGTTTAAAACCGTTATGAGCGTACCCGAAACCGGTGCCGACCTGGTTTGGGCCATGATGACCAATGGCAACGTAACCATGATGTTCCAAACCTACGAAAGCCTAGCCGAAGAGCTACCAGAGATACACCGTACTGATGGCGGCTCGTTGCTGCTATACATCAACCTGAAAAACATTCGTGGCTTTTTTGATGAGATCAAGGATAAAGTAACGGTACTAAAAGGCCTCGAAGCAACTTTTTATGGCGCTACCGAGTTTTCGATCAAAGATAATAACGGCTACGTGCTTACTTTTGCTGAGCACGAGGCTTAATAAAATCGTCATTGCGAGGCACGAAGCAATCGCGAGCTATACAGAGCGGATATACTTCCGTGCGATTGCTTCGTACCTCGCAATGACGCCTTAAATTAGAATAGGGTTTTATGATCAACTTTAAACGCGCCGATCATATCCAGGTATGCGTTCCGTTGGAGCGACTGGAGGAGGCAAGAATTTTTTATACGGATGTTGTAGGACTGAAACGCATTGAGCGCCCTGCTTTCAACTCGAAAGGCTATTGGTTTCAAATAACCGATATCCAGTTGCATTTAAGTACTGAAGAAGCTTTGCCGCGCTCATCGCGCCATACCGCTTTTGAGGTTGAGGATATTGCCGAAGCCCGTCGGCATTTAGAAAGTTTTGGTGTTGAGTTTTGGGAAGAGCCGGTAATTCCGGGGCGCACACGGTTTTCATTTATTGATCCGTTTGGGAATAGGATGGAATTGTTGCAGTTTACGGGGGAATAAATTCAAAAAACTTCTTTCTATAAGTCATTATAAGGCACGAAGCAATCGCAGACTATATAGGTAGGATATGCTTCCGTGCGGTCGCCGCGCTTCGCTCGCAATGTGTGTGTTCACACAACGTCGAGTATTATAACGGACCAATAAATAGGTTTTTATTTCTTTACTTAACCTTTGCGCCTTAGTGTCTTTGCGCGAAACATCAATCTACTTCCATAATTTTCTTATTACATTTACAAAAACCAATAAGGGTTATACATGAGTAATACCTTTAACCGCCCAATCCGTGTTTTAGTTGCTAAAGTAGGCCTCGACGGGCACGACCGCGGTGCGCGTATCATAGCCACCTCGCTGCGTGATGCCGGCATGGAAGTAATTTACACCGGATTGCGCCAAACCCCCGAAATGGTGGTGAACACCGCCCTGCAGGAAGATGTGGATGCCATTGGTATCTCCATCCTCTCTGGCGCGCACATGACGGTTTTTCCGCGCATCATCAACCTCATTAAAGAAAAACAAATGGATGATGTGCTGCTTACCGGTGGAGGTATTATTCCGCATGATGATATGCTGGAACTGCAAAAACTTGGTGTAGGCGAACTTTTTCCGCCAGGTACCAGCACCCAGGATATTGTAAAGTATATTACCGGATGGGTTCATGAACACCGCAATTTTTAACCACCTATGGAATTTCAAAATCTGCTCATAACCAATAAAGGACGCATTCAATACATCACCATTAACCGCGAAAGCAAACTCAACGCCCTCAATAAAGCAACCCTTGCCGAACTGCATGCCGCTTTTACCGAAGCTTTTAATAATAAAGAAGTAGGTGGTATAATCATCACCGGTGCCGGGCCAAAAGCATTTGTAGCAGGTGCTGATATCAGCGAATTTGCCGACCTTGATATTGAGGGAGGAAAACAACTTTCCCGCACCGGCCATTCTGAAGTTTTTGATGTGATAGCCAACGGAAATAAACCCGTGATAGCCGCTGTTAACGGTTTCGCTTTAGGCGGGGGCCTGGAATTGGCCATGGCCTGCCACATCCGTATAGCATCTGATAATGCCAAAATGGGCCTGCCCGAAGTTACTTTGGGCCTGATGCCCGGCTATGGCGGTACCCAGCGCTTAAACCAATTAGTAGGCAAAGGCAAAGCCCTCGAAATGATCCTTACCGCTGATATGATCACCGCTGCCGAAGCCCTGCAATATGGCCTGGTTACTCATGTAGTTACTGCCGATGAGCTGCTTCCTAAAGCCGAAGAGATCTTAAGTAAAATACTTACCCGTGCACCTTTGGCAATTGCCGCCGCCATCCGTTGTGTTAATGCTGCCTACACTGATGGTGTAAATGGCTACGAAACCGAAATTGAAGAATTTGGTAAAAGCTTCGGTACTAAAGATTTTAAAGAGGGAGTGGCCGCGTTTTTGGAGAAAAGGAAAGCGGATTTTAAGGGGGAGTAGATTTCTGCACGAATGCTATTCAAGTTGGCGATAATTAAATCGAATTACACGAATTAAAAACATGTCATTGCGAGGTACGAAGCAATCGCACGGAGGCAGAGCCACCCTGTATAGTTCGCGATTGCTTCGTACCTCGCAATGACGTAGTGGTTATTCTTCCTACCAATACTTCTTATCCACCAACCAAATAGCCAGATCTTTATTGTTTTTAAAATAAGAAACTTCCGGCATTTTACCCGCGTTCAAAATAATAACCGGCACTTTCAATTCGTACACCGAACCATGGCTGCGGTATGTTTCCGGCAGATCCTCTTCGGCCTGTGTTTCCAAATCGCCAAAAACTGTGGTCGAATCACCAAGCACAACCAAATCCCCAATACGATTTGGAGGAAGGTGATATTTGGAGGCGGCTTGTTTGCGGGTTAACACGTTTTCAACGCCTTTTATTTTCTGAAGGGCGGTAATAACTGTTGATTGATCGGCCGGAGTATTTAAGTACACATAAGCCGCACCGCCAAAACCGCGGTGGTGTTTTACGTATTTATCCTTCTCGGGGCTTAGCGCCAGTTTAATTTTAACGTTTTGCTGCAGCAACATTTTTTGAAGATCAATACAGCGGCTTTTATGGTTCACATCATGATCGGCTGTGATCAGGATGGTTGCGTCCGGCGCAGTTTCGTTGATCTGTTTTAACAGGGCATCAATATTTTGTAGGTGCTGTATGGAATTACTATCCGTTGGTGCCCAGGTATGCATGGGGTAATCGGTAGTGTGGATATACAGGCACCTGATATCCGGACGATTTTTAAGCAGGTAAATACCCGCTTTCATCGACCAGTAGTTTATTTCCCTGCTATAAATGCTTGCTGGTGTTCCAATTTTATTTATCCACGAAGTATCCGCGGTTTCGGGCGATACTACGATATCGGTACCACGACATAGCAAGGTGGTACTTTTCTTTTTGCTGGAGATCAATGCCGATTTAATGCCATCAGCTTTTAACTTTTCGAATATAGTTGGAGCAAGTACCAGTCTTTTATCTTCCATGTATTCTTCCTGGCCTTTATCGTTCAGGAAAAAATTACCGCTTATGCCGTTAACCTCGGGGAAAGTACCCGTGCAAATAGATGTGTTGTTGGCATTGGTAACCGTAGGCATCAACGCATCAACCTGTTTAACAAAATTTTTGGCTACCATACCTTTTAACCAGGGCATAGGCGCGCTATTAAAATAACTCATGCCGAAGCCATCCATCATAATGATCACCACCCGCTTGCCTCCATTAAATTTTTCGGAAGCTGTTTGGGCTTTGCCGATAAGAGCGGTTGATAAAAGGAAAAGTAGTGATAAATAGCGCGCAGGGGTTTTCATGATCATATTTTTGAGGTTAAAAGTATCGGGTGGAGGTCCTTTTGCAAAGGGGAGTGGATAAGTTAATGTAATGATGATTTTTATTTAACTTTAAGAATAGAGCGTCGGCCAGCGTTAGGGATTGCAGTGGAAAGCCCACAGCGCGCGTTGAGAATGAGCGAGGGAAAAGCAAGGACTTGGAACGTAAAGCCCGGCCCGTTGGCTAACGGGAACGCCCATATTTCTGAACCGCCGATTTTTTGATTACGTTGATTTTGTCTGAACTCGAATTTGGGGGGGGGGATTTTTGGATTCACAGAATGCTAAGCAAATTCAATAAATTCACATAATTCCCCCCAAATTCGAGTTCAGACAAGCACCAAGCAAAATCCTATAAATCCCCCAAATCCCGGTTCAGACAACCTAATTACTTCCCAAAGATCACATCCCCTTTTTTAACCCTAACCTGCATTTACCCCAATTTCACGCAGATTTCATCTAAAATCACCCCAAAAACCTATGTTAAGCCAATGTTAAATGTGACAGAAAAAAAGCAATTCATAATCCGTTTGACAATCTCCTGACTATCGAACCCATCGGGTCAAAAAATAAATTATTATCAATCAATCGATTAAATACTCGTGACTTTCGGATGAAAAATCGGATTTAATTTCTGTTGTTACTTTGCCATGTGTTCAAAACAACAACATTTAAAGAGCACAACAATAGTTATGAAAAATTTATTCAAAATTTCAGCATTAGCCCTTGCATTTGCAGGCTTATCATTCGGTGCAAAAGCACAAACATCTACACCTACTACCCCTTCTACATCAACTACTACTACTAAAAGCGGTATCCGCTATAGCATCGGTGTTGACGCCGGTATCCCTTTGGGCGATTTTAAAGACAACTACAAATGGAATTTAGGTGGTTCGGTACAGGCTGATATCCCGGTTCTTTCAAACAAATTATTTGTTACTGTTAACGCAGGTTACAACAACATTTTTGGTAAAAAAGATATCGGTGGTGTACAAGGCCTTGACCAAACAGATTTCCACCTGATCCCTGTTAAAGCTGGTTTAAAATTCTTCCCTATCGATAATTTCTACGTACAAGGTGAAGCAGGTGCAGCGTTTTTGTTAAACAAATCTGACGTTGGCGCTAACAAATCAACCGCTTTTGTTTACGCTCCGCAAATTGGTGTTCAGTTCCCGGTAAGTGCAAGCAGCTTTATTGATGCTGGTATCCGTTACGAAGCAACTACCAAATATGCAACTGGTGTTGATGCAAGCAAAGTGAACTTTATTGGTTTACGTGTAGCGTACGGCTTTTAATTATAT
This sequence comes from Mucilaginibacter sp. CAU 1740, assembly GCF_039839285.1. Classification (NCBI taxonomy): domain Bacteria; kingdom Pseudomonadati; phylum Bacteroidota; class Sphingobacteriia; order Sphingobacteriales; family Sphingobacteriaceae; genus Mucilaginibacter; species Mucilaginibacter sp. CAU 1740. Next base: position 99,082 of record NZ_JBDOQS010000008.1, on the reverse strand, counting down.
GGCCCTACATATACCTTATTAAAAAAGGGGAACCCGCAAGGTTCCCCTTTTTTATTATTGCTATTTTTTAGTAGACCCGAACCCTATTATTAATTAAATCGTATAAATTAGCGCATTGTTTGTATTTTAACAGCAAACAATACATTTACCGCTTACAATAATTGCCAAATATGAAGAGGATCCTCATCATTGATGATGAAGTTAATGTAGCGTTATTGCTATCGAAGTTTTTAACGCGTAATGGGTTTGACGTAAGTACCGCATCCAGCGGTACCGGAGGGATGGAAGCGCTTAAAAACGGCGAATTTCAATTGGTGCTGTGCGATTTCAGGCTGGAAGATACTGATGGCCGCGAAATGCTGCGCAATATCAAGCTACAATATCCTAAAACCGGCGTTATTATTATTACCGGCTACTCGGACATAAAAATGGCCGTTGAGCTGATCAAAATGGGGGCTTATGATTATATCACCAAGCCGCTATATCCCGACGAAATATTAAATACTATAAATAAAGCTTTCGAAACCCACCACGCCCTGGTTGAGGTTGATGAAGAGCCACAGGCGGCAATAGTACCAGAAAAATCAAAAGTTAAAGATCCTAAAAAAACTGTTTTCGCCGCCGAATTTGTTACCGGTACCAGCAAGGCATCAAAAGAACTGGCCCGCCAGATAGAACTGGTGGCCCCTACCAACTACAGTGTTATTATTTTAGGCGAGAGCGGTACAGGTAAAGAGTCGGTTGCTAAAAGCATCCACTTAAATAGCCCGCGCCATAACCAGCCGTTTATTGCGATGGACTGCGGTTCGCTTACAAAAGAACTTGCCGCAAGCGAATTTTTCGGTCACGAAAAAGGTTCATTTACCGGCGCTTTATATACCAAAATTGGTCACTTTGAAATGGCTAATGGTGGTACCTTGTTTTTGGATGAGGTAGGTAACTTATCATACGAGATCCAGGCGGCCCTGTTACGTACCGTGCAGGAACGTAAAGTGAAAAGGATAGGTAGCACCAAGGAGATAGATCTGGATGTACGCATAATTATTGCTACCAATGAGAACCTGCAGGAGGGTATCCAGAAAGGCCGTTTCCGCGAGGATCTTTACCACCGTTTTAACGAATTTAGTATTTACATGCCGCCCCTTCGCGATCGCGGTCACGATATTATATTACTGGCCGAGCATTTTTTACGGAGTGCCAACCAGGAGCTTGGTCGTAATGTAGAGTCATTATCGCAGGAAGTTGTTGACTGCTTTATGAACTACCGCTGGCAGGGTAACATCCGCGAGTTGAAAAACGTGATGCGCCGTGCTACTCTGCTAACCGAAGGCAATGAGATCACATTGAAAGCCTTACCGCTTGAAATGTCGACCTATAAATTATCGTACGAACCGGTATCATACAGCAGTAACAACGGTCACCATGTAACACATGCCGAAGTTCCTGAAGTTAAAGAACCCCGCCACGATCTGAAAAACGCCGCGCTTGAGGCCGAGTATGAAACAATTATCCGCGTGCTGAGGGAAGTTAATTTTAACAAAACCAAAGCTGCCGAGATCCTGAACATCGACCGTAAAACGCTTTACAATAAAATGAAGGCCATTAACCTGAAATAATATGGCAGGTGATGAAAAAAATGATGCCGAGGCTTTACGCAAGCTTCGGCATGATATTAAAAACCAGCTCTCGAACATCGTATTGGCGCTTGAGCAACTACGGTACGAGATCCCAAATCCATCGACAGATGTTTTATTTTATATAGACACAATAAACATCAGCTCGACCCGGATAAACACCCTGCTTAAAGAAACCGAATAAAAGCGTTGAATTAATACCATAACGCTGAAACTTTTGGCGTTCTTTTTGCTCTAAGCAGCAGGTATTAATACATCAACCTAAATGTCAGTCTTTAACTATAAGCAACGCAATAATATAATCCTTACAAGCATCATTATATTAGGGTGCTTTTTACTGTACGCGCTTAGCGGGCTTTTCAGTTCCATACTCGGCGCAATTGTACTCTATACTATTTTCAGACCGCTTTATCTCAACCTTGCCGAAAAACGTGGATGGAACGGATCATTGGTAGCATTGCTCATCATTTTTCTCTCGCTTATAGTTATTGTTATTCCGTTTTTAACGCTGAGCATTATGGTGGTGGGCAAGATCTCTTCCATCAATATCAAAGATTTGCCCATTGATCAGTGGACAACCAAAATAGATGCCTTCGCGGCAGCAAACCTTAACCAGCCCCATTTGGCCGAAGATACCCTTCAAAAATTAGGTGGTTTTGCTACCGGTTTGTTCCCTACCATAATAGGTAGCGCTGCCGGTTCGCTCATTACCTTACTGGTATTGTATTTTATACTGTATTTTATGTTTACGCAAATGCGTGATTTTGAGGCTGGTTTGCTCAAATACGCCCCTTTTAGGGAGCAGCACGCGTTAAAATTTGCCAATGCCCTACGCGATTCTACCTATTCGAACGTTTTAGGACAAGGGATCATAGCGCTTACACAGGGGATTTTATTGGCCGTGGGATTTTGGATCTTTGGCATTCCCGACCCAATTTTTTGGGGCGTTATTGCTATCTTTATTTCGTTTTTACCTGTGGTTGGCGCGCCGACGCTCTGTATTCCGGCAAGTATCGTTCTTTTTGCCCAAGGGCACAATTGGCAAGGTGTATTATTGCTGGCCTACGGTTTATTGTTTATTGGCAACATCGATAACTTTTTGCGCATGATCATAAACCGCCGGGTAGCCAATACGCACCCTATTATATCCATTATTGGAGTTTTTATAGGTTTGCCGCTTTTTGGTATCTTGGGGTTAGTGTTCGGGCCGGTATTGTTATCGTATTTTTTACTGCTGATGGAAATATACGAAACCAACCGCCTTGCGGCCGACAGGCTTGAGCGCATTAACAGCATATAACGTTAAGCGTACAGCGCTGAACAGTTTTGTGAACACCATGTAAAAATTAAAGGCCTGGGTAAAAGTTAATTTATACTTAAATAAAAATAAATGGGCCAAATGCACATATTTGGCAGGATATTTACGAGTAACTAATCAAGTGTTCAACTTATAATTATATTACAATGAACGATAATTCAAAAATAGTTGTTGCATTACTGGCCGGCTTAGCGGCCGGGGCAGCTTTAGGCATTTTGTTTGCGCCTGATAAAGGCAATGAAACCCGCGATAAGCTTAGCGAATCGTTAAAAAACCTTGGCGAATCTATTAAAGATACCGCTGCTGCCGAGATCGATAACCTTGTTGGTTTAAAAGACAAAGTTGTTGAAAATATCAAAACCAAAATTAAAGGCGCCGAAGAAGAGTACCAGGACGATCTGGAACACGCCTAAATATCTTATACCCAATCCCGGGCATAGCGGTGCTATGGTCGGGATATACAACCTTACCTATGGAAGAGAAAAAAGATACTACACCACCAGTACCACCTATTATTGAACAATTAAAAGAATATGCCGAGATCCGGTTTAAGCTTTTAAAATACGAAGCAATTGAAGGCGGCACATCCATTTTAGCAAGTATTATTGCCGATTTGGTTGTTGTGATCAGTATGGTGCTGGCCTTTTTATTTGCCAGTGTTACGCTTGGTTTTTACCTGGCCACTTTATTCCATTCGTATTGGGCAGGGTTTGGATGCGTAGCTGTTTTGTACTTTTTGATAGCCATGTTTATCAAGATATTTAAACGGAGCCTCGAAAGGCCGCTTATCAACATCTTTATTCAAAAAATATTTAAAAGATAAACCATGGATCTTCACATCTCTAACGTAAGCGATCTGCAGGCCGAAATATTCAGGCTCAAGGCCCTCGAAAAGGAGCAAGCCATCGCTCTGAAGGCAAGGGTAAATAGCCCATCAGCTATCTTTTCAACTGCTTTAACATTATTTCCGCGTTCAAATGATAGCGATGCTATTAAAGGCACCAGTATTTTCCACCCGGATATGCTGAACCTGGTATCACGGTTTATCCTCCCGCTGGCATTAAATAAAACGCTGTTCAAACATTCTAATTTTTTGGTAAAAACCCTGGTTGGTTTGGTATCGCAAAAAGCGTCAAACTACGTAAGCGAAGAAACCGTAACCGGCGTTTGGGATAAAGCCAAAGCACTATTTGCCAAATTCACCAAAAAGAAAGAGGATAAGGAATTTAAACCGGCACCGTATGTAAAACCGGTTGGCGGAGCGGCGGTATAAGGTATTTTACCATCTACATTAAAAAAATCGAGTAATTGCTTTGCTGTTTGCAAGGCAATTTGTGTTAATGGCATATAGGTTCTCTCTCAGTCGTCATTGCGAAGTACGAAGCAATCCCCGACTGTACGGGGCAGATTTGCTTAGCCCCTCTGCCTCTTGGGGATTTTTCGTATCTACCCATGACAAGTTTAAAATGGGTGTCATGCTGAGCATGTCGAAGCATGGTGGGTGGGGCCTCTGCGCGCTACTCTTCGATAAGCTCAGAGTGACCGGCCCGTCCGCAAATGTCATATCTCCTTCAGAGGCCTCGGCTTTTACTCACTCGCAATGACGCGGGGGGAATTCTTCAATTCGTGTAATTCGTTTTAATTACTCAACGCCACGCAAGGCATTCGTGTTAAAAATCAATTCGCTAAATCACTCTACTGTCTAAATCATCGGTTTTAAATAATTTCAATACTTTTGCGCTTTATTTCAGAAAATTAAAGTGGGAAAAGATAAGTTAAGGCGCTTTGCCGAAATTGAAACCTTTAGTAACGTATTGCAGTTAGATGCCGGCAAGCCATTTATAGGCCAATGGAGTCGTGAGTTTTTTAAAAACGATAACCCTGTAGTACTTGAACTGGCCTGTGGTAAAGGCGAATACACCGTGAACCTTGCCCGCTTGTTCCCCAACAAAAACTTTATAGGTATCGATTATAAAGGCAACCGCATTTGGCGCGGTGCTAAAACCGCTATTGAAGATGGTGTACCTAATGTTGCCTTCCTCCGGATCCAGATAGAAAACTTGCTCGATTATTTTGCCGCCGGCGAAGTTGACGAGATCTGGATCACCTTCCCCGATCCGCAACCGCAATTAAGCCGCGAAAAAAAGCGATTAACATCTCCGCGCTTCCTTGATAAATACATCAGCATCCTTAAACCTGGCGGCTTCGTTAACCTTAAAACAGATAACGATGGCTTACATGCTTACACTGCCGAAAAGATTGAAGAACTGAAACTAAACCTCCACGTTAAAACTGAAGACCTATACCATTCAGAACATGCTGATGAGGTGCTCTCGATCAAAACTTACTACGAGAAAAAATATTTAAAAGATAACAAGAACATTAACTACCTTAAGTTTTCATTTCCCGAAAACGCCTGATGGAGGATATTAATTTTTTTGAAAAAGTGTACCAGGTTGCCCGGCTCATTCCGGTAGGGCGGGTAACATCATATGGTGCTATTGCTGCTTATCTTGGTACCAAAGGTTCATCGCGTATGGTAGGCTGGGCCATGCAGGCAGCAGGTGGTGCTAAGCCGCCGGTTCCGGCGCATAGGGTTGTGAACCGGGTTGGACTGTTAACTGCTAAGGGCCACTTTGGCGGTAACCGTATGGCCGAGATGTTGGAAAGTGAGGGAGTGACGGTAGTTGATGATCAGGTGCAGAATTTTAAAACTGTTTTTTGGGACCCGATGGTGGAGTTGGCGTTGTGAGTGATTAAACCACATCATTGCGAGCGTAGCGTGGCAACCGCACGGAGGCTGAGCCGCCCTGTATAGCATGCGATTGCTTCGTGCCTACCCATGACAAGTTAAAAATGGGAGTAATGCCGAGCTTGTCGAAGCATGGCTGACAGGGCCTCTGCGCACGACCCTTCGACAAGATTAGGGTGCCAGGCCCGCCCGCTAAATGTCATATACTCCTTCAGAGGCCTCAGCTTTTATTACTTAGAGGGACAGACCATCCCGCCTGATGTCATCGGCTCTTACTTCCCGCAATGATATAAGTTTTTACCGCGGCATCTCCGGCAAGCTCCCAACCTCCTCCCACAAAGCCTTTTCACTCCCGGCGTTTACATTCACCAAATAAAAAAGCTTTCCACCTTTTGCCGCATTCCATCGCCATTCAAATTCATTAATGGTTTTAAGGTTGCCGTTATCAAACCACCAGGCCGCGTAAATTTTATCTTTTGCTTTGGTGAGGATGCCCGAATAAACCTGCCTTCCGGCTATAACCTGTTTTTTGATCTTGCTGAAAACATAACCGCTGCCTTGCCAGCAGATCATTGGGTCGTGCTCAGGGCAATAAAAAGGTGAGGGTTTTACATATACCAGCGCGCCCGCTTTCTCAAACTTCACCACACCACTTTCCAGTACATTTTTTTGATAGCCGCTTAGGTTGATATTGCTTAGGGCTTTATCGCTTAGCTCGTTGGTGGTTTTAATATTAAAGCTAACAGCGAGTAATAAAACAGCGAGGATAAAATGCATCAAAGGATAGCGAAGATCATCGGGCACCAGGCGGATGGTGTTATGAAAACGAGGATCGGTGTAAGGCTTTTCGCTTCGTTTTAACACAAATGTATAAAGGCCCAACAGGGGCAATACCACATAAACCAACAGGCAGACGATCCCGGTAAGATCATGCATCATCGTACCCGCCAAAATTTTGAAAATAACCAGCAGCAAAATACGGCAAAGGTTGCACGCTATGTTTAAAGCAAACGTAAACACCAACAAAAACAAACCCCACACAAGGTGCAATTGCTTTGCCGTTTGCCGCTGGTAATGGGCTATCATGAACAGGCCTATCATGAATGATGTAGCCAGCATATGCAGACCGGCACAGGCCTGATCTACCGAAAATTCTGAGCCTTTAAGTTGAATAATGTTGCCCGAGGCATGCGCATCTGTACCCATCAGGTTAAGTATGTTAGCAGCCACCTCGCTTAGCCAGATCCTGAGCGGGAAGCTGAATGTATTGCTGATGTATTCAAACGCGGGCGAGATAAGCAGCAGCAACAGGAACAGCACCGGACTGATCTTCCCCTTCAAATTTTCAACAAATAACAACCCGCAAAACAGCACCGCCAGGAACAGGTTGGTTTTAACAGGGAAACGGAGCGCGATAATAGTAAACAATACCGCCGGTATTAGATACCGCAATGAAAACCCGCCGCGCTTTACCTTACATATATAAGGTACCAGAGCAAGGCCGAGCAGCATTTCTGCATCCCACTTAAAATAAGTGAGGCATAATTTTAACGCTATACCTATATATATTAACCAGCAGCTGTTTATAACAAACCGGCTGCCGGTTAATTTAAATGGCGCGTACTCCTGCAAATTATAGCTCCGGCTGAACATGTTTGTTTTTATATACCAAAAAGTTAATAACCCCTAATACCACCAAAATAAGCAGCCACTCGCCAGGCTCGGGTACCGCGCCGGATGATTGGGTCGATGCGTTTTGAAGGCTGTTCTTGTTTTCATCAATGCCGAAGCGTTTATAATCATCCTGGCTTTCCAAAACAATCAAACTCGAGACCGGCGAGGCGATAAAGGCCTGGTTTGCCTCATCAATAATATCGGGTTGCAAATAGGTTTTATCAAAATAATGCGGACCGACCTTTTTCATAATATCATTGTAAGCGAACAGGCGCAGCAAGTGATCAGGCGCGCTACCAGTTTTTAAAGTGTCGGCAGTTTGCGCTATCATCAAGCCCGATTGGGCAAGCACAACATGTTCTGGATCTTCCTGCGGATTGGTAAACTGGTGTTTAGTCAGCCGGTTTTGCAGGGTTGCCATATCGCCTTCGTTATAAATAAACACCCGCATCTCCTTCAATGCTTTTAAGTAGGGCGTTAAGCTGTTGCCGATGTTATATACTTGTAGCGGCGCGGCTTTAGGGAGATAAGCGGTAAGCGCTTTCCCAAATTCCGATTCATCAAGATCGTGCAGATTTGGTGAGGTTTCGGCACATTTGGTAATGAGCAAGGAGCTTTTGGGATGTTTGATCTCGTTAACCGGGAACATGCTGAAATTGAGTTTTCTCATCCTGGTTAAAACAGCATCGCGATCCTCGTCGGTTAATTTTTCCAGCTTACCATCGTAGTAATACACTTTTTTGTTTTTGATAGCGGGCCAAAGCTCGTTGAGCTCGTTTGATGTCCAATCGGCATTCAGATCCAGATAGATCCGCTCGGGATTAAAAACCGAGGTTTGCGGTTGGTAATCTTTTAATTGATAACTATGGCCGGCAAAAGTAAAAGGCGTACCGGCAAGGGGAGGAGCTTTAAAGGTGATCTCTTCATCGGGTTGATAATACCTGTCGGCTGTGTAAACACCGGCGCTTGTTTCGTTATAGTTGGGCATGTTTAGGCCTTCGGGCTTTTTGCTGAATGATACCTGAATGCCCTCGGTAGCATCTTCGGCAGTTGGGCCGTCAAAATAAGTACTCTGATAACTAAGCATATCGCCCCGCTTTAACAGCGGACTGGTAATGCCCACTTTAAACTTCCTATTTTCCTGTGTTGTGCAGGGAAAATGCGCACTGATACGGTATTGCCTTCCTGCCAGTGTAGCACCGAAGGATCCCGCTGTTCAACGCCTACAACCTGGTGATAAGCAGAATCGGCTTTGCCTTTGGTGGTAAGTCTTGATCTCTCTTCTTTACCATCTATCCATAATGATAACGAACTTACTACCGAACCTTCCGCAATATGGAAAGTGTAAATGGCCTCGCCCCTTGCCCACCAACCGTACTCGGCGCTGTTGCGTATTGTTAATGTTTTTTCAGTGTAAGCCAAACGGTATTCGGGAAAGATCTGTACGTTGGTAATTACATTGGCGGTGCTTAACTTATCGCCATTCCATAAACGCTCCTGCGCCTGGTGGCGTGAATCGTACATGGCCTGTAATATTTTGATCCGCTCGCTTTCATCAAGGTTAAGTTCTCCGCCAAAAACACTGGCTATCACCACAAAGGGATCGTGTTTCTTTTGCTCCCCGAACGTAAAATGATCCAGATCCCTCCACAACCAATTATCGTTCAGGTTAGCTGTTTTGTAAACTATACCGGCTTTAATGATCTTTTCGGCCAGGGCATTTTTGGGAATGTTTTGGGCTATTACCATCCAATTGGGCAGCTTACCCTGTGATAAGGTGTTATGGTTGATGGCTAGGTTAACCTGTTTATTAATACTTTTCCATTGCCATATAAAAATGCCGCAAGCTATGATGGGAACTAATAACCCTGCAGCAAAAGCCACTTTTAACGACAGGCTTCCTTTTAAAGATTTTTTGAGGGTGATGATGGTTGCTATAGCCAACCCCGCCGGCACAAAAACATGCAACGAAAAGCCTAATGCTATAGCAGCAAACACACCCAAAATGTATATAGATGTTAGGTAAACGCCATAATAAACAAACAGCATTAGGGCTATCCCTAACAAAAACACTGTAGCATGTTTGCTAAACCGGCTCAGCTCGTCTATAAAAACAGAAAGGATAAGCGCGATGCATGATACCCAGATCACTACACAAAGCCAGGTTACCGACTGGTCGAAAACATTCATGCTGCGGTTTAGGGAAAAGGCGCTGATAAACCAGAGTACCAATAGCAGCACCCAATAGTGCAGCCGTTTAAACCCTTTGTAAATCACCATAAATAAAAAGCTTAGCGATGCCAGGTAATTGATACAAAAGGCCCCGAAAGCGTTTCCCTCCGTCAATGTAAAAAGGCCGAACTCTTCAATACAGAAGAGCCCGGCAGATATAGTGATTAGGATTAGGCCTGTTTTAATAACATTGTCTTGTGATATGATGGCTCGGATGTTTTTCATTTTTATTTAATTAAAAGTACTTTGTATTTCAAAGTTTATAGATAAAAAAAAATTATAGTTTTTGTTGTTTGATCAAATTTTCGAGGGCGAGGAGGTGCAGCCTGAATGCCGCCCGGCCTTTTTCGGAGGCGAGGTAACGGGTGTTGGGCTTGCGGCCGATAAAGCTTTTTTGCACCAGGATGTACTCCTCCTTTTCCAACGCTTTAAGGTGCGATGCCAGGTTGCCGTCGGTAAGATCGAGTAATTCTTTAAGCGAATTAAAATCATAACTTTCGTTGGCAACCAGTACGCTCATAATTTGCAGGCGGATCCGGTTTTCAAAAGCTTTATCAAACTGTTCTAATGATATATTCACTTATCGTATTTAAAATGCATTACTGTACCATAAATAATGTGGAGCAGGCCAAAACCCACCGTCCAGAATATTAAGCCGTAGCCCGGCATTACAGCACACAGCAAACCTAATAAAATCTCCAATATTCCGAGGCTCATAACTCCCGAATAGGTATAATGACTACCCGAAACCAACGACAAGCCGTAAAAAATCAGCGTAGTTGGCGCCACAACACCGTAGTAACCACGGTAAGTAAGTATCATCGTAAATATACCGCCACTTATTAGCGGGATAGCCATATTAACTAACAAACGTTTACTACCGGTGTTCCAGAATGGCTGCCCGTTGCGCTTAGCTTTGCGGATAGAAAGCCAAACACCCGTACCGATAGAAAGAACAAGCACGGCCACAGCAACTAAAAACAGCTTTACTATCAATAGCTCTTCATTATAGGTATGGCGATGATAGAGCGCTGCATATTCATCCTGTAGCAGCACATATCCAACACCTGCACCAATTAAAGCGTAAACCCCGGCCAAAACGCCCGAAAGCCCGCTAAGTGAAATAAACTTGGCCGACCGCTCCATCAAATCCCTGATGGAGCTTAACTCTGCATGAATGTCTTGTTCTTTCATCAAAAGTACTTTGTTGTTCAAAGTTAGTTATTGAAATTGAATTTGCAATAGGGGAGGGAAATATTTTTTTATGGGGATTACACCGATTGTTTTTTGATTACACCGATTATTTTCAGAACCGGGATTTGGGGGGATTTAGGGATATCAGGATTTTCTGCTTTCTTTTTGTCTGCCCCCCAATTTGGGGGGATTATGAGAATTTATTGAATTTGCTTAGCATTCTGTTGATCCTCTAAATTCCTTAAAATTCGAGTTCAGACCAAATCCGCTCACCAATCCAGGTTCATATAATACTTAGTTAATCCAAAACCCGATTCTCTTTCTTCCTTCCTGACTCTTGCTATCTTGAATCTATTCTCAAGTAATTTTATTTTCAATAAATACTGAAAGTTTAAAATATATTGTATATTTGTTTCAGAAAACATTGAAAGTTATGAAAACGCTCAATAACCACATGATCCTGTTTGATGCCGAGTGCCCCATGTGCAGGGTTTATACCAACGCGTTTGTAAAAACCGGCATGCTTGATAAGGATGGTCGCACGGCTTATCAAAGCGAAAACGCCACCGCCTGCCCTGTTTACGACAGGCAACGCGCTGTTAACGAAATAGCCCTCATCAATCTCGAAAACGGGGAGGTAACTTACGGGGTAAAAAGCCTGTTTAAAATTATTGCCAACAACTGGCCGGTATTCGCGCCGCTTTTTGCCTTTAAACCTTTTGTTTGGTTGATGAGCAAGGTATATGCTTTTATATCATACAACCGACGGGTTATTATCCCCGCCGCCGAAACCGGCTTTGAATATCAGCCTACCTTTAAACTACACTACCGTTTGCTGTATCTGTTATTTACCTGGTTTGGCACCGGCTTTATCCTTACTGCTTATGCGCACCTGCTGGTAGGGATGGTACCGCTCGGCAACCCTTACCGCGAATACATGATCTGCGGCGGGCAGATCCTTTTCCAGGGAGCAGCCATCTGCAGTTTCGACCGCCGCAACCTGTGGACTTACCTCGGTAACATGATGACCATCTCTTTTGCCGGTAGCTTATTGTTGCTGATGGGATTACTGGTTAGCCACTTTGTACAACTCAACACCCTTGTTTACACCCTTTACTTTATGGCTGTCGCCGGGCTAATGTTTTTAGAACACATCCGCCGTACCAAATTGTTGGGGCTGGGTTGGGTACTTACCGTTACCTGGGTAACTTATCGTATTATATTATTAGTACTTATTTTAAAACTGAACTAATTATGAAAGCTTATAAAAAAATAATACTTGCGGGCGGTAATGGTTACCTTGGCACGGTGCTGGCAAAATACTATCGTGATCTGGCCGATGAGGTGATCATCCTGGCCCGCAAACAAAAACCGGTTGACGGGAATATCCATACCGCCCTTTGGGATGGCGAAACCGAAGCAGGATGGACGGTACACCTCGCCGGTGCTGATATGCTCATCAACCTGTGCGGCAAAAACGTGAACTGCCGCTATACCGAAAAAAACAAACGCGAGATAGTCCATTCAAGGGTTGCGCCTACCCAATTGCTGGGCCGCGTAATCAGCAAAATGACCGATCCACCTAAACTGTGGATCAACCTGAGTTCTGCCACTATCTACCGCCATGCCGAAGACCATCCGCAGGATGAGGAAACCGGCGAAATAGGTTACGGCTTCAGTATTGATGTGTGCAACATTTGGGAAAAAACCTTTTTTGAGGCCAATACGCCGCATACCCGCAAGGTTGCCCTGCGCATGGGGATTGTTTTAGGCCGCAGCGACAGCGTTTTCCCCCGTCTGCTCAACCTGGCCAAAATGGGCCTCGGCGGGCAGCAGGGCGATGGTCAACAACATATGGCCTGGATACACGAGCACGATGCCGCCCGCAGCACCCAATTGCTGCTTGACCATCCCGAACTACAAGGCGTATTCAACTGCACCGCCCCCAACGGCGAAAAGAATGCGGATATGATGCGTATTATCCGCAAAGCCTACGGCGCACCGTTTGGCCTACCTGCGCCTCAGTGGTTATTGGGCATAGGCGCGGCAGTCATCGGTACCGAAACCGAACTGATATTAAAAAGCAGATGGGTGATGCCCAAACGTTTATTGGATAGCGGTTTTAAATTTCAGTTTGAAAAGGCTGAACATGCGGTGCATGATATTTTGAGTATCAGGGGATAAAATAAGCACGCAAAGCCGCGAAGGCGCAAAGATCGGTAGGACAGTACACATGTCATTGAGGAGAGGATCGGGAATTGCTTGGGGCGACGTGGCAATCGCATACTATACAGAGCGGTTACGCTTCCGTACGGTTGCTACGCTGCGCTTAATCACATTTATGTATAAATTCACACCCTCACTATCATCTTTCCCTCATTCCGCCCATTAAACAAACCAATAAATGCCTCGGGAAGATGATCAAAACCATCTATGATCGTTTCAGCAAATTGCAATTTCCCAGCTGTGATCCATTGCTGCAGCTGGACTATCCCTTCGGCAAAACGATCGCGATAATCGGCGATCAAAAAACCCTGGATCAGTAGTTTTTTATAAACCACTAAGGGTAGTAACCGAGGGCCGAAGTTTACATCCGTATCATTATAATCGGCTATCGAACCACAAACAACAACCCGTCCGTAATTATTCATCCGGCTGATGACACTATCCGATATTACACCTCCAACGTTATCAAAATAAATATCCACGCCATTGGGGCAAAACCTTGCTACTTCATCGGCAATGCTGGGTGTGTTTTTATAATTGATGCCACCGTCAAATCCCAATACAGATCGCATCCATTCCACTTTGTCATTACTTCCGGCAATGCCTATTACACGACAGCCCATCAGTTTACCTATCTGCCCGGCAATACTGCCTACCGCACCCGCCGCTCCCGATACTACCATTGTTTCGCCGGCTTTGGGTTTGCCGATATCTGCCAAAGCGAAATAGGCGGAGAGACCGGTTGTTCCCAATACGCCGAGATAATTGCTTAGCTGAAACCCTTTATTATCGAGTATGCTTATTCCCTCGCCGTTATGAACCAGGTGCTCGCGCCATTCAAAAAAACTGATCACTTTATCACCCGGATTGAAACCAGGATGCTTTGATTCCATAACTTCGGCAATTCCGCGCGAGTACATTATATCTCCGGCATAAAGCGGCGGCTGGTGCCCTCCCGACATTTTGGCCCGAAGGTATGGATCTACAGAAAAATACAGCGTTTTAAGTAGTAGCTGTCCGTTTTGAATTGTAGGCAGCACTTCAACGACCATAGTAAAATTGGCAGCCTGCGGTATTCCTACCGGCAGGCCCGCCAGTTTAATTACTTTGCTTTTCATTAAATACCATAGTTACCGGTTAACGCTTTCAGTTCGATACTTTTTGCAAACAGTGGGGTTTCTTCGTGATTGTGCACATCAGAAGCAGACTGGCGAGCGGCGGCGGCTTGTGCCAATGCTACGCCGTGTTCTTTAATAAAATCTAAAAACTCGGGAGTGGCGGTGGCGTGGATCTCGTTGGTGTATTCGCAGGTATTAGCATCAATAGCAGTGGCTTTAAGCTCCCATAATACCTGCACTTTGGTACGTCCGTTTTTACCAATGGCGTCGGATACCGAAAGCATACGGCAGTAATCCGGGCGGTGCTCTGTGGCAACATAGTGTTGTACAATTAAAGCATCGCCGATCATTTCTACGTTGATTGACATTGGCTGACCATCCGGGGTACGGGTAAAACCGGCGGCGATGTGGTTAACAGAGCATTTTTGGTATTCGGCATCGGGCAGGTTAAAAAGCCAGTCGGCAATGTTTACTTTTTCTATTGGGGCGTTGATGATGGCTTTAACTGTTGAGTGTGATAAAGCGTTTTGGGGTGTTTGTTGAATTTCCATGATCTTGTTTTTATTTGTTGAACCAAAGTTCAGCGATAAAACTTAATCGTCTAAACTCTATTTTTCGATATACTTCATCGAAAAAACCGATCAAGTATCCTATCTTTAACTATGGAACTTCGCCAGTTAAAATATTTCATCAAAGCCGCCGAACTGCAAAATTTCACAGACGCCGCCGCTGGTTTATTCATCACCCAAAGCACCCTATCGCAACAAATAAAACAACTGGAAGATGAATTGAAGCTGCCCCTGTTCGACCGGATTGCTAAGCGGGTAAGGCTAACAGAAGCCGGCAAAACGTTTTTACCCTACGCCCGCAAAACTGTAAAAGATGCCGAAGATGGCCGCGACCAGCTTAAAGATTTGTTAAACCTGCAAACCGGCAGCCTCACAGTAGGCGTGACTTACGGCTTAACCAATCTACTGGCCAAAGCCGTGTTGGATTTTAATACCAAATACCCCGACATTAAATTGCAGATAGGTTTCGGCACTACGCAGGATTTGATGATTAAACTGGAAAACGGGCAATTGGATATGATGCTATCTTTCAGTCCCGAGCAGCAAACGGCCGTCATCCAATCCGAAAAAATATTTTCATCGTGTTTGGCCATTATTGTGCATCATGATCATCCGCTGGCTAAAAAGAGGTATATCAATATCAAGCAGCTTAATGAAGTCCATTTGCTGCTGCCCTCGGCGGGGTATAGTATCCGTAATTATCTGGATAGTGTGTTACAGAAACACGGGGTAACGCCTGATATAAAAATGGAAGTAAATGACATCCATATGCTTTTACAACTGGTTGATACGGGCAGATGGGCCACTATATTAATGGGGTCGTCTGCTTTTAACCATCCGGGACTTAAGGCAGTTAAAATAACAGGCGAAGAGATGACCCGCAACGCTACCATTGCCTGGCCAGCCAATGCCTATCGTAAGCGTTCGGCACTTGCGCTGGTTGAGTTTTTGAAAACGCATGCTACAGATTATCATGTGAATGAGCATGCGCAGGAATAATTATTTATTTCTATCCGCAAATTGAGAAGTGTTTATAAATCATGCCATTGCGAGGAGCTGGCCCGAGGCGGTGCGATGGCGCGACGTGGCAATCGCATACTATACAGGGAGGCTATGCTTCCGTGCGATTGCCGCGCTGCGCTCGCAATGACATAAAATGATTTATTCCTGCCCCTCTTTCTTCTTCACCTCTTTAGTCATCTTCAAAGTTAAAAACAACAATACCCCAAGCGCCACTACAATTGCCGCCCAGATCAACGGGGTACGATCAGGTTTAACCTCCGTAACTTTTACCTCATAACCCTCGTTCTTAACCACTGCATCATGCTTAATAGCGGGGATATTATCCTTAATACTATCGGTAAAAAACTTCAGGTCATATTCGGGCGCTACTGCCGATGAATCGCCCGCCAACAGCCGATAATTTTGTTTGGCTTCGAGGTAACTAACCAGGTACTCGTCGGATTGAAAAGCGGTAACCTCGCCAATACTTAGCGGCGGATTATCACCGTTGTTGATCTCGATAAGCAAATGGTTTGATTTCGCCGCAATGAGCAGATCAGGTGTTTTGGTTGATGACAGTTCGGCCTCGCTGATGAGTTCTTTGCCGTTGTTCACAAACTGATGAACAGTTATACCTCGTTTATAATATTTAGGCGCGCTGATGTTCAGGTGCAGGCGATTAACTTGGTAATTATCATTTAGCTGGATATCAACAAAAGTCATCCGGTTGCTATCGGCCCTAACAACTTTAACAGGTGTGATTGGTGTATAAGCTTGCGCCGCCGAAACGTATTCGGTATAAACCCCGGCTTGCAAAAACTTGATGGGGTTTTTATTTTTATCGTTAACCTGTATTTTTAAGTAACGGTAATTACTCGCCGGGAAAAATAATGATTGCAGGTAAGTGCCCTCGCTGTTTTGCACAGCCTCCTGCAAAGGAATATCCTCCTGTATGGCAAACCATTGGTTCAAATCGTCGCTGCCCAGCAGGTTTACTTTGCGTTTAACGGCAGTGTTTTGCAGGCGGATCCATAGCCTATCCAGCGCCAGGCCGGTTTTATTTTCAATGGTAAAGGTTGTGCCGGTATCAGCAGTTGAGCGAGCAGATATCACCGGGAAAACCACAAAACTTTTCTGGCTTTTTTGCGGAAGGCTGCCGGCTTGTACATAGGGCACAAAATTGCCTTTGGCATCGGCAATGCGAATGTCGGACAGATCAGGTTTGGCTTTAGCTACCAACGCGGGTTGCAAAGCGATGCGGTAAAAGCCCGTACTGTCAATTTTTTGTAGCGGTGCTTTGTATTTAAAGTTTTTTTGTGCCGATGCGGATAATATAGGTCCGCAGAGCAACAGTAGCAAAAACGAGAACTTATTCATTTTTCTTAGCCTCCTCTTCATCGGCAGTTTTTTTGGCGGTTCGCTGGTACATAAAGGCCACAATAAGCAGCAATACGCCCAAACAAAAGAAAGCCACAATTTTGCCCCAAACCGGGATGTTTTTAATATCAAACAAAAACAATTTTACTAAAGTAAGCGAGAACAGGGTTAACGAAGCCACACGCATCATACGTTGCTTATATTTCATCCCCAGCCACATCAGCGCGAAGGAGAGCAGTCCCCAAAGGATAGGCAAACCGGTTTTAATATATACTGTTTCGATCCTATCAATTGAGTGCACCTGGCCATAAAACAACAGGTTACTCATCAGGCTTACCTCTAAACTTAAAAACACCACTACCATTACGCTTAAGCCCCAAGTAAATAAACCTATAGCGCCCGTACTTTGGCTTTTCCGGCTTAACATAATTACCCGGTAAAGTAACAGTCCAACAAATACGGCACCTATCCAATGTATCATAAAATGACTTGCGGGCACTTTCCTGGTTTCGAGCATTACATGTTGCAGATCAAAAAATTGCGGGGTTAATAACAGGTAAACCACAATGCAAATAAGCAACAAGCCGAGTTTCAGGTTTTCGGTAAAATTGATGACCGCTATTTTAAAGGACACGATATAGTAAACAAACACAAACGCCGGCGTATATACCATCATATATAATGTATTCAAATCGGTATAAGGGAACCTGTTCAGGAACTGGTGATTGATCTCTACCAATCCGCTTAAAAACAAAAGGATCAACCCGGTTATGCTGTACACACGTTTATCTACTACAATGCCGCCTTTGTTTTCGGGTGTATCTTTAGCCGCTAAAACCGCCAGCAGGAACGAGCTAACCGCTGCGCAAAGTGTAGTTATAAATCCTTTGTTGGCAATGATGGTGAGCGTTGCAAAAGCGTTACTATAAATCTGGTACCAATCCATCAGTAAACTCAACAGCATGGCTATCCATAGCAATAGCGAAGTATATTTCATTAAGCCGATGCTCGATTTTTGGTATAACCAGTACAGCAACACCGCTTCCGAAGCCCAGAATATGGTAATGCTATGCCCATGCAATTGAATAGGCGCAGCCAGCGAAATAAAGGTTAAAGTTATACCGATAAGCAGGTACAATATATTGGTATCCACCTTGCGGTTGCGGAATAGTATATATGATAGTATAAGGTTCACCACCGCCAAACTCACGCAAAACAATCCCCTGAATTGTTCCTGGTGCATAACCGTAAGCAGGTATAAACCTGCTGAGAAATACAACCCGGTATTCAGCAATAGGATGGTAAAATCTGAAGCGATGAATTTTTTATTCTCGCGCACATTGTTGGCCACGTTAACCGCGAAGAACAGCACATAAAATATACTGGCAAACACAAACCCGGTACGATAAGCAGCAGGCGGCAAAACGTAAAGCACGGATGAAAAAACAATCACCGTAAACCCGAACGATACAATATTGAGCACCCGCCAGGCTTTAAAGTAAGCCATAACTAATAAACCGGTATTCAATATCAGCAGGTAAGTTAACAGGCCGCTGTAATTGGCGCTGCCGTTGCTCGCCATAAACGGACTGGCGAAGCCGCCTACCAAAGCTATCACGGCCAGTTCCTGCTTGTCATACAATAATGACAAGGCCACGGCGAACATGGTGATCACAATTAAAATAATGAATGCCGTAGTTTGGCTAAACAAATGAAACTGCTGAAAAGCCAGCGTTATGGTAAAGTAAAACACGGCCAAACCACCGCCAACCAGCACTGAACTAAAGGCCTTATAACTATTCCGCAACCAATGCGCAATCGCTATTAAAATACCACCGCAAACTATACCAACACCTACGCGGCCAACCAGACCAATCCAATCGTTATCAATAGCGTATTTAACAAAGAAGCCGATGGCCAGCACCAAAATGGCGATACCGATTTTGTTGATCAGATTTTCACCGATAAATTTTTCCAGATCGGGATGGCGCTCAAAAAACGATGGTTTGGGTTCGCGGGGTTTGGCAGGTTCAAAATCGCGGGTTTTTATTGGGCGATGGATTGGCGAAAGGCTATCTTCAATAACCTCCAACTGTCGCTCAATTTCTTCGGGATGAAGTGGTTTTGGTTTTACTTCAGCCTCAACTACAGGACGTGGAGCTATAACAGGCTCGGCCGGGATAACCGGCGGAGGTTCGCTGATTACAGGTTTAGGAACTTCTGCTTTTTTAACTTGCTCGCGGGTTTCTTCAACCGGCGGGCGGGTTAATTTAAGCTGCTCTATAAGGTTGCGTAATTCAAATAATTTATGATCGAGGTCTCTGATCTTATTGTTTAAACTGCCCTTGTGGTTCAGCATCATAATGATCACCACAATCAGTAAAACGACCGCTAATACATCCATAGTTTTAGGTTTGTGAAAAATAAAGGTAACAGAAATATGAATTAAAACGGCATTTGAGTGGATAGCGCAGGGAAAATAGCTGCACTACTTTTGTGATGATAGAGAGAAATTTCTACACGAATTTGTTCGAATTAGCGAATTAAACGAATTTGCTTTGCGACCGGAATTTGTGTAATTCGATTAATTGTGTACGCCGCGCTAAGCATTCGTGTGAAAATTCTTCACAATTAGCCAAGCAATCAATTTGAACAATTGGAATAAATTGTAAATAACACACTAATTATTCGTGACTAAAATTTAATTTAGCCTTACACCACCTGTAACCCACCTAATTTCATGAAAGCAGTTTTAAAAGGATTCTTCTTTATCGCGTTCCTGTTGTTGATCAATACAACCTTTGCGCAAACCATCAACCCTGCATTACTTCATGGGCCATGGAAAGCATCATGGATCACCGCTGCTGATGAAGCACCGAGAGATTATGGGGTTTATTATTTCAGGAAAAACATTGAGCTTTCTACAAAGCCATCCACATTTGTAGTACACGTATCTGCAGATAACCGTTACAAACTCTACGTCAACCAAAAACTGGTTTCATTAGGCCCCGCCCGCAGTGATACCTATTATTGGAATTATGAAACGGTTGATCTGGCACCCTATCTATCCTCAGGAAAAAACATCATTGCCGCCGAAGTTTGGAACGATGGCGATTACCGCCCCGAAGCACAGATCTCGCTGCAAACCGGTTTTATTATGCAGGGCGATACCCCAACCGAAGAGATCATCAACACCAACAAAACCTGGAAAGGCATCCGCGATAAAGCTTTTAAACCTATTACCGGTATTGGCTGGCACCCCTATTATGTGGCCGGGCCGGGAGAACGTTTGGATCTGAATGTATCTATAAAAGGTTGGGACAAACCCGATTTTGATGATAGTGCATGGAAAAACGCTACCCGTATTGATGCCGGTAACCCAAAGGGAACCGTGAATGCCTTTGGATGGATGCTGGTACCCACACCAATCCCATCAATGGAAATGAAATTGCAGCGGATTGAAAAGCTACGTAAAGCAGATGGTGTTACCGTGCCATCCTCGTTCCCTGCAACACAAACCGCGGTTACTATCCCGGCCAATACAACAGCTACCTTAATACTCGATCAAACTTATTTAACCAATGCTTTTGTTACCCTCAACTTCAGCAAAGGCAAAAACGCGGGCATTGGCATCAGTTATACTGAATCATTATTTACAACTTTAACTGGCCCGGGCGGGCATGCCAAAGGGAACCGGAATGATGTTGACGGAAAGATTTTTGTTGGCAGGAGGGATAGTATCATATCCGATGGCGCATCTGGGAATAGTTTTACCACATTAACCTGGCGAACCTTCCGCTATATCGAACTAAAAATAACTACCCAAAACGAGCCCTTGGTTATTGATGATATCTACGGTACGTTTACAGGCTACCCATTCCAGATGAATGTCAAACTGGAAACCGGCAACCCTGAAATCCAACAAATGCTGGATATTGGCTGGCGCACCGCCCGCCTCTGTGCTGTTGAAACTTATATGGATTGCCCCTATTATGAGCAACTACAATACGTGGGCGATACCCGCATCCAGGCATTAGTATCATTTTACAACAGCGGCGATGACAGGTTGGTTCGCAACGCCATTAACCAGATGGATCATTCCCGTTTGGCAGAAGGCATAACGCTGAGCCGTCACCCTTCATTTTCTCCGCAGGTGATCTCCACGTTTTCGTTATGGTATATAGGTATGCTGCACGATTATTGGATGTACCGTCCCGATAGCCTTTTTATAAAAGATAAACTGGCAGGTGCACGCGATGTGCTTAACTTCTTCGCCAAATATCAACAGGCAGACGGTTCTTTAAAAAATACCCCATACTGGACATTTGTTGATTGGGTGAACGATAAAGGCTGGGATTTTGGCCAGGCACCCAAAAGCGCAAAAGGAACATCGGCAATTTTAGATCTTCAACTGATGTGGGCATACCAGCAAGCAGCTCAAATGGAAGCTAAAATGGGTATGCCGGTATTTGCCGCAATGTATAAAGCTAAAGCCACCCAGTTAAAAGCAACTATTCAGCGTAAATATTGGGATGCAGGCAAAAAACTTTATGCCGATACTGAAGATAAACAGCTGTTTTCTCAACATACCAATTCAATAGCCCTGTTAGCCGGGATGCTTAATAGCAACGGCGAGCACGACCTCGCTTTGAAATTATTGAATGATACTTCCCTCACCAAATGCACCATCTACTTTAAATACTATCTGCACCAAGCCATGACTAAAGGTGGTTTGGGCGATGATTACCTGAACTGGCTCAGCATCTGGCGCGATAATATTAAAATGGGCCTCACCACCTGGGCCGAGATCTCCGATCTTGATCATAACCGATCTGATTGCCATGCCTGGGGGGCAAGTCCTAATATTGAGTTTTACCGAACGATTTTAGGGGTAGATACTTATGCGCCCGGTTTTAGCAAAATAAAGATCGAGCCGCATTTAGGGTCGATCAAAAATATCAGTGGCGAGGTACCTCATCCCAATGGGAAAGTGGTTGCCAAATACGCATTGGTTAATGGTAAATGGAATGTGAACGTTAATCTACCCAAAAACACAACCGGCATTTTTGTATGGAAAGGGAAAACTTTTCAGCTTAAAACAGGTAGTAATAATCTGATGATTTGATAATGTGATTGGATAAAAAACGAAATAGTGTAGAAAATCACCTGTAGATACGAGGCACCTACGGAGCCAAAAACTTTGTGTGTTCGACGCTATAAACACGGTACTCCTACGGAGTTTTAAAAAACATGGTTTGTCACCCCATAGGGGTATCGTGTTTATAGTATTGAATTAAATGAATTTAAGGCTCCGTAGGTGCCTCGTATCTACAAGCGGATTCAACCTTGTTATTTGATAAAACCCGCACATGTTATTAACATTTTGCCTTAATTGCATTGATTTTGCCACGCATAAGTAAAATACGGTTAAAAATTGCCCTGGTGAACAAAAGCTGTTCTAACTTTACTTTTGTTGCCTTAGGGCAAATTGATTTTATCGCACGATTTAACAATTTGATATTATTAAAAATGTGATATTTATGCGCTGGCCAATAATTGAATATAACAACTTACTAACCAGCTAAATAAATTAAGCTAAATGAAAAATACGCCATCTCAGTTAAGAGTTCTTTCAATCGATATCGGTGGTTCGCACATTAAAGCCACTATCCTCAATAAAAAAGGCGAGTTAAAAATGGAATATGATAAAATTCCTACCCCTGCGCCCGCTAATCCTGATAATGTAATTAAGGCTATCAATACGCTGGTAAAAGATTTTCCGGCTTATGATAAAATTTCGGTTGGCTTTCCGGGCTATGTTAAAGATGGCGTTGTAAAAACCGCACCTAACCTGGGTACTGATTTTTGGGCCGATGTTGACCTGAGCAAAAAACTGGAAAAATCATTAGGCAAACCAACGCAGGTTGTTAACGATGCCGATATGCAGGGCCTTGGCGTTGCATCTGGCAAAGGACTTGAAATGGTGATCACCTTAGGCACCGGATTTGGCACCGCTTTGTTAATGAACGGTCATTTATTGCCTCACTTCGAGCTATCGCACCTGCCAATAAAAGAAGGCATGGACTATGATGACTACATAGGCGACAGGGCTTTAGATAAAGAAGGCAAGGAAAAATGGAACAAGCGCATGAAGAAGGTTTTCAAAATACTGAAAACCGTATTTAACTACGATACTTTATATATTGGCGGCGGCAATTCAGATAAGCTTGACTTTAAGCTGGATAAAAACATGAAAATTGTTACCAATGCCGATGGTATAAAAGGCGGCGCAAGGCTTTGGCTTACCGAAGAGGAAAGCAAAACCAAACGCAAAGTTGCTACCCCTACAGAATAAGTAAAACATTAAACATACAATACCTACAGATAATGGAAAACACAAAAGACATAGAAAAATTGGCAATCGATACCGTAAGGGTACTTGCTGCCGATGCGGTTCAAAAAGCAAATTCTGGTCACCCTGGTACAGCGATGGCCTTAGCGCCGATGGGCCACGTTTTATGGACAAAGTTTTTAAACTACAACCCTAAAAATCCGGATTGGGCAAACCGCGATAGGTTTATCCTTTCGGCTGGTCACGCCTGTATTTTGCAATACAACTTTTTGTATTTAACCGGCTATGATCTTTCGTTAGATGATATCAAACAATTCCGCCAGCTGAACAGCAAAACTGCCGGTCACCCGGAATATGGTTTGGCTCCGGGTATTGAAGTAACAACCGGTCCGCTGGGCCAGGGTTTTGCCAATGCTGTAGGTTTTGCTATTGCACAGAAACATTTGGCTGCACGTTATAACAAACCCGGTTTCGAGCTGTTCAACTACAACATTTATACTATTTGCAGCGATGGCGATTTGATGGAAGGTGTAACTTCCGAAGCCGCTTCATTGGCCGGTCACCTGCAATTGGGTAACCTTATTTACTTATATGATGATAACCACATCTCTATCGAGGGCAGCACTGATATTGCCTTTAATGAAGATGTAAGCGCACGTTTCCGCGCATACGGCTGGCATGTACAGGACTTGACAGATGTGAACGATACCCATGCTTTAGAGCTGGCTTTGATCAACGCTAAATCTGAAACTCAGAAACCATCATTTATCCGCGTTCGCTCATTGATCGCTTATGGTAGCCCTAATAAATCGGGTACTGCCGGTTCACACGGTTCGCCGCTGGGTGCTGACGAAATTAAACTGGTAAAACAGTTTTTCGGTTTCGATCCTGAAAAATCATTCAATGTACCTGATGAGGTATTGGATTACTACCACAAAAAAGGCGCGCGCGGTGCATCGGCCGAAGAAAAATGGAACAAACTATTTGCCGATTACAAAGCTAAATTCCCTGAATTAGCTGCCGAATACGAAGCCGCCGCCAAAGGTGAACTACCGGCAGGATGGAAAGATAAACTGCCTGTATTTAAAGGCTCTGACCCTAAAATGGCAACCCGCCAGGCATCTGGCAAAGTGTTGAACGCTATCGCGCCTGCATTGCCTAACCTGATTGGTGGCGCGGCCGACTTAGCCCCATCAACTGAAACAAACTTAAAAGAATACGATTCATTCACATCAGAAAACCGTGGCGGCCGCAATTTCCACTTCGGCATCCGTGAGCATGCAATGGGTTCAGCCTTGAACGGTATGGCTTTAACCAAAGGTTTATTACCATTTGGTGCTACCTTCCTGATGTTCTCTGAATATATGCGCCCGCCGATCCGTTTGGCAGCCATCATGAAAATCAACCCGATTTTTGTTTATACCCACGATAGTATTGGTTTAGGCGAGGATGGTACTACCCACCAGCCTATTGAGCAATTGGCTTCACTGCGCTCTATTCCTAACTTAACGGTGATTCGCCCGGCAGATGCTAACGAAAGCGCGCATGCATGGCGTGTAGCTATCGAGAAAAAAGGCGGCCCAACTGTATTGATCTTCACCCGCCAGGGCTTACCAATTCTTGATCAGGATAAATACGGCAAAGCCGAAAACCTGGAAAAAGGTGCTTATGTGCTATCAGAAGGCAGCAAAGGTCCGGACCTGATCCTGATCGCCACCGGCTCGGAAGTGGCATTGATCATGGAAGCACAAGCTAAATTAGAGGCAGAAGGTATCTCAACCCGTGTGGTAAGTATGCCATCGTGGGAGTTATTTGAAAAACAGGATGAGGCTTACAAAGAGTCTGTATTCCCTAAAGCAAGCAAAAAACGTTTAGCTGTTGAAATGGCATCGCCAATGGGCTGGCACAAATACATTACCGACGAAGGCGACATGTTAGGCATGACCACCTTCGGCGAATCGGCCCCGGCAGAAGAGTTGTACAAACACTTCGGCTTTACTGTTGATAACGTTGTTAAAAAAGCAAAAGCTCTTTTGTAGAGGCAAGAAATCAAGAGTCAGGAATCAAGATAGGGGAAGATTTCTTCTTGTATCTTGATTCCTGATCTCCTGACTCTAAAAAATATACATTACGGATCCAATAGTCTTGAGTTAAGTTTTCTTCTTGTCTCTTGATTCTTGACTTCCTGACTCTTAAAAAATGAACTGGAACAGCAACCTGATAAATAACCTGGAGTGGGCCGATAAGATCATCAATATAGAAGGCAAACAAAAGGTGGCGGCCGAGATTGCCGCTAAAGTTAAGGATGGCGATATTATAGGTGTTGGCTCTGGCTCAACATCGTACCTGGCTTTGGTGGCCATTGCCCAAAGGGTTAAAGACGAAAAGCTGAATGTAAAGGCTATCCCAACTTCGGTAGAGCTTTCGATGTTTTGCGCCAAGCTGGGTTTGCCTGTTACATCACTGTACGAGCATAAACCCGATTGGCTTTTTGATGGCGCCGATGAGGTTGATCCGGATAAAAGCCTGATCAAAGGCAGGGGCGGGGCCATGTTTAAAGAGAAATTATTGATCAGTTCGAGCGCTATTAGCTATATCATTGTTGATGAATCAAAAATGGTTAATAAATTAGGCGCGAAATTCCCGGTACCTATCGAGGTTTTCCCACAGGCTTTGCCTTATGTTGAAAGGGAACTGAAAAGTTTAGGGGCTACCGAAATAGCGATAAGGCCGGCAAAAGGCAAAGATGGGCCGATAATTTCAGAAAACGGCAACCTGGTGTTGGATTGCAAATTTGACGAGATAGGGAAGAGTTTTGAAAAGGATATCAAATCAATAACAGGCATAATTGAGAGCGGTTTATTTATAGGCTACGAGCTTAATATAGTAATGGCCGCTAATTGATGCCATGTTAACAAAGTATGATATAAATCTTACAATTAACGGCTCAGTTATTAAGAACTTTACATAACAGATCGATTTGGTAGCTAATTTTACTACCTTCATCGCGCTAAAAAAAATTTAATTAAATCACACAAAAACAAACCCTATTATGGCAGCAAATAACGTAGCTCAGATACATGGTTTCGGTCAGAGCATCTGGCTTGACTTTATTGACCGCGAGATCATCTCTTCAGGAAAACTTAAACAATTAATTGATGTTGACGGCGTACGCGGCGTTACCTCAAACCCTGCAATTTTTGAAAAAGCTATCAGCAGCAGTTCTGATTATGATGCCGATATCGCTGCATTAAAATCTGAAACCGATAACGAGAAATTGTTTTTCGAGATAGCTGTTAAAGATATCCAGGCCGCTGCCGATCTGTTTAAAGGTGTTTACCAGGAATCGAACAAAGTTGATGGTTATGTAAGCCTTGAAGTATCTCCGTTTTTAGCATTAGATACTGAAGGCACTGCTAAACAAGCCGAAGAACTTTGGAAAAAAGTTGATCGTGAAAACGTAATGATCAAAATCCCTGGTACTAAACCAGGTTTGGCTGCTATCCAGCAATCAATTGCAAAAGGTATCAACATCAACGTTACCTTATTGTTTGGCTTAGAGCGTTACGAAGAAGTAACTGAAGCCTATATCGCTGGTTTGGAAGAGCATTTAGCCGCAGGCCACAAAATCGCGCACATTTCATCAGTAGCAAGTTTCTTCCTGAGCCGTATCGACGTTGTTGTTGATCCGATCCTGGAAGCTAAAGGCGAAAAAGAATTATATGGCGAAGTTGCTATCGCGTCAGCAAAAAAAGCTTACGAAATTTACAAACGCGTATTCAGCAGCGAAAGATGGCAAAAGCTTGCCGACCAGGGCGCTCAACCACAGCGTTTGCTTTGGGCAAGTACAGGAAGCAAAAACCCTGCATTTAAAGATACCAAATACGTAGAAGCTTTGATCGGCCCGGATACTGTTGATACCGTTCCGTTGGAAACTGTTGACGCTTTCCGTGATCACGGTGTTGCCGCTAATACATTAGAAGCTGGCTTGGATAAAGCTACTGAGATCCTGGCCAAATTACCTTCATTAGGTATCGACCTTGCTGCTGTAACACAACAGTTAGAAGATGAAGGCATCGAGAAATTCAACAAGCCTTTCGAAAAGCTGTTGAACGCCATCGAAGAGCAAAAAAATAAATAATAAATTGAGAGTATTAAGTTTAGAGCTGGAAATTTTCCGGCTCTAAATTTAAACTTTGATTTAAGTACGACTGATAATTACTGATACACCTATGGAAGTTGCCGATTTAAAGATCCTCTTTTTTGACGTAGGCGGCATTTTGCTGTCGAACGGATGGGGACACGAAGCCCGCGAAGAAGCGGCCAGACGTTTTAACCTTGATTACGCCGAGGTAAATGCCCTCCACAATTTTATTTTTAACGTTTACGAAATTGGCAGCGTCACGCTCGACGAATATCTGGATACGGTGATATTTAACCATCCAAGGGATTTTGTTCGTGAAGACTTTAAGGAATTTATTTTCTCAACCTCTGTAGAATTGCCTATGCTGCAATTTTTAAAGGAGTGGAAAAAAGATTGCGGCTTCCGCATCATATCAGTAAATAACGAAGGTAAAGAGCTTAATGATTACCGCGTACGCAAGTTTAAACTGCACGAGTGCTTTGATGCTTTTGTATCATCGTGCGAGGTAAAAATGCGTAAACCAGATCCGGGTATCTGGCAGCTGGCTATGGGTATTGCGCAAGCGTCGCCACAGCAATGTGTGTATTTCGACGATCGTAAAATGTTTGTTGATACCGCGCAAAAACTGGGCATTCGCTCGTTCCAGCACACCAGCCTCGAAAGCACAAAACAAATTTTAGAAAATCTTAAAAACGAAAACCTCAAGAAAAAATGAGCGCAACAGAAAATAAATACGCCTTTGGTATGATTGGCCTGGGTGTTATGGGTCGCAGTTTGTTGTTAAACATGGCCGATCACGGCTTCGCGGTTGCCGGGCACGATAAAGATACCGGTAAAGTAGATTCATTAAACCAGGAAGCTGGCGACAGAGCTGCGAAAGGCTTTGCCGATGTTAAAGAATTTATTCAAAGCTTAACCACGCCAAGGGCCATCATGATGCTGGTGCCTGCCGGTAAAATTGTTGACGCTGTTATTGAGGAATTAACTCCGCTGTTGGATAAAGGTGACATCCTGATCGATGGCGGTAACTCGCACTTTACTGATACCAACCGTCGTGTTGAAGAATTAGAAGCTAAAGGTCTGCACTTCTTTGGTATGGGCGTATCAGGTGGCGAAGAAGGTGCGCGTCGCGGCCCGAGCATGATGCCGGGTGGCGATAAAGACGCTTACGCCGTAATGAAACCTATTTTCGAAGCTATTGCCGCAAAAGTAAACGGCGAGCCTTGTGTTACTTACATTGGCCCTGGCGCGTCAGGTCACTTTGTTAAAATGGTACACAACGGTATCGAGTACGGCATTATGCAGGTAATTGCCGAAACTTACGAGATCCTGAAAAAAGGCTTGAAAGTAAGCAATGAAGAAATTGGCGAGCTATTCGCAAAATGGAATGAAGGTCGTTTGCAATCATTCCTGTTAGATATTACCAAAGATATTTTCAAATACAAAGCTCCAGGCACCGATCATTTATTGTTAGATGATATTAAAGACGAAGCTAAAGCTAAAGGTACCGGTAAATGGACTTCGCAGGTTGCTATGGATCTGGTAACCCCGATCCCAACCATCGATACATCAGTATCAATGCGCGATCTGTCAAAATACAAATCAGTGCGCGAAAAAGCATCGGCTATTTACAATGAGCCTATCGAGCTGCAGGGCGATAAAGAAGAATTATTGGTTGCTTTAGAGCAGGCATTTTACTTCACCAGCATTGTTACCTACGCTCAAGGTATGCACCTGTTAACTAAAGCATCAGAAGAATTTAAATACGATTTACACCTTGGCGAGATCGCTAAAATCTGGAGGGGTGGCTGTATTATCCGTTCAGCGTTCTTGAGCGATATTTACAACGCTTACAGCAAAGATCAAACATTGCCACACTTATTGCTTGACAGCGATATCGCGGCATTGGTTAAAGAAACTTTGCCAGGTATCCGTAAAGTATTATCTGCTACAACCGCTGCCGGTGTTGGCGCTCCGGGCTATGCTTCGGCACTAAGCTATTTCGATGCTTTCCGCAGCGAAAGGATGCCATCAAACTTAACCCAGGCACAACGCGATTACTTTGGCGCGCACACTTACGAGCTGATTGGTAAAGAAGGTACCTTCCATACTCAATGGGCTCCTGCAAACGACTAATTAACGCTATTAATTAAACACAACAATGAGCACAACCGCTAAATCAGATCCTACTATATTCATCATTTTTGGTGGCACAGGAGATTTAAATTCCCGGAAAATTGCACCGGCCCTATATAATTTATTTTTAGATGGCTGGATGCCTAAACAGTTTTCTATCATCGGCACGGGCCGTACCAAGCTAACTGACGAACAATTCAGGGAAAACCTATACAGGGATATCAACCAGTTTTCGCGCAGCGGTAAAACCGACGAGAAACAATGGGCTGAGTTTGTAAAAAATATCTATTACCAGGTATCGGATGCCAACGATTTTGAAACTTACAAAGAGTTTGGCAAACGTATTGAAAAACACAATGCCGAGTGGAAAACCAAAGCAAACGTGTTATTCTACCTTGCAGTAGCACCAAACTTCTTCCCGATCATCGCGTCGAACATTTCGAAAGCTAAACTGGCCGACGATAAAAAACGCGTAAGGATCATTATCGAGAAACCATTTGGTCATGACCTGGAAACAGCGAAAGAACTGAACGCCTTATTGAAAAGCATTTTTGATGAGTGCCAGATCTACCGTATTGACCACTATCTGGGTAAAGAAACCGTACAAAATATCATGGCGTTCCGCTTTGCAAACTCCATTATGGAGCCACTGTGGAACCGTAACCATATCGAACACGTACAGATCTCGGTTACCGAGCAGCTGGGTGTTGAAGAGCGTGGTGATTACTACGACGGATCGGGTGCTATGCGCGATATGATCCAGAACCACCTGTTGCAATTGCTTTGCCACGTGGCTATGGAGCCGCCTATCAGCTTCAGTGCTGATGAGGTACGCGACCGTAAGGTTGATGTATTGAAAGCGATGCGCAAATTCACCGCCGAAGATATCCGCACCTCAACCGTACGCGGCCAATATGGCAGCGGCTGGATGAAAGGTAAAGAAGTACCAGGCTACCGCGAAGAACCTAAAGTTGACAAAGAATCGAACACCGAAACATTCGCGGCTATTAAATTCTTTGTAGATAACTGGCGTTGGCAGGGTGTTCCTTTTTACCTGCGTACAGGCAAAAGGATGCACCAGTCATCATCGGTAATTACCATCCAGTTTAAGGATGTTCCTCACCAGATTTTCCCGGCCGAGGCTACTGAAAGCTGGCAGCAAAACAGGTTGATCATCAGCATTCAGCCAGAGATGAGCATCCGTTTGCAGGTACAGGCTAAACGCCCGGGTATTGATATGGTATTAAACGCTGTTGATATGGTGTTTGACTATAAAGGCACCTACACTAACCAGGCACCTGAAGCTTACGAAACGTTGATCCTTGACACCATGATGGGCGATCAAACCCTGTTTATGCGTGGCGACCAGGTTGAAGAAGCATGGGCTTTAGTAATGCCTATCCTGAGTGCATGGCAAAATAAAAAGAGCCTTAACTTCCCTAACTATTCGGCCGATTCATGGGGCCCTGAAGCTGCTGAAGCTTTAATTGCCCGCGATGGTTACAACTGGTTCACTTTACCTGTAAACGGTAAAAAATAACAAGCTAATGAAACTGAATATCTATAACACAGAAGCAGAAGTTTTAACCGGCCTTGCCGATCATTTTGTAACGCTGGCCACCGAGGCCATCAACAAAAACGGTAAGTTCAGCGTAGCCCTTTCAGGTGGCAGCTCGCCTAAAAAACTGTATGAGCTACTGGCTTCAACAACTTATGCCGACCAGGTAAACTGGGAAAAGGTGTTCTTCTTTTTTGGCGATGAGCGTAACGTACCTCAGGATCATAAAGACAGCAACTACCTGATGGCTAAAAAAGCTTTATTCGAGCCTTTGCTGATCAGTCCGGGCAATGTATTCGCGGTTGATACCTCGTTTGAGCCTGCCGAAGCCGCTGCTAAATATTGGGAATTGATCTCAGCCTTTTTTGAAGATGGCGAAGCAAGTTTCGATCTGGTATTGTTAGGCCTTGGCGATAATTCGCACACCGCTTCGTTATTCCCATATACCCCGGTACTGCACGACAGGACTCCGGGTGTAAAAGAAGTATGGCTGGAAGATCAGCAAGTATGGCGTATCACTTTAAATGCTCCGTTAATTAACGATGCTGCTCAAATAGCATTTTTAGTATACGGTGCAGGCAAAGCCGAAGCGGTAAAACATATTTTAGAAGATGATGAGGATATTGAGCTTTATCCAGCTCAGTTGATCGATTCAATTTCGGGTGAGGTAGAATGGTTCCTGGATGAACCAGCTGCTGAAGCTTTGGAAAATAAAGAGTAATTAGATTTTACTTTATACTGAAAGGCCTGGGCGTATGCTCAGGCCTTTTTTGCTTATTAAACTTCGAGAAAAAATCTAATCTGCCGCGGGTTTAGCGATAGCGTAACCCGTGGTGTAAAATTACTTAAGTCTCTGACTTAAGCCACAAAAAGCAACGCCAGGTTGGATGAACAATTCGCCATAGCTTAAGCTATCGCTAAGTTTGTAACTGATGGTTGGTTAGGGTTAAGTCAGAGACTTAACCTGTTATTCCCACGGGTTACACTATCGCTAAACCCGCGGTAGTTAGTAGTTAGAGTGATAGTGACCAAAGAGTCTCACCCGCCATGTCATTGCGAGGTACGAAGCAATCGTACGGAAGCATAGCTGTGCTGTATAGCATGCGATTGCCACGCTGCGCTCGCAATGACATCTTTTATAGCTCGCAATGGACCAATAGGGATATTTTTATTTTCGGTAATTTCTGAAAATTATATAAATTAAATATTTTTCCCTACCTTGTCCTCATTATGAAAACCGAACCTGAACTTCGCAAACGAATAAAAACCTGGGTAATTGTATTTATTATCGGGCTTGTATTAAGCGGCATCACCGCTTTCCCTATCGAAACGGAACTGGCCTGGCTTGCCAATAACTCAGTCGTTTTTCCCGATTTCCTGGGTAACTGGATAACGCGGGTTTACCTCGCCGTAAAAACTACCAACCAGGCTTATCCTTATCTGGCTTATGGCACCGACTGGCTGGCCTTCGGTCACCTGGTTATAGCCATGAATTTTGTTGGGCCACTAAAAGATCCTGTAAAAAATATCTGGGTTATCCAGTTTGGGATGATTGCCTGTATAATGGTATTTCCGCTGGCTTTTATTGCAGGACCAATAAGGGGCATCCCGGTTTACTGGCGATTGATAGATTGTTGCTTCGGGGTGTTTGGTATTATTCCTTTGTACATCGTTTACAAGGATATCAAAAAGCTTGAAGCCATAGCAGGAATAAAGTAATTAAGCCCTTTTTGCTTTTTTAACCTGGCCAACATCAACAATATTAGTATCAAGCTCTTTTCTTTTGGCGGCCTTCTCTTTTTCTAAAATATATTCAACTATCACTTTGCCCATCTTTTGTTTACCTACGGTAGATAAGTGACCGGTGTTACGATAGAGAATCTTATGCTTTTCGTAATCATCGCACACCAGGTTGAAAGGCACTACAATACTCGAATCTTTAAGATGGGTATCCTTCAGCATTTCGCCTGCTTGCCTGCGGTATTCATCCAGGCTACGGGTACTGCCGTTATCTATCAATAACGATGATACTTCGTTACGGACTTTTTTCAGAATGTCCAGACTATCGGTTTCTTCTTTAAAACCAAAGGCGGGCATAGTTACAAAAACAGGCTCGATGTTGTTGCGGGCCAGGTCGCTGATGATGAGCGAACAATAGTAAGCATAAAACTTGGCACCCATTTCACCCTCGGCATCACTGGTGCCGGCTAAAATGATGCAGTAGTCAAGATTGTGGTGTAATATCTCATTACTTGAGTAAGGCTCGTTAGGATTGGCATATAAGTTATCGTAGATCTGCTTGGTTTTAGCCTCCGGCTGCCCGAACGAGATAACCTCTGTATTAATACCACGTCTTAAAAACTCATCCCTTATAATAGTATCAATGGTAATACCGGTTGCCCAGCTATCGCCAATAATACCAACCCGAAGCTCCTTGTTTTTATGTTTTTTTTCGGGCTTGAATGAATATCGTGCTTCCAACCCATATCGCTTGTACAAATAAAAACCAAAACCGGTTATCGCTATCAAAACAAACAGCAGTACAAGTTTCAAGTTCAGTTTCATTCGGGTGTTAAGTGGTTTGTCTATCGCTGCTTTTGTAACAAAAGCATAGCATAAAACTACAATGTTATTCGACCTTTTACGAAAAATTTTTAGTTAAGGTTAAGGGGAGTCATGATTTTTAGGAAAGAAGGATTGCCAGGATATTATCTGTTCCGACAAAGCGGGCACGCGGCCGTGAGGACGCGGCCGCCGGGTAAGCTGTTTAAAATATCTCAAAGCCGTTTAAATTAGCGGTTAGAAAAAAACGGTGTAATCAATCCTCAACCGGTGTAATCCCACAAATAAAATCTTGGTTCAAATTGTCCAATTCTTAGCATCTTTTATCCATATGTAAAAACATTAATACAAAATGTATATACATTGTATTTTTGATTGTATATTGTGCTCAAGTAAATCGTTTTCAAGCGCAACTATGTATTTGCAAATTGTGCTTTAAATTACATAACTTTAAAATAAACCAATTTTCAACTCATGTTCCGGAAGATGTATTATGTGTGGCTGATAGCGGCCGTAAGCATGCTTTACACGCTTTACTCCTGCCATTCGGGCGGCGGGGCGGCCGGGGAACAGGTGCCGGATACCATTAGCTATAATTTTAATATCCGGCCTATCCTTTCGGATAAATGTTTTAAGTGCCACGGACCGGATGCCGGTCATCGAGAAGCCGATTTAAGACTGGATATCGCGGAGAGCGCTTATAAGGCATTGAAGGATAACCCATCATCACATGCTTTAGTTCCCGGCGATCCATTGGCTTCCGAGCTTTACCGTCGTATCTCAACAAAAGATACCACCGAACAAATGCCGCCGGTATCATCAAACCTCAAAAGGTTATCGCCATACGAGGTTTCGCTGATTGAAAAATGGATAAAACAGGGCGCTAAATACGAAAAGCACTGGGCTTTTGTGGCTCCGCATAACTACCCAGTACCGCAGGTAAAAAATACAGAATGGGTTAAAAACCCTATCGACAATTTCGTGCTGCAAAAAATGGAACAGGCAGGGTTGGAGCCAAATCCCGAAGCAGATAAAGAACGCCTGCTAAAACGCATCTCACTCGATCTGACCGGTCTGCCGCCATCTTTAGAATTGATGGACGAATTCGCGGCAGATAAAAGCCCCAACGCGTACGAAAAAATGGTAGATAAGCTGATGACGAAACCACAATACGGCGAAAAAATGGCCCTGCACTGGCTGGATGTTGCGCGTTACGCAGATTCACATGGGTACCAGGATGACAACTACCGCACGCAATGGCCATGGCGCGATTGGGTGATCCATGCCTATAACGAAAACCTGCCCTATGATAAATTTATCACCTGGCAACTGGCCGGCGACCAATTACCCAACGCTACCAAAGAGCAGTTGCTGGCAACCGGCTTTAACCGCAACCATAAAATAACCGAAGAGGGCGGCGTAATTGATGAAGAGTACCGGGTAAGCTATGTAACCGACCGCACCAATACTTTCGGCAAAGCCATGCTGGGCATTACGTTGGAATGTGCTCATTGCCATGATCATAAGTACGATCCTTTTTCGCAAAAAGAATATTACCAGGTTTACGCTTTCTTTAATAATGTAAAAGAGGTAGGGCTGCAATCAACCGTGGGCGGCCCGGAAACCTATGCTAAAAACCCCATGATGCAGATCAGCAATGAGGATGTTAAAAAGATCCTGACCTTTGTGAACAAGCAGGATACGGATAAGCTCATCGTATCCATCATGACGGATAGCAGCAAGGTGCGGCCAACTTATATCCTTAAACGCGGCAATTACGATGCCCATGGCGATGAAGTGCAGGCGGGTACACCTAAATCTATTTTGCCATTCACCAACAACTATCCTAAAAACCGCCTGGGTTTATCTGAATGGCTTTTCAATAAAAACAATCCGCTTACCGCCCGCGTGTTTGTGAACCAGGTATGGCAGGAGTTTTTTGGCAAGGGGATAGTAAAAAGCTCGGGCGATTTCGGGATGCAGGGCGACTTGCCATCGCACCCTGAGCTGTTGGATTGGCTGGCGGTTGATTTCCGCGATCATGGCTGGAATATCAAACGGTTAGTTAAACAGATCGTAAAGTCGGGCACCTACCGGCAATCGGCAGTGGTAACTCCCGAGAAACTAAAGGATGATCCGGATAATACATTACTTGCCCGTGGCCCGCGCGGCAGGCTTCCGGCCGAGTTTGTGCGGGACCTTGTGCTGGCCAGCAGCGGCCTGCTTAACCCAACCATCGGCGGGCCGAGTGTTAACCCATATCAGCCACCCGGTCTTTGGGAAAACGCAACATCAGGCAGGGGGCTTTTAGCTAATTACAAACAGGTGCATGGGCCAAACTTGTACCGAAGGGGAATGTATACGCTTATTAAACGTACTGTTCCGCCTGCTTCGTTAGGAATATTCGACGCCAGTAACCGCGACCAGTGCGAGGTGAAACGCCTCCGTACCAATACGCCTTTGCAAGCTTTGGTGATGTTGAATGACCCAACAGTATTAGAGGGTGCACGAGTTTTAGCAGCTAAGTTATTGCAGGATAAAAGTACATCGACAGAAAAAATAACCAAGGCATTCAGGCTGATACTAAGCCGCCATCCGCAGCAAAAAGAACTGGCTATTTTAACATCATATTATAATGAGGAGTTGAAAAGCATGAAAAAAGCCGATGCCGAAAAACTGCTCACCGTAGGCGAGTACCCGGTACCGGCCAACCTGGATAAAGTAACATTAGCCGCCATGATGAAAACCGTGGATACCATGTATAATTTGGAAGAATCCATCACCAAAACCTGAGCAAATGGAAAAAGATTTTTTAGAGAACAGGCTAAATATTAACCGGCGCAGGTTCCTTTCCAGGCTTAGTCTTGGGATAGGTAGCGTGGCGCTGGGTTCGTTACTCATTCCAGATCTGTTTAGCGGAAAGGGCGATGAAGCAGAGGCTGATTTTATCCCCGGCATACCCAACTTTGCGCCTAAGGCTAAAAGGGTAATTTACCTTTTTCAGGATGGAGCGCCGTCGCAACTGGAATCCTTTGATTATAAACCTAAGTTGCGTGAAATGATGGGTCAGGAATTGCCTGCATCAGTTCGCGGTAACCAGATCCTTACAGGGATGACGGCTAAACAGGCCTCGTTCCCGCTGGTGGGTTCATTTTATGATTTTAAGCAATACGGCGAATCGCGGGCGTGGATCAGCGATATGTTTCCGCACATTGGCAAAATTGCCGATGATATCTGCATTATCAAATCTCTCAACACCGATGCTATTAATCACGATCCGGCGCTAACCTTTTTCCAAACCGGCGCGCAGCAGGGCAACCGACCAAGCATGGGATCGTGGGTGAGTTATGGCCTCGGGAGTGAAAATAAAAACCTGCCTGCTTTTACCGTTTTGCTTTCTAAAGGAAAAGGAAACGGACAAGGCGTGTACTCCAAACTATGGAGCAATGGTTTCCTCGATTCCATTCACCAGGGCGTACAATTCAGCAGCGGTGAAGACCCGATCCTCTACCTAAAAGATCCGGAAGGATTGAACCGCCACGAGCGCCGCAAAATGCTGGATAAACTGGCCGAGCTGAATGATATGAATTACAAAGAGTTTGGCGACCCGGAAATTAACACCAAGGTGCAGCAATACGAAATGGCGTACCGCATGCAAACCGCCGTGCCCGAAATTATGGATGTAAGCAAGGAGCCTGATGATATTGTAAAAATGTATGGCCCCGAATGCCTCATCCCCGGCACTTACGCGGCCAACTGCCTGCTCGCCCGCAAACTCTCCGAAAACGGGGTGCGCTTTGTACAGCTCTATCACCAGGGCTGGGACCAGCACAGCAACCTCCCGCAGGAAATGGCAGGGCAGGCTAAAGATGTTGACCAGGCATCGGCAGCCTTAGTTACAGACCTGAAACAACGCGGTCTGCTTGACGAAACACTGGTAATTTGGGGAGGAGAGTTCGGCCGCACCAACTACAGCCAGGGCAAGCTTGAAAAAGCCAACTACGGCCGCGATCATCACCCACGCTGTTTCAGTATCTGGATGGCAGGCGGTGGCATCAAACCCGGCATGGTTTACGGCGAAACTGACGAGTTTGGCTACAACATCATCAAAGATCCGGTGCACGTGCATGATTTCCACGCCACCATTTTAAATCAATTAGGTATCGATCATAAAAAATTAACTTTTAAAAGCCAGGGGAGGCGGTACAGGTTGACGGATGTGGCAGGGAATGTGGTGAAGGGGATAATAACTTAGGTCAAACCCAAACCCTCCCCTAAAGGGAGAGGGCTTAAAAACACATGTCATTGCGAGGTACGAAGCAATCGCACGGAGGCGGAGCGGCAGTGCAAATCCGCCTTGTAAAGTTCGCAATTGCTTCGTACCTCGCAATGACATGGGGAAGAGAGAATCAAAAATCAACATAAAATCAATCGGTGTAATCACCCAAAAATCTGTGTAATCCCAAAAAAATAATCGGTGTAATCCCAGAAAAAAATGGAAAGAAGAGAATTTATCAAGCACACTTCAGTTTTATCAGCAGGCTTTTTTATAGCGAAAGATATGTTAGCAAAAGACAACGGACCAATTTACGGCCACGGCAATATGCGTTACCGCATGGATAAAAACTGGAGCAAGGCCGACTCGCAGAAAAACCCCGTAAACGATTGCCACGAGATGGTGCAAGACTCGAAAGGACGCATTTTACTGCTTACCAACGAGACAAAGAACAACGTGCTCATCTACAATAAATCGGGCAAATTGCTTACCACCTGGGGCCACGATTTTCCCGGCGCGCACGGCTTAACCCTGTTTAATGAAAACGGTACCGAGGTGTTGTTCATTACCGATACCCTAAAACACCAGGTATATAAAACCACGCTGGATGGTAAGTTATTAATGACCATTGATGTGCCAATGGAAACAGGAGTTTACAAAAAGGCGGAGGAGTTTGTACCTACCGAAACCACAATCGATACCAATGGCGATATTTTTATAGCCGATGGTTACGGTGCCCAATACATTACCCATTACGATAAGGATGGCAAGCTAAAAGGTTTCTTCGGTGGTAAAGGTGAGGGTGATGAACATTTGGATAATGCTCATGGTATAGTGATTGACAGGCGCTACGATACACCAACCCTGCTGATAACCGATCGTACCCGCAACTGCTTCAAACGCTTCAGCATGGATGGTAAATTGCAGGAAGTAATTAAACTGCCCGGAGCATGCGTTTGCCGCCCGGTAATTAAAGGCGATCATTTATATGCTGCCGTACTTCGCTCACCGAACCTCAATGCCGAAAACACAGGCTTTACCACCATATTGGATAAGAACAACAAAGTGGTATCTAACCTTGGCGGCACCGAACCAACTTATGTTGACGGCGTACTGCAGCCCATGGCACAGGCCGATAAGATTTTCCTGAACCCACATGATGTTTGTGTGGATAACGACGAAAACCTGTATGTAGCGCAATGGGCATCGGGCAAAGTGTACCCTTATAAATTCACCCGGGTTTAATCAAATTGCATAGCGGGTGAGCATGAAAAGCAGCCATAAAGGTTTTGCCGAGGGGGCATTATTTGCCCTCAATATTTTTATTGTAGTATTGCTTATAGCAGGCGATAGCCTTGCTGTGCCGCGTTGGTTGCAGCCTGTCGGTCGCATGCACCCGCTTATTTTGCATTTTCCTATCGTGATACTGATGCTGGCCATGGTAATGGAGTTTTTCCGTTTCAGGCCCGAGTTTGTTAACGAAAAACTGTATCAAACTTTTACCAATTATTTGCTGGTTTTGGGCG
Organism: Mucilaginibacter sp. CAU 1740; assembly: GCF_039839285.1. Taxonomy (NCBI): domain Bacteria; kingdom Pseudomonadati; phylum Bacteroidota; class Sphingobacteriia; order Sphingobacteriales; family Sphingobacteriaceae; genus Mucilaginibacter; species Mucilaginibacter sp. CAU 1740. Next base: position 59,432 of record NZ_JBDOQS010000008.1, on the reverse strand, counting down.
CATTGCTTTCTTCGATAACGGTGATCATGGGCCTGTTCCTTTCGCGCGAACCGGGTTATGAGGGAGATACCCTGCAATGGCATAAATGGTTTGGCGTGGGCGTGGCGTTTACAGGCTATGCGGTTTATCTTATCCGTAATACATCAAAATACACCATCGCATTTGCAAAAACCGGAGCTATTGTAACCGTGCTTTGCTTGCTGATAGCAGGGCACCTTGGCGGTAACCTAACCCACGGGCAGGACTTTGTTTTTGGTCCGGTGATGGATAAAAGCGAGAATGTTGTTCCGATAGATCAGGCCCTGGTGTATAATGATGTGATCAAACCTATCTTCGAAGTAAAATGCCAGAGCTGCCATAGTGCCGATAAAATGAAAGGCGGTTTGATGCTCACCGATTCGGCCTCGATAATGAAAGGAGGCAAAAGTGGCAAGCTGTTCATAGTGGGTGACCCGGCCATGAGCTTGCTTCTGCAACGCGTACACCTCCCCGAAACCGAAAAGAAACACATGCCACCAACTGGCAAAATGCAGCTAAGCGATAATGAAAAAATGCTGCTTTACCTGTGGATAAAAGGCAAAGCCGGGTTTAATAAAAAAGTGATCGATCTGCCTGCTACAGATTCTTTACGAATGATTGCATCCACCATACTTAAACCTGCAGAGGGAACAGAGGAGGTTTACGATTTTTCGGCAGCGGATGAAAAGGAGATCCAAAAACTCAATAATAATTACCGCTCGGTTTATCCCTTGGCACATGAGTCGGCAGCATTAGCGGTGAATATCTACAATAAAAGCACCTACAGCGGCAAGGTATTGGATGAGCTAAGCCCGATAAAAAAACAGGTAGTATCGCTCGATCTGAATAAGATGCCCGTAAAAGATGCCGACTTGAAATCTATAGCAAAGTTTGAGAACCTCCGCAGGCTCATCCTCAATTTTAGCGATGTTACTGGCAATGGATTGAAAGAACTCTCCGGATTAAAATATCTTAAAAGCTTATCCATAGCTGGTGTAAAATTGAGTAATAGCGATATTAAACAGATAGCCACCCTGAAAACCCTTGATGAGCTGGCGATATGGGATACAGGTTTAAACCCAACCGATGTTCAATCTCTACAAAAACAAAACCCAAAACTTAGATTGCTGACAGGGTTTAAAGATGATGGCCGGGTAATGAAACTTACCAATCCACAGCTAAAAGATGCAGCGGTTATTTTTAAACAGCAATACAATTTACAGCTAACCAATCCTATCAAAGGGGCAGACATTCGATATACAACCGATGGCAGCGTACCCGATAGTCTCCATGCCACAAGCTACAAACCCGGCGTTGTACTTACACAAAGTACAGTAATAAAAGTCCGGGCTTTTAAAGCAGGGTGGAAGGGCAGCGACACTGTACAGTTCAATATTTACAAATGCGCCTACACACCAGATAGCATCAGCTTTACCCAATACCCTGATGATAAATATAAAGGCGACGGCGCTAAAACCATTATTGATAAAGAACTGGGCGGCGATAACTTTGGCAATGGCAAATGGATAGCATCGCAAAAAGATGTGGCTGTGATGATGTGGTTTAATAAACCTGTCGATCTGCATTCTGTTGGTTTGAATGTGATGCGCAATACCGGTCCGCAGATATTTTTGCCTGCCGAGGTAGAAGTTTGGGGCGGAGCTGATCAAAACCATCTGAAGTTATTGAGTTCGATTAAAACCCCGCCTGCTAAAAAGGCCGACGATTTTAGGTTGATCCCGTTAGAGTGCAAATTGAAGTTGGCACAACAGGTATCTTGCGTTAAACTGGTTGCTAAACCACTTAAAAGCGTACCGGCATGGCATCCTGCCAAGGGTAAACCGGCTTGGGTATTTATGGATGAGGTGTTTTTAAACTAAGATCTGAAGAGTATTATTTCGCGCAAAGACGCTAAGCCGCAAAGATTTTAAGTTCATTGCGGCTTTAGCATTTCTAAACTTTGCATACTTAAATCTACCATAAGCCAAATCTTACCTTCTCCTTTGCGTCTTAGCGGCTTTGCGTGCTTAATCTTCTAAAAGCGGTAATCCTTCAGCCTACAAAATGCCCACTACAGCACCTATTCTGTCCACATGAACTACTTACCGATTTATAAAAAAGGATCTCCCCCTCATCTTTGCGTAACAAAACATCAACAAAAATGAAAAAGAGCATTTTAACCAACATCATCGCGGCTATAGTATTTACATTATTTACAGGCACAGCCTTAGCCCAGCAACCCGGCATTAAACGCACCGAACTTCAACGCCATGACCTCAGTACTCCCGGCCATGAAGCCGCACAAACCCGTATAGATTTTGCACCCGGAGCTGCCTTTGGTAAACACACCCATCCCGGCGAGGAGATCATTTACGTACTTGAAGGTACTCTACAATATCAGATAGAAGGTAAAGCGCCCGTAACTCTCAAAGCCGGGCAAGTACTGTTTATTCCTGCCGGCACCGTGCACTCGGCCAAAAATACCGGCAATACCGAGGCCCAAGAACTGGCAACCTATGTTGTTGAAAAGGGCAAACCATTAGTGGTGTTAACAAAATGAGCCAGGTTCGTCAAAAATCGTCTAAAAACATATAAAAGCCGTCATTGCGAGGTACGAAGCAATCCCCAAAAGGCAGAGGAGCTACGCAAATCCGCCCTGTACAGTCGGGGATTGCTTCGTACCTCGCAATGACGCTCAGGGATATAGCAGTCTTTATAATCGTTTTCAGATAGCTTCTTACTATTCAGGCCATCTATAATATACACAACAAAAACCATACTGTGTACATTGCCATACCCGTGTTAAACGCACACATTCGGCGGCGATATTATTATTGTTAAACACACACTAAAATTTTGGCACTAAGCTCTGCGCAACCATTCAAATTAGCGGATAGAAATAAATATGCTTAAATTTAAAAAAAGATAGCATGCGGAAAGGCTCCAGGGCAAAGATGAAACCGGCTGGCACCATTATAAAATACAAACTACTGATGTTAGGTGTATTTTTCATAATGGCGGCAAAGGCGCAGGAAATTACCCGCCGCCATGTGGATTCTTTGCTTTTGCAAAACAGCCTTTCAGAACCTTTTGCAGGGAGACTTTCAGCTACTTTAGATCTGGCAGAGTTTTTCAGCCACCTCCGTCACCCCACACCAACACAGTTGGATAGCGCATCCTACTTCATCAATAAGGCCGATCAGTTAAACCGAACCTCCCCAAAAACCGAAACCGGATTTCGCATAGCGCTTATACGCGCGGCACTTTTTAAATTAAAGGGCGAGCCACAACGGGGGCAGGCATTACTTCAGCAAACTATCCCTCAAATAAAACAGGCGCAAAACTGGGTATTGCTGGGCCGGGCCTATTTCGAACTATCAGATTATTATAGCCAGAATTTTTTACAGCCTACCATGGTTACGCGTATCAATTACCTTAACCAGGCGGTTAAAGCTTTTGAGCACACCGACAAACTGGTAGAACTTGGCCGCTGTTACCGTTTACTGGCCGATCTGCACCATATGATGAATAACTACGCCCTGGCATTCATCGAAGTAAAAAAAGCGTTTGCTTATTACAAACAGGCAAACTATACCGAAATACAGGGGCTATTAGCTTTACAGGGCCGCCTTTACTATATGCAGGGCGATTACAAAACCGCTATCGACTATCAATTTAAAGCGCTCAAAGCTGCCACCGAAAGCCATGCAGATAACATCCGGCTTATTTGCCAGATCAACAATAGCCTGGGGTACACTTATATAAAGCTTGGTCATTACGACCGAGCCATCACCTATTTTTCGCGCGCTTTGCAAATTGCCCGGAACGAAAAAGATAACGCCAGCATATATCTATTGGCCGGCAATATTGTTGATGCCTACCTGCACCAAAACCAGCCGCAAAAAGCCAGGGCCTTTTTTGCCGATGTAACGCAAAAAACCGTTTACCCTAAAGAGAAAGTTTACGAAGGGGGCGACGAGATAAGCCAAACCTATTTAAAGATCTATCTGGCCCTGAAGCAATATCCCGAAGCTAAACCCTACTGCGATAACCTGATAGCATTAACCAATAATCCCAACCTAAACACGTACGCACGCAGCACTTACTATGAACTCATTATTCGCTTTTATACCGCCACAGCACAGTTTGCTGACGCGTTAAAATACCTCAACCTCAACAAAACCCTGTTGCACCAAATAGGCAACGACCATGATCTTGGCACTAACGAGGCGCTTTGGTTTGAGCTGGATACCACCCGGCGGCAATACCAATCGGCCATTCAGCATTTAACAACGGCCAATACTATTAAAGATTCGGTGTTCAGCATTATTAAAAGCAAACAGATTGAGCAACTTCAAATAGAATATAACACGCGGCAAAAAGAAGCCCAGATCACCATTTTAAATCAGAAAAGCAAATTGGAGCGGGCCGACTTGAGGGAGGCCATTATGGTTAAAAACCTAACTATTGGCGCAATTTTTTTATTACTCGTGATAGCCGTGCTGCTGTACAGGCAAAATCTGCATAAGCAAAAAAGCAACGAGGTGATCACCTCAAAAAATATACTGCTGGAAGACTTGCTGGCACAAAAAGAATGGTTATTGAAAGAGGTACATCACCGGGTAAAAAACAACCTGCAAATTGTGATGAGCATTCTCAACACCCAATCGGCCTATTTACAAAATGATGTTGCGCTCGAGGCCATTCGCGGCAGCCAGCACCGGGTAAATGCCATCGCGCTTTTGCACCAAAAACTGTATAGCGGCGCTACGGTGGCGCTGGTATCCATGCCCACCTACATCGGCGAGCTGATCGATTACCTCAGCGACTCGTTCGACGCCGGTACGCGGCGCATCAAGATAAGGCAATCGCTGGATCCTGTTAATATTGATGCTGCCATAGCCGTTCCTATTGGTTTGATACTAAACGAAGCAGTTACCAATGCTATAAAATACGCTTTTGATGCCTGCGGCGGCGAGATCCTGGTAAGCCTTTCGGCATTGGGCGATGGCAATGTGATTTTAAAAGTAGCGGATAACGGCAGGGGCTTACCACCCGATTTTGATTTTGGCGAGGCCACCTCGCTGGGTATGGAAATGATGAAAGCGCTGGGAAAACAACTAAAGGGGAAATTTACCATTGAAACAATTCACGGGGTTACCATCATGATCACCTTCCCCATCGAGCAAAATGTACCCGGAATGGTTGAAGATGCAGCCTACCGGAATTAAAAAAACATGTAGCTCACATGTTTCAGTACCTGCCTCAATTTATCAAGAGCGATGCTCATCTGGCGTTCTACTGTTTTTGGCGATAAGTTAAGCTGCACTGCAATTTCGCGGTACTTCATATCGCTAAAGCGGCTCAGCACAAATATTTCGCGGCATTTTTCGGGTAGGGTGGCTATGGCGGCCTCTATTTGCAGGGCAAGTTCTTTTTCTTCCAGGCCATTTTCGAGGGTATTACGCAACTCATCAAACAGGTTGTTTTTTTCGAGATAGTTAACGTAAAGGTTTTCTATTTTTTGGCGCTTGAGATAATTGAGGCTCCGGTTCTGCACCATTTTAAAAAGATAGGAACTTACCGAGGTGGCAAAGTTTACTTCGTGCCCACGCTCCCAAAGGTGGGTAAATACATCGGCAGTTATTTCTTCGGCAATAGTTAAATCATTCACAAAACGGTTAGCAAACAAGGTTAGCCGGGTATAATACAGTTTAAACAGGGACTCGAATGCCTTGGCATCGCCCTGAATAAATGTAGTGATAGGTAGCTTGTTTTCGGGAACCATTAATAATGTCTTTAATTAATCCGAATACTTTTTAAAAACTTTTAACAAGTTATAAAAAATTTGTCGCTACATCAAATTTAATACTGAAATAATAAAAACCTAACTAAAAACATTTTGTAAAAAAGAAGTTACGCCCAATATCCCCTTGCAATTTATCCCAAAGCCGAATAACTTGGATAAAATAGCAGCCACAATCTTCAACCATGTTTAAACGCTCAACACCAGTCCTCGCTTCGTTTAATGAAGGGGAAACAATAAGTTTTTATACCGATAAATTAGGTTTCAATTTTACGGCCAACAATAATGGCTACCTGATCTTCGAGCGGGATGGGATCCACGTACATCTTTTTCACTGCCCCAACCCCGATGAAGGCCGCAACATGGGCTGTTATATATATGTTACCGATATTGAAAAGCTGTATGCCGAGTATCAGCAGGCAGGCATTATCCACCCTAATGGTCCACTAAAAATGATGCCCTGGGGATTGCGACAGTTTGCAGTGGTGGATAATAATGGGAACATATTTTATTTTGCTGATTCTGAACCGATGATTTAGGTGATTACGTTGATTTCGCTGATTTTGTCTGAACTCGAATTTTAAGGAATGATAAGAATTAACAGAATACAATGCGAATTCTATAAATTCTTATCATTCCTTAAAATTCGAGTTCAGACAACAAGACCATGCGATCAATCATCTAAATCAACGGTCAAAAATATTTTAATCTCTTTTGAGGGTATCCGTTTTTTCGATTGTCTTAACGATAATATTACAAATGGATAACGAAGAAGTAAAACTGCTATTGGTGAAATACATCACCGGCGAGGCTACCCCACAGGAGCTTGAGTTGGTGAAGCAGTGGATTAGTGCGCACCCCGAAAACGAACAATACTTTGCTCAACTATATGAAACCTGGCACAATATGCTTTACCTGCAGCCAAAGGTTGTAAATAAAGATAATGCCTACGATAAATTTAACAGCACCCTTGAACCCGAAACACCGCATCGTTACGCGCGACTTATTACCTGGGGCAAGGTAGCCGCCTGCGTGGCTTTACTTGCTGTAGTTTCGGTTACGTTTTATCAGCGCTATTCAAAAAACATACAAAGCGTAAAGCAAATAGCGGTAAACCGCGGCACTATTAAAAAGGTGGTGCTAAGCGATGGCACTATTGTTTGGCTTAATGCCGATAGTAAACTTAACTACACTGCCGATTTTGGAAAAACCACCCGCACCGTTTACCTGGAGGGGGAGGCTTTTTTTGAAATAGCGCCGGGCAAAAAAGAGGTCCCATTTATTGTTAATACCAAAAACTATACGGTAAGGGATATCGGCACAAAATTTAACCTTAAAGCCTATGCTACCGATCAGTTTTTAGAAACAACGGTTGTTAAAGGAGAGGTATCTGTAGAGGGCAACGTGGAAAACAACCACGAAATGAACCGAATCTACGTGAAGCCGCGGCAGGTACTCCGCATTTATTATCGCCCTAAAAAAGAAAGTTATACCTACTCGGCCCCGGATATTAAAAACATGAACGAGATCCAGGTATCAGAGGTCGATTCGGCCAAGCTGGCCAAATACGATGGCTGGAAGGAGAACATGCTGATGTTTGAAGATGCCACGCTGAAAGAGATTGCCAGTGTGCTTGAACGCCGATACAACGTAAGCATTATCATTACCAACAATGAGCTTGGCAACATCCGTTATTCGGGCAGTTTTAAAAATGTGCCTGATATTGAAAAGGTACTCGCCATTATTAAAGGCAATACGGCTATTGATTACATCAAAAACGGTAACGTAATTAACATAACAAAAACAAACGATAACTAAATACCTAAAAAACAAACAGAAACCTATGACAAAAAACTAACGCTCAATTATAACATAAAAAAGCCCGGATGTGCTACGAACACGCCCAGGCCTAAAAAGCAATCAAAGCTAATACCCTACGCTTGGGGAAGCACGTATTAACTGATTAACAAACAAATTTATGATTAATTTTTACAGAAAGTCCGCTCTGGCTGGAGGCCTGTGGCAAAAAACTATCAAAATTATGAAGCTGGTAACCGTTCTGCTCTTAACGGGCATTATGCAAATACACGCTGCCGCTTACTCGCAAAACGTTTACAATTTTAATGTAAGCAATATCTCTGTGAAGCAAATGTTTAAGCAAATTGAAAAAAGCAGTAAATACACTGTTTTTTACAGGCTTGACCAGGTAGATGTTGACAAAAAAATAAGCGTCGCCGCGCAGGATGCATCCATCGAAACGGTAATGAAACAGGTACTGCAAAAACAGGCCTTAACTTTTCAGGTGGTTGATGATATTATTGTGGTAAAACCGGCAAATGATAAGCCCATCGTTACCCTAACGGTTACCGGTGTGGTTAAAGATGCCACCGGAGCGCCGCTTCCGGGTGTTGCTGTAAAATTAAAAGGCAGTAATTTGGGTACCGTTACCGATATCAATGGTAAATACAACCTCACCCTGCCCGATGGTACAGGAACCCTCGAGTTTACCTTTTTAGGCTTCACCACTCAATCTATCCCGGTTGGTGGCCAAACCAGCATTAACGTTACCCTGATAGAAGAATCAAAAGCGTTAAACGAGGTTGTTGTGGTTGGTTATACCACGCAGAAAAAGAAGGATTTAACTGGTGCTGTAGCAGTGGTAAATGTTAAAGACCTGAATAAACAGGCAACTTCGTCTGTTATTAACCAATTACAGGGCCAGGCCTCTGGTGTTACTGTTACAGGTTCGGGTCAGCCGGGCGAAGAGCCGCAGATCCACATTCGCGGCTTTAACACCTTTGGCATCAACACTCCTTTATATATAGTTGATGGAGTAGAAACTACTGATGTAAGCACGCTTAACCCTAATGATATCGAATCGTTCCAGGTATTAAAGGATGCCAGCTCGGCCTCAATTTACGGTTCGAGGGCGGCAAATGGCGTTATTGTTATCACCACCAAAAAAGGTAAGGGCAAAGTAAGCATTCAGTACGATGCCTATTATGGCACACAAAAACCTAAAGGCGGCAATGTTTGGGATATGTTAAGCCCGACAGATATGGCTAAATTAAAAATGACCGCTCAAAAAAATTCGGGTATAACCGATTTTCAGGATGATCAATATAACCCTGATGGAGTTGGTTCAACATATACACTTCCTGATTACATAACGCCGGCCGGTGCAAAAAACGGCGACCCTGCGGTTGATCCGAAGCTATACTATGTAAATCCTAATTTTACGTCGCCCGATGATTATAATAGCTTTTACCGTATAACTAAAGCTAATAAAGCAGGTACCGACTGGTATCATGCTATTTTCAAAAACGCGCCCATTACCAGTCATAATCTATCGGTAAGCGGAAGTACTGAACAGGCCAGCTATCTGTTCTCGTTAAATTATTACAACCAACAGGGTACTTTGATAGACACCTATCAAAAACGGTACAGCCTGCGTTCAAACACCTCGTTTAACCTATCTAAACATATCAGGATTGGCGAAAACATAGCTTATTCAATTACAAAAAACCCAAAAGTAGGTGCTAACGACCCTGATGGTGTAATTACCATGGCCATTCGCGAGCAGCCTATTATCCCGGTTTATGATATTAAAGGCAATTACGCGGGCAGCTATGGCTCGGGCTTAGGCGATGCCAACAACCCGGTAGCTATTCAAAACCGCTCGGCAGTGAACGGCGCTGTTGATTACCGTATAATAGGTAACCTGTTTGCAGAGGCCGATATTTTAAAAGGCCTTACCCTACGTACCACCTTTGGCGGCGATATTACCAACGGGCACGACCACTACTTTAGCTACCCAACTTACGAAAACGTTGAAAACTCGTTAACAAACAGCTATTCGGAAGATTCGTATAGTAACTATACTTACAACTGGACAAACACTTTAACTTTTCAACGCGATTTTGGCAAGCATAATGTAAAGTTGCTGGCAGGTACCGAATCTGTTGCCAATTACAACTCAAGCATGGGGGCCAACAGTAAAAACTATTTCTCTTTTGATCCTAATTATGTAAACCTCTCAACCGGTACGCCAGGCAGCAATTACAGCGGTCAAAATACACAAACATTGTTCTCGTTATTTGCCCGTTTTGATTATGCTTATGATGATAAGTATTTGTTTAACTCAACTATCCGCAGGGATGGAGCTTCGCCTTTTTCTGATAAAAACAAATATGGATACTTCCCGTCTTTCAGCGGCGCGTGGCGGATCTCGCAGGAAAACTTCCTGAAAAGCACCAAATGGATCACCGATTTAAAGATCAGGGGTGGCTGGGGTATTATGGGTAACCAGATCAATATCAACCCGGAAAACGCCTTTACTACATTTAATACCAACATCGGTCAATCATTTTATCCTATTAACGGCGGACCGGATATTGTACCGGGCTTTTATCAGGCACAGATCGCCAACCCGAACGCTAAATGGGAAAAGGACATCAACACCAACTTTGGCTTTGATGCAACCCTGTTTAATGGCGAGATCTCGATCACGGCCGATTATTATCGTAAAGACATCCGCGACTTGTTGTTTAACGCGCCTCAGTTGGGCACAGCAGGCAACGGGGCCGCTCCTTTCATAAATGTGGGCGCAATGAAAACCGATGGATTGGATATATCTGTAACAGGTAACTTCAAAGCCAGCAGGGATCTTAACTTTAACGCTACAGGTACTTTAACCACTTATAATAACAAAATAAAAACGGTATCAACAGGTGCTGATTATTTTTATGGCAGCCACTCGGGCCGGTTAGATAATGCCGTAAGCCGCAACCAGGTTGGCCATTCGTTAGGAGAGTTTTATGGTTACCAGACTGATGGTTTCTGGAACTCCCAAGCCGAAATAGATGCAGCTAACGCATCGGCACAAAAAATTACCAATAACCCCGATGAGGTTTACCAAACTGATGTTAAGCCGGGCCGTTTTAAATACAAAGATGTGAACGGCGATGGGATAATTACTGATGCCGACCGTACTTTTATTGGTAATCCGAACCCTAAAGTTACAGCAGGCTTAAACCTAAGTGTTACCTATAAAAACTTTGATGCAAGCGTGTTCCTGTATGGTTCATTTGGAGGTAAGATCTGGAATAACGTAAAATACTGGACGGATTTTTATTCATCTTTCGAAACAGCTAAAAGCCACACCGCTTTGTACGATTCCTGGACGCCAACCAACCACAATGCCAAAGCGCCAATCCAGGAGCTTGATGCATCTACCAGCAGCGGCTCAACACCAAACTCGTACTTTGTTGAAAACGGCACTTATGTACGTATGCGTAACGCGCAGATAGGCTATTCATTCAACCTTAATAGCCTTAAGAAAATTGGTGTGCAAAAACTGAGGATCTACGCTTCGGCAACCAACCTGTTCACTATTACCGGCTACAAAGGTGTTGACCCTGAACTTAGCGGCAGTACTACCACTTTTGGTATTGACGAGGGTAGCTATGGCAGTCCGCGTACATTTTTATTTGGTGTTAACTTTTCATTATAACAGATTATTCAAGGAGGATTACGATGAAAGCTTTAAAACATATCACAACGATACTGCTGGGTACACTGGCACTTGGCGCGTGTAAAAAATCATATTTAGATAAACCGCTAACCGGCGCACTTGAGCCACAGTTTTTACAAACCGAAGAAGGGGCGAACCAATTATTGATTGGCGCTTATGCCGTGCTTGACGGGCAGCAAGGCGGCGACGCCGCTATTGGCGGCGGCGGCGCGTGGGAAGCAGCACCAGACAATTGGATCTATGGCGGTGTTGCCGGCGGTGATGCATCCAAAGGCAGTGTGGCTGGTGATCAGACACCTATCGAGCCGATCATGAAATACAACTCGGACGGTAGCAATACCTTTTTCGACTCGAAATGGAAAGCCGATTATGAAGGCGTTTCGCGTTGCAATAACACCATCAAATCAATCATGAGCATCCCTAAAATAACCGATGCTGCCAAAACAAACCTGTTGGCACAAACACGGTTTTTGAGGGCACACTACTATTTCGATTTGAAAAAGATGTTTAACAACGTTCCATATCTTGATGAAACCAGCACTGAAATTAACCTGCCTAATTCAGGTGTTGATGTATGGGCGAAGATAGAGGATGATTTTAAATACGCTTATGCCAATTTACCCGGCACACAGCCAGATGCAGGCCGTGCTAATAAATGGGCCGCTGGCGCATACCTTGCCAAAACCTATCTTTTTGAGCATAAATACACCGATGCCAAGCCAATTTTTGATGCGGTGATAGCACAGGGCGTAACAGCCAATGGCAAAAAATACGCGCTTAATGCCAAGTTTAATGATAACTTCCGCACGGCAACTAACAACAGCGCCGAATCTGTATTTGCTGTGCAGGCCGCGGCCAATGCCGATCCTAATGGCCCATCGCAAGCTAATAACGGCGACATGCTGAATTTCCCATACGGTAACAGCAGTCCGTTTAGCTGCTGTGGTTTTTACCAGCCATCTGTTGATCTGGCCAACCACTTCCGCACCAACCCAACAACCGGCTTGCCTTACCTTGACGATTATAACAGCCACGCCCTTAAAACCGACATGAACGTAGCATCATCAAAAAGCTTTACACCTGATGCCGGCACTATCGATCCGAGGTTAGACTGGACAGCCGGCCGCCGTGGTATCCCATATCTTGATTGGGGTTTGCACCCAGGTTCTGACTGGATCCGCGATCAGGCTTATGCAGGTCCGTACTCGCCGCTTAAAAACGTTTATGGCCAGGCCGAGCAGGAAACCAATGGCGATAATACATCGTGGGCGCCGGGTTCTGGTATCAATTACAACATTATCCGTTATGCCGACGTACTACTGATGGCAGCCGAAGTTGAGGCACAGGTTGGAAGCCTTGATAAAGCCGAGGGCTACGTGAACCAGGTACGTAACCGCGCCGCCAACCCCGAAGGTTTTGTACATAAATACATTGATGATGAAGACCCAACAGGCGGCTTTACCGATGAGCCTGCCGCTAATTACAAAGTAAGCCCATATTTGGGTGGCGCTTTTGCGAGTAAAGATTTTGCATTGAAAGCTATATACTTCGAGCGCAAAATTGAACTGGCTATGGAAGGTCACCGCTTTTTTGACCTGGTGCGCTGGGGTATTGCAGATACCGAGCTTAACGCCTATATCGCTTTTCAAAGCACGCAAACCAACGATGTTAAGGGCGGCAAATTTTTGAAAGGCAAAAACGAATATTATCCTATACCGCAAAGGGAAATTGACCTAAGCGTAAAAGGAGGGTCACCTGTTTTGAAACAAAATCCGGGCTACCATTAATTAAAAGCTGAAAGCGAAAGGCTTAAAGCCGAATGCTATAACGTATCGGAGGAACTTGTTTTCTCCGATACGTTTATTATCTTGCCTTAACATCCCTGCTTTTTTTAAGCTGATTATAAACTCATTTTAACCCTTTTATGGATAAATCATCATCGCGGTTTTTATCGCTGGATGTGTTTCGTGGCATGACCTTGTGTTTCATGATCATTGTTAACACGCCTGGCAGCGGGGCAGCGCCCTTTTCGCCGCTTGAACATGCCGCCTGGCACGGCTTCACCCCAACAGATCTTGTTTTCCCTTCGTTTTTATTTGCCGTAGGCAATGCCATGAGCTTTTCGATGAAACGCTACCAGGAAATTGGTAACGCGGCCGTGTTAAGCAAAATTTTCAGGCGTACGCTGCTCATATTTTTGATAGGCTACCTGATGTACTGGTTCCCGTTCTTTTCGATGAATGGCGGCTTCCATTGGAAACCTATTGACACTACCCGCATTATGGGCGTTTTGCAGCGTATAGCCTTGTGCTATTGCTTTGCCTCGCTCATGATCCATTTTCTGGCCAAGCGCACAGTTATTATTCTGTCGATATTATTCTTAGTACTCTACTGGGTTCTGCTGCTCATCTATAGCAATCCAACCGATCCGCTAAGCATGACAGGTAACGCAGGCATTTACCTCGATAAATTTTTATTTGGCGATAAACACCTGTATCATGGTGAGGGTATTCCGTTCGATCCCGAAGGCGTGCTAAGTACCCTGCCAGCTATAGTTAACGTAGTGGTTGGCTATTACGCCGGCAAATTTGTGCAGCAAAAAGGCAAAGGATATGATACCACAACCAAGCTGCTGCTAACCGGTTGCCTGTTCATTTTCCTGGCCCTATGCTGGAATATGGTTTTCCCCATCAACAAAAAACTGTGGACAAGCTCGTTTGTACTGGTAACCACCGGGCTTGATCTGGTGATCCTTTCGGCTTTGATCTACGCCTTAGAGATCAACAACTGGAACAAAGGTAACTGGGCCAAATTTTTCACTACCATGGGTAAAAACCCGCTGCCGGTTTACGTACTATCGGAGATCCTGCTGATCCCGGTGAGCATGATCATCATCAGTGGCACAAACGCTGTAGATTGGATCAACAATGTTTTTTACCAGGTGATAGCGCCGGGACCAATAGGCTCATTGCTGTTTGCGATAAGCTTTATGCTGGTTTGCTGGTTGGTGGCTTATTTGTTGGATAAGAAGAATATTTATATCAGGGTGTGATGTCTGAACCGTGATTTGGGTGGATTGGTTGGATGCGCAGGATTTTGTCTGAACTCGAATTTTAAGGAATTATATCAATTTATGGAAGTTGCTTAGCATTCCGGCTATTCTTTAAATTTTTGAAAATTCGAGTTCAGACAATAAGGCCAATCAGCGAAATCAACGTAATTAAAAAAATCAACGGTCAAAAATACCTCTCATAACTTTTTAATTTTATTTAAAAAGTTTAATTTGCATACATCCAGTTCAAAACATAACTAAATAGTTTTTTATGAAGAAATTATCCTTATTGCTCTGCGGATGCGTGGCGCATTTTGTATCGGTTGCGCAAGTAAGCAAGCCTGCACTCGCGCTTATTCCGCAACCGGTAAAGGTTACGCAAACTACGGGGCAGTTTGTGCTGCCTAAAACCATTGTGGTTGAAGCGGCATCTTCGGCCGATGTAGCTAACGTTACCGCTTATCTTAAAAGAAAGCTTTCTACGTCAACCGGGGCTTTTATCACCGTAAAAAGTGTCGCGCCAACCGCGCCTATCAGGCTTGTGTTGAATAAAACTGCCGATACGCTGATCAAAACCGAGGGGTATAAACTATCGGTAACACCTAAAAAAGTGGTGATCCGCGCTAATGACGCTGCCGGCTTGTTTTATGGTGTACAAACATTTTTCCAGCTGTTGCCTAAAGAAGTTGAAGGCCTTGAGGTTGCTAAAGGCGTAATCTGGGCTGCACCGGCGGTTGAAATTACTGATTATCCGCGTTTTGCCTGGAGAGGTTTGATGTTTGATGTAGCGCGTCACTTTTTTACCAAGGCCGAGGTTAAGCAATACATTGATGCCATGGTTAAGTATAAATTCAATCTACTGCACTTGCACCTAACCGACGATGAAGGCTGGCGCGTTGAAATTAAAAGCCTGCCAAGGTTAACCGAAGTAGGATCGCACAACGTAAAAAAAGTTGGTCAGTTTGGTACTTTTACCCCACCGGCTGCCGATGAGCCACGTACCTACGGCGGTTTCTATACACAGGACGACATTAAAGAACTGGTGCAATACGCTAAAGACCGCTTTGTAAACATCCTGCCCGAAATTGATGTTCCCGGCCATAGTCTTGCCGCCGTGGTTGCCTATCCAGAGCTTTCATGTACCCCCGGTGCCGATAAATATGTAGTAAACTCGGGCGAGCCTTTTATGGACTGGAGCGGCCCGCATAACCGTGCTATTGTTGATAACACCCTTTGCCCGGCCAACGAAGCTGTTTATACTTTTTTAGATAAGGTGGTTACCGAGGTTGCCCAACTGTTTCCTTTCGGCTATATCCATTTAGGTGGCGATGAATGTGCTAAAAACTTCTGGGAGCAAAGCGATGCGATCAAAGCGCTGATGGCTAAAGAAAACCTCAAAACGATGAGCGAGGTACAGGCCTATTTTGAAAAGCGTTTGGAAAAAATTGTTGAGTCGAAAGGCAAAAAGTTTATGGGTTGGGACGAGATCATTGAAGGTGGCCTTGGCCCTAACGCGGCTGTAATGAGCTGGAGAGGTATTCAGGGCGGTATCACAGCTGCCAAAGCCGGTCATGAGGTGGTGATGAGCCCTACAACATTCGCTTATCTTGACTACATGCAAAGCGATCGTGTAAACGAAACTAAGATCTATGCAACCCTGCGCCTAAGCAAAACCTACTCATGGGAGCCGGTGCCAGATAGCGTTGATGCCCGCCTCATCAAAGGCGGACAAGCCAACCTTTGGACAGAGCAGGTGTACAACATCCGCCAGGCCGAATACATGACCTGGCCACGCGGTATGGCAGTTGCCGAAAACGTATGGTCAGCTAAGGGGCCTAAAAATTGGGATGGTTTCTTTAGTCGTGTTGAAAAACATTTCCCACGGTTTGATGAGGCCGAAACTAAAATCGCTCCAAGTGCTTACGATCCATCTTTCAATGCTACCTTGAATGCGGATAGCACATTGAAAATAACGCTTACTAACGAGGTGAACGGGTTGGATACTTATTATAGTTTTGATAACTCGTTCCCGGATAGGTTTTACCCTAAATACACCACACCAATAGATGCACCTAAGGATGCCACTTTATTACGGGTGATCACTTATCGTGGTAAAAAACCAATTGGCCGTATGGTTACCATGCCGTTGGCTGAGTTGAAGAGCAGGATAAAGAAGTAAAGATACTCACATAATGAAAAAGCCTTTCGGATAAGTTCCGAAAGGCTTTTTCATTATCTCCGTTTTAGTCGCTCGGCTCCAGCCGAGTGTCAGCTACTTTGCGGCGTCTCGCCGCCGTAGTAAACAGTAGTAGGCCAGAGGCCTACCGGGTAGTCGCCACTCGGCTGGAGCCGAGCGGCAGTGTTGTTATTCTATTTTAGTACCTACTTCAAAGCCGGAAACTTAGCCGCTTCAAAAATACTTTTCTCGGTAGCGGCCTTCTCTACATCCTGCCATTTACGCGGCGCGTCGATAGATAAATTGGTACCACCATCTTTACCTATTTGCACATCATCTTCAATACGCACACCAATATTCCACCATTTTTTATCGCATGGACTACCAGCCGGAATGTAGATACCGGGCTCAACAGTGATCACCATATTCTCCTCCAAATTACCTCTACCGCCTTTATCATGCACATCAAGCCCCAAATGGTGCGAAACTCCGTGAGGGTAGTATTTGCGTACTTCCGAAGCATCTTTAATAATACCTAATTTGATCAGCCCGGCCGATAATACCTCAGCTGTTTTTTGCTCCAGGCTGGCGTAAGGCACACCTGCTTTGCACAGTTTAAAAACCTCTTCCTGGGCATCATAAACCAGTTGGTAAATAGCTTTCTGCTCTTCGCTGAATTTGCCGTTGGCCGGTACCGTACGGGTTACATCGGCAGAGTAGCCGTGGTATTCGGCACCAACATCCATCAGCAGTAACTGGTTATCTAATTTAGTGGCCGAGTTTTCTTCGTAGTGCAGGATACAGCCATTGCCACCAGCGCCAACAATTGGCGGATAGCCTTCATCTTCGGCACCGTAACGCTTGTGAACGTACATCATGATGCCTTCCACCTCACGTTCGCTCATAGATGGTTTAACGGCTCTCATTACTTCCAGGTGCGCAAGGCTTGAGATCTGGATGGCTTTTTTCAATACCGCTATCTCTTCCGGCGTTTTTACACCGCGAAGCTTGGTAGTAAATGTGTTAAATCCCCATGTTCCACTTATTGTATTACCAATTTTGCTTTTAACTGCTGCCAGGGTAACGGAATCGGGTTTGGCTAATAACTCCTGCACCATAGGGCTTGCCTTGCTTAAATCACTATACCGAGCTTTAAAAAAGGTAACCATACGTGCAAGATTTTGAGGTGTTGTACGGTTAGCAATAATGATCATATCGCTTAAAGCCTGTCTATCAACATCAGGAATGCCCAGCTTACTTTTAAAAGCTGCTATTAGTTTTTTAAGTTCACCGGCAGATCCATCGCCTGTAACATCCTCAGGTAGGTTGTCGTAATATACATTACTGAATTTTTTAAAATCGATAGGAAATTTGGCGAAGTCATCGCTATTGTAAACGCGCTTGAAGCCCAATTGCGATTTAGCACCATCAACCCCTAACCGGCGACCAGTCCACTGTTCGCGGGCGGCATTACGCTGGCGTACAAACAGAACTTCATTATAGCTGCTATCGCCATCGGCCTGCATATCTTTAAATACTAAAAGCACCGCGTTAGGCTCTTTGTATCCCGAAAAGTAATACAGATCGGGGTTAGGGTGGTAAACATAGTTTACGTCGTTAGCGAAAACCTGCTCAGGAAAGGAAAACAGTACCGTTACCGAGTTGGCGGGCATCAAATCGCGAAGGGCTTGTCGCCTTCCGGCATGAAATTCTTTGCTTAAATAATCAGTGGGTAAGTTTTGGGCGGTTTGCGCGAAGGTGCGGCTGCTACCGCAAAGGGCAAGTACTACTACTAAGGCCCTGCAAAAAGATCGGGTCATAATGATAAAGGGTTTGTCAGTCAATTAAACGGCTTAAGATACTAAATATCAAGGGGAATTACCGTCACCCTTTTAGGGGGAAAAGAGGGAAAGTCAACTGTTCACCACCACGTCATTGCGAGGCGCGAAGCAATCGCGAACTATACAGGGCTGCCCTGCTTCCGTGCGATTGCTTCGTACCTCGCAATGACGAGTAAAGAAAAATGCGCTTACTTAATCTTCCTTGCCGTTACACCTTCATTGGTGATCTTTACCGGCAGGATCTTTCCATCCTTATCAAAATAGATCTTATCGATACAGGTAACTCTATGGTTGCCATCAGTTTCGGTAAGGGGGCGGCGGTGGTAAACAATATACCATTCATCCTTACCTGGCACCTGGATCATGGAGTGGTGACCTGCGCCTGTAGCAATGCTGGCATCCTGTTTCAGTATAGTACCAATGCGGTTAAACGGCCCAAACGGCGAATCGCCAATAGCATAGGCCACGCGGTAATCCGGACCAGTCCAGCCCCCTTCGCTCCACATAAAATAGTATTTGCCTTTGCGTTTAAACATTACAGGGCCTTCCACGTAATCTTTCGGGGTGATCAGCTTATAAGTTTCGCCGTTTTCAAATGGCACTACGCCGGTAAAATCGTTTTTCAGTTTTACGATGTTACATTGTCCCCAGCCACCGTAAATCATGTAGTACTGGCCGTCATCATCTTTAAAAACAAACTGATCAATAGGTTGGGCTTTATTAATGATCTGGCCTATCAATGGTTTGCCTAACAGGTCTTTAAACGGACCTTCGGGTTTATCGCCAACAGCTACGCCTATACCGCCAACTTCGTTGTTGTTCTGGATATCATTTGCACCGAAAAAGATGTAATATTTGCCATCTTTGTCAGTTACTGCTGGTGCCCACATAGCGCGTTTAGCCCATTTTACAGCCGCGGTATCAATGATGTGCGGGTGCTTTGTCCAATGTACCAGGTCGGGCGATGAAAACGCATCCATGAATATCTGATCGTTGTATTTGGCCGAATAGGTAGGGTATACCCAGTATTGCTTATTGAAAATTTTGGCTTCCGGGTCGGCGTACCAGCCTTCAAAAATGGGGTTGCCTGATGTTTTTTTATCCTGAGCTGAAGCTTTATTAGCAAACGGTAATAATGCCAAACCAACACCGAGCAGGAAAGTGATTTTTTTAGGAATATGCATTGGGAATGATTTTGGGTTCTAAGATATTAAAATCGATAAAACGTTTTAGTAAAATCAGAAATTACTTTTTCGAAGTAAAACAAAAAGACGTCATTATAAGGTACAGCTTGTCCCGAATTTATTTCAGGAAAGCAATCGCGAACTATACAGGGTGGACCTGCTAATTGGGGATTGCTTCGTACCTCGCAATGACGCCTTCAATATTTTTTCAACTCTCGCCTATGGCTTCGAGTTACCCGTATTCTGCTGTTTTGGTTTCTTTTTACCCCAACGGCGGTTTGGCTTACGCTTATTGTCGCCTCCGCCACCTTGTGATTGCTCGGGTTTTAGTGGTTGTATGGAAGCCAATTCGTCAGGAAGGTCCATCAGCCTGATCGGTTTTTCGATCAGCTTTTCGATGTTTTTCAGCTTACGCTCGTCGCGGTGGTTTACAAAAGTGATGGCAGTACCGGTAGTAGCAGCGCGCGCTGTACGGCCTATGCGGTGGATATAATCTTCCGGATCGCCGGGAACATCATAGTTAATTACCAGGTCGATGCCCTCAACATCAATACCACGCGAAAGAGCATCGGTACCGATAATAACGGGAAGTAGTTTATTCTTGAACTTCAGCAGGATCTCTTCACGCTCTTTCTGCTCCAGATCGGAGTGGAATGCCATGGCATTGATCTTGATGGCCTTAAGTTCTTTGTATAATGATTTAACAATTTCCTTGCGGGATGCGAAAATGATGATGCTGGTAAAAGCCGAATCTTTAAGGATGTGCTGAACCAACGGCGTTTTCTGCTGATCATGTGCACGGTACACCTGCTGATCGATACCAACAGCCGGTTGTGAAATAGCGATATTGATCTGTTCAGGATCTTTTAAAATAGCTTTGGCTAACGAACGGATGCGGCCCGGCATAGTGGCCGAAAACAGCAATGTTTGACGCTCCTTAGGCAGATAGCTGATGATCCGCATAATATCATCCGAAAAACCCATATCCAGCATGCGGTCAGCCTCATCCAATACCAAATGGGTAAGATGACTAAGCTTCAGCACGCCCGAAGTAAGGTGGGCGATAAGCCTGCCGGGGGTTGCCACAATGATGTTTACATTATTCTGGATGCCACGGCGTTGCTGTTCATAAACAATACCATCGCCGCCGCCAAAAACAGCAATCGAACTGATGCCTGTAAAATAAGCAAGACCTTCAACCTGTTGATCTATCTGTTGGGCAAGCTCGCGGGTAGGGGCTAAAATCAGCGCGTTGGTATGGTGTTTATTGCCCTGGCTAATTGCGTTGAGCACCGGCAACAGGTAAGCGCCGGTTTTACCGGTGCCTGTTTGTGCGCAGGCTATTAAATCCTTGCCTTCCATAATGGTAGGGATGGCCATAGCCTGTATAGGAGTTGGTGTGGTGAACCCCATGCTCTCTACACCTTCAAACAACTGCTCGTTAAAATTAAAATCCTGAAAAGTCACTATATCTTGTATGTAAGATATGCAAGGTATAAAATTTAAACGGTAAATGAGGGTTTTATGCCTAATTACGCTACGGTTAGAGCAACCAGATCACATCATTTTCTCATTAATTGACACGCATTTTACCTAAGCCGTGTGCAACAACCATTCAAAAAATTTACTTTTGGTTACCTATGAGTATTATCACACAAACGCACCGCCTGCTGATCCGCGAATTTACCCCCGATGATGAGGAACTTTCTATGCTGATAGATGCCGACGACCGCCTCACACAATATGTAAAAAAGCGTACCCCGGAAGAAAGCAAACAGGTTTTTAAGGATACCCTGAAAGATTACAAGAACAAAACAGGACTTGGCCGCTGGGGAATTTTCAATGTAGCCGACAATGATTTCATAGGCGTATGCATCATGAAACCCAGCGATTACGACCGCAATCACATTGAACTGGGCTACCGCCTGCACTTCAAATACTGGGGGCAAGGCATAGCAACCGAACTGGCCGAAGCGCTGATCAACTACGGGTTAAATAAAGTAGGATTGAACGAGATCTGCGCGGTTACCCACCCCGAAAACGTGGCATCGCAAAAGGTGTTGATAAAAGCGGGTTTTGTACGTGATGGTTCGGTGTTTTGGTATGGCGAGAATGTGCCGTTTTTTAGGGTGAGAAAATAGGTTAATTAAGAACGTCATTGCGAGGCATGAAGCAATCGCGAACTATACAGGGCGAATATGCTTCCGTGCGATTGCTTCGTTCCTCGCAATGACGATGGGAGATATTTTCTAACCCAACTTCACTAACTTATCTCCCTCCAAAACCGGGATAGCCGTTGTCAAATCTATCTGCAAGCAAAACTCAATATCTTTCTCTATCCCTAACTTCTTCAACCTTTCGCCGTGCGAGGTTTTTTTAAGGTATTGAGTGATATCGTTTTTACCTATCTGGAACAGGTCGTTAGCGGCAATGGCGGCATCATCCAGCACAAAACCGTTATCCTTTAGTTGCTCAACCACGGCACCTGCAAACAGGGTATCCTCCAGGTTAAAATTGTTTTTCCAGCCGGCGCATACCAGCAGGATGTTTTCGTTTTGCGTTTTAAGCCAGTTGCTTAACGATGTAAGGTTCAGGAACGAACCGATCGCTATTTTTTTAGCGGCGCGCGATAAGTGCAGCGCGTGTGTACCGTTGGTTGTGGTTAGCACAATGGTTTTACCATCAACCTTTTCTTTAGTATATGAAAATGGCGAATTACCAAAATCAAAGCCTTCAACTACCGATCCGTCGCGCTCGGCGGCGAGAAGGTAATCCAGCCCTTTCTCTCTATACGCGGCACACTCCTCAACCTGTGATACCGGGATAATAGCCTCAGCACCGTTTTCAATACCATAACATATAGATGATGTTGCCCTGAAAATATCAATAACCACTACGATGTAATCTTCCACGTTAAAAAGTGGCAATAGCGCAGGGGTAAGGCAAACGTGTAAACTTTTTTTCATTGTGATCGGTCATTAGGTCATTGAGTCATCAGGTCATTGGTTAAGCCGATAAAAAAATGACTTAATGACCAATGACCCGAAGGAAATGACCTATTTATTTATAAAACGGCGGTTTTACAATCTTCGCCTTGATCTTATTATCCCTGATACTGATGTAAATCTCGGTACCTTCTTTAGCGAAAGTGGTATCCACATAACCCATCCCGATAGCTTTTTGCAACGATGGAGATTGTGTACCCGAAGTTACTTTACCAATGCTGTTGCCATCGGCGTCAACAATAGGGTAATCATGACGGGGGATACCGCGATCGATCATTTCAAAACCTACCAGTTTGCGGCTTACACCTGCTTGTTTCTGGGCTTGCAGAGCTTCGGCATTGGTAAATTCTTTATTGAATTTGGTTACCCAGCCTAAACCGGCCTCAAGCGGCGATGTGGTATCGTCAATATCATTACCGTACAGGCAGAAACCCATTTCCAAACGCAAGGTATCACGCGCGCCTAAGCCAATTGGTTTAATACCGAAAGGTTCGCCTGCTTTGAAGATCGCATCCCAGATCTGGTCGGCGTATTGGTTTTCGAAGTAGATCTCGAAACCGCCCGCGCCTGTGTAGCCCGTTGCCGATATTACTACATTATCAACACCGGCAAATGTACCTTTGGTAAACGTGTAATACTCCATAGATACCAGGTCGGTATCGGTAAGGCTTTGCAGTGCTTCGGCTGCTTTAGGGCCTTGAATGGCCAACAGCGAAGTGCGATCTGATATGTTTTTCATATCTACGCCCTTGGTGTTGTACTTGCTGATCCAGTCCCAGTCTTTATCGATGTTTGATGCGTTAACTACCAGCATGTAGGTTTTATCGTCAATACGGTAAACCAGCAGGTCGTCAACAATACCGCCGTCTTCATTTGGCAGGCATGAGTATTGAACTTTGCCATCGTATAGCTTTGATGCATCGTTGCTGGTAACGCGTTGTATCAGGTCGAGTGCGTTCTCGCCCTTTAAAATAAACTCGCCCATGTGGCTTACATCAAAAACGCCAACGGCTTTGCGTACGGTTTCATGCTCGGCGTTAATGCCCACGTATTGCACGGGCATATTGTACCCTGCAAACGGAACCATTTTGGCACCCGCTTTTATGTGGGTTTCGGTTAATGCGGTATTCTTCATCGTCAACTTAAATATGGGCGCAAAGGTAGTTATTACGGTTGATTTTTTTGTTCGGTGGATGGTTTTGATTTTGGTGATTACGGTGATGGCTAAAGCATGCTTTTAACCCCAATTTGTCATTTCGATAGAGCAGGGCGGGATAGCGTGCCGGGGCGAAAGAGAAATCTTGTACGCCCGACAAAGGGGCTATGCATTCGTAGAAGCACAGCGTACAAGATTTCTCCTCACTCGCCCGCACTTTCCAACCCGCAGTTCGTCGAAATGACATACTTTTTTTAGGATGAGCGGATCTAAAACAACAAAGCCGGTTAAACTTATCGCTTAACCGGCTTTGTCAATATCTAAAGTATATTTAAACCTTCTTCACAGCCTCCATCAGCACCGGAATTTTCGGTACTTTATCATAGGCCTGCACCAGTTTACCATATTTATCATAAAGGGCGATATAAGGCGTGGTTTGTACGTGGTAAAACTTTTGCACCAGATAGGTATAGCCCTCAGTACCGATGGTTATGTTATGGTACTTGGCCAGATCAAAATCGCGCTGAAAAGTTTGGATCCCTTTTAGCATCGGCATAAAGGTGATCATCACTATCTGCACGTCTTTCATTTTAGGCAGCTCCGGTTTCAGATCGTACATCAGGTGCTGGCAGTGACCGCAATCAGGCGAGAAATAGATCACCATTACCGGCTTGTTCTTTTTAAGGTTAGCCGGGGTTACGTAAACACTATCGGTTGTCAGGATGTGATATGGCGGAAGCCCCGAGTTGGCGGGCGGCGTTTGGGCCTGGCTACAACCAGCGGCAACGATAAGACAAAGTAGTAAATACAGTTTTTTCATTATTTTAATCGGCGTTTAATAAGCATAGTTACAATATTTTTAGCTTTCAAGCAATTCTATCTGCCAGGCAACGTGCTCTTCAGTTACAGGGAATAACGCATTTTCGCGTACCGTATGATATACGGCATCAAAAATACCATTATAATTACCTTTTGGTGACTTGATCCACTCTACCGTTTTCTGTCCGTCTGCACCCATTAGTACCAGTTTACCATCGCTGCCTTCTGGTTCAATACCAAAACCGTCATCGTTTGGCATCATATCAGCATCAAGCTGCGCTTCCTGTACATCGGTGCGCATTTTTACAAAGCTACCTAAGGTGCCGTGTACCACAAAGCCATAGGTATGCTCGGCAATAAGCAAGCCCGAGGTTAGGAATACATTCAGTTGGTTGGGATATTTAAGGTGGATATTAAAATAATCGTCAACCTGCGAATCGGGCCGATAAGCTGCGGTTGTTTTCTCATAGCTCAACGGTCGGCCGAAAATGCTGATGGCATTATCAACCAGGTGCGCCCCAAGATCATAAGTCAGGCCGTTGCCCGGAACACCTGCCGTCTCTTTAAACTTTTTAACGCCGATAGCCATGCGGTACCTATCCAGGCGGAAATGTACTTCCATTAAATCGCCCAGGCGGCCGCTTTCTATCACTTCTTTTACGGATAGGAAGCCGCTATCGTACCTGCGGTTTTGGTAAACCATTACTTTCAGGTCGAGTTTACGACCAAGATCATACAAGGCTTTAACCTCGCTAACGGTCACGGCCGCAGGCTTTTCGATGAACACGTGTTTGCCTGCGTTTAATGCCTGCACAGCGTAATCAAAGTGGGTATTGTTTGGGGTGTTTACAATGATCAGTTCTATCTCATCATCATTCAGCAATTCTTCTACAGTATCGTAGCTTATTACATCGGGGTATTTTTTACCGGCCTTTTTTTCGTGGCGCTCAACTACGGCTTTGAAAGTAAAACCGGGATTGGTAGTTAAAAAAGGAGCATGAAAAATCCTGCCCGACATTCCGTAGGCCATCAGGCCGGTTACTATAGGTTTCGACATCGCGTTTTTATAGGTTTTAATATTATTCTTAAGTTGTTCAAAGTGCCGGATTTGATTTAGCTACATGCAAGCAATCTGCTTCTTGGAGTTTGTAAATTCTGTTTCTCCGGGCGTCATTGCGAGGTACGAAGCAATCCCCAATAAGCAGGGGAGCTATGCAAATCCGCTCTGTACAGTCGGGGATTGCTTCGTACCTCGCAATGACGTCTTTTATATTTTTTTTAATTGCCCATCACATTCCGCAGGCCATATCATCCATCCCAATTGGCGAACCGTCGGGCATGCTTACCGCCGCGGCGGGTTTAAACTTGTCCGGGTTACCGTCAAACTGTTTTATCTGGCTTAAACCAAACAACAGGTTGGCTTTGGTTGATCCTGTTGCGGTTACAGAAGCCTTCTGCATCCATGCCTTCAGATCGGTTATCTGCAATAATGCTATCCCCCGCACACTTTCGGCTACCGAGCCATCGGCAGCTAAAGTTAGTAATTGTTTTAGGGTTAAATTGTTTACCAGCCTTTGCAACTCGCCTTTGTATCCGCTTTGTTGCGGGGTTTGCCAGGTGAGGGCGATAAGCTTATTCAAAACCGGCAATAAGCCCGGCTGGGTATTATCTCTCGAATTATATTCAACCAAACGTGCCGCGCGCTGAGGTTGCAGCATAAAATTTAAGGTAGCACCTGCGGCAGATTCGGCGGCAGCCATCGGATCGAACGTTACCCCGGTATGTGATTTAAAAGTTTCCTGTGTACGCGGATAGCCTACCGGCCTTGGTGGGATTTTTTCTATCAGCTTTTCGGGCAGGGCCAAAGCTTCGGGGCTTAAGGTGGCCATTAAAGCGTTAAAGGCTTTCCACTGCTCGGCAGGAGGGACGAATTTGGTTACCGTTTGCCCGTCGTTTTTTAAAGCGTAGGTATAGTAAAGCCCGCCCAACATTTTGCTGGCAGCTTCAGTTTGGTAGCGATGGATGAGGTACATCGGCACCAAAACCTCTTCGATGGTGGCCATTGGCGCATCCTGCCTGACGGCTTTTTCCGAAAAATTACTGATCACTTGCTTGCGAAGCGCCATCAAACGGTTCAATTCATCCGCCGCGTTATTACCGCTATCCCAGAGATGGGCCTGCGGATGGGCGCTGCCTGCGGGGCGGGCATCCTCATCGCTAATGTATTGAAAACCCTGTTTCAGGGTTTCGTTCATGATCTCTTTTAAAGCTTTATCTTCATCCGTTCCCGGCGCAAAATCCTGGTAACCGTATAAAATGGCACGTTTATCCCAACCTCCTATTTCGGTTTTATAAGCATCACTTAAATCAATAGTACCATCAGCTTTTAGGGTGATGGTTGGCGGCGGGTAATCCATTACCGATGCCCGGCCATTTACACTGGCTGTAAAATTATGCAGCAGGCCAAGCGTATGCCCAACTTCATGCGCCGAAAGCTGCCTTAAGCGGGCCAAAGCCAGTTTAAGCATTTTATCGCTTACCGGTTTACCATCTTCATAAGGCTGCACCAGCCCCTCGGCAATTAAAAAATCCTGCCTGTCGCGCAGGGAACCTAAGGATACCTGGCCTTTAATGATCTCGCCGGTACGAGGATCAGCAATACTTTCGCCGTACGACCAGCCCCTGATTGACCGGTGTACCCACTGAATAATATTATACCGGATATCCATAGGGTCGGCATCGGCAGGTAACACCTCAACCTTAAAGGCGTTTTTATAACCCGCGGCCTCAAAAGCCTGGTTCCACCATGATGCACCTTCAATCAGAGCATTGCGTACCAGTTCCGGCGCGCCACGATCTACATAATAAACAATCGGCTTAACCGGTTCGCTCATTGCAGCGGAAGGGTCTTTCTTTTGCAGGCGATGGCGCATTAACAAGCGTTTCACTATCGGATCACTGATAGGGGTGGCAAAATCCATATATTCGGTATCGAAATAACCCGACCGTGGATCGAATTTGCGTACTTTATAGCCATCATCCGGCAGTTGGATAAACGATTGGTGCATGCGCACCGTAACCTTATCCGCATCTGGCGTAACCGAACGGATCTCATCTCCACGAGCTTTACCGCTTAAAGTGATGATGGCTTCGAACTCCGAATTTTGAGGAAAGTTTTTAGTATTGGGCAGATATACTGCCGAGGAATTTTCATCTGCCTGGTAATTGCCTTGTCCGCTATCATTTAGCTGATCGGCTATTTTCTGGCTATCGTTCAATAAAAAAGGGGTAAGGTCTATCAGCGCATGATCACCATTTTGGGCTACAGCCTTAAAGCCGAAGATCACTGATTGTGCAAAAGCTTCCTGAACAGATTTCCGTTCATCATCATTATTACTCACCGCCCTGAAATTATAGTTAGGCTGCACCAGCAATACTTTAGGGCCGCTTTTAATAAACTTTACAATGCGGTTGTTACCAATTTTGCCCCTGTCCAACCCCAAGGCGTTCGAACCTACACCGGCCGGTAGGGTATTGAGGTATAAGAACTCTTTATCCAGCTTATCCACATCAAGGTAGATCTTGCCTTCGGCCTCATCCCAATAAAAATCAAAATAACCCGGAAACTTTTTATAGTTTTTGGTTTTGGAAGCGATATCGTCTGTTTTTTGAGCGTTGGCAAAGGGCAGGCAAGCCGTTAACAACAGCAAAACGAGGGTGTATTTTTTCATGCGGCAGAAAGGGGTTTCTTGATTTTTAAAAATATTCAATTACCCGCCGCTATGCAAACCTATTTGAATACTAATTTTTCGAATTTAAACTACAGACCATGTGTTCATGTTAAGAATTTTCACACGAATTTTTACGAATTAGCGAATTACACAAATCCCCTCTACGACATCATTCGTGTAATTCGTTTAATTGTTTACAGTTTGTTTAGCATTCGTGTTAAAATAATTTCTACGCCATCTTGTTTCACTTCTTCAATTCGTGTAATTCGTTTAAATTATGTACTCCACGCTAAGCATTCGTGTTAAAAATTAAAATAGAAACGGGCCAACTGCAATACAGCCGGCCCGTTCCATCATTAAGGGTGTTTAATCAACAGCCTGTTATTTCATGCCTTTTTGGATAGCCTCAATTTCGGCTAAGTGATGTTGAATGGTTGGCAATGTTTTAGCAGCCCAAGCTTTCAAATCTGGGTCTTTGCAATTTTTTGAAGCATCTTCAAACATCGATGCTACTTTTTTATGGCCGTCAACCATGGCATCTACATAAGCTTTATCAAAATCGGCACCTGATTTTGCAGCCAGGTCAGCTTTCTTTTTCTGATGCTCTTCATCAGGTGCACTTGGCAGGCTGATGTTTTTGGTTTTGGCCAGGGCCATTAACTCATCGTTTGCTTTGGTATGGTCGGTAACCATCATTTTGGCAAACTCTTTTACTTTGGCATTGGTAGCCTTTTCGCTGGCCAGCTGACCGATAGCGACTTCGGCTAAACCGGCATTGGCAGCACCTGTAGCAAATTTTGCATCATCGGCAGTAACGGCTATGCCTGTTTTGCCGGTTGTAGTGGTGTCTTTAACTTTGTTAGCACTGTCGGCAGTATCTGTTGTAGCTGCCGCGGTGCTATCGCCGCTGCCGCTCTTCGCGCCGCCATTACAGGCCTGGAATGATAATGCGGCCACGGCCATCATTGCAATTAAACTTAACTTTTTCATAGTAGGTGATTTATGTTTTTATTCCAATAGTTAACATTTTACACTTAATTAAGTTTTATTTTCTTATTTGTAAACATGCGGGGCGAAATCTACGCTTATTCACTACCCTTATATTTCGTTTTTAATAAACATTTAACAATTGTTTAAAAGCATCATCCTATATTAAGGTTATTATAATAACGCCTAAATTATATTTTCAAGATGCTTATAGGGTCATTGTTTTTAGGCCGGGTACATGAAGTGAACGGCCAATGGATAGAGACCAAATTTGTGGTTTTCGGGATCCCCTTGTTCCCAAAAAGCTCTATGCTGGTAACCAAATCGGCATGGGGTAGCAGGAACGGTTTTAATATATCATTAAATAAACAAAGTATTATAGCGGGCTATGCCCGCGTATTTTCGATATTGGCGGCCGCGGTTTTCTTTATTGTATTTTTTGCACAACGAGATACCGAAGCGCTGATTCCCGGCTTTTCGTTTTTAGCCGTGTGGGCTTACTTTTATTTTGTTTTCGGCAGCCCCGGCACAGCCGAAGCAGAAGACCGCAAACGCATGGGTGACCTTACCGGCCTGTATATTTTGCCCGAGTGGCTTGGCCATGATGATTCCCAACGTATTTACGAGCGGCTGGAGAAAAAATACCGCAAAGAGTTTGATAATGCCAATTGGCTGCACGATCTGCGTCAAAACGAGATCGCACCTGTCAAGCTGCCTTTGTTATATGCCCTGTCACGGTTCAACTATTCATTAACGGCAACTGAGGTCAACAGGCAATTATTTGAAAAAGCCAACAGGTTATATTTGTAATACAGGATTTTGCGTTTATTTGCTTAAACCTTGCTTACCATGAAAAATCTGCTCTTAGCTTTCTTATTATTTACAACAGGCATTGCATCCGCGCAGCATAAGTTTAACCCTATTTTAAAGAAACAGCTGGATAGTGTGCTGGTTCTTGATCAAAAATATAGGGATACGCTCACCTGGTTAATGATGCCGGGGAAAAGCGATTCGATACCACTATTAAAATCAATGTCGGCAAGTAAGGCGATGTCGCATTATTGGACACTTCAAAACCGTGCCGATTCAGCTAATGTGGTATTTGTCGAAAAACTATTCAAAACATACGGCTATCCCGGCAAAACACTTGTTGGCGAACCAACAAATGAAGCCGCCTGGTACGTGATCCAACACTCTCCTAAAATAGATCAGTATTTACCTATGATGAAAAAGGCCGCCGAAAGCAAGGAATTACCGTTCAGGTTGTACGCTATGATGCTCGACAGGCAGTTGATGAACCAACACAAGGAGCAGATCTATGGTACGCAGGCTACTTCCGCGGCACTTAAAAACGGAGAAAAGATCGGCTGGTACATCTGGCCTATAAAAGATGCATCAACAGTGAATGAACGACGCAAAAAAGCCGGCTTCGATCAAACAGTTGAGGAGAACGCAAAAAGGTTAGGTGTAGATTATAAATTGATCAAAATTGAAGATGTAAAATAAGATCACATCTACCTCTATTATTACTCCCATTTAAAGCCCGCCACATCAAAAGTCATCTCGCGCGATCCGGAATCATAAAAATCGGCCCGGATGGTCATCTTTTTTGCAAACTTCAAACTTTGAATGAGGCTTTTCACATCATCAATAGAAATGATTGCCTCGCCACCGTTTGTAACCGAAGAAGCTTTAAAGGCCAGCGGCTGCGCGTTATCAAACCCAATATTTACTATTGAGCCTTCAATACCTGCACTAAATTGCCCCTTTGAGATATTCAAAAGCGCCCTGGTTATTGTTGATGTTTTGTCGATGCTCAATGTTACAGTCGAACCACCGTCTTCCGGGAAATCGAATTGTAAAAGTTCATTTGCCACAATATCCGCACTGTATTTTTTGCCGGGTATTTTTTGATCTGTCTCTTCGCTATAGATCCATGTTCGCGTGCTGCTGTTCCTTACCGGCTGTTTGGCCGCAGCATTTTTTTCGGGAATTATATTGCTTGAAGAAAGCTTGTTATCAGACCTGCAAGCGGCGAAACAAAAAATTATAATAGGCAAATAAAAATATTTCATAAATGCAATTCGGCTTAGGAGCGTACGAAAATAAATCAAATAAATAATTATTCATATTAAATATTTACAACATTAAGGGATATTAAAAAATATTTTTAACCTTTTTGAAGCTGCTCCAACTGCCATATACCAAATTAAAGGCATCGAGATGTATTAACTATTTTTTTCGGCGTTGATATGTTTAACAAGCAATAATACCCCGGCCATTCCTACGTTTTATTAGCAGTAATGAATTGGTCGCAATTAATTACTTTTATATTTTTAAACAATCGTAACCTTATCATGGTAAAAATTAAAAGCCGTTATATTAATATCAGCCTTATCATCACATGTTTGCTCATCCTTTTATTTGGATATGGATGGGTTAATAGCATGGTTAGTTATAAATATGAGGTACAGGATTTTCTAAAACCAGGTCCGCAACCTTCATCTGGCCTGGATGCCGATCAAATAAACATTATTAGCGCTATATCCTTTTGCAAGTATGCAACTATAGCCTTTTGCGCACTATTGGTTGGCTTACTTATTATAAATGAAAAAGAGCCTTCATTTAAAGGCCGCATTGAGTGGGTATAGTAGCATTTTAATTAAACCAGATACAGCGGAAATGAAGTAGATACCGGCCCTAAAAGCTTGCAGACGTATAAAATAAAAGCCCGGTTACAGGCAACGCCATCGTTGGTAAGAATACTTTTCAATAGGGTTAATTTAGATATTTATTTAGGCAAAATGATGGAAACAACAGTTATCAACAATGCGAAGCTGTATTGAAAGAGTTGCTGCTTTTTTCGAAAAATATCCTTTATCTCGGAGCAGAGATTGAAGATGACAGGCTCAATTTACTTGAAAAAGAAGTTGGATTTCAGCTTCCGCTCGATTTTAAATATTTGCTCACTAAACACAATGGTATTTCATTGATGGGCACGGGCATTTACGGGTTAGATAAAACCCTATTAGGTTCATCTCTTGATGAGATATACCGCTTTGAGCATTTTGAAACAGAAAACAATATGCCGCCCTCGCTTTTTCCATTTTCGCCCGATGGGTTTGGAAACCACTATTGCTTCGATCTATCTGAAATTAAAAATGGAGTATGCCCGGTGGTTTTCTGGCAACATGATTTTATTTATTCAGACAAGAGTGAGCTGGAGGTTTGCAACCCCGATTTGGTAAGCTGGATAAAAGAAGTGATGATTGAATGGACATTGGAAGATACCAATTATGATGGGAGCGATAAATAAAGCCGTTCTCCTATCAAAAAGTTTACACCCCGCCGTTCCCCGCATTGGATAAAAACATAACTTTGCCCCTGCAAAATTTAATACCATGAGTTTCAGAACCGAACACGATACCATGGGCGAGGTACAGGTACCTGCCGACAAATACTGGGGAGCGCAAACCGAACGCTCACGCAATAATTTTAAAATTGGCCCCGAGGCGTCTATGCCAAAGGAAATTATCGACGCATTCGCGTACCTGAAAAAAGCGGCCGCTTATACTAACACCGATTTAGGCGTATTACCTGCCGAAAAACGCGACCTGATAGCACAAGTTTGCGATGAGATCCTGACCGGCGCGCTGGCTTCAGAATTTCCGCTGGTGATCTGGCAAACAGGCTCGGGCACACAATCAAACATGAACGTGAACGAGGTTGTTGCCAACCGTGCGCACGTACTACAAGGCAATAAACTGGGCGAAGGCAAAACCTTCATCCACCCAAATGATGACGTGAACAAATCACAATCATCAAACGATACTTACCCAACCGCTATGCACATCGCGGCATACAAGATCCTGATCGATGTAACCATCCCGGGTATCGAAAAACTGCGCGATACTTTACAGGCTAAGGTTGAGGCTTTTAAATCGGTAGTAAAAATTGGTCGTACACACCTGATGGATGCTACACCGCTTACTTTAGGTCAGGAGTTTTCTGGCTATGTATCGCAATTGAACCACGGTTTAAAAGCTTTGCGTAATACACTTGATCACCTTTCTGAACTTGCCCTTGGTGGTACAGCCGTTGGTACAGGTATCAACACCCCTAAAGGTTATGATGTAAAGGTTGCTGAATACATTGCCGAGTTTACCGGCTTACCATTCATCACTGCCGAAAATAAATTTGAGGCCCTTGCCGCTCACGATGCTATTGTTGAGAGCCATGGTGCTTTGAAACAGATAGCGGTTTCGTTAATGAAAATTGCTAACGATATCAGAATGCTGGCTTCGGGCCCGCGTTCGGGTATTGGCGAGATCCATATTCCGGATAACGAGCCGGGTTCATCAATTATGCCGGGTAAAGTTAACCCAACCCAAAACGAGGCTGTTACTATGGTAGCGGCACAGGTGATGGGTAATGACGTGGCTATCTCTATCGGCGGATCGAACGGCCATTACGAGCTGAACGTATTTAAACCGGTTATGGCAGCTAACTTCCTGCAATCGGCAAGGTTAATTGGCGATGCTTGTGTATCGTTCAATGACCATTGCGCTGTAGGTATCGAGCCAAACTACGAGGGTATTAAAAAACACCTCGAAAATTCATTGATGCTGGTAACCGCGCTTAATCCGCACATCGGTTACGAAAACGCGGCAAAAATTGCCAAAACAGCATTGAAAAACGGCAGCTCGCTACGTGAAGCAGCCATTGGTTTAGGTTTACTAACCAACGAGCAGTTTGACGAGTGGGTTCGCCCCGAAAATATGATAGGCAGCTTAAAATAGTAGCCTCACCCCAAACCCCTCTCCAAAAGGAGAGGGGCTTTTTTATTTTTAGCTTATGCAAAAACGCAATAGCCTGTTTTCTTTCTTTTCTAATTTGAAGGCTCTAAACTTTCAGCCTTCTGCTTTCAGCATAAAAAAAGCTTTCCCTTTAATCGCTTTCGGCCTTTTGCTTTTGGCTTTCGGCTCATGCAGCCGCAACCCTGATATGCAGGAGCCTGGTGATGCCAAATTGCAGGGCGAATGGCGACAGGATAGTATACCCGGACAAAAAAGCCTGGTAACATATTCGCTATACGACATTAAATTTAGCTGCGATTCGTTTCTTTTGAAGATCAGTACCGTGAGCAAAGTAAACTACGGTGCCGATACCTGTATGAGCAAGGGCCACTGGGACGAATTTGTACGCGGTACCTATTCGCAACGCCAGGATACTTTGCACATTAAAGGACAATTTTGCAATGCCGATGGCTCGTACAAAAACGAGCAGGGCTGTTTCCGCTTTGGCGATTATGAAGAATATTTTAAAGTTACTTACCCTGCCGATTCGGCCATCAGGCTTTTAAGCACATCAAACGTAATACCTATTAACGCGCATTTAATAAAACGAACAAGCTGTATTCCAAAACCATTGTAATGAAAACACTATTTAAAAAACTTTTACTGCTGGCAGCGGTAATTTATATCCCGATGCAAAGCATGGCCTGGGGCACCAACGGTCACCGTATTTGCGGGCAGATTGCCGATAGCTACATCAACGCCAAAACCCGCAAAGCCATCCAGGCTATTTTAGGCGATGAATCAATCGCCATAACCAGCAATTGGGCCGATTTTATCAAGTCAGATCCGGCTTACAGCTACCTGTACAACTGGCATTTTATCAATCTGGAAAAAGCTTATACCTATCCTGAATTACAGGCATACTTAAAGGCCGATACCATTACCGATGCCTACACCAAAGTAAATTTCCTCACTGCCGAGCTGAAGAAAAAAACCACTACTAAAGCCAACAAACTGCTTTACCTGCGTATGCTGATCCACATTGTTGAGGATCTGCACCAGCCATTACACACCGGTCACCTGAGCGATAAAGGCGGCAACGATGTTAAAGTACAATGGTTTGGTAAAGAGAGTAACCTGCATTCGGTTTGGGATAGCCAGCTGATAGATTTTCAGCAATTGAGTTACACCGAATACGCAACCATGATCAATCATACAACTTTAGCACAGCGCACCAAACTACAGGCCGCGCCGCTAAGCGAGTGGATTTTTGAAAGCGACCAAATCGCTGATAAGCTATACAACGATGTTAAACCTGGCGAAAACCTGAGCTATAAATACAACTTCAAATACATCGGTTTAGTAAACGATCAAATGGTAAAAGCCGGCGTTCGTTTAGCAGGGTTGTTGAACCAGATATTTGGATAATTTTTAGCTGAAAGCTAAAGGCTTAAAGCCGAAAGCTTTTGCATTTAGATAATATTAAAAATTGGCGAAGCCGAAGGTAAAAAAACTTTTTGCCTTCGGCTTTCTGCTTTGAGCTTAAAAATATGAAAATTCTAATGGTATGCCTGGGCAACATTTGCCGTTCGCCGCTGGCGGAGGGTGTGATGCAGCACCTTGCAGATGAACATAACCTTGGCTGGCAGGTTGATTCGGCCGGAACAGGTAACTGGCATGTTGGCGAAGCGCCCGACAGACGTTCTATCCGCGCGGCACGTAATCATGGTATTGATATCAGCAAACAGGTTTGTCGCCAGTTTAGCCGTACAGATTTTGATGAGTTCGATCACATTTTTGTGATGGACAGAAATAACCTGAGCGATGTTTTGAACATGGCCCGTAATGATGAGCAGGCGGCTAAAGTGAAATTGCTATTGGGCGATAAAGTGGTTCCCGATCCTTATTATGACGATAGCCAGTTTGAGCCTGTTTTGGAGTTGATTGAGGGAGGATGTAAGGATATTATCGCGGAGTTGAGAGGGGAGTAGTGGCTTTGCCTGATGTAGAAATTGCATGTGGGGCGCAAGCCACAGGCTTGCGCCAGCGATAAAAAATTTATAAACAGCAAAGGGTTCGTTTCACGAACCCTTTGCTGTTTATATTCTTCATCATCTCGTCATTGCGAGGCACGAAGCAATCCCCGATTGGCAGAGGGGCTATGCAAATCCGCTCTGTAAGTTGGGGATTGCTTCGTGCCTCGCAATGACGGGTTAGATTATATGGCATAGTGTTTAGGCGGCGGTAAATTCTACCAATGCCTTTTCAATCCTACTGATCGTCTCTTCCTTACCCAACAAAGCCACAATATCAAATACATGCGGACCAAACTTGCCGCCAACCAGCATCACACGGAATGGCAGCATTACATCACCAATTTTCAAACCTTTTTCTTCGGCCAGGGCTTTGAATTTAGCTTCAAGCTCGTGTGCATCGATTGATGTTTCGGTGCTTAACTGGGCGATGTATGTTTTATAAAACTCGGTTTTAGCATCCGTCCATTTTGGTTTAACCGCATTCAGATCATATTCTTTAGGTTGTTCAAAAAAGAAGCCTGCCTGCTGGAAAAAATCGGGGATCAATACGCAACGCTCTTTTACCTGGTTGATAACTTTTGCAAGGTATTGTTCATCTTCAATCGCAACACCTTTGTCGGCAAAAACCTGTTTAACTGCCAACTGCAAATCGCCAACTGCCAACTTTTTGATCCACTCGGCGTTGAACCATTTGGCTTTTTCAAAATCAAATTTAGCGCCTGATTTATTTACGCGCTCTATCGAGAATTTTTCGATCAGTTCATCCAGCGTAAACAACTCCTGGTCGGTACCATCGTTCCAACCTAAGGTTGCCAGCAGGTTAATGAAAGCCTCGGGCAAAAATCCTAATTCGCGGAAGCCGGGAGTTAACTCATCGGTTTTTGCGTCGAACCAATTCATGGCGTATACCGGGAAGCCCAAGCGTGCGCCATCGCGTTTGCTCAGTTTGCCGTGGCCATCGGGTTTTAATATCAATGGCAAATGCGCCCATTGCGGCATATCGGCTTTCCAGCCTAAGTATTCCCATAGCAATAGGTGTACAGGCGCGGATGGTAACCATTCTTCACCGCGGAAGGCATGGGTGATTTTCATAAGATAATCATCAACCACAACAGCCAAATGATAAGTTGGCATGCCATCGGCTTTTAATAATACCTTATCATCAACCAAACTGGTTTCAAAACTCACAAAACCGCGGATCATATCATTAAAGCTGATGGTTTCTCCTTCAGGCATTTTAATGCGTATCACGTGCGGGGTTCCGGCAGCAAGCAGTTCATCAACCTCATGCTGAGGTAATGATAACGAGTTACGCAAAGTTTGGCGATAGGCCTGTCCGTATTGAAAATTTGGGATCTCTTTACGGTTTTTATCCAGTTCTTCGGCGGTATCAAAAGCATAATAGGCGTGGCCTTCCATTACAAGGCGCTCGGCGTATTCGCGGTAAAGCGCTTTACGTTCGCTTTGACGGTAGGGGGCATAAGGGCCACCAACCTCCGGACTTTCATCGGCATGCAGACCGCACCATTTCAGGCAATCTAAAATATATTGTTCGGCACCTTCCACGTAGCGGGTTTGGTCGGTATCCTCAATTCGCAAAACAAAATCGCCGCCATTTTTTTTTGCGAACAGGTAGTTGAATAATACGGTACGCACGCCGCCAAGGTGTAAACCACCGGTAGGGCTGGGTGCAAAACGGACTCTTACTTTTTTATCGGTCATGATGGGCGCAAAGATAAGTTTATATATGTGCAGATTACAGATGTGCAGATATGCAGATGAAAAAAATGTTAATAATTGTTAATTGTATGACTTGAAAACTCCTTTTCAAACCATACCGCCAGTATATAAATAAACCACAAATATGTAATTGAATGCCTTAATCTGCACATTCACACATCTGTAACCTGCACATCCACAAATCCTCACATCTGAAATTTGCACATCTGCGCATCCGCACATCTGAAATAAATTTACGTTATTTGGCCTGTGCCCGTCATGAACCCATATCAGCATAAAAAACGTTGGAAGTATTTGCTGCTCGCCTTCGCGATAGTAATTGCCAGCGGTTCGTTATTTTACACCAGTTACCTCGTAAAAAACATCGCAAAATCTGAGCGTACCCGTGCGCAGGTTTGGGCCATCAGTATGCGTCAGATCCTCGCTTCGGACGATAATGATTTTTTAAATTATGTGTTTGCCGTGCGCGACAGCCTTACTGTACCCGCCATTATCACCGACGAAAAAGGCGAGATAGTTACCTACCGAGGGTTAGACACTACGCGGACAGCCATCAAACTCGAGGCTGAAACTAAAAAGTATAAAAAATACGATCCGGCCTATTTTAAGGAGGAGCTGAACTACATGAAAGGCCAGCATGCGCCTATCAAGCTTAAAGTTTTTGGCGAGGATAACTTTGTTTACTACAAAGATTCGGAGTTGCTTTCGCAATTGCGCCTGTTCCCTTATGTGCAGCTTACCGTTATCGCTATATTTCTGTTGATGGCCTACACCGCCTTTAGCTCCTCCCGAAAATCGGAGCAGGATCAAGTTTGGGTAGGTCTCGCCAAGGAAACGGCCCACCAACTGGGGACACCAATATCATCGCTCATTGCCTGGATAGAGTTGATGAAGGAGAAGTTCAACGCCGAAGATGATGTGCTGATTGCCGAAATGGAGAACGACGTAAAACGCCTGGAAATAGTGGCCGATCGTTTCTCGAAAATAGGCTCGAAAGCCGTACTTGATGAGCATGGCGTATATGCCGTTGTTAAAGATTTTGTTGACTATTTTAAAGTTCGCGTAAGCAAAAACATCAGCTTTGAGCTTACCGGCAACCCGCACCTAAAAGCGGGAATAAACATTCCGCTGTTTGATTGGGTAATCGAAAACTTACTTAAAAATGCCGTTAACGCCATTGAGGGCAAGGGCAATATTAAGGTTGATATAAGCGGCAACAAAGTTAAAAATCAAATTTTTATTGATATTACCGATACCGGAAAAGGCATACCACGTTCCAAATTCGATACCGTTTTTCAACCTGGTTACACCACCCGTAAGCGGGGCTGGGGCCTGGGCTTATCACTCACCAAACGTATGGTAGAGAATTACCACAACGGGCAGATCTTTGTAAAAGATTCGGAAGTGGGTAAAGGCACCACTTTCAGGATTGTATTAAAAAACACGCGCAATGATAAAAAAACCACAAACGGGTGATTACTCACCATTTGCAGCGGGATATGTGGGCCAGGTAGGCGATAACGATGTAATTGAAATGCTGGAGCAGCAATTGGAAAGCAGCTACAGGCTATTCAGCAACCTGAGCAACGAACAGGGTTTGTACGCTTACGAACCCGGCAAATGGACGGTGAAACAAGCCATTGGCCACATGATAGATACCGAACGTATTTTTGCCTATCGCGCGCTGGTGTTTTCACGCAACCATATTGAGCTTCCCGGTTTTGATCAGGATATCTACGTAAATAATACTGATTTTAATAATCAGGATATAAAAGCATTGGCCGAAGAGTTTAAGTCGCTCCGCCAGGCAAACCTTTATATGGTTAAAGCTTTTAGTGATGAGCAGCTGGCACGCACCGGTATTGCCAGTAATCACCTGTTTACGGTAGCTGCCTTTGTATTTATGCTGGCCGGGCATGAACGCCATCACTTAAATATTTTTAAAGAGCGGTATGGCATCGGATAGCCTGCCGCTTTAAACTAATACCTTCTGTAAAAAACGCGGGTACGCAAAAAAGGCCAAACCAGGCAAAAGAGCACCCCGCGTAAAAACCAATACCAGGTCCAAGGCATGCTCGAGAAGATATTGTTAGGCATTTCTGCCCTACCAGTTACTGCAACCCAGATAGCCCCAATTATTGGAGAAATGAATATCCAGCAAGCCCAGGCCCCTAAGCCCCATAAAAAGGCTTTCCAAAATTTTGGCCTTGGGCTAAATACCACATCATAGATCATCTTATTTTCTTCGGACATGGTAACCGGGGTTTCCACAAACTGAGGGGTTCGATCGCGCCTGTCCTGGCGGTCTCGTTTTGGCTTGTCTTTTTTAAACTCGGTGCCACAGTAAAGGCATTTACTAACTTCCTGCGAGTAATTGTATTCAAGCTGTCCGCCGCAGTTAGTGCAGGTAAGCGCTTTGTTGTTTGGTAATGCCATGGTTTAAGCTCCGATTTATGCAGCGAAGATACTGGTTGACCGCAAACAAAAAAAGCCCCGCCACAGGGCGGAACTTTAAATAATTATTGGTTAAATGGCTTATAACTTTTCTATGCGCTGATCTTCTTTATCCAGCACTTCGCGTTTTTCAATTCGATATGAAACAAACAAACCGACCCCGCCAAAAAACGCTAT
Source organism: Mucilaginibacter sp. CAU 1740 (assembly GCF_039839285.1). Classification (NCBI taxonomy): domain Bacteria; kingdom Pseudomonadati; phylum Bacteroidota; class Sphingobacteriia; order Sphingobacteriales; family Sphingobacteriaceae; genus Mucilaginibacter; species Mucilaginibacter sp. CAU 1740. The sequence continues at coordinate 18,921 of NZ_JBDOQS010000008.1, read as the reverse complement.
TAACGATACATATAAAAAGAATATGTTACTATTATCGCCATAATGAAAAGCTGTACGATCTAACACAAAAGCCAAAAACAAACCCAATCCCGCGCCAATCAGCAATAAACCCCATTTTAGGTTTTGGTATGGTGCCGATTGTGGCTTGTAGTTTCGAGGGTCCATGTTGCGTTCAATTAGTGCCAGTTTTTCACGTTTATCTAAGTAAACTATTCCAAACATCATTAAAAAGAAGCCAAGTGATACGATGATGATCATCAAGATGGCTAAGTTTCCGGTATCCATAATATTTATTTTTTAAAAGTTAGTTAATTCTGTTTTCTGTGTGGAAATCACTCACTGTGGTGTATTTGTAAGCTATGACCACATGTTTTTGAAACAGGTTACACCCAATTTGAAAATATTTTATGTTATTACTTGTCGTGCTGAGGAACGAAGCATCTTCTACATCATGCATCATGGCAATACAGAGCGAAGAAGATGCTTCGTTCCTCAGCATGACAAGGGGATTTTTAATTCAAAATAAATTATTCCTTTTACCTTTGCCCTAATGATAAGTGCGGCTACTTCTTTTAACCTGCTGGGGCAGGACCTTTTATTAACACCACAAAAAGCTATTTACTGGCAACAACAAAAAGCCCTCATTATTGCCGATGTGCATTTGGGTAAAGTTGGCCATTTCCGTAAGGCAGGCATCGCGGTACCCCGGGATATGGAGCAAAGCGACCTGGCCGTGCTCTCTGATCTCATCTACGAATATCAACCCGAAAAACTCATCTTTTTAGGCGATCTTTTCCACAGCGATTTAAATAACGATTGGGATTGGTTTGTACTCTGGCGCAGCCAGTTCCCTACGCTTAATATCATCCTGATAAAAGGCAACCACGATATTATTGCCGATAAGCACTATCAAAACCTCAACGTGGAGCTTCACGACGAACTGCTGATAGGCCCCTTCCTGATGATGCATCATCCATTAGCTACAGAAGCGCAAACACCGGAAGGCTATGTTTTTTGCGGCCACATCCACCCCGGCGTAAATCTGAGTGGCAGGGCCAGGCAAAGTATCACCTTACCATGTTTTGCCTTCGGCGACAGACAAGCGGTGTTGCCATCCTTCGGCAAGTTTACAGGCAGGGTAGCCATCCGTAGCCGCCAAACCGATAGGATTTTTGCCGTATTGAAGGATAAAGTGATCGCTATCGATTAAAATCATACCGCTCCGATATTCCTTTATTACAGCAGGTTAACTGTCATACCAGTGTATTTATAGCTTAAAACACAGCACATTGCTTTAGATTGATTCTAAATAGATTTTTGGCATCCAATAAGCCAAAACCTCTTCTATGTTTTGTTATTTAATAAATACTTTTGCCTAATAAATCAAAATTCATAATGAGCGAATTCAAACAAACCTTAAACTCGTCGCTGGGCAAAAAGCTTATCATGGCTTTAACAGGCTTGTTTCTGTGCACGTTTTTAATTGTGCACGTGGGCGGCAACCTGCTGTTGTTTAACAACGATAACGGTTTCAGTTTTAACGTGTATGCCAACTTCCTTACGCATTTCCCGCCTATTGAAGTGATAGCATACCTGTTGTACCTTTCCATTTTAGTGCATGCACTATACGGTTTGATCCTGACTGTCAAAAACCGTAAAGCCCGCCCGGTGCGTTACGCCGTAGCGGCAAAATCTGATGCCTCTTGGTCGTCAAAAAACATGGGCCTTTTAGGGTCGATCATGTTCCTGTTCATCGTTATCCACATGGGCGATTTTTGGTTCCGTTACCATAACGATAAAACCATGGGCTTTAAAGAGTACCGTACCGATCTGGCTACCGGCGTAACAACCGCTACAGATTACACTCCGGCCAATGCCGAGTTTAGCCATTCAGTATCAACCGAAAACAATGTTGAAATTGTAAGGGTGAAAGACCTGCACACACGTGTTGCAACCAGCTTCAGCAACCTTATTTACGTTATATTTTACGTAATAGCTATGGGCGCTGTGGCATTCCACTTGCTGCATGGTTTCCAGAGCGCGTTCCGTACGCTGGGCTGGGTACACCGTAAATATACCCCGGTAGTTTATTTTATTGGTACATGGCTGTTTGCGGTAATTATTCCGCTGGCTTTTGCCGCCATGCCGGTTTATTATTACTTTTTATCAACCCAGGGAGCTCACTAAGTTAGCAGGCCAAAAGCCGCAAACATAAATATCAAGAAGAGATGACATTAGATGCTAAAATTCCTCAAGGCCCATTAGCCGAAAAATGGAGCAAGCATAAATTTGATCTGAAGCTGGTTAACCCCGCCAACAAACGTAAATACGATATTATCATCGTAGGTACCGGTTTGGCAGGCGCTTCGGCAGCTGCCACCTTAGGCGAGCTGGGTTACAATGTTAAGGCATTTTGTTTTCAGGATAGCCCACGCCGTGCGCACTCAATTGCTGCACAGGGTGGTATCAATGCCGCTAAAAACTATCAGAACGACGGCGACAGCGTTTTCCGTTTATTTTACGATACTATTAAAGGTGGTGACTACCGTGCCCGCGAATCAAACGTTCACCGTTTGGCAGAGGTTTCGGTAAACATTATCGACCAGTGCGTTGCACAGGGTGTACCATTTGCCCGCGAATACGGCGGCTTGCTGGATAACCGTTCATTCGGTGGTTCGCAGGTATCCCGTACTTTCTACGCGAGGGGTCAAACAGGACAACAGCTTTTATTAGGTGCTTACTCTGCCCTTAACCGCCAGATCCATGCCGGTAAAGTAAAAGTTTACACCCGTCATGAAATGCTGGACGTGGTAACTATTGATGGCCATGCCAAAGGTATTGTTACCCGTAACATGCTAACCGGCGATATTGATACCCATGCAGGCCATGCGGTGTTATTGTGTACCGGTGGATACAGCAACGTTTTCTACCTGTCAACAAACGCCATCGGATCTAACGTAACGGCAGCCTGGAGGGCACACAAACGTGGCGCATTCTTCGGTAACCCTTGCTATACTCAAATTCACCCAACCTGTATCCCGGTAACCGGCGATCACCAGTCTAAGCTTACACTGATGTCTGAATCGTTACGTAACGATGGTAGGGTATGGGCACCTAAAACGGTTGAAATTGCTGAGCAATTGCGCAAAGGCACTTTAAAAGCCGACCAAGTTAAAGAGGATGATCGTGATTACTTCTTAGAGCGTAAATATCCGGCTTTCGGTAACCTTGTTCCGCGCGACGTAGCTTCACGCAACGCCAAAGAAATGGTTGAAGAGGGCAGAGGTGTAGGCGGCTCGGGCTTCGCGGTATTCCTTGATTTTGCCGACGCGATTAAGCGTTTGGGCGAAGAAACCGTTAAAGCCAAATATGGTAACCTGTTTGATATGTACATCCAGATCACCGACGAGAACCCGTATAAACAACCAATGCGTATTTACCCTGCGGTACACTATACCATGGGTGGCCTTTGGGTTGATTATAACCTGAGCACTACCATCCCTGGTTTATATGCTTTGGGCGAGTGTAACTTCTCCGATCACGGTGCTAACCGCCTTGGTGCTTCGGCGCTGATGCAGGGTTTATCTGATGGTTACTTTGTAATTCCTTATACCCTTGGCGATTACCTGGCTAAAATTGGCCCTAAAAAGGTTGATACCAGCCACCCTGCTTTTGAGCAAACCAAACAAGATGTTATTGCGCATGTAAATAAATTATTATCCCTTAAAGGCACTAAAACCACCAACGAGTACCACCGCGAACTTGGCCACATTATGTGGGAATATTGCGGTATGGCCCGTACCGACGAAGGTTTGAGAAAAGCCAAAGGTTTGATCCAGGCATTGAAAGCCGATTTCTGGAAAAACGCTATCGTAACCGGCGAGAACGAAGAAGTAAACGCTTCGTTAGAAAGAGCCGGCCGTGTAGCCGATTTCATCGAACTGGGCGAGCTGATGATAGACGACGCTTTGATGCGTAAAGAATCATGCGGTGGCCACTTCAGGGTTGAATCGCAAACACCAGATGGCGAAGCATTACGTGACGACGAAAACTTCGCGTTCGTTGCTGCCTGGGAGTTTAAAGGCGAGAATCAGCCGGAAGAATTACACAAGGAACAGTTAACATTTGAAGCAGTTCACCTGTCTCAACGTAACTATGCATAATTAGTGAATAGTTGACTGGGTGAATGGTTGATTAAGTTAACAGACCACTCACCCAGTCAACCGCTCACTCAATCAACAAAAAAACAACGATAACTCAAATCTAAAACAAAGATGAGTAACGGAAATATGAACCTGACGCTTAAAGTATGGCGTCAAAAAAATGCTCAAACCGCGGGTAAATTTGTTAGCTATAAAGCTGAAAGCATTTCGCCTGATATGTCGTTCCTTGAAATGCTCGACGTGGTTAACGAAAGCCTTACCCACAAAGGCGAAGAGCCAATTAACTTTGATCACGACTGCCGCGAAGGTATTTGTGGTATGTGTTCGTTATATATCAACGGTCACCCGCATGGCCCAAAACGCGGTATCACTACCTGCCAATTGCACATGCGTACTTTTCACGATGGCGAAACCATCACCATCGAACCATGGCGCGCAGAAGCTTTCCCTATCGTAAAAGATTTGGCGGTTGACCGCTCTGCTTTCGACAGGATCCAACAAGCAGGTGGCTATGTGTCAGTAAACACAGGCGGTGTACCCGATGGTAACGCTATCCCGATCCCTAAAGTTATTGCCGACGAGGCTTTCAATTCTGCTACCTGTATTGGTTGCGGTGCCTGCGTTGCAGCTTGTAAAAACGCTTCGGCGATGCTATTCGTTTCGGCTAAGATCACTCAATTGGGTTTATTACCACAAGGTCAGCCAGAACGTTACCGTCGTGTACAATCAATGGTAGCACAGATGGACGAAGAAGGTTTTGGTAACTGTACCAACACCGGTGCCTGCGAAGCCGAGTGCCCTAAGGAGATCAAACTTACCAACATTGCCCGCATGAATAATGATTTCTTCAGCGCGAAACTATTCAGAGAAGAAGAGATCCACGAGCAAAATCACTAATTGATTTTTGTTTAGATATTGATAACGGCCCGGTTTATCCGGGCCGTTTTTTGTTTTGGCTTATTTGAACTAACTACCGAAGAATCCTCGGTAGTTCAGAAAAACCCCGAAAGAGGACGGTCAAATCATCAATCTGCCGCTGGTTTAGTGATAGCGAAAAACAACATCACAATTTTGTCATCCTGAGGAACGAAGGATCTTCTTCGCCCTGTATAGTCGCTTTACATGTTTTAGAAGATCCTTCGTTCCTGCCATTGACAAGTCTATAACGCATTGATAATCAGTCGTGCAAAAAAGTCATCTGCAATGCTATTATTTGCGCGCAAATAAACCTTACTCAGGATGACAAACTCTTTAAATATTAGCTTATTCTCTATCCAAAACCATAAATTTATTCCGCCAAACACTCCCATCACCATGCAATTCGATCCAGAAAATCACATCAATAAACTCTGCGCACAAGGAATGCTATTAGAAGGCGAGGGCAAATCCGATGAAGCATCTGCACTATTCCACCAAGCTTGGAACGAAGCCACAAATGCTACAGAAAAGTTTACCGCCGCACACTATATAGCCCGACACCAGCAAAACGTAGAAGATAAATTAAGATGGGATGAAACGGCGTTAAACCTTGCACTCAAAATAGAAGGCGAGGAAATCAAAGCGGTCTACCCATCACTCTACCTCAACGTAGCCAAGTGCCATGAGGATTTAAAAGACTTTAATAATGCACTTGAAAACTATCAATTAGCGCTAAGCCACACACCATTTTTACCCGATGATGGATACGGCAATATGATTAAAGCTGGTATTAACAAAGGTGTAGAGCGCGTTCAATCACATACAAATTAAGCCAGTAACTTCATTGCCGTTGGTTTCAACCAACGGATAACAAACAACTAAGCAAAAGGGCTTCAGCCCAAATCCCGCATGTTTATTTTGGCTAAAGCCGCTTATCATCTTAGCTTATTCCGTTGGTTAAAACCAACGGCAATGAATTTTTATTTCAGTATATATTGAAGCCTCAATATCCTCCCCTCGCTTCAGTCCGGCATTTTTGTATATTTTTGCAGCGTGGTCAAATCTTGATAATCTGGCTCACATCACATTGTTTCATTAGCATATCTACAAGCCTGCAATCAAGGCTATTCAATATTTAATCACCCTGGATGAAATCCTCTTTACGCCTTTTCGACTTCTCGCAAAAAATCAACTATAAAAACGAAACCCTGGCCGGTTTTACCGTAGCCATGACCATGATGCCCGAATCGTTATCATTCGCCATACTGGCCGGCTTTCCGCCGCTGATGGGTTTGTACGCCGCTTTTATTATGGGATTGATCACCTCCATATTTGGCGGCAGGCCGGGTTTAGTATCCGGCGGGGCAGGGGCAACCGTTGTGGTGCTGATTGCATTGATGAAATCTAACGGCATCGAGTATGTATTTGCAGCTGTGGCTTTAGCTGGTGTGGTACAAATCTTAGTAGGCTTATTTAAACTTGGGAAATTTATTCGCCTTGTACCTCAACCTGTGATGTATGGCTTTGTAAACGGCTTGGCTGTTATCATTTTTATGGCACAGCTTGAGCAATTTAAAACGATAGTTAATGGACAGGAGACCTGGCTTAGTGGGACGCCGTTATTCATTATGGCGGGTTTGGTGGCATTGACCATCGCGATAGTTATTATTTTGCCCAAGATCACCAAAGCTGTTCCGCCATCCCTTGTTGCTATTATTGTAGTATTCGCGGTAGTTTTCGGATTCGGCATCCATACCAAAACAGTGCATGATATTGCTGCTGTAAGCGGTGGTTTTCCGCCGTTTCATATCCCTTCAATCTCTTTTACCATCGATACATTAAAAATCATTTTCCCATACTCGCTCATCATGGCAGGCGTAGGCCTCACCGAAGGTTTATTAACCTTAAATCTGGTTGATGAAATGACCGCCACCCGAGGCAACAGCAACCGTGAGTGCATCGCACAAGGAAGTGCTAATATATTAAATGGCTTCTTTTCAGGTATGGGCGGCTGCCCTATGATAGCTCAAACACTGGTTAACCTATCGGCAGGGGCAAGGGCAAGGTTATCGGGTATTATTGCTTCGCTAACTATTCTTTGCATTATATTTTTCGGCGCACCAGTTATCGAAAAATTGCCAATGGCCGCGCTTACCGGAGTAATGATCATGGTGGCGATCAGCACTTTTGAGTGGATCAGTTTTCGCATCATCAATAAAATGCCTAAGCAGGATGTTTTTGTCGGTATCCTGGTAGCGCTCATTACTATTTGGTTGCATAACCTTGCTCTGGCTGTATTGATCGGTGTAATTATTTCAGCTTTGGTTTTTGCATGGGAAAGCGCTAAACGCATCCGTGCCCGCAAATATGTGGATGCTAAAGGCGTGAAACATTATGAAATTTATGGCCCGCTGTTTTTTGGCTCGGTGATGGCTTTTTATGAAAAGTTTGATATCGCCGGTGATCCAAAGGAAGTAGTGATCGATTTTAAAGATAGCCGCATTGCTGATATGTCGGGCATTGAGGCGCTGAACAAGCTTACCGAAAAGTATCACCAGGCAGGTAAACGACTACAATTATTACATGTAAGCGATGATTGTGTAACCCTGCTTAAAAACGCGAAAGGGATCATCCATGTTAATATTCTGGAAGATCCCTCGTATAGGGTGGCGGTGGAGAAGTAGTTTTTAGAGGACTTACATATATCTCTAAAAACGTCATTGCGAGGAACGAAGCAATCCCCGATTAGCAGAGCGGCTATGCAAGTTTATCTGTAAGTAGGGGATTGCTTCGTTCCTCGCAATGACGTGGTGAGGCATTACTCAGCCACATCAATCACCAATTTCCCGTTGGCCTTCCCATTTTCCAATATCTCATGCGCTTCATTAGCGGTAGCCAAAGTAAACGCACGCTCATCAACCAATGGAATCAATTTACCGGCTTCAGCCAGTTTGGTAACCTCTTCCATAATCTCGCCATGATGTTTACGGCCTTTACCGGTAATCATCGGCATTAAAGTAAATACCCCTGAATAGGTAGCGCCACGGAATGACAGAGGAGCCAGTTTATGCTCGCCCCAACCCAAACAGCTTACCACATGACCGGTATAAAAACGGGCGGCAGCGAATGACGCATCTAATGTTGCGCCGCCAAGGGTATCATAAACAATATCAAAACCTTCGCCGTTGGTGTATTCATTTACATATTGCTCAACTGTTTTTTCTCGGTAATCAATAAATGTTGCACCGATACTTTCAATGTATTGTTGCTGGGCGGTACTGCCTGTTGCATAAACATCGGCACCGTAGGCTTTGGCTATTTGTACAGCTAAGTGACCAACGCCACCGGCACCGCCGTGTACCAATACTTTTTGGCCCGCCTGTACTTTTGCCCTGTCAACCAAACCCTCCCAGGCGGTGATGAAATTAAGCGGCATTGAGGCTGATTGACGCATGCTTAATGTTGATGGCTTAACGGCTAACAGATCGGCATCGAAAGCGCTGTATTCGGCATAAGTGCCTTGTAAACCGCCAATACCACCGGCAAGTCCGTAAACTTCATCGCCTACTTTAAAGCGGGTAACACCTGCGCCAACAGCTTCCACCACTCCGGCAAAATCCATCCCTAAAATTGCTGGTAGCGGCTGTTTGGCATGTCCGCCTTTACCTGTCCTTATTTTATTATCCAGCACGCTCACGCCGCTGGCTTTAATGCTTACCAATACCTGGCCTTCGGCGGCAACGGGGCGTTCAACTTCGGTTAATGTAAAAGAAGCGTTTGCTTCGGGAGCTATAAGGGCTTGCATGGTTGTTGTATTTTGAGTTTTCATTGTGTTTGTGTTTTGTTGTTTTATTACACTACAAAATTATACAAGACACCAGCCCCACTTCTTGTACAATCCCTCGTAACATTTGTACATTTACACTATGGTAAAAGATAATTTATACCAGCCTTTTGACATCGTTTTGCGTGAGCCGCTTGTCGCCTGTCCGCGAAGCGAACATTCACATAGCTTTTTTGAGTTTATTTATATTGTGAGCGGCAACGGGAAGCAGTGCATTAATAAAAGCAAATTCGCCTATAAACCTGGTCATTTGTTTTTGCTTACGCCGAATGATTCGCACTATTTTGAGGTACTAACCGAAACGCAATTCCTGTTTATAAAATTCAATCCGCTGTACATTAAAGACCAAGGGCTTAGCCGCGAAACAGCACAACACCTTGATTTCCTACTAAAAAACGCAGGCCAGGCACCTGGATGTATCTTGAAAACTGATGAAGACAAGACCGTTGTAAAACCTATTATGCAGGCCATCATCAGCGAAAAAGAGAAGAATGGCCTATATAGTAAAGCCCTTTTACAGCAATATATCAATACGGTTATTATAATAGCGGCCCGCAATGTGGCCATGAACATGCCCGATGAAGTTGATGAAAATACCGAAGACAAAGCTTTGGATATCCTGCAATATATCCAGGCCAATATCTATTTCCCCGAAAAACTGAAAGCCGATGTTATTGCCGATAAAATGGGCATCTCCGAAACATACCTCGGCAGGTATTTTAAAAAGCATACCAACGAAACCATGCAGCAGTACATCATCAACTACAAACTCAAACTTGTAGAGAACCGCTTACTGCACACCAGCATGCGCATGGCCGAAATAGCCAACGAACTTGGGTTTAATGACGAAAGCCACCTTAACCGAATTTTTAAGAAGTATAGAAGTGTAAACCCATCGGAGTTTAGGAAGACTGGGGAAGCATCTGCATAAACTATTTATCAACCGTCTTAAAAAAATTCTCACGCAAAGGCGCTAAGACGCAAAGAGAAATATAAAGTCACCTTAGCGCCTTTGCGTGCTTATAAACTTCTTAGCTTATCTTAAAAAGCTTTCCTTTATAAGATAAAATACTCATTACCCTCATGTTAATCCCACATTAACAATGTTAATTTCAACACAAATTAACAATTTGATTAAAATATCTTTAAAAAATTCAAAATAATTTGCTTTTTTATCAAAAACACTTCATAAATTACAATTCTTAAAGATAACTGATTATCAATTTTTAAACTATTGTAATTTTTTCATGGAAGAATCAGCTTATTTTGACAAATACAGTCCGATTGATAACGTTTGGGACGAAATGTATGGCCTTGATGCTAATGTTCGCGAGCATTATCGCAAGGTTATCGATTACATTTCGAAAGAATCGGCCGATGACCTGAACAAGAAAGAAGAGCTTGCCAAGCGTCTTTTCATGAGCCAGGGTATTACCTTCACCGTTTACAACAGCGGCGAAGGCATTGAAAAGATCTTCCCTTTCGATATCATCCCCCGTATTATAACGGCAAGCGAATGGGCTTTTGTAGAGCGGGGTATCAAGCAACGCCTTACCGCCCTCAACCTTTTCCTGAAGGATATTTACCACAATCAGTTTATTGTTAAAGACGGTATTGTACCGATAGATATCATTTACTCCTGCCCACATTTCCTGCGCGAAATGTACCAGCTACAGGTACCGTATGATATTTACGTACACATTTCGGGTATCGACCTTATCCGCGATTACGATGGTACTTTTTATGTACTGGAAGATAACCTGCGCACCCCATCGGGCGTAAGTTATATGCTCGAAAACAGAGAGATCACCAAACGCTTATTTCCTGATCTGTTGCCGCAATGCAGCGTACGCAGCGTTACAGAGTATCCATCCATTTTATATAAAAACCTGCTGGCGCTATCGCCAAGGCAGGTGCAGAACCCAACCATCGTATTGCTAACGCCAGGCATCTACAACTCGGCTTATTTTGAGCATACTACGCTGGCCCGATTAATGGGCGTTGAGCTGGTAGAAGGTCGTGATTTGGTGGTGAACAATCACAAAGTATATATGAAAACCACCACCGGTTTGCAGCAGGTTGATGTGATTTACCGCCGGGTGGATGATGAGTTTTTGGATCCGTTGGTATTTAACCCCGAAAGTATGCTGGGCGTAGCCGGGCTGATGGGTGCTTATCGTAAAGGCAATGTTGCCATTGTAAACGCCACCGGGACCGGCGTTGCCGACGATAAGGCCGTTTATGCCTACGTACCTGATATGATCCGCTATTACCTGAACGAGGAACCGATCCTTAAAAACGTACCCACCCACCAACTGGGCAACCCCGATGAACGTGCGCATGTTTTTGAAAACCTCAACAAAATGGTGGTTAAAAAAACCAATGGCAGCGGCGGTTACGGCATGCTAATGGGCCACGCCGCAAGCGAGCAGGAAATTGAAGATTATAAAAAGGAGATATTGAAAGATCCGCGTAACTTCATTGCGCAACCAACCATCAACCTATCGGCCGCGCCATGCTATATGCAAGGCTCATTAAAACCACGCAGGGTTGATTTAAGACCTTACGCGTTATATGGCCCGGATGGCATTGAGATAGTGCCGGGTGGATTAACCCGAGTGGCGTTGAAAGAAGGATCGCTGGTGGTTAACAGCTCGCAGGGTGGTGGAAGTAAAGACACGTGGGTACTTAATCCCCCGATATCTTAAAAGGGTAGGGAAAACAAATAGTTTTTCAAGCTCCCCTCTTGAGAGGGGGCGCGACAGGAAAGAGCGACAGCAGGGGTGTGTTATACGAGCGAACAACGAAGCAGAAACACACCCCTCCACCCCTTTCAAGAGGGGAATCGCACAGACCATGTGCTTTTGAATTTGAGTATTAATAATATAAATAACAAACGCCTAAGGCGAAAGCCAACAGGTTAATCATTCCCCCTTTAGGGGGTTAGGGGGCATTATGTTAAGCAGGGTAGCAGCAAGTTTTTATTGGTTAAGCCGTTACATTGAGCGCAGCGATGGTTTGCTGCGGATGCTCAAAATTAATTACGCGTCGTCGCAGGATACGGTGCAGGAGTTTACCTGGGAACCGGTGATGCGCATTTTTGCCGGCCTGGATGCCGACGAAACCGATTCGCTGGAGAACGACAGTCGCGCGGTTTTAAAATACATGGTAACGGGTAAAAACAACTCCAACTCCATATTAAACATCATTACGCTGGCCCGCGAAAATGCCCGTGGAGTGCAGGAGCACATCACTAAAGATCTGTGGCAATGCCTTAACGAGTATTATCACACGGTGAAAGATCCGCGCCTTGACCGCGCCTTGCAGCGAGAAGACCCAATTGGCGTGCTCGACGTACTGATAAAGCAGGTCATGCTTTACTACGGCACCGTAGAGATCACGATGGAACGCGGTGAAGGCCGTGCTTTTATGAACATTGGCAAGTACCTTGAACGGGCTATCCAATCGGTAGATATTTTGGATACTAAATTTAGCTCCATAAGCGAAAATCCGGATCTGCTTACCGATACTACTTATTGGAAGCACTTGCTGCTTTCGTTAGGCGGGTATGAGCTGTACCTTAAAACCTACCGTGAGGGCTTCGAGGCCGAGAACGTGTTGGAGCAGGTTGTATTAAATGTCGATTTCCCGCGTTCGGTTATTTATTCGGTAAACAATATCCAGCGCTATTTTGACAGATTGAAGAACGAAAGCAACGTAGATGACTACCGCGAAATGTCGTTCCAAATAGGCAGGTTGCAAAGCCGCATTAAATACAGCTCGGTAAAGAGTATTAAAACTGAAGGCCTGCACTTGTTTTTAACCCAGATCAGAAGTGAATTATACAGTATTGGCAACTCATTGAACCAGCACTATTTTGCCAATTCATAAATTTAGATACAACCATGCCCGAATTTAAAATTCAACATATCACTAAATACACTTACGAAGGCCCGGTACGCGACAGCGCCAACCAGATCATCCTGTTCCCGATAAAAGATGACTACCAGGATGTGATCAAGCAGGAGCTTCATATAACCGGCAACCCGGTTGTTGATACCCATATTGATTATTACGGCAACGAGGTTGGCAGCTTTACCTACAGCGAGTTGCATAGTACACTGCTCATTAACTCTAAACTTGATGTAGTTACCAAGCCACGCCCGCTACCGGTAAACGATATTTTTCCGGAACAGCACTGGGAAGATCTGAAGCGCCTGCAATACATGGTGCCTTATATCGATTTTTTAAAACAAGAGTATTTTGAAGGATTTACAGAACTGCAAGAGTTTGTTGAAAGCGAGCGCAATAATAATGAAGCCCCTTACCAGGTAGCGTTAAGGTTTTGCAACTGGGTGTATAAAAACTTCGAATACATTAAAGGTGTTACCACCGTTGAAACAACCCTTGATGAGGTATGGAAACTGAAAGCCGGCGTATGCCAGGATTTCGCGCATATTTTAATGGTGATGCTTCGCCTGCTCAAAATACCTGCCCGCTATGTTAGCGGCTATATCTGCACACACAGCAGCGCTATGCGCGGCGCAGGCGCAACCCACGCCTGGGCCGAGGTTTACATCCCCGACTATGGCTGGCTGGGCATCGACCCGACAAACAATTGCGTGGCCAATGAAACGCATGTACGCCTCGCCGTTGGTCGTAATTTTTCAGATTGCTCACCGGTTAAAGGGGTGTATAAAGGTTCATTTGGTCATAAGCTTGAAGTATCTGTTTTGGTGGATGATGCCGATGCAATTGTGTTTGAAGAAAAACCGGCTGAAGTACCGGCAGTACATACTACAAGCTTCGCTAAAAACAGTTATCAGCGATATATGGAGGTTATTCAACAACAGCAGCAACAGCAGCAGTAGATTAGTTTGCAGTAAGGCGGTTGGCAGTTTGCAGCTGTTTTAAGTAGGGGCATTTGAAGGAAGCACGACATTGACCATTTATTCATTTGTCATGCTGAGGCACGAAGCATCTTCTTCGTCCTGTATAACGGCTATACTTGTTGAAGAAGATCCTTCGCTATCGCTGCCATTGACGAGCCTATAACGCGTTGATAATCAGACGCAAAAAACACCATCTGCAATGCTATTATTTGCGCGCAAATAAACCTTACTCAGGATGACAATGGGGAAATCACGGTTCCCCGTAAAACTTTACAAGCTTGGGCGCAATCACATTTACATCGTGTTGCTGTTCGATGAGTTTACGGGCGTTGATGCCTATCCCGCGGCAAAACTCCTCATCCGCAATGCAGCGTTCAATGGCATCATAAAATTCCTGGCGGTTATTGGCTATCATAATATTAACGCCATTGGTATAGCCAATGCCTTCAGCCCCGAGGGCTGTGGAGATGATACATTTCTCCATGGCCATACCTTCCACAATTTTTACGCGCATGCCACCGCTTGATAGCAGGGGAACTATCATGATGGCCTTGCTGTTCACAAATTCCGAAGCGTCATCAACCTCGCCCTGGATAAAAATTTTGCCCAACACCTCGTAGTCGTCAAAACTATCGGGGATATTATGTCCGGCAACGTAAAATTTTACACGAAGGTCGCCATCGGTAAGATCTTTATGAAAGTTGTCTATAAACCACTCTATACCCTCCCTGTTGGGCATCCAATCCAACGAACCCAGGAAAAACAAACTCGGAAACTCGGTTTTGTTGTAATTAGGCCTGTAATCATCCAACATAATCCCCACCGGGAAGATCTCTACAGGAATATTGATCCCGTAGGAGAGTAGTGTTTTTTTATCTTCGGCAGTAAATACTGCTACCGCATCAAATTTATTAAGCACCTGTAATTCGTAATCTTTTACCCGGCGGGCCAATAGCTGCAGGTACCACTTTTTAAACAGATCACTTTTTTGCTGGGCAAGGCGCATCCACACCTGGTGCTCAATATTATGCGAACGATAGATGAGTTTAGCTTTGCTCTGCTTACGTACTGCCGCTAAATATGGTGTTACAAACAGGCCTTCGAACTGGATAACATCATAATTTGTTTGCCTCAACTCGCGCAGCAACAGCTTTTCAAACTCAGCATCATAATAACGGTCAACATCGTTTGATTTTTTGCTGAACAGGTTTGTTACGGCATCAAACATGGAGATGTTGATATTGATATCGTACGATGTATATTGAATTTTTTGCTGCAGATCGTCCTCGTTGCTTTGCGCGCTGCCGTAGTATTTTTTTCCGTTCAGGGCAACTAACGAAACCTCATGCCCAAGCGCTATCAAACCCTTAATGGTGTTGCAAACCACAATGGCATATCCGCCATTTTGCGGAAATGGGACACGATGGGTTAAAATAAGGATCTTCAAATGATGGATTGGTTTTCAACAAAAATACCAACCTTACGGAGGTATTCAAAGCCTGGGTTAAAAAATACTTAGCTGCGGGTCACTCACCCTAAAGGTGCGGCGATGGTAGGGTGTAAAGCCTATTTTCATTACTGTATTGCGATGTTTTATAGTTGGGTAACCTTTGTTACTATGCCAATCGTATTCGGGGTGCTCAAGGGCTATCCGCATCATAAAATCGTCGCGATAGGTTTTAGCCAGGATAGATGCGGCCGCAATGCTGAAGTACTTGCCATCGCCTTTAATAATGCACTCGTGAGGGGTATTGCGATACTTTTTAAAGCGGTTACCGTCTATTATTAAAAACTGAGGTTCCATATGGAGCTTTTCAATAGCCCGGTGCATAGCCAGGAACGAGGCGTTGAGGATATTGATCTCGTCTATTTCAAAATTATCAACCGATGCTACGGCCCAGGCAATGGCTTTTTCTTCAATTTCGGCACGGAGCTGATACCTCAACTCTTCCGAGATCTGTTTCGAATCGTTAAGCAGCTGATGATCAAAATCGGGAGGTAAAATTACAGCGGCGGCAAAAACCGGTCCGGCAAGGCAACCGCGCCCTGCTTCATCACATCCTGCTTCTAAAAATTCGTGCTGGTACCTTGCTGATAACATGGAGCAAATATAATATTGTTGTGAACGATAGTACGGATCAAATATTACACGAATTATTTTCTGATCGGATAAAATTAAAACGAATTACACCAATTCTAATCGAAGAAAATCACTCATTCGTTTAATTCGTCCTAATTCGAAATATTCGTGTAAAATTTAAAAGATCTTTAACGTAAGCAAGGTAATATCATCTATCGGCTTACTTTTATGCGTAGTGCCCAAATGATCAAGCAGGGCCTGGTTAAAGTTATCGGGCGATAGCTCGCCGTGTGCCAACACAAAATCAAGCAGCTTATCCTCGTTCCAAACTTTGGTATTTGGCGATTCAAAATCCATCAAACCATCGGTATAATTAAAAATGAGGCTGCCGGGTTCTACGTCTACTTCGCCCTCGTTTAAAAATGGCAGGTCTTCAAAAACACCTATCATGGTGGTACCCAGCTTAAGCGGGATTGCACCGCCTTCCGAATACAGGATGGTTGGGTTGTGCCCTGCGTTGATATAATTAAGCTTGCGATTTTTTTGATTGTAACGGGCTAAAAACAGGGTAATAAAACGCTCGCCTTTGGTATTGTTGAGTACTATTTTATTGAGCCTATCAACAATGTTGGTCAAATCGTCTTCCACCGCAGCCCAGGCGTGCAAACTGGCCTGAAAATTTGCCATAAGCAGGGCTGCCGAAATTCCTTTGCCCGATACATCGGCAATGCACCATAAAAACTCGTTTTCGTTAAGGCGGATAAAATCAAAATAATCGCCACCGATGTTTTGATGGGGGAGGTATATAGCGCCTATCTCTACGTTCTCGTCCTTATGCTCGCGCAAGGGGATCAGCATGTTCTGCACTTCAACAGCAAGCTCCATTTCGCGCTGAAAACGTTCGGATTGTAAACGCTCGCGGAAAAGCTTTTTGTTTTCGAGCGCTACGATGATCACGTTCATCAACGTTTGAATAAAATTCAGATCGTTGTTAAGCATCTCGCCCGATGTATTGAAATCGCCGATGAGGGCGTAGGCCAGTGCTTTGCTTTTATGATAAATGGGGATGAAGTAATTATAGCGTTTAAGTATAGGGTCGGTATGATCTGATATAGCGATAGGGGATTTAAACTTCCCTAACCGCCTGCAAGCGCGAGACAATACCACAGATGATTCAAACTCGCCGCCATATTTGGCTATGCAGGCAAACTTTCCGTCTTTTTCGATCAAAAATCTAAGCTTACCAACCTGCAGGTAATTTTGCAAAATCACCTCAAGCATCTGCACCAAAATAGGGGTAGCCGTATTTTTATTGATGGCCCGCGTA
The DNA here is from genome assembly GCF_039839285.1 of Mucilaginibacter sp. CAU 1740. NCBI lineage: Bacteria > Pseudomonadati > Bacteroidota > Sphingobacteriia > Sphingobacteriales > Sphingobacteriaceae > Mucilaginibacter > Mucilaginibacter sp. CAU 1740. Next base: position 1,697 of record NZ_JBDOQS010000008.1, on the reverse strand, counting down.
ATTTCCAGCAACGAGTTTAATTCCGACTGCCGTTTAAGCAGGAGCCTGATCAATTCATCTTCTCCGGAACTATCGTCTATATTCAACATATTTGATATGAGTACGCTGACTAAAATAGAAGAAATAATTTTTATATGCGAGTACTTTGTGATTTTATATCAAAGGCATCGCGCAAGCCAACTGTAACCAGGTTAAAAGCATACACCAAAAGCATAATGGCCAAACCCGGAACAACCGCCAAAAAGGCCGAATCCATCACAATATAGCCATAATGTTCCTTGATCATCCCACCCCAGGTAGGCATAGGCGGCTGAGCGCCAAAACCAAGAAAACTAAGCCCCGCTTCCAGCAAAATGGCCGATGCGAAGTTTGAAGAAGCCAATACCAGGATAGGCCCGGTTATATTTGGTAAAATATGCCTGCTGATGATGCGCTTGTTGCTAAAGCCCAGCGCCCTTGCGGCTTCAATATACTCTACCTGTTTAAGCCCCATTACCTGCCCGCGCACCAAGCGCGCAACTTCAACCCACATGGACATGCCCACGGCAATAAAAATTTGCCACAGCCCTTTACCAAGCGCAAACGAGATAGCAATAACCAACAGCAAGGCTGGCAATGCCCATAAAATATTCATGAGCCAGCTTAAACCGGCATCAACCCATCCGCCAAAATAACCGGCAATTGCGCCTACCGTTACACCAAGCAGCATGCTGATAATAACAGCCATCAGCCCAACAGCCAACGAAACACGGGTACCCAACAACAAACGGCTCAGCATATCGCGCCCGTAGGCATCCGTGCCAAGCCAAAATGTTTTAGTGCAGATATTTTGTTTGATGATCTCAGTTCGCAACTCGCGGTAAAGGGCTTCGTTAACAGGGCGCGTTATTTTTTTCCCATTAACTATATAACTTACCATCCCATTTTTATACACCGGCTTTTGTCCGGATATCGCTTCAAAAATATTGTAGGCTTTTTTTTCGGGCTTGTCTTCATCGCCAATATACTCATCGGCGTAAATGGCATCTTTAACAAAGCGGTAGCTTTTTACAGGTACCTCTTTATAAAACGAGGGCTGCCCGTAAAACATCCTGGCAAAAAAGTTTACAGTGTCTACTGGTTCGGCTTTGCGCAGTTTTAATATAGTGTAGGTTGACCCTGGTTTTTTGATACTTAACTGTATGATCATGTTATTGGCCTGCGGCGTACCATCGGGCATAATAACATAACCCAGTATGGCCACCAGCAAAGTAAGCAGGATAAAGAAAAGCCCGGCCATAGCAATTTTATTGCGCTTAAAAACATGCCAGGTGCGCTTTGCGGGAGTAAGTTCGGCCAAGGATAAACAGTTAATGTGTGTGCAGGCCTAAATATCGTTTAAATAGCGGCAATTAGCAATACGGGTGTGTTTCTTGACATTAATTTGAGGAGGCATGGTTCATTGCATTACGGATTAGCATGGCGCAGAATTTACTCACCCGGTCTACGCTTCGCTGGACCACCCTCTCTACGGCAAGCCGTAAAGAGGGTTAGGGAAAAATAAATCAAAAAACAAAAATCCCCTCTTTACGCACAGCGTAGAGAGATTCTGTGTTAATTATCAAATAAATTCTAATTTTGTTTACTTAAGGCGGCTCTATGCCAGCCTGTTTAGGGCGGTATGACTTCGGGTTATATCCGCCCTAACTATTTTATAC